>NZ_VBTO01000009.1:0-222841 GCF_013277615.1 Pseudomonas sp. MS19 | reverse complement strand
AAACCTTATTCAGGACGGGACAATACGCACAAAAAAGGCGCTCAAATGAGCGCCTTTTCGCGTTACGTGTAGCGGATCAGCGCACGACAATGCCGCGGCTGGCAAGGTAGGCCTTGGCTTCCGGTACGGTGTATTCGCCGAAGTGGAAAATACTTGCTGCCAGCACGGCCGAAGCCTTGCCTTGCAAGATGCCATCGGCGAGATGATCAAGGTTGCCAACGCCGCCGGAGGCAATCACCGGAATACCCACAGTTTCGCTGATTGCGCGGGTAACGCCGAGGTCGAAACCGTTCTTCATGCCATCCTGATCCATGCTGGTCAGGAGGATTTCACCGGCGCCAAGGTCTTCCATTTTCTTTGCCCAGAGCACTGCGTCCAAACCAGTTGGCTTGCGCCCGCCGTGGGTGAAGATTTCCCAGCGCGGCACTTCGCCCGGCGCCGAAACGCACTTGGCGTCGATGGCCACGACGATGCACTGCGAGCCGAAGCGCTGCGCCGCTTCGCCGACAAACTCCGGATTGAATACCGCAGCGGTGTTGATCGACACCTTGTCTGCACCGGCATTGAGCAGGTTGCGGATGTCTTGCACGGTGCGCACGCCGCCGCCAACTGTCAGCGGGATAAACACCTGGCTGGCCATACGCTCAACGGTATGCAGCGTGGTGTCACGGCCATCAACGCTGGCGGTGATGTCGAGAAAGGTAATTTCGTCAGCGCCCTGCTCGTCATAACGACGGGCGATTTCTACCGGATCACCGGCGTCGCGAATATTCTCGAATTTGACACCCTTGACCACGCGACCGTTGTCGACGTCGAGGCAAGGAATAATACGTTTAGCCAGGGTCATATCGCCGTCCTGTGTAGTGCGGGCAACGTTTGGGTCAGCCCGCCTTGCGCACGTTCAATCAGCCTTTGTAGCTGTCGCAGAAAGCCTGAGCTTCGGCCACATCCAGCGTGCCTTCGTAGATTGCACGGCCGGTGATTGCGCCGATGATTCCCGGCGCCTTGGCGTCGAGCAGGGTTTTGATGTCGCCCAGATTATGGATACCGCCCGAGGCGATTACCGGAATGCTGGTCGCCGCTGCCAGCGCGGCTGTGAACGGTACGTTGCAGCCCTGCATCATGCCGTCTTTGGCGATGTCGGTGTATACGATTGCTGAGACGCCATCCGCCTCAAAGCGCTTGGCCAGGTCGATGACCTGCACGGTGCTGACTTCTGCCCAACCATCGGTGGCGACAAAACCATCTTTGGCATCCAGACCCACAATCACTTTGCCCGGAAATGCCTTGCACGCTTCGGCAACGAACTCAGGCTGTTTAACCGCCTTGGTGCCGATGATCACGTAGCTGACGCCCGCTTTGACGTAATGCTCAATGGTTTCCAGCGAGCGAATGCCGCCGCCGATCTGGATCGGCAAATGCGGATAGCGCTTGGCAATCGCCGTGACCACTTCACCGTTGACCGGCTGGCCTTCGAATGCGCCGTTCAGGTCAACCAGATGCAAGCGGCGGCAACCGCCCTCCACCCACTTGGCAGCCATGCTCACCGGATCATCGGAGAACACTGTGGAATCTTCCATGCGGCCTTGACGCAGGCGCACACAGGCGCCGTCTTTCAGATCGATAGCGGGGATAATCAGCATCGGTTGAACCTGTTCAAGTCTTATAAAATTTAAAGGTCAGCTCTTTTCGAGCGCCCACAAGTCGCTTTCGATGCTGACAAACCGGTCACTGAGAACGGCCTGCACATCGGCAATCGCCTTGTCGTAATAAAGCGGGGCAATTTCCCGGCTGAACATCTCGAGCACTTCATGCACTTCAAACGAGCCCAGCTCAAGCTCGAAACGCTGTTCGAGAAAACGCTTGAGCGCCTCGACAGCGGCTTGCTCCTGAGCCGGCTCAAGTTTGAGTTGCGCAGTGATCTTGCTCCGGGCCATTACCAGCGGCCATCCCAGGCGGCGAAGTTCTGCAGCAATTGCAGGCCATGGGTATGGCTCTTCTCCGGGTGGAATTGCACGGCAAAGCGCGAGCCCTCAGCCAGCGCAGCGGCAAAATCCTTGCCGTAATGACCACGACCGACGACCTGCTTGGGGTTGCCGGCTTCGATGTAATAGCTGTGCACGAAGTAGAAGCGCGCCATGTCCGGAATGTTGTGCCACAGCGGGTGTTTGATCGTTTGCGCGACCTCGTTCCAGCCCATGTGCGGCACTTTCAGCGCTTCGCCGTCTTCGACCTGATCCTTGCCGAAGAAGCGAACTTGCCCTGGAAACATGCCAATGCAGTCAACGCCGGCGTTTTCTTCGCTGCTCTCCATAAGCGCCTGCATACCCACGCAGATGCCCAGAAACGGACGGTCCTGGCTCACTTCACGGACCAGCGTGTCGAAGCCCAGCCGGCGAATTTCAGCCATGCAGTCGCGAATAGCGCCAACACCCGGGAAAACCACGCGGTCTGCTTCGCGAATCACTTTCTCGTCACTGGTGACCAGCACCCGGCCAGCACCAACGTGCTCCAGTGCTTTGGACACCGAATGCAGGTTGCCCATGCCGTAATCGATTACCGCGACTGTTTGCATCAGAGCACGCCCTTGGTCGAAGGCATCTGGCCCGCCATACGCGGGTCCAGCTCCGTGGCCATGCGCAATGCGCGGCCAAATGCCTTGTACACGGTTTCGATCTGGTGGTGGGTGTTGGTGCCACGCAGGTTATCGATGTGCAGGCTTACCAGCGCATGGTTAACGAAGCCCTGGAAGAACTCCTGGAACAAGTCCACGTCAAAACCGCCGACTACAGCGCGGGTAAACGGCACGTGCATTTGCAGGCCGGGACGCCCGGAGAAGTCGATAACTACGCGCGACAGCGCCTCATCCAGCGGGACGTAAGAGTGGCCATAACGGACCATGCCCTTCTTGTCGCCGACAGCCTTGCTGAAGGCCTGACCGAGGGTAATACCGACGTCTTCGACGGTGTGGTGATCATCGATATGCAGATCGCCCTTACACTCGATATCCAGGTCAATCAGACCGTGGCGTGCGATTTGATCGAGCATGTGCTCAAGAAACGGTACGCCAATGTCAAAACGGGCCTTACCGGTGCCGTCCAGGTTGATTGAAACCTTGATTTGGGTCTCAAGGGTGTTGCGCTCGACGCATGCCGTACGTTCGGCCATCACCTGCTCCACGAAATCATTGTGCAAAATGGGCAGGCATTATAGGCCCAATCGGGGTAAACCTTGAAGCAAGCGCCGATCAGAAGAACAATTCTGCCGAATAACTGCGATTGAGTAACCGGATGGACAGCATCGACACCCTCGTAATTGGCGGCGGCGCAGTGGGTCTGGCCTGCGCTGCACGCCTGGCCAGCCCGCAACAGAGCCTGTTGATTGTGGAGGCCGAAAGCCTGATTGGCAGCCACACCTCCAGCCGCAACAGCGAGGTGATTCACGCTGGGATTTACTACGCGCCCGGCTCGCTCAAGGCGCAACTCTGCCTTGAAGGCCGTGAGCGGCTTTACAGTTGGTGCGCGCAGCATCAGGTTGCGCACCGCAAAATCGGCAAATTACTGGTCGCGGTAACTGCCAATGAAATCGACCGCCTTGATGCGCTGGCCAGCAATGCCATTGCATCGGGTGTCGAGCCGCTGCAAGAGATCAGTCGCACGCAATTGCAACAGCTCGAACCGGCGGTCAGCGCAGTGGCGGCGCTCTACTCACCGCACACCGGCATTATCGACAGCCACGAATTTATCCATTCGCTGCTCGGTGCTGCCGAGCGTCAAGGCGCGCAACTGGTGCTCAACACCCGCGTAAGCCAACTGCAGCGCGCTCCGGATGGCTGGATCGCCAGCGGAATAAGTGCCGGCGAGCCGTTCCAGATCAAAGCCCTGCAGGTCATCAATGCCGGCGGGCTTTTTGCTCAGCAACTGGCGCAGCAAACCAGCGAATTGTCCGGCGCGACCATTCCCAAGCTGCATCTGTGTCAGGGCCGCTATTTCAGTTACAGCGGCCGCTCGCCATTCAATCATCTGATCTACCCGATGCCGGAAGCCAACAACGCCGGGCTTGGCGTACACGCCACCCTGGACATGGGCGGCCAGTTACGTTTCGGCCCCGACACTGAATACATCGAGCGCATTGACTACAACGTCGATGCACAACTGCGCAACGCCTTTGCCGCGGCCATTAGCCGCTACTTCCCCGCGCTCGACAGTTCCCGGCTCAGCCCGGCTTACAGCGGCATCCGCCCTAAACTGAGTGGCGCAGGGGAACCGCCGGCCGACTTCATCATCCAAACATCAGCCATACATGGGCTGGAAGGCCTGATAAACCTGTACGGGATCGAATCGCCGGGGCTGACTGCCAGCCTGGCAATTGCCGATCGCGTGGCGCTTTATGCTAAATAGTCATCACATGGGCGCTATACTTCTTCGCTCTAAATAAAAGCCAATGCATACAAGGAATCGTCCATGAAATCGCTCGGCAAAATCCTGGGCCTGTTTTTCCTCGGACTGTTGCTGATCATCGTGGCGGCGGGTTTTATCCTGACGCACCTGTTCGATCCCAACGACTACAAAGACGAAATCCGCGATCTGGCACGCGAAAAAGCCAATATCGAGCTGACGCTAAACGGCGATATCGGCTGGAGCCTGTTCCCGTGGCTTGGCCTTGAGCTGACCGATGCGACTGTCGCCAGCGCCTCGACCCCCGATCAGCCGTTCGCCGATTTGCGCCTGCTTGGCCTCTCCGTGCGGGTATTGCCGCTGCTGAGCAAGCAGATCCAGATGAGCGACATCCGCATCGACGGCCTCAACCTGAATCTGCAGCGTGACGAAAAAGGCCACGGCAACTGGGAAGACATCGGTCATCCGCAAAAAACCGCAGCTGCCGATGGCGAACCTGCAGCGCCAGCAGAACCTGAAAAAACCGCAGAGACGCCCGCCAAACGCTCCGAGCCCATGAAGCTGGATATCGACAGCCTGATTGTTAACGGCGCTCGCGTGGAATACAGCGATGCACAGAAGGGCCAGCAATTCAGCGCCGAAAGCATTCAGCTCACCACTGGCGCCATCAGCGAAGGGCAGGCTGTGCCTATCAAGCTGAGTGCATTCTTTGGCACCAACAAGCCGTTGATTCGTGCGCGCACCGAGCTGCAAGGTGACCTGCGCATCGACCGAAACAGCAAACGCTACCAATTGGAAAACGCCAGAATTTCAGGTGAAGCGTCTGGGGAGCCGCTCAACGGGCAAACCCTCACCTACTCAATGCAAGGCCAGATTCTGGTCGACCTGACCAAGCAAGTTGCCGAGTGGAGCAATCTCAAACTCTCAGCCAACCAGCTGCGCGCACTCGGTGAAATCAAAGTCACCGAGCTTGACCAGAAAGCGCCCAAGCTGACCGGCGGGCTGTCGATTGCCGAGATCAATCTGCGCGAGTTCCTGAGCGGTATCGGCCACCAGTTGCCGCCGATGAACGACGATAAAACCCTGCGCAAGTTCGAACTGGTCACCCGCCTCAGTGGCAGCCCGGACAGCGTCCAGCTCGACGACCTCAAAGTACAACTCGACGACAGCAAGTTCACCGGTAACCTCGCCATTGCCAGCGTTGCCAAGCAAGCGCTGCGCGCGCAGCTCAAGGGCGACCAGCTCGATCTCGACCGTTACCTGCTGGCGCCGGACGAGAAAACCAAAAGCAGCACCGCTGCGCGTAACGCAGAGGTTAAGGAAAGCATCGCCAAAGCGGGCAAGAACGGCACCAGCGATCTGCCCAACGCGCCCACTCAGCAAGCCTGGAGCAATACTCCGGTGTTGCCGATTGAGCGTCTGCGCAAGCTCGATATGCAGGTGGATCTGAACATGGACAGCCTGACCGTCAAGCAACAAGCGATCAGCAATCTGGCAGTCAAGGCGAAAAGCATTAACGGCCTGCTGACCCTTGAGAATGCCAGCGGCAACCTCGGTAGCGGCAGCTTCAGCGCCAATGCCAGAGTCGATGTGCGCAAGGCCATTCCGCAACTGACCCTGCACAAGCAGATCAAGCGCACTCAGATAGAACCCTTCCTGAAAACGCCTGAACATGCCGCTCCGGTGAAAGGCCTTCTCGACCTGCAAGCCGACCTGACGACCACCGGCAACAGCCAGCGCGAGTGGGTGGCCGGGCTCAACGGAACCTCAAAGTTCATCCTCAACGACGGCATGCTGGTTGATGCCAATGTTGAGCAACAAGTGTGCATCGGCATTGCCACGCTGAACCGCAAACCCATTACCCGCGACTTCCCGAACAAGAGCACGCCATTCGAGAAACTCCAGGGCAGCCTGACCTTTACCAACGGCGTGGCCAGCAATCCTGATCTGGCCGTGAGCATTCCCGGCCTCAGCGTTAGCGGCCACGGTGATCTCGACCTGCGGGTTATGGGCCTCGACTACCGCGCCGGTATCACCCTCAAGGGCGACCAGCGCGAAATGCCAGACCCGGCGTGCCAGGTAAATGAACGTTACGTCGGCATCGAATGGCCACTGCGTTGCCGCGGCCCGCTAGAGCTGGGCGCCAAGGCTTGCCGCCTGGACAAAGCCGGCATGGGCAAGATAGCCGCGCAATTGGCAGGCGAGAAACTGACCGAAAAACTCGAAGAGAAGCTTGGCGACAAAGTCAGTCCAGACCTCAAGGATGCGCTCAAGGGTCTGTTCAAACGATGAGTCCCGCGCAATTCTCCCAAGCTGTACTCGATTGGTACGACAGCCACGGCCGCAAAGATCTGCCCTGGCAGCAGGCAATCACGCCTTATCGGGTTTGGGTTTCCGAGATCATGCTGCAACAAACCCAAGTGAGCACCGTGCTTGGCTACTTCGACCGGTTCATGAGCGCCCTGCCGACCGTGCAGGCGCTGGCGGCCGCACCTGAAGATGAAGTGCTGCACCTGTGGACGGGCCTCGGGTATTACACTCGTGCGCGCAATTTGCAGAAAACCGCGCAGATCATCGTCAGTCAGCACGGCGGGGAGTTTCCACGCAGCGTCGATGCGCTCACCGCGCTGCCCGGCATTGGTCGCTCGACTGCCGGCGCAATTGCCAGCCTGAGCATGGAGATCCGCGCACCAATCCTCGATGGCAACGTCAAACGCGTGCTGGCCCGCTATGTGGCGCAGGAAGGCTATCCAGGCGACCCAAAAGTGGCCAAACAACTCTGGGATGTCGCCGAGCGTTTTACGCCCGAGCGCCGCGTGAACAACTACACGCAGGCAATGATGGATCTTGGGGCAACGCTGTGTACACGCAGCAAACCAAGCTGCTTACTGTGCCCGCTAAAAAATGGCTGTCAGGCGCATCTGCTGGGGCTGGAGATTCGCTACCCAATCCCCAAGCCGCGCAAGGAGCTACCGCAAAAGCGCGCCCTGATGCCGATACTGGCCAACCGCGAACACGCCATTCTGCTTTACCGCAGACCGGCAAGCGGGCTTTGGGGCGGGCTTTGGAGCCTGCCAGAGCTTAACGACCTGCAAGCACTCGAGCCTTTTGCCAACCAACACGCCCTTGAACTCGGCGAACGCAAACCGCTGGCCGAGTTGATTCATACCTTCAGCCACTTCCAGTTAACGATCGAGCCGTGGCTGGTCGACGTCACCGCAGCCCCCAGCAACGTGGCCGAGGCCGACTGGCTCTGGTATAACCTCGCCACACCACCGCGCCTCGGACTCGCCGCTCCAGTCAAAAAACTGTTGAAGCGCGCAGCCGATGCACTGAACGCAGGAGAATTGTCATGACCCGCACCGTAATGTGCCTCAAACACAAACAAGAGCTGCCAGGCCTTGATCGCCCACCGTATCCGGGCCCAAAAGGTGAAGACTTGTATAACAACGTCTCCAAGCAAGCCTGGGATGAATGGCAAAAACACCAGACTTTGCTGATCAACGAGCGTCGTCTGAACATGATGAACGCCGAAGACCGCAAATTCCTCCAAGCCGAGATGGATAAATTCCTTTCCGGCGAAGAGTACGCGCAAGCCGAAGGTTACGTGCCGCCAAGCGAGTGAAACCCGGCAAAGGGCAAAAGCGATTATTTTTTGATCACTTTTGCCCTGATTCATCGTAAGAGCCCGTTTTCTTTAAATATTTTTCACAAACACGCTTGACATGCATCCGCCAAATCCGTCTAATACGCCCCGTTGCCCAGATAGCTCAGTCGGTAGAGCAGGGGATTGAAAATCCCCGTGTCGGCGGTTCGATTCCGTCTCTGGGCACCACTAATTAATTTCAGGTGGTGCCAGCAGCATCTGAAATACGAAAACCCGCCTAGTGCGGGTTTTTTATTGCCTGCTATAAAGGCATGCCTTTCTCACGAGCAAACCTAAGCCGACACTGTTTCTCTTGCTGCCGGCATTCGGCCTTACCCGCACCGAGCAAATCGCACTTCAATCACGGCCAAGCAGACAGTTTCTGAACCTGCAGTCGCGCATCTTGTTTGCCCTTAGCGCAACGTCCCAATCCAGCCCTGCCTGTATACAGCCTGGCCAACCTTTCTCGGGTCAAAAGCTTGCTCTATGCAACAGCAGGCGGATATCAAACCCATCGCCAAAGTGCTCTAGATCAAGCCTTTCAGCACATCGATTCGCCAAAATAGATAGACACTGAGGCTACAATAGCGGCTCAATCATCTATCAGGGACGATAAATGAAACACATCCAATTGCCCTTCAAAAATCCCGAGCAGTCAGATCCGCTCGGTCGCCAGCCATCCCCAACTGATCCTCTTCCTTCGTGGCGCGACGGCGCGACGAAGCAAGCCATCATCACGTTTGTTGAGTCCGTTACCGACAGCACCTGCAAAGATTGCCTACCTGTGAGCGACCGGATTGCGGTATTCGATAACGACGGCACGCTGTGGAGCGAAAAGCCGCTCTATTTCCAGGTGCTATTCGCCTTTGATGAGGTCAAGCGCAGGGCCTCGGACCATCCGGACTGGAAAGACCGACATGGATTCAAAGAACTGCTCGAAGGCGGTATAGACGCAGTAAAGGAAAACGATCACGAAGGCATCATGGCAATAGTTGAGGCGACCCACACTGGAATCAGCACCGACCAATTTACCGCCAACGTAAGAGCCTGGCTGGCCACAGCACGCCACCCCGGCACTCATCGTCCGTATACCGAAATGGTTTTCCAGCCAATGCTGGAGTTGCTCGGTTATTTGCGCGCCAATGAGTTCAAGACCTACATCGTCTCAGGCAGTGAGGTCACCTTCATGCGCGCATGGAGCGAAGATGTTTACGGCATTGGGCCTGAACAGGTAATCGGCACCACGTTTATCAACCGTTATCACGACAACAACGGCGATCCCGAAATTGTGCGCACCGTCATCATGGCGCACCACAACGAAGGCCCGGGCAAGCCTGTGGGCATCGAGTCGATCATCGGCCGGCGGCCAATCATGGCAATAGGCAACGGCGATGGGGACTTAGAGATGCTGCAGTGGACTGCTGCCGGCGAAGGCCCGAGGTTTATGGGCGTGATCCACCACACAGACGCCAAGCGCGAATGGGCTTACGACCGCAAAGCGCTGATCGGCAAGCTGGACGAAGCCCTTGATGAGGCCGTTGCCAACAACTGGACGGTGGTGGATATGCAGCGCGACTGGGCGCGAATTTATCCCGCTAACAGCGATAAATAGCCGCAGCAGGCATGCGCCAAGCTCTCAAGACAGGGGCTTGGCGCACCTTACTTCACCGTCAACAGCCTCTACTTGGTCGCCGTACTTGTACGATGGCTGGCCAGTGGCGGACTGACTCGGCATAATCGCCTCCATTCAGTGACAGTCTCAACTTGCTGCATCTTTGCGGCTGATCGCAACCGAACTCGACAGCCTCAATCAAAAATCCGCTTTTTTGTACCTGCGCGACAGGCAACTGCGGTGATGCGACACACGACCCACTTCAAGCTTTTAAACCGCTCCCGCAGGCTTGGCCGTAATCGAAGCGCTATGCTAATTTGGCTGCGCCAGGATGGCTAAATGATGGCTGGAGAGCACTCAGAGAATAAGAGGAATACCCATGGCTGAGGCTTCGCCTGCGCTAGAAATTCGCGATTTGCATAAACGCTATGGCGATCTTGAAGTACTTAAAGGTATCTCGCTGACCGCCCGTGATGGCGATGTCATCTCGATTCTCGGCTCGTCTGGCTCCGGAAAGTCGACCTTCCTGCGCTGCATCAATCTGCTTGAGAACCCGCACAAGGGTCAGATCATCGTCGCCGGTGAAGAGCTCAAGCTCAAAGCTGCCAAAAATGGTGAACTGGTTGCCGCAGATGGCAAGCAGATCAACCGCATGCGCAGCGAAATCGGCTTCGTGTTTCAGAACTTCAACCTTTGGCCACACATGAGCGTGCTCGATAACATCATCGAAGCGCCGCGCCGCGTGCTGGGTCAGAGCAAAGCCGAAGCCACTGAAATCGCGGAAGCATTACTGGCCAAGGTCGGTATTGCCGACAAACGTCACGTTTATCCCAACCAGCTTTCGGGTGGGCAGCAACAGCGCGCAGCGATTGCACGCACGCTGGCCATGCAACCCAAGGTCATCCTCTTTGACGAACCCACCTCGGCGCTAGACCCCGAGATGGTACAAGAAGTGCTTAACGTAATTCGTGCACTGGCCGAAGAGGGTCGCACCATGCTGCTCGTGACGCACGAAATGGGCTTCGCCCGCCAAGTGTCGAGTGAAGTGGTATTTTTGCATCAAGGCCTGGTTGAAGAACAAGGCTCGCCCGAGCAGGTTTTCGAAAACCCAAGCTCAGCACGCTGCAAACAATTCATGTCAGGCAATCGCTAACCAAGGAGCTGTATCGAATGCAAAACTACAAAAAAATTCTGCTAGCCGCTGCTGCAACACTGGCTTTCGGCACTAGCGCAGTCGCCGCCGACAAACTGAAAATTGGTACCGAGGGCGCATACCCTCCGTTCAACCTGATTGACGCAAGTGGCCAGGTGGGTGGCTTCGACGTCGAGATCGGCCAAGCACTTTGCGCCAAGATGAAGGTTGAGTGCGAAGTCGTTACTTCCGACTGGGACGGTATTATTCCGGCCTTGAACGCCAAGAAGTTCGACTTCCTGATCGCCTCCATGTCGATCACCGAAGAGCGCAAGCAAGCGGTCGACTTCACAGATCCGTACTACACCAACAAACTGCAGTTCATCGCGCCGAAAAGCAGCGATTTCAAAGCTGACAAAGACAGCCTGAAAGGCAAGGTCATCGGCGCTCAGCGCGCAACCATCGCCGGCACCTGGCTGGAAGACAACATGAAAGACGTTGTCGACATCAAGTTGTATGACACCCAGGAAAACGCCTACCTCGACCTGTCGTCTGGCCGCCTCGATGGCGTGCTGGCAGACACCTTCGTTAACTGGGAATGGCTCAAGAGCGACGCGGGCAAAAGCTTCGAATTCAAGGGTGACCCTGTATTCGATAACGACAAAATCGGTATCGCTGTGCGTAAAGGCGACGAGCTTCGCGTGAAACTCAACGCCGCCCTGAAAGAAATCGTTGCCGACGGCACTTACAAGCAGATCAACGACAAGTACTTCCCGTTCAGCATTTACTAAGCTGCCGGCACTGCGCCGCCCTCACCGGCGGCGCAGGCTACTGAGCCCACATGAACTTCGATCTCTATGGATTCGGCCCTGCCCTGGCAGCCGGCACCCTGATGACCATCAAGCTGGCGCTAAGCGCGCTATGCCTCGGTCTGGTGTTGGGCTTGCTTGGTGCACTGGCTAAAACTTCTCCGTACAAGCCGCTGCAATGGCTTGGCGGCACGTATTCGACCATCGTGCGCGGCATCCCGGAATTGCTCTGGGTATTGCTGATCTACTTCGGCACCGTCAACCTGATGCGCACCCTGGCAGACTTTCTGCACATGGAAAGCCTGGAACTCAGTCCGTTCGCTGCCGGCACAATCGCCCTCGGCATCTGCTTCGGCGCATACGCAACGGAAGTATTTCGCGGTGCAATTCTGGCAATCCCCAAGGGCCACCGCGAAGCGGGTCAGGCACTGGGCATGTCCAAGCCACGCATTTTCTGGCGCCTGATACTGCCGCAAATGTGGCGTATCGCCCTGCCCGGCCTTGGCAACCTGTTCATGATTTTGATGAAGGACACCGCACTGGTTTCAGTGATCGGCCTGGAAGAAATCATGCGTCGCTCGCAAATCGCAGTGACCTCAAGCAAGCAAGCCTTCACCTTCTACATGGTCGCCGCCTTGATTTATCTCAGCCTCACCGTCATCGCCATGACCGGCATGTACCTGCTTGAAAAACGCGCAAGCCGTGGTTTTGTCAGGAGCAGCCAATGAACTGGGAAGTCATCATCAAGTGGCTGCCACGCCTTTCCGAAGGTGCAGTGCTTACATTAGAGCTGGTCGCCTTTGCGGTAATCGCCGGTCTCATTCTGGCCATTCCGATGGGCATCGCCCGCTCATCGCGGCACTGGTATATCCGCAGCCTGCCTTACGGCTACATTTTCTTCTTCCGTGGCACACCGCTGCTGGTTCAGCTGTTTCTGGTGTATTACGGCCTTGCGCAGTTCGAGTCCGTGCGCCAAGGGCCGCTCTGGCCTTACCTGCGTGACCCGTACTGGTGCGCCGTTCTCACCATGACGCTGCACACTGCCGCCTATATCGCCGAAATCCTGCGTGGCGCGATTCAGTCTGTTCCGCCAGGCGAGGTTGAGGCCGCACGAGCATTAGGCATGTCACGGTTCCAGACCATGGTGCACATTCTGCTGCCCCGCGCTGCACGCATCGGCCTGCCCGCTTACAGCAACGAAGTGATTCTGATGCTCAAGGCCAGCGCACTGGCGAGCACCATCACCTTGCTTGAGCTCACCGGCATGGCGCGCACAATCATCGCCCGCACCTACTTGCCAGTGGAGATTTTCTTCGCCGCCGGGATGTTCTATCTGGTGATCGCCTTCGTTCTGGTTCGCGGCTTCAAGCTGCTGGAACGCTGGCTGCGCGTAGACGCCTGCCAAGGCCGTTAACAGTTGGGCCGGCAACGGCCCGACTGCATTTCCTTATGACAACCCCCGTCTCTCTTGCCCAGCGTTTTGCCGCACTCGACGCCCTGCTCATAAAGCACCAGCACCTGTGGCGACCGCGCCCGTTTACCCAACTGCAGCTTGAGTGGGAACATGATCATCCTGAACTGGCCAACTGGCTGCGCGCACGAACGCTGGAACAGGCCGAACTTGCCCACAACCAACCAGAGTTGCTCGATGCACCCGCCCCGTTTGGCGAGATCGCCAAAAGTGCGCAAACGCTTTGCCATGTTGATGGCGTATCAGTCGCGCCACACACACAGCTGAACGCGCGGCAAACGGCGGGTATTCCGGGGCGCAAGCTGCAACAGATCGAGGCATTCGCTCACAGCCTGCAGTTTGCCCATTCTGTCAGTCATTGGCTCGACTGGTGTGCGGGCAAGGGCCATCTTGGACGGGTATTGGCGCAAGACCCACAGCTACTGACCTGCCTTGAATACGATGCAGAGCTGATCGCAAGCGGGCAAAAGATCAGCGATCACTTAAAGCGCCAGACCCGGCATATCCAGCAAGACGTGCTCGCCGAGGATTGCCAACAACAGCTGCAGCCCAGCCACACACCCGTGGCCCTGCATGCCTGCGGCGACCTGCATGTTCGCCTGATGCAACTCGCCAGCAAGGCAGGTTGCCAGCAATTGGCGATTGCGCCCTGCTGCTATAACCGCACCCGTGATGAGCATTACCAGCCGTTATCCACGACTGCAAAAGCCTCCAGCTTGCAACTATCCCGCGACGATCTCGGCCTGCCCGCCAGCGAAACCGTAACCGCCGGCGCCCGCGTGCGCAGACAACGCGACAACTCGATGGCACGTCGCCTGGCATTTGATCAATTGCAGCGCCGGTTACGCGGCATCAATGAATACCTGCCCACGCCTTCTTTGCCAGCCGCCTGGCTGGATAAACCGTTCGCCGACTACTGCAAAGACCTCGCCGCACTCAAAGACCTGCCCGCACCGACCGCCGACGAAGACTGGGATGCACTGCAAGCCCTCGGCTGGCAACGCCTTGCCGAGGTCCGCAATCTGGAACTGGTACGCGACCTGTTCCGCCGCCCGCTGGAAATGTGGCTGGTTCTCGATCGCGCCCTGTATTTGCAGGAGCACGGCTACAGCGTCACGCTTAAACGCTTCTGCCCACATGAAGTAACCCCAAGAAACCTGCTGTTACAGGCAGAACGCCTTTAACTTATCCACAAAGACTGTGGATAAGTCAGTTGATAGTTTTTCGAAAAAGCGTCTAACACAGGCTGTACAGCCGGACAATGCGACTCAAGGTCTTTTTTAATAATTTAAAAATACCAATAAAAACAGATACTTATGAAATACCGAGGCGAGCATCACAAAAAATCCGCTCCTGCTGGCAAAATTTATCTCAGTTGTGCATAAAGAAATCCGGGCTCATTACATTTTTTATAAAATAGTTGCCAAAAGGGCCTTTACTCATCGCAACTTATCTATATAATGCGCCCCACAAATGCCGGTATAGCTCAGTTGGTAGAGCAACTGACTTGTAATCAGTAGGTCCCGAGTTCGACTCTTGGTGCCGGCACCATATACAGAAAGGCCCACAGCGATGTGGGCCTTTTTTGTTGCCTGCGACTTATCACTGCGTGCAGCCAGCCAGGGTTGCTTGCTGTTCACGATGCCTGCCATGCTCCGCCACAATGCATTTTCAATCCCCGGAGGCGATATGAGCACGCAACAGGTAGTTATCGAAGACTGGAATGGCGACGGAGGCATCCGCATTCCGGATGCGGCACTTCAGGAACTGGGCGTTGATGTGGGCGATTCGTTGTATCTGATTGAAGAATTCGTCGGCACAACTCGTTGCCTGGTTCTTAGCAAAACACCGCGCATCCCTGATCGCATGGATGAATTGGTTGAGGCGTGGGACAAGGGGCAATAAGGCCATAGCCTGATAGCAGATGAGGCTCAGCTAAACGCTTAGGCACATATGCACAGAGGCATCATCAAGCTGGCCGATACGCGTCGACTAAGCTCGCCATGTCATCAGCGAGCGCTGCAATCTGAGCATTCGCTACTTTGCGCTCGGCGAATACCCGCAAGCCGATGATTTGCGCTTGCAGGAGTCGCGCAAGCCTTGCGCAATCGACATCGGCGCGCAGTTCACCAGCATCCTTTGCCCGCTCCAGCGCTTTACCAATACGTTGCTCGATTTGCGTCAGCACCGCATCCACTTTGTCGTGCAAGGCGGCGTCTTCGGGGTTTATTTCGAGCAGGGTTTTCACCAGCATGCATGCCTGCGCCGGCGGCTGCGTCTCGGTGTTGCAGGCCTGTGCGAACGAGCGCAAATAACACTTCAACCCTTCCAGCACTGCGGGTGCTGCGTCCAGCGTTTGCTGGAAGGTGTCGGCTGTACGCACGACATAGGCATCCAGCGCTTCGGCGAACAGGCCGCTCTTGCTGCCAAAAGTGGCGTACAAGCTGCCTGGCCGCATGTCCAGCGCCTGCTCGATGTGCTTCATCGACGAGGCGTAATACCCCCGCGACCAGAACAGTTCTACCGCCCGATCCAGAGCAACTTGACGATCAAAACGAGCAATACGCGGCATGGGTGTCTCTGCATAAAGGCTGTTGGGCAGCATCATTGATAATTGAGCGATCACTCAATTATAGCTTGATAATGGTGAACTCCTCAATTAAGGTGAAGTCATATTTGAACGATCACTCAAAAAGGATCAGCACATGTCTACTTTCAAATTGCACGACCAAAACACAGCTCCTGAAGCCTCTAAACCTTTGCTGGAAAACTCGCAGAAAGCCTTTGGCATGGTTCCCGGTTTGCACGCGGTAATGGCCGAGTCGCCTGGCCTGCTGGAGGGTTATCAGGTTCTGCACAACCTGTTCCTCAACAGCAGCTTTACTGCAGAGGAGCAAACTGTTGTTTGGCAGAGCATCAACGTCGAGCACAATTGCCACTATTGCGTTCCGGCGCATACCGGCATCGCCAAGGCAATGAAGGTATCTGACGAAATAAGTAATGCACTGCGCGATGAAACGCCGCTACCAACGCCTAAGCTGGAAACACTGCGCTACTTCACGCTGGCCATGGTTCGCCAACGTGGTGAGCTGCAAACATCGCAGATTGAAGACTTCTACGCGGCAGGCTTCAGCCAGCAAAACGTATTGGAAGTGATTTTGGCGCTCAGCCAAAAGGTGATGAGCAACTACACCAACCACGTTGCTCAAACACCAATTGATGCCGCTTTCAAAAGCTTCGCCTGGGAAAAGAAATAACCGCTGCCAACAGTGTTAATCAATGATTGAAGCGCAGGAGCAACAGATGAGCGAGCCAACAGCCGCACCGATTATCGTGTTCGACGTAAACGAAACCCTGCTCGATATAGACACCCTCGCGCCGCTGTTCGAGCGGGTGTTTAGCGACGCAAGGGTGTTACGCGAATGGTTCGCCCAGCTGATTCTCTACTCACAAACCCTGACCCTCAGCGGCCGTTACTGCCCGTTTGGCGAGCTCGGCGTTGGCACGTTGCACATGCTTGGCACCCAGCACGGCAAAACCATTAACGATGCCGACATTGCCGAACTGAAAGAGCGCATGGGCAACATGCCCGCCCACGCCGACGCCTTACCTGCGCTGAAAATGCTGCGTGATGCGGGTTTTCGCCTGGTGACACTCACCAATTCGGCGAGCAGCGCATCGCCCACCGCACTTGAGCGAGCTGGGCTGGCGGAGTTCTTTGAGCAGACCTTCAGCGTCGAGTCGGTTAAAAAGTTTAAGCCCGCGCCCGAAACCTATGCCCATGTTGCGGATCAACTGCAGGTACCCGCTGCCAGTTTGACGCTGGTAGCCTGTCATTTATGGGACACCATCGGCGCGCAGTCCGCGGGCTGGCAGGGTGCGTTTATCACGCGACCGCATAACACCCTGCTGCCGGCAGCCGAAGTACCAATGCCGGATTTTGTCGCGGTGGATTTAACCGAGCTTGCGAGCCAGTTGATTGACCGATTAGGCGCTTGAATAGCGGACTAATCTGCGTTGTTTCAGCGTCACGACAATCAACTGCAACGCCCGGCTTATCTCGCTCTTCGCGATCAACGTATTGAAACTCTAACCTGTTAAAAATAGGTATCTGCAATGGACGATCAAACAACCTACACACCGCCTGCAGTCTGGAAGTGGGACAAACAGAACGGCGGTGCATTCTCCAGCATCAACCGGCCGATCTCCGGCCCCACGCACGATAAGGACCTGCCGGTTGGCAAGCACCCGCTGCAGCTCTATTCACTGGCTACGCCCAACGGCGTGAAAGTCACGGTGATGCTTGAAGAGTTGTTGGCACTGGGCCACAGCGGCGCCGAATACGACGCGTGGCTGATCAAGATTTCCGAAGGCGATCAATTCTCCAGCGGCTTTGTCGAGGTTAATCCAAACTCGAAGATTCCGGCGATGATGGATCACAGCACAACCCCGCCGACCCGCCTTTTCGAGTCGGGCTCGATTCTGCTGTACCTGGCCGAGAAGTTTGATGCGCTGCTGTCGAAAGACCCCAAAGCCCGCGCCGAAACCATCAACTGGCTGTTCTGGCAGATGGGCAGCGCGCCGTATCTTGGCGGTGGCTTCGGCCATTTCTACGCGTACGCGCCGAGCAAAATCGAATACGCGATCGACCGTTTCACCATGGAAGTCAAACGCGAACTGGATGTACTCGACCGCCGTCTGGCCGACAATACTTACCTGGCGGGCGACGAATACAGCATTGCTGATGTCGCCATCTGGCCGTGGTACGGCGTTCTCGCGCTTGGCGGTCTGTACGATGCCGCCACATTCCTCGATGTGAAAAGCTACAAGAACGTGCAGCGTTGGGCCAAGGCCATTGCCGAACGTCCCGCAGTGAAACGCGGCCGCATGGTTAACCGTACGTGGGGCGAGGCCAGCGAGCAGCTGCCGGAGCGCCACGCAGCCAGCGACTTCGACAACATTGGCGGATAGCACCGGTAAATGACGGCGACCGTAAAGCGGGCGCCGTCATTCCATCACCCGCCTCCTGCCAAATTCCCCGCCTCCTGTTCGACTCTCTTCCTGCACTCGCACGTCGCCATTGCGCTAAAAAATGCTCCCCGCATACGCCTGCTCATTGACGCTCGATTTTACGACGCCCTAAAAAAACTGCTCTAGACTCAAAATCTGAAAACCGACGCGGCCAATGCCAGCGGTTAACCTCACGGGACAGCTGGGCTGGCGAGTGCGGCGTAATGGATTAATCGACAGAGAAGGGAGTCATATGAAAGCACTAAAACTGTTAGTGATTGGCTTGGCATTGGCCTCTGGCTTCAGCCACGCCGATGAGAAAACCGGTGTCGGCAAGAACGGCGTAGCGCTCGTCTCAAGCCCGGCATTCACGGCTGAAGGCGGTGAGAAAGTGACGATGGAGAATGTCGTCCGCGCTGAAACCGCCAAATACTTTGCCGAAGAAACCATCAAGACCGGCCCCAACAAATTCCGCCATGAGCGCCAGGGTATCCAACTGGATAACCAAACGATCATTCGCTCAAATTTTGACCTGATCTACTCCTACGCGGTGTTCGACGCCTCCAAAGGACTGAGCGTGACCGTGCCACCCTACGACCTGTATCAGTCCGTGCAGATTTTCGACGGCAACTCGATCACGCTGGGCGTGGTGTATCCGGGCGAAACGATGAAAATCAGCCCGGACCAACTGACTGTTGGCGACCATGTGTACTTGTTTATGCGCACTCAACCGCCCTCACTCGACGAAGCCGGCATGAACAAGCTGCACGAACGGCAGGACTCAGTCGTGGTCGAGGCTGGCTCGGCGGAACCGTACGTACCCGAGGTTAAGTACGACCTGGTCTCGTTCAACACGCTGCGTGAAGACCTGATCAAACGCGCACCGAAAGAAACCGTGATCTGGAAAGGCTTCGTCGAAAGCCTCGATGCCATTGAGTCGCCGTATTACCAGATGACCAACCTGGCCGGCTGGGCTGGCTTGCCGGCGACTCAGGCGCACTACTTCGTGGTATTGCCGGGCGACAAGGCAGCGGCAGATGGCAAGCCTTCGAGCATGACGTTCAAGGCGCCAGATTTGCAGTACGACCGCAAAGGCTACTGGTCGTTGACTGTTTATGATGCCGACGGCTGGGTGGTCAGCAAACCGTTCAAGATCAGTTCGCTCGAAGCCGAACCCAATGCAGACGGCAGCTACACCCTGAACTTCAATGGCCCGGAAGGTACGCCGAACAACCTGCAGGTTCCGAAAAACTGGAATGCCTTGTTCCGTGCTTACCTGCCCAAGTCGCGCGACAGCATTCTCGCCTTCGAGAAAGACCTCACCGACAATCACAAACCCACAGCCGCAAAACCCTGAAAACAGTCGCCTCACGACAAATCAAGGCCCGCATTGACGCGGGTCTTGTATTTGGTCCGGCTGAAAATGCTAGCCTGAGCGTATTGATCACTGGCACTGGAAGCTTATGCGCGCGCACACAGAGCCCCTTCACCTCTACAAGTCTGCCCGGTTGCCAGCGCACTGGCTGGCCATGCTGTTTGCCCTGCTCACCGGCGGGCTGGCAGGTTGCAGCTCATTGCCCAGTTTGACCACGCGGCCTGAGTCAATGGCTTTGGGCCAGGACGAAGCGCAAAACACCCGTCTGGGCAAGGCGTTGCAACCACTTGTCAGCAGCCATCCGGGGGAGTCCGGGATTTACCCTCTGGACAATCCGCGAGACGCCTTCGCCGCACGCGTGCTGCTGGCCAACGCCGCCGAGCGCACGCTGGATGTGCAGTATTACATTTGGCGCGGCGACACCACCGGCACCTTGCTGATGCAGGCGCTGCTTGATGCCGCCGAGCGAGGTGTGCGCGTACGCCTGCTGCTGGACGATAACGGCACCAGCGGCATCGACCGTGAACTTGCCGCACTCGACAGCCATGCCAACATCGAAGTGCGCCTGTTCAACCCATTTCGCACCCGTTCGGCGAAGTGGACCGGATTTATCACCGACTTCAAGCGCTCCAACCGGCGCATGCACAATAAATCATTCACCGCCGATAACCGGGCCAGCATCATTGGCGGGCGCAACGTCGGTGACGCCTACTTTGGCGCAACCGACGGCGTTCTGTTTGCGGACCTGGATGTCATCTCGGTCGGGCCAGTGGTGAGCGATGTGTCCAGCAGCTTTGACCGCTATTGGGCCAGCGAATCGGCCTATGCGGTGAACGACTTTCTGCCCCAAGCCGACGCGGCCGAGCGCGAAGCCATAGGCGCAGCGGCCACTTCCATCGAACACAATCCCAAGGCCAATGCCTACGTAACAGCCCTGAAAAACCTGCCCTTTATCAGCAAGCTGCTCGATGGCGAACTGGAGCTGATTTGGGCCAACACCCGCATGGTCAGTGACGATCCGGCCAAAGGATTAGGCAAGGCCGCGCCCGATGGATTGCTCATCAACAGAATCAGCAACATTCTGGTCGCCCCCACTCACCACGTAGAGTTGGTTTCGCCTTACTTTGTCCCGACCAAAGTTGGGGTGGACGCGTTTAGCAAGCTGAGCCAGAGCGGGGTCAAAGTGCGCGTGCTAACCAACGCCTTCGAGGCCACCGATGTGCCCGCAGTGCATGCGGGTTATGCCAAATCGCGCAAAGACTTGCTCAACGCTGGCATCGAGATTTACGAGGTACGCAGGCTCGCCCCAACCAGCAAACAGATCAAAGGCCGCAACTCTTTCGGTAGCAACGGTTCCAGCCTCCACGCAAAAACTTTCGCCGTGGATGGCACGCGGGTGTTTGTTGGATCGTTCAACTTCGACCCACGCTCGGCCAACCTCAACACCGAACTCGGTTTCGTCATCGACAGCCCGCATCTGGCGCAACGCATGCAAAATGCATTCGACCATGACCTGCGCCTGTTCGCCTATCAGCTCAAGCTCGACGAACAAGGCAATATCATCTGGCTCGAACAAGACGCCGATCGGCAGATTATCCACACCAAGGAGCCGGGCAGCAGCTTGTGGTCACGCAGCATGGTGGGTTTCCTGTCGATTCTGCCCATCGACTGGATGCTTTGAGGGCGCGGCGCTCAGGCTGAAAATACGCTGCAAAAAGCCGGACACGAGCACACGCACAAGCGCTTTTTCGGCGCGCTGTGCATAATGCGCCTATGAGCCAAGCCCCGATCAAAGCCACTGTTCCCCGTCGTCTTCGCTGGCGCAGCCTGCTGCTGCTCGGTGTATTGCTGGCGCCGTTGCTATGGCCGCTGCAGGTCTCTATCGAGCGCTATTACGGCGCGCAGCTCAATGACCAGAAGCGCCAGATTCTCGATTTATACGTGGCCAACCTCCTCGGCACCCTGAGCCGCTACGAAGTGCTGCCGCCGATTTTTGGCCAGTTGCCAAGCCTGCGCCAATTGCTCAAAGGGCAAGCCAATATTTCCCTGCAAGATCAGGTGAACCGGCAACTGGCGAGCTTGCGCAAGCAAACCGGCGCCGATGTGATCTACCTCATGGCGCCAAACGGTCAAACCCTCGCGGCCTCCAACTGGAACGACGAGGACTCATTTGTCGGCCGTAACTTCTCTTACCGCCCCTACTTTCGCGAAGCCTTACAAGGCCGTCACGGCCGCTTCTTCGGGCTGGGCACAACGTCGCGCAAGCGCGGCTACTTCTTCGCCGATGCGGTGCGCGATGGCGACAACATACTCGGCGTGGTCGTGGTCAAAGTCGATCTCGATCACACCGAAACCCTCTGGGGCGATCGCCCTGAACGCTTGCTGGTGACCGATAACTACGGGGTGGTGATTCTCACTTCGCATCCTGACTGGCGCTTTCGCTCGACGCGCCCGCTGGATAACGCCGAACGTGCGGTCATTGCCGACACCCAGCCCTATCGCATTCAGTCACCGTCGCCCCTGCACCTCAATGAAAAAGCCTGGCTCAAGCAGAGCACGCATCTGGAAGATATCGACTGGACGGTGAGCATTCTGGCGCCACGGCGCATGCTCGATGGCCCGGTGCGCACCGCAGTTGCGGTTGGCGGCGCATCGCTGATGATGCTGATATTGCTGCTCGGTCTGCTCATGCAGCGCCGACGCCATTATCTGGAGCGCATCGCGCTCGACACACACGCCCGCCAAGTGCTGGAGCAACGCGTGCTGGAACGCACGCTCGACCTTGAACAACTCAACAGCCGCCTGCGCCAGGAAGTCCTGGAACGCGAGCAAGCGCAACAGGAACTGGTGCGCGCGCAGGACGAACTGGTACAGGCAAGCAAACTGACGGCGCTTGGCACCATGTCAGCCAGCATCAGTCACGAACTCAATCAGCCGCTCGCCGCCATTCGCAGCTATGCCGACAACGCCGGCGTATTGCTCGACCACCAACGCACCGACGATGCCCGCGCCAATCTCAAGCTCATCAGCCAACTCACCGAGCGCATGGCCTCAATCATCGCCCACCTGCGCGCTTTTGCCCGCCGCGATCGCCACGCACCGGAAACCGTCGCACTGCAATCCGCTCTGGACGATGCATTGGCATTGCTGGCCAAACGCCGCCGTGCGCTGGATGTCGAGCTGATCCGCGACCTGCCCGAAGCCACCTTGTGGGTGCAAGCCGGGGAAACCCGCCTGCGCCAAGTGCTCAGCAACCTGCTGGCCAATGCCCTTGATGCGCTCAGCGAGGTGCCGCCGCCACGGCGTTTGTGGTTGAGCAGCGTGGTCAGCGCAGACGGCATTGAACTGCACATCCGCGACAACGCTACCGGCTTCTCGGCCGAGGCGCTGCAACGCGCACGGGAGCCATTTTTCACCACCAAGACCAGCGCGCAGGGGCTCGGGTTAGGGCTGGCGATTTGCGACAGCCTGATGCGCGCATTCGGCGGCGAACTCAGCTTCGACAATCATCCGCAAGGCGGCGCCTTGTTGATCCTGCGCATGAAGGCCGGTGATAACAGCATGAGTCGGGTGAGTGATGACTTGGCCAATGAGACGTGAAGCGTCGCGGCCGAGCTGGTTCGTAGCTTGCATACTGGCAGCAGTGCAACCTTGAACACCGTGCTAAACCGCCTCTATTTTTGTGCAGTCGCTTGCAAAGGAACCCTCACATGACCCGCCTCGACGCTAACACTCAGGTGCTGCTGATTGATGATGATCCACACCTGCGTCAGGCTCTGAGCCAAACCCTTGATCTGGCCGGATTGAAGGTCGTCACTCTCGCCGATGCGCGGGGTGTTGCCGAGCTGATTCAGCCGGACTGGCAAGGCGTGGTGGTCAGTGATATTCGCATGCCGGGCATTGATGGCCTGCAACTGCTGGCGCAACTGCATGAACAAGACCCGCAATTGCCCGTGCTGTTGATTACCGGCCACGGTGATGTGCCGTTGGCGGTGCAAGCCATGCGCAGCGGCGCCTATGACTTTCTTGAAAAGCCGTTCGCCAGCGACGACTTGCTTGAGTCGGTGCGCCGCGCATTGGCGCTACGCCAGCTGGTTCTGGAGAACCGCAGCCTGCGTTTGGAGTTGGCGGACCGCAAGCAACTCGCCGCGCGGCTGGTCGGGCTATCGCCTGGCATGCAACGCTTGCGTGAGCAGATCGGCGCGCTGGCCGGGATCAATACCGATGTACTCATTCTCGGTGAAACCGGTGCTGGCAAAGAGGTCGTAGCGCGTGCCCTGCACGATTTATCCAACCGCCGCGCCGGCCCGTTTGTGGCGATTAACGCGGGCGCACTGGCTGAGTCTGTGGTCGAGAGTGAGCTGTTTGGCCACGAAGCCGGCGCCTTTACCGGCGCGCAGAAACGCCGGATCGGCAAGTTCGAATTTGCCGCTGGCGGCACCCTGTTTCTCGATGAAATCGAAAGCATGAGCCTCGATGTGCAGGTCAAGTTACTGCGCCTGTTGCAGGAGCGTGTGGTTGAGCGCTTGGGCGGTAACCAATTGATTCCTTTGGATATCCGCATCATCGCCGCGACCAAGGAAGACCTGCGCCAAGCGGCGGATCAGGGCCGCTTCCGCGCTGACCTGTATTACCGGCTGAACGTCGCGCCGCTGCGGATTCCGCCACTGCGCGAGCGCGCCGACGATATTCTGCTGCTGTTCCAACACTTCACCGAAACCGCCAGCTCGCGCCACGGCCTGGCCGTGCGCGAACTCACTGCCGCGCAGCGCGCACAACTGCTGCGCCACCCCTGGCCCGGCAATGTGCGTGAGCTGCACAACGCCGCTGAACGCTTTGCCTTGGGCCTTGATTTGGGGCTGGAAGCCGGCGCCGATGCATCGAACGCCACGGCTGAGTTCAGCGGCACACTGAGCGAGCAGGTCGAAGCCTTCGAGAAATCCCTGATCGCCAGTGAGCTTGCACGCTCGCACAATTCATTACGCAGCGTGGCCGAGGCGCTTGGCGTGCCCCGCAAAACCCTGCACGACAAACTGCGCAAACACGGCCTGAGTGGCGGAAGCTCGCCAGACGAAGCGGAGTAGTTGGCGGATTTCCGCCACATGTCCCGACCAAGTCACTTTCTATAACCGGCATTCGGTTTTTCCGAGCGGCCTAAACCGCCGTGTCACGCATAGCAGCGCTCATTTTATGGCGCTTGGCACAGGCTGGCATGCCGGTTGCTCTAGTTAAGTCCTGGCCCACAACGCGGTAAATTCGGTCTATTGCAGCCTTTGCCCGTCATTTTTTGACAGGCCGCCTAGACTTGCAGTTGTTGCCCAGTAATACGCGCTACCGCGATAACCACAAAAAGAGGAAGCATCGCATGTTCAAACTTTCTGCCAAGGCGCTCGCGTGCGCCCTGTCACTGAGCATCGCTGGTATGGCTCAAGCAGCCGACCCGATCGTCATCAAATTCTCCCACGTAGTGGCCGATAACACCCCGAAAGGCCAAGGTGCCAACCTGTTCAAGAAGCTCGCGGAAGAGCGTCTGCCGGGTAAAGTGAAGGTTGAGGTTTATCCGAACTCTTCGCTGTTTGGCGACGGCAAGGAAATGGAAGCGCTGCTGCTGGGCGACGTTCAGCTGATCGCGCCATCACTGGCCAAGTTTGAGCAATACACCAAAAAACTGCAGATTTTCGATCTGCCGTTCCTGTTCAACGATATCAGCGCAGTCGACAAGTTCCAGCAGAGCCCAGAGGGTCAGGAACTGCTGACTTCGATGGAGTCGAAGAACATCACCGGTCTCGGCTACTGGCACAACGGCATGAAGCAATTGTCTGCCAACAAAGCCCTGTACGAGCCTAAAGATGCTCGCGGCCTGAAGTTCCGCGTACAGGCTTCTGCCGTACTCGAAGAGCAGTTCAAAGCCGTTCGCGCCAACCCGCGCAAAATGAGCTTCGCCGAGGTTTACCAAGGCCTGCAGACTGGCGTGGTTAACGGTGCGGAAAACCCGTACTCGAACATCTACAGCCAGAAGTTCAACGAAGTTCAGAAGTACATCACCGAGTCCAACCACGGTGTACTCGACTACATGCTGATCACCAACACCAAGTTCTGGAACGGCCTGCCGGCTGATGTCCGCACTGAACTGGACAAGATCATCGTGGAAGTTACTGCTGAAGTGAACAAGCAGGCTGATGCCCTGAACGCCGGTGACAAGCAGCGCATCATCGACGCTAAAACCAGCGAAATCATCACCCTCACGCCAGAGCAGCGTGCTGAGTGGCGCGATGCCATGAAGCCGGTCTGGAAGAAGTTTGAAGCTGATATCGGTGCCGACCTGATCAAAGCCGCCGAGGCTTCCAACCAGTAAGGTGAGTTTGCCGCAAGGCACGACTCCCGGCAGCGGCCACGCCCGCTGCCGGCCATTACGGCTGGCCAGTTCCATGCCGGTTCTGGCCAGCAGTTCATACCTCTGGAGAATTTATCGATGAACGCCCTGCGGCGAGCCTGGGATCACTTCGAGGAAGGTTTTATTGCCTTTCTGTTGGGTGCCATGACTCTGGTTACCTTTACCTATGTAATCCTCAACAACCTGTACACCTTCTTCTACAGTTGGGCTGACAACTGGGAAGGCGCCAGCGAGTCCTTGCTGTGGATTGGCGACCATATCCTCGACATGGCTCAGTCCATGACCTGGAGTATTGCCCTGACCAAGGCGCTATTTGCCTGGTTGATCTTTTTCGGTCTGGCTTACGGTGTACGCACCGCGGGCCATATCGGTGTCGATGCGCTGGTAAAACTGGCTTCACGCCCCGTACAACGCATCATCGGCCTTATCGCCTGCATCGCCTGCCTGACTTACGCCGGCATGATTGCAATTGGCAGCTTTGACTGGGTGAAAACCCTGTTCATCGCGGGCATCGGCGCAGAAGACCTCGGCCATTACGGCATCGCCCAATGGCATATCGCGGCCATCGTACCGTTTGGCTACGCGATGGTATTTATCCGCTTCCTTGAAATCTTCGTGCGAATTCTGCGTAACGAGCAGACTGGCCTCGGCCTGGCTGATGAAGCCGCCGATGCGCTGAAACTGAAAGAACACGAGGCGCAAAAATAATGACCATTCTGTTCCTCTTTGCCGCGCTGTTCGCGCTGATGTTCATCGGCGTGCCGATTGCGGTTTCGCTGGGCCTCGCCGGTTCGGTAACGATTATGTTGTTCAGCCCGGACTCGGTCCGCTCGCTGGCCATCAAGCTGTTTGAAACCTCCGAGCACTACACGCTGCTGGCGATTCCGTTCTTCCTGCTTTCCGGCGCGTTCATGACCACCGGCGGCGTGGCCAAACGTCTGATCGACTTTGCCAACGCCTGCGTCGGTCATATCCGTGGCGGTCTAGCTATTTCGGCCGTTATGGCGTGCATGCTGTTCGCCGCGTTGTCTGGTTCATCGCCTGCCACCGTTGCCGCGGTCGGCTCGATTGCGATTGCCGGCATGGTGCGCTCGGGTTATCCGCAAGCGTTCGGCGCCGGTATCGTGTGTAACGCCGGTACGCTGGGCATTTTGATTCCGCCGTCGATCGTGATGGTGGTCTACGCCGCTGCAACCGAGCAGTCGGTCGGCAAGCTGTTCATGGCCGGGGTTATTCCGGGTCTGTTGCTGGGGCTTGCGTTGATGCTGGCGATTTACATCGTCGCGCGCAAAATGAATCTGCCTGCTCAGCCGCGAGCCACCGTGCGCGAGTTCCTCACGGCTGCGCGCAAAGCCATCTGGGGCTTGCTTTTGATGGTGGTGATTCTCGGCGGGATCTACTCGGGCATGTTCACGCCAACTGAAGCCGCAGCGGTAGCCGCGGTGTACGCAGGCTTTGTGGCGCTGTTCGTGTACAAGGATCTGTCGATCCGCGAATGCCCGAAAGTGCTGCTCGACTCCGGCAAGCTGACCATCATGCTGATGTTCATCATTGCCAACGCCATGCTGTTCGCTCACGTGCTGACCACCGAGCAAATCCCGCAGACCATCACCGCGTGGGTGATCGAAGCTGGCCTGCAGCCGTGGCAGTTCCTGCTGGTGGTGAACATCGTGCTGCTGATAGCCGGTGCGTTCATGGAGCCTTCGGCGATCATCCTGATCCTGGCGCCGATCCTGTTCCCGATTGCCGTGCAACTGGGCATCGACCCGATCCATCTGGGCATCATCATGGTGGTGAACATGGAGATCGGATTGATAACCCCGCCGGTGGGCCTGAACCTGTTCGTAACCTCAGCGGTGACCGGTATGCCGCTGACTCAGGTTATCCGCGCCGCCTGGCCTTGGCTGATGCTGCTGCTCGGATTCTTGATGGTGATCACCTACATCCCGGCTGTTTCAATGGCGCTGCCGAACTGGCTGGGCATGAACTGACCGCTTGACAGCGCATGCTAATGCCCTGCCGGAAACCAACTGCAGGGCATTACCTGAGAAAATGCAGAAAAGGATGCATCTGTAAGAATTAGATTCAAATTTTAAGCCACTGATTCATCTAGAAAAATCCCAAGCCCGGCCTCTGCGCCGGGCTTTTTCATGCCCGCAACTTGCGATGAGTCCTACAACTTCTATCGTTTCCCATTCAGAAAACAAAAAAACAAACCACTGACCAAAGAACTAGTTGTTTAGTTGATTTGAACTGACTTAAGTCAACACGCTGTCATTAATCAGAGCGCCTAATAGTTGCAAGAAACATTTTGTCGCAGGGAGAACGATTATGTCAGAACCCACCCAAAAACTTCGCCTCGGCGCACTGATTGCGCTGGTTGTAGGCTCAATGATCGGGGGAGGAATCTTCTCTCTCCCGCAAAACATGGCGGCCAGTGCCGGCGCCGGTGCCGTTTTAATCGGCTGGGGCATTACCGCTGTCGGGATGCTAGCCCTGGCCTTTGTATTCCAGACGCTGGCTAACCGAAAGCCAGAACTTGATGCCGGGGTTTATGCCTACGCCAAAGCCGGCTTTGGCGACTACATGGGTTTCTCATCCGCCTGGGGTTACTGGATCAGTGCCTGGCTGGGAAACGTCAGTTACTTCGTTTTACTGTTCAGCACCCTCGGCTACTTCTTCCCGGTGTTCGGTGAAGGCAACACGGTTGCGGCGATCGTCGGAGCATCAGTGGTGCTCTGGGCCGTACACTTTTTGGTGCTTCGCGGCATCAAGGAAGCGGCTTTCATCAACTTGATCACTACCGTGGCCAAGGTCGTCCCGCTGATCATGTTTGTGGTGATCACCGCCGTAGCCTTCAAGATGGATATTTTCACATCCGACTTCTGGGGCCGTGGCAACACCGATCTGGGCACTGTGATGGATCAGGTGCGCAACATGATGCTGGTCACTGTGTGGGTGTTCATCGGTATCGAGGGCGCCAGCATTTATTCGGCCCGTGCCGAAAAGCGCTCAGATGTCGGTAAGGCCACCGTTATTGGCTTCATCGGTACATTGTTGCTGCTGGTGATGGTCAACGTACTGTCGATGGGCATCATGAGCCAGCCAGAACTGGCTGAGCTGAAAAACCCTTCAATGGCGTATGTGCTTGAGCACGTAGTAGGCCACTGGGGCGCCATCCTGATCAGTGTTGGTCTGGTGATTTCTCTGCTCGGTGCTCTGCTTTCCTGGGTGCTGTTGTGCGCTGAGATCATGCACGCTGCGGCGAGCGATCACACCATGCCCAACTTCCTCAAGAAGATGAGCTCCAAAGGTGTGCCAACCAATGCGCTGTGGCTGACCAACATCCTGGTCCAGGCGTTCCTGATTATCACCCTGTTTGCCGCCAGCACTTATACCAGCCTGCTGTATCTGGCAACTTCGATGATTCTTATCCCTTACTTCTGGTCGGCCGCCTACGCCGTGTTGATCGGGGTTAAAGGTGAAACCTACGAGCAAGATCCCGGCGCCCGCAAGAAGGATCTGATCATCGGCGGCATCGCGTTGATCTACGCCATCTGGTTGCTGTATGCCGGCGGCTTCAAATACATCCTGTTGTCTGCACTGCTGTACGCACCCGGTGCGCTGCTGTTCGCCAAAGCCAAGCGCGAACAGAACCTGCAAGTCTTTACCGCAATTGAAAAGGTCATTGTCGTTGTCACCGTATTTGGCGCTGCCTTTGCCGCTTACGGCCTCTACGACGGCTTCCTGACCCTTTAATAGCCTTTATAGCAAGGAGAAAAGACATGTCCAAAGTCAAATTAGGCGTTCACTCCGAAGTTGGTAAATTACACAAAGTGATGGTCTGCTCACCCGGTTTGGCGCACTTGCGCCTCACCCCAAACAACTGCGATGAGCTGCTTTTTGATGATGTGATCTGGGTAAGCCAGGCCAAGCGTGACCACTTCGACTTCGTCACCAAAATGCGTGAGCGCAACATCGAAGTGCTGGAAATGCACAACCTGCTGACCGAGACACTGAAGATCCCAGCCGCGATGGACTGGATTCTCGAACGTAAGCTGACCGCCAACCAGATTGGCACCGGCCTGACCGATGAAGTTTCCAGCTGGATGCGCAGCCTTGATCCACGCGCACTGGCCGAGCACCTGATCGGCGGCGTATCAGTGACCGACCTGATCAACGCACTCGGTGCCAGCAAAGAACTGACCATGCTGGGCGATTTCATTGGCGAGTCGAGCTTCATCCTGCCGCCACTGCCAAACACTCAGTTCACCCGTGACACCACTTGCTGGATTTACGGCGGCGTTACGCTCAACCCAATGTATTGGCCAGCGCGCCGTCAGGAAACACTGCTGACCAGCGCCATCTACAAGTTCCACCCAGACTTCACCAACGCGGAATTTGAAGTGTGGTACGGCGATCCAGATCTGGATCACGGTATGGCCACCCTTGAAGGCGGCGACGTTATGCCAATTGGCAACGGCGTAGTACTGGTCGGCATGGGTGAGCGCAGCTCGCGTCAGGCCATCGGTCAACTCGCACAAAACCTGTTTGCCAAAGGCGCTGCCGAGAAAGTAATCGTCGCCGGCTTGCCTAAATCACGCGCGGCCATGCACCTCGATACCGTGTTCAGCTTCTGCGACCGTGACCTTGTCACTATCTTCCCGGAAGTGGTTTCACAGATTGTGCCCTTCACCCTGCGCCCGGATGAAAGCAGCCCGACCGGCATGAACATCCGCCGCGAAGAGAAATCTTTCCTCGACGTGGTTGCCGACTCGCTGAACCTGAAAAAACTGCGCGTCGTACAAACCGGCGGCGACAGCTATGAAGCTGAACGCGAGCAGTGGGACGACGGCAACAACGTGGTTTGCCTCGAACCTGGCGTGGTGGTTGGCTACGACCGCAACACCTACACCAACACTCTTTTGCGCAAAGCCGGTGTTGAAGTTGTCACCATCAGCGCCAGTGAACTCGGCCGCGGCCGTGGCGGTGGCCACTGCATGACCTGCCCGATCCTGCGCGATCCGGTCGACTATTAAAAAGCAATGTTAGGCGCTTACGAGGCGCAACTCGCCAAACCAGCCACAAGCTGTACTGGTAGGCCTGAAATTCTTGAATTCATGGAGATTTAATCATGGCTTTTAACATGCACAACCGTAACCTGCTCAGCCTTGTTCATCACACTGAGCGTGAACTTCGCTATCTGCTCGATCTGTCTCGCGACCTTAAGCGTGCCAAATACACCGGCACCGAGCAGCAGCACCTGCAGCGTAAAAACATCGCGCTGATTTTTGAAAAGACCTCCACTCGCACCCGCTGTGCGTTTGAAGTGGCCGCCTACGATCAAGGCGCAAATGTCACTTACATCGACCCGAACTCCTCGCAGATCGGTCACAAAGAAACCATGAAAGACACGGCGCGCGTTTTGGGCCGTATGTATGACGCCATCGAGTATCGCGGCTACAGCCAGGAAATCGTAGAAGACCTGGCCCAATACGCTGGCGTACCGGTATTCAACGGCCTCACCGACGAGTATCACCCAACCCAGATGCTGGCAGACGTGCTGACCATGCGCGAGAACTGCGACAAGCCTCTGCACGACATCAGCTATGCCTACCTGGGCGACGCCCGCAACAACATGGGTAACTCGCTGCTGCTGGTTGGCGCCAAGCTGGGGATGGATGTTCGCATCGCCGCGCCTAAAGAGCTGATGCCAGACCCTGAGTTTGTTGCGCAGTGCGAAGAGTTCGCCAAAGCCAGTGGCGCACGCATCACCCTCACCGAAGACCCGAAAGAAGCCGTCAAGGGCGTTGATTTCATCCACACCGACGTTTGGGTGTCGATGGGCGAGCCAGTTGAGGCCTGGGGCGAGCGCATCAAGCTGCTGCTGCCTTATCAGGTCAACAGCGACATGATGAAGGCCACCGGAACTCCACGGACCAAGTTCATGCACTGCTTGCCTGCGTTCCACAACACCGATACCAAAGTCGGCAAGCAGGTTGCCGAAAAGTATCCGCACCTGGCAGGCGGCATCGAAGTGACTGAAGAAGTTTTCGAGTCCCCTGCGTGCATCGCGTTTGAGCAAGCAGAAAACCGCATGCACACCATCAAAGCCATTCTGGTTTCAACTCTCGGCGACGTCTAAGCGCCCGCCCGCAACGCCGTGCGTCCTGCACGGCGTTGTTGCTTCACTGAATCCCTTTTGGAGGTATTAGCATGCGTATCGTCGTCGCTCTGGGCGGGAACGCCCTGCTCCGTCGTGGTGAACCCATGACGGCTGACAACCAACGTGAAAACATCCGTATCGCTACCGAACAAATCGCCAAAGTTGCCCCCGGCAATGAGCTGGTGATTGCCCACGGTAACGGCCCGCAAGTCGGCCTGCTGGCACTGCAAGGTGCTGCTTACAAAGCCACCAGCCCTTACCCGCTGGACGTGCTGGGCGCCGAAACAGAAGGCATGATCGGCTACATGATCGAACAGGAGCTGGGCAACCTGCTGCCGTTCGAAGTGCCATTCGCCACCCTGCTTACCCAAGTTGAAGTAGACCCGAAAGACCCGGCGTTCAAGAACCCGACCAAGCCAATTGGTCCGGTTTATTCGAAGGAAGAAGCCGAGGCGCTGGCGGCCGAAAAAGGCTGGAGCATTGCCCCCGATGGCGACAAGTTCCGCCGGGTCGTACCCAGCCCACGGCCTAAGCAGATTTTCGAAATCCGCCCGGCCAAATGGCTGCTCGAAAAAGGCGCGGTGGTGATCTGTGCAGGCGGCGGTGGCATTCCCACCATGTACGGTGAAGACGGCAAGCTACAAGGGGTTGAAGCGGTAATCGACAAAGACCTGTGCTCGGCACTGCTCGCCGAACAACTTGAAGCCGATTTGCTGGTCATCGCCACAGACGTGGAAGCAGCCTTTATTGACTGGGGCAAGCCCACGCAAAAAGCCATTGCCGAAGCCAGCCCGGATGAACTCGACAAGCTCGGCTTTGCTGCCGGCTCAATGGGGCCGAAAGTGTTGGCTGCCAGCGAGTTTGCCCGCAACACTGGCAAGACCGCCGTTATTGGTTCGCTGGCGCAGATTGACGCCATCGTTCAGGGCGTTGGTGGCACCCGGGTCAGCACCGATAGCAAGGAAGTGCGTTATCACTAAGCGCTCGGCATGAAGCCAGGCTCTAGTGTCAAACAACCAGCGCTGCGCGGCCCCCACCGCTCAGCGCTGGTTGCGTTTCAGGCCAGCGCTTTGGCCTGCTCACGCAAGACGAATTTCTGCACCTTGCCAGTCGAGGTTTTCGGCAGTTCGCAGAACACCACTTTGCCAGGCACTTTGAAGCGCGCCATGTGATGCTGACAAAACTTGATGACCGACTCCTCGGTCGATTCAGTACCGGGCTTGAGCGTCACGAACGCACACGGCGTTTCACCCCAGCGCTCGCTGTGCATGGCCACCACGGCGGCTTCAAGAATGTACGGATGGCGATAGAGCACATCCTCGATCTCGATGGACGAGATATTTTCCCCGCCGGAAATGATGATGTCTTTCGAGCGGTCCTTGATCTCGACGTAACTATCGGCATGCCACACGGCCAGATCACCTGAATGAAACCAGCCGCCGGCAAAGGCTTCAGCCGTGGCGGTCGGGTTTTTCAGATAGCCCTTCATCACCACGTTGCCGCGCATGAATATCTCACCAATGGTTTCGCCATCACGCGGCACCGGCTGCAGCGTTTGCGGGTCGGCGACCATCAACTCATCAAGCAATGGCGCACGCACGCCTTGGCGCGACTTGTAACGCGCACGCTGCTCGGGCGCTTCGCTGTCCCACTCATCCTGCCACTCGCACACCACACTCGGCCCGTATGTTTCGGTAAGGCCGTAAACGTGGGTGACCTGAAAACCCTGCGACTCCATCGCCTCGATCACCGCAGCGGGTGGCGGCGCTCCCGCGGTCATTACTTTCACCGGACGGGTTTTCAGCGCTTTAAGCTCAGGCGATGCGTTGGCCAGCATGTTCATTACAATCGGCGCACCACAAAAATGATCGACCGCATGCTCAGCCAGCGCCGGGAAAATCGCCTCGGCGCGCACGTGACGCAGGCACACATTGGTTCCCACATAGGCTGCCAGCGCCCAAGGAAAACACCAGCCGTTGCAGTGGAACATCGGCAGCGTCCACAAATACACCGGGAAGCGCGTCATGTCCCAGCACATGGCATTGGACAACGCATTGAGGTGCGCGCCACGGTGGTGATACACCACACCTTTGGGATTGCCGGTGGTGCCCGAGGTGTAATTCAGCGCGATGGCTTGCCATTCATCCGCCGGCAGCTGCCATGCATAGTCCGCATCGCCCTCGGCCAGAAAAGCTTCGTAGTCGAGTTCGCCGATCAACTGACCCTCATCGTACTCAACGTCGTCGATGCCAATAATCAGCGGGCGGTTGGGCATGTGACTGGTTGCCCGTTGAGCGACCTCGGCAAACTCCTTATCCACCATCAACACCTTGGCTTCGCCGTGCTGGAGAATAAAGCCGATGGCTTCGGCATCAAGGCGGGTGTTGATCGCGTTGATCACCGCGCCGCACATCGGCACACCAAAATGCGCTTCAAACATCGCAATACCATTCGGTGCAATCACCGCCACGGTATCGCCGAGGCCAATGCCGCGCTTGGCCAATGCTGAAGCCAGACGAACGCTGCGGGCGTATGTTTCGCCCCAGGTTTGCCGCTGGCGGCCATTAATCAGTGCAACTCGCTGTGGATAAATACTTGCCGCACGCTCCAGAAAACTCAGCGGGCTGAGTGCCTGAAAGTTCGCAGCTTCTCGCGGCATGCCGTATTCGTAAGGGTTGATGGCGTTCATTTTTATTCTCCTGCGCACCATTACGCTGAACTTATGGTCATAACCCTATCAGTTGCATGGCTTTATTTGATCCTCTACCTTGGTCGAAACAGTGACTTCCAAGTCATACTTCGCGTCAGCATAGGCATCCGAACGGTTAAACCGGCGTGAGTCTGTGTTAGTTACAGTCTTGCAGCTGCACCCCAGACGAGCTGAATCGCTTCATCTGCGCTCGACTGGTGTACTTATTTGAGGAGTTACCGCGTGATGTCTCGCTTACCCGTTATTGTTGGTTTTGGTGGTTATAACGCAGCCGGCCGCAGTTCTTTTCACCACGGTTTCCGGCGTACGGTAATCGAGTCGCTCGACCTGGCCAGCCGCCAGGCCACCCTTGCAGGCCTCGCGGTGCTGATGAAACTGGTGCGCGTGGTAGACGGCCAGTATCAGACCCATGAAGGCACCGAACTGACATTAGCCGAGATCGACGAGCAATTCGCTCAAGTGATTCTGGCCTCGACACTGGTTCGCCGCATCGACAAGAAATACCTCGATGTTGATGCGGCCCACTGGCAAAAAAACATCACCATCGATGCCACCGCCGGCAACCCGCTGAGCTTCATCACCCTGCGCAAACAGTTGCCAGACCCGCTGCCCTCAGACTGGACAGTGGAAGACCTGAGCGCCAGCGAAGTGCGGGTTACTCTGTACGACAGCTGCGACTTCAAGATCGACAGCTACCGCGCTTTACCGGTGAAATCGGCCGGGCAATTGCCTACAGGTTTTGAGCCGAGTGAACTCTACAACGCCCGCTTCCACCCGCGCGGCCTGGCCATGACAGTCGTCGGCGCCACCGATGCGCTGCGCTCGACCGGCATCAACTGGCAAACCATTCTCAAGCACGTCGCGCCCGATGAAGTGGCGGTGTTCTCTGGCAGCATCATGAGCCAGCTGGACGAAAACGGTTACGGTGGCCTCATGCAATCTCGCCTCAAAGGCGGGCGCGTAACGGCCAAGCAGTTGCCGCTGGGCTTTAACAGCATGCCCACCGACTTCATCAACGCCTACGTGCTGGGCAGTGTCGGCACCACCGGCAGTATTACCGGCGCGTGCGCAACCTTCCTGTATAACCTGCAAAAAGGCATCGAGCACATTCAGTCCGGCAAGGCACGCGTGGTGCTTGTGGGTAACAGCGAGGCGCCGATCACTCAGGAATGCATCGAGGGTTATGGCGCCATGGGCGCACTGGCGACCGAGGAAGGCTTGCGCCAGATTGAAGGCACAGACGACGTCAACTTCCAGCGCGCCAGCCGTCCATTTGGCCATAACTGCGGTTTCACGCTGGCCGAATCCTGCCAGTACGTGATGCTGATGGACGACGAGCTGGCCATGGAGCTGGGCGCAGACATTCACGGCGCTGTGCCGGATGTATTTATCAACGCCGACGGCTTCAAGAAATCGATTTCAGCGCCTGGCCCGGGTAATTATCTGACCATGGCCAAGGCCGTAGCCAGCGCCACGCAGATTCTCGGCGCAGAAGCCGTGCGCACGCGCAGCTTCGTCCACGCCCACGGTTCCAGCACACCAGCCAACCGCACCACTGAATCCGACCTGCTCAACCGGATTGCCGCCACCTTCGGTATCGAAAGCTGGCCAATCACCGCCGCCAAGGCATTCGTCGGCCACTCACTGGCAACCGCCAGTGGCGATCAGGTTATCTCGGCCCTCGGCACCTTCAAGTACGGCCTGCTGCCCGGCATCAAAACCATCGATAAAGTGGCCGATGATGTGCACCAGCAACACCTGAGCATTGCCATCAAAGACCGCCAGTTGGGCGAGCAGGCGATGGATGTGTGCTTCGTCAACTCCAAGGGCTTTGGCGGCAACAACGCCAGCGGCGTGATCCTCGCGCCACACGTTGCCGAACGTATGTTGCGCAAGCGCTACGGAGAGGCGGCATGGGGCAATTACGTTGAACGCCGCGAGCAGACCCGGCGCAATGCCGAAACCTATGAGCGCAATGCCCTGCTCGGCCAACTCGACATCATCTACAACTTCGGCAATGACATGATCGATGACAGCCACATCGAACTGGGCACCGAACAAATCAGCATCCCTGGTTTCAGCCAGCCGCTGGTGTTCAAGAAAGATGATCGCTACAAAGACATGCTCGATTGAGTGAAACGGGGCGGCCAGCCAACCTGCCGCCCCGCTCCCCGAAACACCGTCCCCTCGCCGCGCACTGCAATTCCAACCGATTGATTGTTCGCTCGGCAGTGCAGGCTATTTTCCAGATGCTGGCTGGACGCCAAGGGCCGTTGATCACGACTCATTGCCCGCGCACCTTGGAATCTGCAAATAAAACCCCACTATTTAACTCAGGCATGTTTTCCCGCAGCGCGGCACCGAAGTGTCGAACGCTTAGCGCAACCGAATAGGCAGGGCTCATGAGTGAATTAGCAAAGACCAAGATTTCAATCCTCGACCTCGCGCCGATTCGTGACGACGGCGGTCCGCAGCAGGCCCTGCATAACTCACTGGCGCTGGCTCAGCATGCCGAGCGGCTGGGTTACGAGCGATTCTGGGTGGCTGAACACCACAACATGGATGGCATCGCCAGTTCGGCCACGGCGGTACTGCTCGGGTATCTGGCGGCAGGCACTTCGACCATTCGCCTCGGCTCTGGCGGCGTAATGCTGCCCAACCATGCGCCGCTGGTGATCGCCGAACAATTCGGCACGCTCGCCACCTTATATCCAGGGCGCATTGAACTGGGCCTGGGCCGTGCGCCAGGCGCTGACCAGTACACCGCGCATGCACTGCGTCGTGAGCGTTCCGGCAGCGCCGATGATTTCCCGGCTGACGTCGAAGAGTTGCAAGGGTATCTCGGCCCACGCACGCGCAATCAACGCGTCGTCGCCATGCCGGGCGCCGACACCAACGTACCGATCTGGCTGCTCGGTTCCAGCCTGTTCAGTGCGCAACTGGCCGGCATGAAAGGGTTGCCTTACGCGTTCGCCTCGCACTTTGCCCCGCGCATGATGCACGAGGCGATCCGGGTCTATCGCAATCACTTCAAACCCTCTGCCACCCTCGACAAACCTTACGTAATGCTCGGCGTGCCGCTGGTTGCCGCCGATACCGATGAGCATGCAGATTACCTTGTGACCTCGGTTTACCAGCGCATTCTGGCGCTGATTCGCGGCCAGAGCCTGGTCCAGCGCCCGCCCGTCGACAGCATGGAAGGCCTGTGGCTACCGCACGAACGTGCCGCTGTAGGAGATTTTCTGGGCATGGCCGTGGTTGGCGGTCCGGAGAAAGTGCGCGCACGCCTTGATGTGTTGCTGGAGCAGACCGGTGCTGACGAGCTGATATTTACCGGCGATCTGTACAACTTCGACGATCGCCTGCGCTCATTCGAAATTCTCGCGCAGCTACGCTAGGGTCTTTAAAGGCCTCGCCCCGGGCGAGGCCAGCCATTCGACGTGACCCAACCCAGTCAGGAGTCTGAGCATGGCAACCCTTTACCATCAGTTGATGATCAACGCGCCCGCCGCCAAGGTTTTCCAAGCACTCTCAACCATAGAGGGCATTGGCAATTGGTGGGACACGCCCAAAGCCGGCGAACACGAACAGCTGGCAGCATGGTTATTCGAGCCGGGCGCAGGCCACGACGTGCTGATAATGGCCGTCGATGAGTCTGTACCGAACAGCCGCATACTGTGGCGCTGCGTTAGCGAGCATGAAGAATCGAGCCCGGCATCGGCCTGGTTTGGCACCGGAATTGTCTTTGAGCTGGCGGCCAACGCCGACAAAACCATGTTGGAGTTTCGCCACGCCGGCTGGGACGAATCGAATCGATACCTCGGCTTCTGCAACTTCCAGTGGGCGATGTCACTCAAGGCGCTCAAGGACTACTGCGAACGCAGGTGAAACCCGGCCATGGAAAATATGCCCGGGCGTTGAGTGCGGCTAGAACGTACCGCAACGCAGAACTTCGCCTCGAGCCAGCTCATTGCGCTGTTCGTCATAAAGAAATGCCTGCGCGCTGCGCATGAGTGAACGCGCCTCCAGCCGGTAATGCTGGCCGGCGGCAAAGCTGTCGTAGCGCACACGAATTTCGCAGGTCACCTGAGTCGGTTCCGACATGTAACCACCGCCGCCATTAACCTCGAACTGGAAGCGCGAGATCAACTCATGGGCGCCGGGGCTGACCTCGAAATAGCGGCCATCGTCCCAGCGTTTACCGTCCAGCTTATCCGCCATCAAAAGCTCCCCTGCCACGGCAAAAGGCTCAACCCAAGCCTTGCCGGGGTCTGGTGCGGGTAACGGTGAAGAACAACCAGCCAGAACCAGCAGGCCGGCGGCAATGGATATGCGGCGCATGGTCACGCCTCCTGAATAGAGAGTCTCACTCAAGCATAGCTGGCTGCGCCCGGGTTATCCGCACCGACCTTCCTTGGCGCGGGCAAGCTCCTGATTATGTTCATCATAAAGTTTGGCCCAGGCGCGGAATCCGGTATTTCCGGCTTCCAGACGGTAGCGCTGCCCCTTGGCAAAGTCGGCGTAGACCAATTTCACCTCGCAGCGCCGGCTCAAGGCGGAACTGCTGGAGCCCACATTGCTGCCATCAACCTTGAACAATACGCGTGCAACCAGTTCATGGCGGCCAGGCGTTACCTGAAAATATTCCCAGTCATCGACCGGCTTGTCGTCGACTTTATAAGCGAACAGGCGATTATCGCGATTGGTGCTCAAATCGACCCAGGCCTGCTCGGAATCATAGGCCCACATATGGGCACAGCCACTCAGCAACATCACACCCGCAACCAGTAACGGACCACGCATACAGAGACTCCAGAGCAAAGTGCGTCAGGCTGGCGAAATCACCTGCGATTGCAGTAGTGTCGCGCCATGCCCAAATTCATATCACCCCTACTCGACCGCCTCTCACTGCGCTGGGTTCCCCTGCTCGGGGCTTTGGCGCTGAGCGGTTGCAGCAGCGTCGACTATTACAGCCAGCTTCTCGGCGGCCAGTACGCCTTGCTCAGCAGCCGCGAACCGGTTGCCGAAATCGTCGCCAACCCGGCACAAAATCCGCAGTTACGTATGCGCCTGGCCCTGTCACAGCAGGCCCGCGACTTCGCCAGCAGCGCACTGGCATTGCCGGACAACAACAGTTATCGCCTGTATGCAGATATAAAGCGGCCGTTTGTGGTGTGGAACGTGTTCGCAACGCCCGAGTTCTCGCTGGACCCCGAGCTGTATTGCTTCCCCATTGCCGGCTGCGTGGCGTATCGCGGTTTCTATGACCAGAATCGCGCACGCGGCGCCAAAGCCCTGCTGCAACTGCAGGGGCTCGACACTTACATGGGCGGGGTCGAGGCCTACTCGACGCTGGGCTGGTTCGATGACCCGATTCTCAACACCATGCTGCGCTGGAGTGATCAGCGGCTGGTGGCGGTTATCTTCCATGAATTAGCCCATCAAAAACTCTATGTGCCAGGCGACACTGCGTTCAACGAATCCTTCGCCACATTCGTCGAGCAACAAGGCTGGCGGCAGTGGCATCAAGCTCATCCGGATTCAGCTGCGCAGGCGCCAAACCAGCAAGTGTTAAAGCAGCGCGCTGAATTTACCGAGTTGGTGCTGGCCAGCCGTGAACGCCTGAAAACGCTCTACGCCAGCGGCCAGACACCCGAACAGATGCGCGCTGGGAAACAGGCCGAATTCGAACAATTACGCCGCAACTACCGCGCGCTACGCGACAGTCAATGGGGCGGCACAGGCGCTTACGACAGCTGGATTGAAGCGCCGATGAATAACGCCAAGCTGCTGCCATTCGGCCTCTACGACCAGTGGGTTACAGCCTTTGCCGTGTTGTTCGAGCAAGCCAATGGCGACTGGACCAGGTTCTACGCGCAAGCTGCAAAAATTGGCGCCCTGACTCCGGATGAACGCAAGGCGCGGCTTGAGCAATTGCAACAAACCGCAGCGCCGCAAAGCGCACAGGACACTGAAGAACCGCAGCTGTAGTTGTTGAGCTGACGATATCTGTAAACAGTGCGCGGGAGCGGCATCGACGGCCATTGGCATTTCACAGATGCCTGCAAAACAAACCCCTGTGGATAAAACTAGTGGCTAATCGCCGTGTCCAAACAATATCAATCGATGTTTGCGAGGCAATTACCATGAAACGCGCGATGCAAAAATGCAGCGCTGTAATTCTCCTGACCCTGCTCAGCAGCGCAGCGCTGGCCGCAGTCAAACCCTGCGAAGAGCTTAAGCAGGAGATCGAGGAAAAAATTCAGGCCGCGGGCGTGGCCAGCTACACGCTGGAGATCGTGCCTAATGATGAGGTCAGCGATGAGACGATGGTAGTGGGGAGCTGCGATGGCGGCACCCAGAAAATCATCTATCAGCGTAACGACTGACCAGCCGTCATCAGGCTAGCCAGCAAACGCCTGATGCAGCTGCATGACAGACTCGAAATGATAGTTCGGGGCTTGCGCCTCAAGCTCTTCACGGCTGCCGAATCCGTAACCAACCGCCGCCACATCAAGGCCATTTTGCTGCCCGCCGATAAGGTCGTGCTTGCGGTCGCCAATCATCAGCGAACGTTCGGGCGCGATGCCTTCACACGCCAACAGATGGGCAATCAACTCGACCTTGTTGGTACGGGTGCCGTCCAGCTCACTGCCGTAGATCACCTTGAAGTGACGCGAGAAGCCGAAGTGTTCGGCGATCTTGCTGGCAAACACTGTTGGTTTGCTGGTCGCGATGTACAGGGTTCGCTGCTGCGCCTCAAGCATGTGCAAAAGCTCGCTGATACCGGCAAACACCTGATTCTCATACAGCCCGACATCGGCAAACCGCTCCCGATAGAAGTTCACCGCTTGCCAGCCACGGGCCTCGTCCATCGCGTAGGTCTGCATAAAGCACTGCAGCAGCGGCGGGCCGATAAAGTGTTCAAGCGCCTGTAAATCCGGCTCATCAATTCCCAGTCGCGCCAGGGCGAACTGCACCGAACGGGTGATGCCCTCACGCGGGTCGGTGAGTGTGCCATCGAGGTCAAACAGAATGTTCTGGTAATGCATAAGCCGCCCGCGCAAAGCCGAGAGTATGAAGTGGCGCCACCTTACAAAAAAGCGCGCGCCGATCAAACCGCCAACGCACATCTGGACCATAACCATTCAACTATCTGGCCGTTGTGCATGGCGCATCTGGTGGTCATTGTCAGACTGCAAAGGTACAGCGCCCGATAGATTTCGCCGCTGCCAATGACAATAAAAACCAAGAGAGGCCGAGCATGTCGAAAGAGGTTAAGCCGACCGAACGTGGCATTCACGCGTTATATGCCGAAGATCCGTTGAAAGCAGAGAAGCTATTGTGGGACCGCGAACCTGAGTCTGATCGCCGCGGATTTCTCAAACGCAGCAGCTTGCTGGCGATGGCCTCCGCCTTGGGAGCAAGTATTCCTTTCGCCCGTTACTTGCCGCTGGGCATGATCCCCGCCGGGCTGGCACATGCTGAAGAGCCGTTCAGCATTGAGGGCAAAGATGGCCTCAAGGTGCTTAACGACCGACCGCTGAACGCCGAAACACCGGCCCACTTATTGGATGATGCAATCACCCCGGCACGGCATATGTTTGTCCGCAACAACGGTATTGTGCCGGCACCCAAAGAGCTGGATGCCGCCAACTGGACGCTGGAAATTGCTGGCGAGTCCTGCGTTACGCCGACCACCTTCTCAATTGCCGATTTACAGTCGCGCTTCAAGCACTACACCTATCAACTGGTGATTGAGTGCGGCGGCAACGGCCGCAGCGAGTTTGTGCCTGCTGCCAGCGGCAACCAATGGACAGTGGGCGCTGTCGGCTGCCCAACCTTCACCGGCGTGCGTTTGCGTGACGTGCTCGAAGCCTGCGGGATCAAGAAGGATGCGGTGTATATCGGCTATTACGGCGCCGATTTACACCCCAGTGGCGACCCGAGCAAACATGCCATATCGCGCGGCGTGCCCATGTCCAAGGCGTTGGAGGATGAAACCCTGATTGCCTGGGCCATGAACGATCAGGCGATTCCTTATCTCAACGGCCAGCCATTGCGACTGGTCTGCGGCGGCTGGCCTGCCTCGACATCGGGCAAGTGGCTGAAAAAGATTGTGGTGCGCAACAAGGTTCACGATGGCAACAAAATGGCAGCGCCGTCTTACAGCGTGCCGAAATACCCGGTGGCGCCCGGCAGCGAAGTGCCACCTGAAGACATGCAGATTATTCACTCGATGCCAGTGAAATCGCTGATCACCTTCCCAAAATCCGGAATCAGCCAGCCACTCGCTAAAACATTGCAGGTACGTGGTCACGCATGGGCGGGCGACCTTGAAGTGAGTGAAATGCATGTATCCACAGACTTCGGCGTAACCTGGCAAAAGGCCAAGCTCGAATCGCCGGCGAATCGTCTGGCGTGGCAGCACTGGAGCGCCGACCTGAGTTTTGCCGAAAAGGGCTATTACGAAGTTTGGGCGCGGGCAGTCGACAGTGAAGGCAAATCGCAACCGATGCTGGTCCCCGGCTGGAACCCCAAGGGCTATTTGAATAACGCCTGCCATCGCATCGCGGTGCAAATCGTTTAGGAGAACCCATGGCCCACTCATTCACCTTAGGCCTGGTCATGCTCGGGTTGTTATCGGCACCCGTTCATGCAGCCGAAACCGATCCGGCAAGCGGCCTGATCATCGCTGATGGCTGGGAAACCGTGCGCAATAACTGCACGGCGTGTCACTCGGCCAAACTGGTTACGCAGAACAGTGGCAGCCGCCAACATTGGCTCTCGCTGATTCGCTGGATGCAGGACAAACAAGGGCTTTGGCCCTTTGACCCGAAAACTGAGACGGTGATTCTCGACTACTTGAGTAGCGAGTATGGTGCCAAGGCCGAAACCCGGCGACCGGCGCTGCTGGCCGAACAACTGCCGGATAATCCTCTGCGCAAACCCGCCGCTAAACCGGCGCAGTAAAGCCATGTGCCCGGCCCGCAGTGCGGGCCGGTTACGTTTCAGTGCGAGTAGCCTTCCATCAGGTGCTGGTCTTTCAGGCGCACGTAATTGTCCGCGGTGTAGCGGAAGTAGCTGAGTTCCTTTTCGGTAAGCGCGCGGGCTTGTTTGGCCGGGCTACCGACATACAGATAACCACTTTGCAGGCGCTTGCCGGGCGGCACCAGGCTGCCGGCGCCGAGCACGACTTCATCCTCGATCACCACGCCGTCCATGACGATGCTGCCCATGCCGATCAGAATCCGGTTGCCAATGCTGCAACCGTGCAGCGTAACCTTGTGGCCCACCGTGACATCGTCGCCAATATTCAGCGGGTAGCCGGCCGGATTGAACGGCCCGGCGTGGGTGATGTGCAACACGCTGCCATCCTGAATACTGCTGCGCTGACCAATGCGAATGCTGTGCATGTCGCCGCGAATGACCACCAGCGGCCAGACCGAGCTGTCGTCACCGATCTCGACATCGCCCAACACCACAGAAGTCGGGTCAACGAACACCCGCTCGCCAAGTTGCGGAGTGAATTGCTGAAAAGAACGAATGGACACGATAGTTTCCTCTTGGCTGCGATTCGTCTGAATTCTAATTATTATGGCTGCCATGTGGGTTGTTAATTCGCCATCGCGACCCAATTAACCTGTTATTACGGCTGAACTGCTGTGGATAAGTTCGCGCTTTTCACGCTCGACAATCCCCGGCTCAGCCAAGCCATTCTCTGAACGCAAGGTGCCTGCCTGTGACCGCTAGCAATCCGCTACTCCAGAACTTCGATCTGCCGCCTTATTCAGCCATTCGCCCTGAGCACGTAGAGCCGGCGATTGATGCCATTCTTGCTGACAACCGCGCCGCGATGGCCAAGTTGCTTGACGAACAGGCGAGCGCGCCGACGTGGGCAGGGCTGGTGTTGCCACTTGATGAGATGAATGAGCGCCTGGGTCGTGCATGGAGCCCGGTGAGCCATTTGAATGCGGTGTGCAATAACGCCGAACTGCGTGGCGCTTATGAGGCGTGCCTGCCGAAGCTGTCGGAATACTGGACCGAAATCGGCCAGAACCAGACGCTGTTCAAGGCTTATCAAGCGCTCGCCAACAGCCCGGAAGCGGCAGGCTACGACGTCGCCCAGAACACTATTTTGCAACACGCCCTGCGTGACTTCCGCTTGTCTGGTATCGACCTGCCAGAAGCCCAGCAGCAGCGTTACGGCGCCATCCAGATGAAACTCTCGGAGTTGGCCAGCCGTTTCTCTAACCAGCTGCTGGACGCAACTCAGGCCTGGAGCAAGCACATCACCGACGAGGCTGACCTTGCCGGCCTCACCGAGTCGGCAAAAATGCAGATGGCTCAGGCCGCACAGGCCAAAGGCCTTGAAGGCTGGCTAGTGACGCTGGAATTCCCAAGCTACTTCGCGGTGATCACCTACGCCGATGACCGCGCCCTGCGTGAAGAAATTTACGCCGCCTACTGTACCCGCGCCTCGGACCAGGGCCCGAACGCTGGCCAGAACGACAATACGCCGGTCATGGCCGAGATTCTCGAACTGCGCCAAGAGCTGGCCAAGCTGCTCGACTACGCCAACTTCTCCGAGTTGAGCCTTGCCAGCAAGATGGCCGAGAGCAACGAGCAGGTGCTCAACTTCCTGCGTGATCTGGCCGTGCGCAGCAAGCCTTTCGCAGCTCAGGACCTGGCTGAACTGCAAGCCTTTGCTGCCGAGCAGGGCTGTAACGATCTACAGAGCTGGGACGTTGGCTACTACGGCGAAAAGCTGCGCGAACAGCGTTACAGCATCTCGCAAGAAACCCTGCGCGCCTACTTCCCGGTCGACAAAGTACTCAGCGGCCTGTTCGCCATTGTCGAGAAGCTTTACGGCATCCAGATCAAGGAGCTGAGCGGCTTCGACAGCTGGCATGCAGATGTACGCCTGTTCGAGATCAGCGAGAACGGCCAGCCGGTCGGACGCTTCTTCTTTGACCTTTATGCCCGCGCCAACAAGCGCGGCGGTGCCTGGATGGATGGCGCACGTGACAAGCGTCGCGCTGCCGATGGCACGCTGATCAGCCCGGTGGCGAATCTGGTGTGCAACTTCACCCCGGCGGTTGGCGGCAAGCCTGCGCTGCTGACCCACGATGAAGTCACTACGCTGTTCCACGAATTCGGTCACGGCCTGCATCACCTGCTCACCCGCGTTGAACACGCCGGTGCCTCGGGCATTAACGGTGTGGCGTGGGATGCGGTCGAACTGCCAAGCCAGTTCATGGAAAACTGGTGCTGGGAGCCGGAAGGTCTGGCGCTGATTTCGGCCCATTACGACTCGGGCGAAGCCTTGCCTGAAGACTTGCTCGACAAGATGCTGGCGGCGAAAAACTTCCAGTCCGGCCTGATGATGGTGCGTCAGCTGGAGTTCTCGCTGTTCGACTTCGAACTGCATGCCACCCATGGCGATGGCCGCAGTGTGATGCAGGTGCTGGAAAGCATCCGCGATGAAGTCTCAGTGCTGCGTCCGCCCCAGTACAACCGCTTCCCCAACAGCTTTGCGCACATCTTCGCCGGCGGCTACGCAGCGGGTTACTACAGCTACAAGTGGGCTGAAGTGTTGTCTGCCGATGCCTTCTCGCGGTTCGAGGAAGAAGGCGTGTTCAACAGTGAAACCGGCCGTGCATTCCGTGAAGCGATTCTGGCCCGCGGTGGCTCGCAGGAGCCGATGGTATTGTTCGTTGACTTCCGTGGCCGCGAACCAAGCATCGATGCACTGCTGCGCCATCTGGGCCTGACTCAGGAGGCAGCATGAGTGACGCACCCCGTCAGGTGACGCCCAAGCGCTTTATCGCCGGTGCTGTATGCCCGGCGTGTAGCGCGCAGGACACGGTAAAAATGTGGGACGAGGACGGCGTGCCGCATCGCGAGTGCGTGAGCTGCGGTTACATCGACACGCTCAACGCACAGGGCCAGTCGGTGCCGAAAGAACTCGGCACCCGGGTCAATAAGGCCGCGGCCAAACCGGTGCAGCCGAAAGGCCAGACAGTTCAGTTCTTCCCCAACCCGAAACTGAAAAAGCCTGCCGAGTAATGTGGCATTTAACCTGTGGCGATTTGGCGGCCGAAAGCATCAAGCCCCTGCTTGATGAGCAAGCGGCCAAAACGCTGCGGGTTATGCGCGACGATCTGGCCGTTGGCCCGCTGCACGATGTGGATGCAGCACCTTGTGCTGCGCGGGCAGCTTTCTGGCAGCAGGTGTGGCCGCAAAGCGTGCAGCCGCAACCCGACTTCTGCAGCGCTTTAAGCGAAGATGCCCAGTGGCTGGCTGCGCTGAACCAGCAAACGCAAGCTGTGACCGTCTGGCATGGCGACAGCTGTTCAGAGCAACTGTTGCTGGCCCGCGTTGCTGCGGCGCTGGAACACTCTCAAGTTGCGCTTTTCGAGGTGGCCTGTGGCAGCGGTGATAGCCGGGTGGCCACGCGCAAAGCCGTTTCAATGCGCGCGCCACAGGAGCTGGTTGCGCTGTATCAGCCGAAGCGCATTGCGGCCGATCGCCAACAGCAACTTGCTGCGCAGTGGCGCGCTGTACTCGCGGATTCATCCGGGGTCAGACGCTGGCAGCACGGCCAGTTCAGCGGCGAAGATTACACCGCGACAGACCAGCGTTTGCTGCACTTTGCCCAAGCACAGTGGCTGCCTCTAACGCGGGTCATGACATGCGTAATGGCCGAGTGCGACGGCTTCTTTGCCACCGACTTTTTCCTCTGGTGGCGGGTGCGCGAACTCGCCGCGAATGGGCAACTGTTGCTTGCCTCGCCGCCAGAGCAAAACCTTGCTGAGCAACAGGTAAAGCGCGCATAACAATCGCAATCGTGGCGGACGCTAACGAAAGAACTCGCCTGGCGTTGCACCGAAATGCTGGCGAAATGCGGCGATAAAAGCCGAAATCGAATCGTAACCACAGGCCAATGCCACATCAGTTACGCGCGCGCCCTGCTCCAGTGGCGTCAATGCGCCCAGCAGGCGTGAGCGCTGGCGCCAGGCGCGAAACGTAAGGCCGGTGTCCTGCACAAACAAACGGCTCAGGGTGCGCTCCGAGACGCCGAGAAGCTGGCTCCAGTCGGCCAGTGTGGCATGCTGCTCAGGATTATCCTGCAGGCTCAGACACAGTTGTTGCAGCCTTGAATCGTGCGGCATTGGCAGCACCAGATCGACTTCCCGCGCCACCCGCAACTGATCCAGCAACACTTGCGCAAGCCGTCCGCCCTCGCCGGCCTCATCGTATTCCGCCGGCAGTTCGCTGAATGCGCTGATCAGTTCGCGCAGTAACGGACTCACCGCCAGCACCCGACAGCTATCCGCCGCCCAGCCAGTCACCGAGCAGTCGATATACAGGCTGCGCATTTCGGTGCGCGAGGAACTCGACACCTGATGCACCAGCCCGGCCGGCACCCAAACGGCACGCTGCGGCGGGGCGACATAACGGGCGTTTTCAGTTTGCACTTCCAGCACCCCGGCAATCGCATAAGACAATTGCACCCACGGATGACTGTGCCGAAATGTCAGTGCCCGGTTCGGCAACGACTCGACACGGCCATAAAGCGGGCGCGGCAAGGCTTGCAGCTCGGGGAGCGAGCGGTGCACGGCGCTGTTTTGTCTGTTTGGCGACATTCGCTGACTCTTTGGCGTTAGCCGGAAATTTGTCAACAGAGTAGTGTCTGTCTCAACCTGCCTGCAAGTACGAGATTTGAACATGTCACTCAAGCGTTTCCTGCCCGATAACTTCACCTGCGCACTGGTTGCAGTGGTCGCCATCGCCAGCCTGTTTCCCGCCAGCGGCCAAACGGCGGTGGCCTTCGGATGGATCACCAACCTTGCCATCGGCCTGCTGTTTTTCCTGCACGGCGCCAAGCTCTCACGCCAGGCGATCATTGCCGGTGCCGGCCACTGGCGTCTGCATTTGCTGGTGTTCGCCTGCACCTTCATCCTGTTCCCATTGCTGGGGCTGGCGCTGAAACCCTTGCTGTCGCCGATGGTCGGCGATGAGTTGTATCTGGGCATGCTCTATCTCTGCGCCCTGCCCGCCACCGTGCAGTCGGCTATCGCCTTCACCTCGCTGGCGCGCGGCAACATTCCAGCGGCTATTTGCAGTGCGGCGGCCTCCAGCTTGTTTGGCATTTTCCTGACGCCGATTCTGGTCGCACTGCTGCTGAATGTGCACGGTGAAGCCGGTTCTACGCTCGATGCGATTGGCAAGATCACCCTGCAATTACTCGTGCCCTTTGTCGCCGGCCAGATTGCCCGGCGCTGGATTGGCGAGTGGGTCGGCCGCAACAAGAATTGGCTGAAATTCGTCGATCAAAGCTCGATTCTGCTGGTGGTCTACACCGCCTTCAGCGCCGCAGTTATCGAAGGGCTGTGGCATCAAGTGCCGCTGCAAACACTTATCGGTCTGGTTGTGGCTTGCTGCATTCTGCTGGCGTTGGCGCTGCTGGCGACACACCTGCTGGGCAAGTGGTTGGGCTTCAATACTGAAGACCGCATTACCATTCTTTTCTGCGGCTCGAAAAAGAGCCTCGCCACCGGCGTACCGATGGCTCAGGTGTTATTTGCCAGCAGCACCATCGGCCTGCTGATTCTGCCGCTGATGCTGTTCCACCAAATTCAATTGATGGTCTGCGCGGTCATCGCCCAGCGTTATGCGCAGCGCCCCGAAGGCATCAACATCACTGCAACCGACCAGCCAACCGGCTCCAAAGGCTGACACCACAGGTCGACGCCCATCGTTAGAGAGGAGCCAGAGCAGGCGCGTTTGCTCAAGCTGAACGCAATCTTCATGCATCCGTTATGCAACCCATAACCGCTCGGCTGGCAGGCCCAAAATCGCCTTGCCAGTCGCCTGGTTCTGCGGTTGTCTGGCTGGGTGCAGCGCAGAACCACAAGGAGGTTTGCCATGCAATTTGGAATCAAGGGACAACCGGCTCCCGAACTGCGAATAACCGATTGGGTGGATCGACACGGCCAGCCCATAGCGCCTTTCCGGCTCAGCGAGCATGACGGCAAGGTGCGTGTTATCTACTGTTTCCAAGCATGGTGCCCGGGCTGCCACAGTCACGGCTTCCCGACTCTGCAGAGCCTGATTACTGAATTCAAAGACCAACCTGTGGTGTTTGCCGTGGTGCAGAGCGTGTTCGAAGGGCACCGCGAAAACGGCCCCGAGAAACGCGCGGAAAACGCCGAGCTTTACCAGCTCGATCTGCCCTTCGGTCAGGACGACGGATTGCCGCGCCCCACAATCATGAGTGACTACCGCACTGGCGGCACGCCGTGGTTTATCGTGATTGACCGCAATGGCGTGGTTGTCGCCAACAACTATCGTCCGGAAAATCTCGCCGCAACCATCAGCGCCGCACTCGACAGCTCACCGGCCGAACCATCGCCAAGCCGGATCACGGTCAGCCACAATCCGGCGCATCAGCGCTTCGAGGTCGACTTTGGCGACGGCGCCAGCGGCCAGCTGATTTATCGCAAAGAGGGCCAAACCCTGTACCTGACGCACACCGAAGTTCCCGCTAATCGTCGTGGCGAGGGTTTGGGCGCGATCCTGATGGAACACTGCCTGGAAGCTATCGAGAAGCTTGGCTACAGGGTGGTGCCGGTGTGCTCGTACACCCGCGTCTATCTGATCCGGGCTAAGCGCTGGGCGCATTTGCTGGCGAAAGGTTAAACCGACAAACAGTTGCAAAGGCCTCGATTTTATACTGTATATTTAGCCAGTAAAATTCGAGGCTATTTTATGAACGCTCCCCTGCCACCCCGCGGGCGCGGCACTGCCAGCAACCCTGCAAACCGCTACGCACCGACGCAGATAATCGCCAGTGATGACGGCTGGTTTCAGGAAGTACCGCCCACGCAGGCGACCGAAGTGCGCCTCGAAACAGCCAAATCGATCATCACCCGCAATCAGTCGCCCGATTTGCCGTTTGATCGCTCGATCAATCCGTACCGTGGCTGTGAGCACGGCTGCATTTACTGCTACGCAAGGCCCAGCCATGCGTACTGGGATCTGTCCCCCGGCATCGATTTCGAGACCCGGCTCATCGCCAAACACAATGCCCCGGCCATGCTTGAACAGCAGTTGAGCAAGCCCGGTTACGTGTGTGCGCCGATCAACCTTGGCTCCAATACCGACCCGTATCAGCCTATCGAGCGCCAGCAACAATTGACCCGGCGCACCCTTGAAGTGCTGCTCAATTATCGTCATCCGCTGACCATCATCACCAAGGGCTCGCTGATCTTGCGCGACCTCGACCTGCTCACTGAGTTAGCCAGGCAGCGTTTGGTGGCGGTGATGATCAGCCTGACCACGCTGGACGATGAGCTTAAGCGTATTCTGGAGCCGCGCGCCGCTTCGCCATCCGCAAGGCTGCGGGCGATTCGGGTGCTGCGCGAAAATCGTATTCCGGTGGGCGTGTTGTGTTCACCCATGATCCCGATGATCAACGACATGGAGCTTGAGCATCTGGTTGAGGCGGCGGCGCAAGCGGGCGCGCAAAGTGCGTCTTACATGTTTTTGCGCTTGCCGCGTGAAGTGGCGCCACTGTTCGAGGAGTGGCTGCACGCGCATTATCCGCAGCGCGCCGAGCATGTCTTGAGTCTGGTGCGCCAAAGCCGTGGCGGCGAGCTTTACGACAGTCGCTTTGGCAAGCGTTTCAGCGGCGAAGGCGCATTTGCCGAGCTGCTCTCGCAACGCTTCAAGGTGGCGCTCAAGCGCAATGGTCTGGCGCAGCGCGAGCGCTTCAATCTCGATTGCTCGGCGTTCTGTCCGCCCGGCGGTCAGCTGTCGCTGCTGTAGCCCTGCGCTTTGCCGAACAGGCCGGAACGGTAATAAACTTGGAGTTTATTACACGCAACTGTGACCCGAACTCCTTGTAATGTGTCCAGTCTTAACTGGGCTTGCCAGTAGCACGCTGTACTGGCGCCCGCCGATTTCAGCAGGTTGATAGAGGTTTGCAGCATGGGTAAATTTAATCCGTCTAATGCTCAGCACGCCGCAAGCGCCGAAGTTGCGCTGCAGCACATCACTGATGGCGTTCAGCGCTTTCGTGAGAATGTATTCCCTGAGCAACAAGCACTGTTCAAGAAACTCGCGCACCAGCAAACCCCGCACGCGATGTTTATCACATGCGCTGACTCGCGCATTGTTCCCGAACTGATTACTCAGAGCGATCCGGGCGACCTTTTTGTCACCCGTAACGTCGGTAACGTTGTGCCGCCTTACGGCCAGATGATGGGCGGCGTTTCTACCGCCATCGAATACGCGGTAATGGCGCTGGGCGTACACCACATCATCATCTGCGGCCACTCCGACTGCGGTGCGATGAAAGCAGTTCTTGACCCGCAAACCCTCGAACGCATGCCGACCGTCAAGGCCTGGCTGCGCCATGCCGAGGTGGCAAAAACCGTAGTAGCGGAAAACTGCGGCTGCGCGGATCACAGCACATTGGGCACGCTGACCGAAGAGAACGTCATCGCTCAGCTCGACCATCTGCGCACGCATCCGTCGGTCGCCGCGCGACTGGCCAGCGGGCAGTTGTTTATTCATGGCTGGATGTACGACATTGAAACCGGCGAAATTCGCGGCTACGACGCGGAGAGCGGCAACTTCAAGAAGATCGGGGACGGTCCTCTGCCGATGGCCACACCCCGCGCGCGTTATCTCAATTCGCAGTCATCAGACAGCTGATTGAATATCCGCCTGCTGTAGCTCCAGCTCAACCCCGAGCTGGCGCGACAAGCATGGCCAGCGCTTCCAGGCAGCCTCGACCGTCGGGTCGTTGAGGCGCTCACGGTAAGCATGCACCGAGGCCTGATCAAAGGTCTCGCTGTCGAGCAATCCGTCTAGCGCCTGCTGCACTGCCTCATCCAGCTGGTTGGCAAACGTCTCGCCAATCAGTTGATGAGCAATCAGATTGGCCACCGTGGTATCCAGCGGAATCAGCGGCTGGCCAAGGTGGGCGATATAGCGGTCGTTAACTTCCTCCACCAGCCGGTGCGCCAGATAAGCCTCATCCAGCAGGCAATCGAGCCCCTCATGCCCGGCCATGACTGGTGGCGGGTGCAGAAAGAACTCTTCGGCAACTTTCAGTACAGGTTTGATCTGCAACTCGATACCCGCTTCACGCGCCACCTGATTGGCTGCGTCGAGCATGTCGGGCACCTGCTCGATGTAAGCGTGCACAAACCGGCCAAGCACACCTGCGGTATCGGCTCCGGTAAGCCGGATAGCCGGATGCAGGGCATCAATGCTGGCAGACAATTGATCGGCGAGACGCGGCTGTTGCGCCTCCTGTTGCTGGGCGCGCTGAATCAGCGTGCGCAAAGCGGCAATATTCATGACTACTCCATAACCAGGACATGAACGACTACATTAGCTGGAGAATCTCCAGCGCTAAGATTTGATTGTCATAATTTATTAACGCTTATGCGACAGCGCTATATCCCGGTGCACAAAAAAACTTTGTCGCCCCAGACCCGCACTGCCTCTAAGACACGCTCGACAACGCCACGGAGTTTTTCGGTTTGGCATTGCGGGCCGACAAGTGGCGTCTATACTCGAATTCGAAAGGCAGTATCTGATGGAACCGGACGGGCTTTAGGCACGGATAGGTTTCGACAGTTGTCGCCAGTTCCTTGGCAGTCGATCCCTTAGCCGCAGGCTTCGCCGGCGGGATAACAAGAACCATAAGGGGAACCCGCAATGTCGCGACATCCACACGTTTGGATGGGTATCCTGCTGTGGTTGGTTTTCGGCACCGCTCAGGCCAGTTGGACCACCAACATGACCCCTGGCGCGACCGAAGTCAGCCGCTCGGTATTCGACCTGCACATGACCATTTTCTGGATCTGCGTCGTCATCGGCGTTGTGGTCTTTGGTGCCATGATCTGGTCGATGATTATCCATCGTCGCTCCACCGGCCAGGAGCCTGCACACTTCCATGAAAGCACCACTGTCGAGATTCTCTGGACAGTCGTGCCCCTGCTGATTCTGGTAGTCATGGCGGTGCCTGCAACCAAGACCCTGATCAATATCTACGACAGTTCGGAGTCGGATCTCGACATCCAGGTCACGGGCTATCAGTGGAAATGGCACTACAAATATCTGGGCCAGGATGTTGAGTTCTTCAGCAACCTGACCACGCCGCAAGCCCAAATCAATAATCAGGAAGCCAAAGGCGAGAATTACCTGCGCGAGGTCGATAACCCGCTGGTGATTCCGGTGGACGCCAAAGTGCGCTTTTTGATCACGTCAGCAGACGTCATACATGCGTGGTGGGTGCCGGCGATGGCGGTGAAGAAAGACGCCATCCCCGGTTTCATCAACGAATCCTGGACACGCATGGACACACCCGGCACCTATCGCGGCCAATGCGCCGAGTTGTGCGGCAAGGACCACGGTTTCATGCCGATTGTGGTCGAGGTCAAATCCAAGCCGGACTTCGAAGCCTGGCTGGCCAAGCGTAAGGAAGAAGCGCTGGCCGAGAAGGAACTGACCAGCAAGGAGTGGACGCTGGAAGAACTCAGCGCCCGCGGCGAAAAAGCCTATGCCACCAACTGCGCCTCATGCCACCAGGCCAACGGCGAAGGTTTACCGCCAATGTTCCCGGCGCTGAAAGGCTCATCAGTCGCAACCGGCCCGGCCGAGGAGCATATCCACACCGTGGTCGAGGGCCGTCCTGGCACTGCAATGGCCGCGTTCGGCAAGCAACTGTCGGAAGTCGATATCGCTGCAATCATCACTTACGAGCGCAATGCCTGGGGTAACAAAGTGGGCGACATGGTTACGCCTAAAGACATCCTCGATTTCAAAAAGGCTAAGGAGTAAGGGACATGAGTGCAGTGATCGATCACGGTCATGCCGGACATGACCATCACCACGGCCCGGCCAAGGGGCTGATGCGTTGGGTGTTGACCACCAACCACAAAGACATCGGCACCATGTACCTGTGGTTCAGCTTCGCCATGTTCCTTCTCGGCGGCAGCTTTGCCATGGTTATCCGCGCCGAACTGTTCCAGCCGGGCTTGCAGATTGTCCAGCCGGAATTCTTCAACCAGATGACCACCATGCACGGGCTGGTGATGGTTTTCGGTGCGGTAATGCCCGCGTTTGTCGGCCTGGCCAACTGGATGATTCCGCTGATGGTCGGCGCGCCGGACATGGCCCTGCCACGCATGAACAACTTCAGCTTCTGGTTGCTTCCCGCGGCGTTTGCGCTGTTGGTCAGCACCTTGTTCATGGAAGGCGGTGGACCGAACTTCGGCTGGACGTTCTACGCCCCGCTCTCGACCACTTACGCGCCCGCCAGCGTGACCTTTTTCATTTTCGCCATTCACCTGATGGGCTTCAGCTCGATCATGGGCGCGATCAACGTGATCGCCACCATCCTCAACCTGCGCGCCCCCGGCATGACGCTGATGAAAATGCCGCTGTTCGTCTGGACCTGGCTGATTACCGCCTTCCTGCTGATCGCCGTGATGCCGGTCTTGGCGGGCGTGGTGACCATGATGCTGATGGACATCCACTTCGGCACCAGCTTCTTCAGTGCGGCCGGCGGTGGTGATCCGGTGCTGTTCCAGCATGTGTTCTGGTTCTTCGGCCACCCCGAGGTGTACATCATGATCCTGCCTGCCTTCGGCGCAGTCAGCTCGATCATCCCGACCTTCGCCCGTAAACCGCTGTTCGGTTACACCTCGATGGTTTACGCGACCGCCTCGATTGCCCTGCTGTCGTTTCTGGTCTGGGCGCACCATATGTTCACCGTGGGCATTCCGCTCACCGGCGAGCTGTTCTTCATGTACGCGACCATGTTGATTGCTGTGCCTACCGGGGTGAAGGTATTCAACTGGGCCAGCACCATGTGGCAGGGTTCGATGACCTTCGAGGCGCCGATGCTGTTCTCGGTGGCCTTCGTGATTCTGTTCACCATCGGCGGCTTTTCCGGGCTGATGCTGGCCATCGCACCGGCAGACTTCCAGTATCACGACACCTACTTTGTGGTCGCGCACTTCCACTATGTACTGGTGCCAGGCGCCATCTTCGGCATCTTCGCTTCGGCGTATTACTGGCTGCCAAAGTGGACCGGGCACATGTACGACGAGACCCTCGCCAAGCTGCATTTCTGGATGAGCTTCATCGGCATGAACATGGCGTTCTTCCCGATGCACTTTGTCGGGCTGGCAGGCATGCCGCGGCGTATTCCCGACTACAACATGATGTTCGCCAACTTCAACATGATCTCAAGCATTGGCGCATTCGCCTTCGGGGCCACGCAGTTGCTGTTCCTGTTCATCGTCATCAAGTGCATCCGTGGCGGCAAGCCGGCTCCGGCAAAACCGTGGGACGGTGCCGATGGCCTGGAGTGGACTGTGCCTTCACCGGCGCCGTACCACACCTTCTCCACTCCGCCTGAAGTGAAGTAGCCATGTCGACCTCGACAGACATCTCACGCCTGATCAAACGCCTGGTCGTTGTGGTGGTGCTGATGTTCGCCTTCGGTTTTGCCCTAGTGCCGATTTACGACGTGATGTGCAAAGCGTTCGGCATCAATGGCAAACCCGATGGCACGGCCTACGAAGGCACGCAGGTGATTGATGACAGCCGCGAAGTACGGGTGCAGTTTCTGGCCACCAACAGCGCCGACATGAGCTGGGACTTCTACCCGGAAGGTGACGAAATCACGGTCAATCCCGGCGGCGTCAACCAGATGCTGTTTGTCGCCCACAACCCGACCGACAAGCCCATGACGGCGCAGGCGATTCCGAGCATCGCGCCCTCCGAGGCTGCCGCTTACTTTCACAAGACCGAGTGTTTTTGCTTTAGCCAACAAGTGCTGCAACCCGGCGAAAGAGTCGAGATGCCAGTGCGCTTCATTGTTGATCGCGACATGCCCAAGGATGTGCGTCACCTGACGCTGTCCTACACCCTGTTTGATGTGACTGCGCGTAAACCACCTGTCGCACAGGTGAGCCAATAAGGAGAACAAAGATGGCCGGGGCAAAAACTCATGACCCGTATTACGTTCCCGCTCAAAGCAAATGGCCAATAATCGCCACTGTCGGCATGTTCGTCACCGTTTTCGGGGTCGGCACCTGGTTCAACGACATGAAGGCCGGCCATGAATCATCCCACGGCCCGCTGATTTTCTTCTGCGGCGGGTTGGTGCTGGCCTACATGCTGTTCGGCTGGTTCGGCGCGGTCATCAAAGAGAGCCGGGGCGGCTTGTACAGCCCGCAAATGGACCGCTCGTTCCGCTGGGGCATGAGCTGGTTCATCTTCTCCGAGGTGATGTTCTTTGCTGCCTTCTTTGGCGCCCTGTTCTATGTCCGACATTTCGCCGGACCGTGGCTGGGCGGCGAAGGCGACAAGGGCGTAGCCAACATGCTCTGGCCCGGTTTTGAATTTTCCTGGCCACTGCTGAATACGCCAGACCCGCAAAAATACCCGGCGCCGGAAGGCATAATCAGCCCTTGGGGCTTGCCGCTGCTGAACACCATTTTGCTGGTGTCTTCCAGCGTGACCCTGACGCTGGCGCACCATGCCATGCGCAAAAACCATCGCACGCAGCTGAAGGTCTGGCTGGCGCTCACCATCATCCTGGGCCTGGCGTTTCTCGGCTTTCAGGCCGAGGAATACATCCACGCCTATAACGAATTGGGCCTGACACTCGGCTCAGGCATCTACGGCGCGACCTTCTTCATGCTCACCGGATTTCACGGGGCGCACGTAACGCTGGGTGTGCTGATGCTGTCGATCATGTTTATCCGCATCCTCAAAGGGCACTTCAATGCCGACCAGCATTTCGGCTTCGAAGCCGCCAGTTGGTATTGGCACTTTGTGGATGTGGTGTGGATCGGCCTGTTCGTATTCGTCTACGTGCTGTGAGTCTGTCAGCGGACTGCTTGCGGCCCGCTTTACCACGTGACATGCGAGGCCAGTTGGCCCGTGTAAAAACCCCAGGCAATCAGTGCCACAGTCAGAACCGCCAGAGAGACCCGAACAGTAAGCGCGTTAACCACCCGTGAGGTGCGGCTCTCGTCCTTGACCAGAAAGAACAGGCTGCTGAACAGACTGACCAGCGTGGCCAGTAACAGCAAAACGATCGCGGCTTTGAGCATTCATGGACTCCTTGGTGAGCAGTGAAGTGATAAGGGGAAATGATGCAATGCAGCTTGAGTATAGTCCGCCAGCAACAGCCAGCCGGGAGCGCGCCATGAGCCGCTTTCGCCCTGGCTGGCTGCCTACCTGCGTGGTCTTGCTGCTGTTGCCGGTACTTATCGGGCTGGGCTTCTGGCAGCTCCAGCGCGCGCAGGAAAAGCGCGAAATCATGGCGGCCAATACCCTGCGGGAAATGGCCGCGCCCATCAGCCTGCTGCAAGCGCAAACGCTGGCAAAACCGGCTTACACCCGGGTAAAGCTGGTCGGCCGTTTCGACGCGGAGCACAGCCTGTATCTGGATAACAGCATTCGCGACGGGCATGTCGGCCTCGAAGTGCTGCAACCCTTTTTCGATCAGGCCAGCGGCCTTTGGGTGCTGCTCAATCGCGGTTGGCTGGCGTGGCCGGATCGTCGCGTGCAGCCGACGTTGAATACGCCGCAAGGCCCGCAAAGTGTTATCGCCGAAGTCTATGTGCCGCTCGGTGGCGGGCTCAATCTGGCCAACAGCGAGGCGGGCAAAGGCTGGCCGCAGTTAATCAGCAAAGTCACGCCAACAGACGTTTGGCAACGCCTGCAGCGCGACGGCTACAGCTACGAAATGCGCCTCGAAAGTGGCGCCGGTGCTCTGCACACAGGCTGGCCAGTAGTGGCCATGTCGCCTGACACCCATACAGGTTATGCCGTGCAGTGGTTTGCCATGTCGGCGGCGCTGCTCGGTTTGTTTATTTACCTTGGTTTGCACAATGCGCGGGAGACTCGCCATGAACCCAGCAATCACCTTGCCTGAAGTGTCGCCGCAACGTCGCTGGCGCGGCCGTTTGCAGTTAATCCTGATTCTGACCATTGTGATTGGCCCGATGATTCTGGCCACGGCCATGTATCAGTGGCGCTTCTGGGTGCCCGATGCGCGCAATTATCACGGTGAACTGCTGGGCACCGGAACTGGCGTTGCCGATCTGGGCGTTGTCGGCGATCAGAACAAACGCTGGCAGTTGCTGGTCACCGCGCCCGACAGTTGCAATACCGATTGCAAGCAACTGGTGTATCTGGCCCGGCAGATCAATATCGGCCTGAACCGCGAAGCCACCCGCGCCACTCACGCCATTGCGCTGTCCCAGCCGTTGCAGGCCGACTACGACGCGCTGCTCAAGCGCGAATTCCCGCAGCTGTCGCGCTACACCCTCGAGCCGCAAGCCTATGCCGCCACTGTCAGCAAAACGGCCGGCAAGCTCGATGCGCCGCAACTGTGGATCGTCGATCCACACGGCAATCTGGTGCTGCGTTACGCCAACGGCACCAGCGGCAAGGAGATTTTGAAAGACCTGATTCTGCTGCTGAAAATTTCACGCATCGGTTAAAGGCAACGCTGAATACCTAACAAGAGGCGCCCTCGCGCTCAACAGTAAGGCGATAACCATGACCAAACCGGCTTATCGAATTGCCCTGCTCGCCACCCTTCTGGCATTGCTTGTCGTGATGCTCGGCGCCTACACGCGCCTCAGCCATGCCGGCCTCGGTTGCCCGGACTGGCCTGGCTGCTATGGCTTTATCGGCGTGCCGATGAGCGAGCACAAGCAAGCGCTGGCCGAAACACGTTTCCCTGCTGCACCGGTTGAGGTCGCCAAGGGTTGGGCCGAGATGATTCACCGCTACTTTGCCGGCAGTCTGGGTCTGGTCATTCTGGGCTTGGCGATACATGCGCTGCGCAATCGGCACCTGCCTGATCAGCCACTGAAACTGCCGGTGTTTTTGCTCGGGCTGGTTATTGTGCAGGCCGCATTTGGTATGTGGACGGTCACGCTAAAGTTGTGGCCGCAAGTGGTAACCGCACACTTGCTCGGCGGTTTCTCGACGCTTTCCCTGTTGTTTTTGCTGACGCTGCGTCTCTCGGGAAAATTTGCCGTGTTGCCGGACATCAGCCAACGCACGCGGCGTCTGGCAATGCTGGGATTGGCGCTGGTAATCGGCCAGATAGCACTGGGCGGCTGGGTCAGCAGCAATTACGCCGCGGTGGCCTGCGTCGATCTGCCAACCTGCCACGGCCAATGGTGGCCAAACATGGACTTTGCCAACGGCTTTCACCTGACCCAGCACATCGGCCCCAACTATCTGGGCGGCCAACTCGACAGCGACGCCCGCACCGCCATTCACATGACCCACCGCATCGGCGCCGTGCTGGTGACGCTCACCCTGCTGACTCTCGCCTGGCAATTGCGCGCTCAGGGCCTGCCAAAGCTTTCGTTACTGCTGGTTCTGGCTCTGCTGACTCAGGTCAGTCTGGGCATCAGCAATGTCCTGCTGCACCTGCCACTTGCCGTGGCGGTGGCGCACAACGCCTGCGGCGCGGGCCTGTTGCTGTGCCTGGTACTGATCAACTATCGGCTGCGCCCGGTTGCTCTGCCAGCGAGTTCATCCGCAAAACAAATGGCATCGCTGCCGATCAAGTCGCTGCGTACGGAATAACAATAACGACGAGGAGAGACCCAATGGCTACTCTACTGCGCGAACACACAGCCCGAGCCACTTGGCGCGACTATCTGGAGCTGACCAAGCCACGGGTGGTCGTGCTGATGTTGATCACTTCGCTGGTCGGCATGTTTCTCGCCACGCGCGCTGGTGTGCCGTGGCAGGTGCTGATTTTCGGCAACCTCGGCATCGGCTTGTGCGCAGGCGGCGCGGCGGCGGTGAATCACGTGGTCGACCGGCGAATCGACTCGGTCATGGCGCGCACTCATAAACGCCCACTGGCGGAAGGCCGGGTCTCGCCGACAGCGGCCATCAGTTTCGCATTGCTGCTTTCGGTCGCGGGTTTGAGCATGTTGCTGGCCTTCACCAATGAACTGGCCGCGTGGCTGACACTGGCATCGCTGCTCGGTTACGCGGTTCTTTATACCGGCTTTCTCAAGCGGGCCACGCCGCAGAATATCGTGATCGGCGGCCTTGCTGGCGCAGCCCCACCGCTGCTCGGCTGGGTGGCAGTCACCGGCCATGTAGGTGCCGAGCCGCTGCTGCTGGTGTTGATTATCTTTGCCTGGACGCCACCGCATTTCTGGGCGCTGGCGATTCACCGCAAGGCCGAATACGCCAAGGCCAATATTCCGATGCTGCCGGTCACGCATGGCGAGCACTACACCAAGATCCATATCATCCTGTACACCTGCATCATGTTCGCGGTGACGCTGCTGCCATTTGTTATCCACATGAGCGGCCTGCTGTATCTGGCCTGCGCTGTCGTTTTGGGCGGGCGCTTTATGTTCTGGGCTGTGGTGTTGTACCGTGACTCCCGGCCGCATGCCGCGATCAACACTTTCAAGTACAGTATCTGGTACTTGTTCCTGCTGTTTATCGCGCTGCTGCTCGACCACTACCTGCTGATCAACCTATAGAAAATTGGTGCTATGACCCGTACTCAGAAAACTGTTTTTGTGCTCTTCGCCATTGTTGCTCTGGTACTGGGCCTCACCGTTAACAAGGTTCTCAACAGCAAGGGGCAGGCTGATCCGACCAAGCTGCTCGACGCAGGAATTGTGCTGCTGCCGCAAAGCCGCAACCTGCCCGACCTTGAACTGACTGACCAGAATGGCCAGCCGTTTAAAGTCAGCCAGTTCAAGGATCAATGGAGCCTGCTGTTCTTTGGCTACACCTTCTGCCCGGATATCTGCCCGGCCACGCTTGCCGAGCTGCGTCAGATTCGCGGCCAGCTACCGGCCGAGACGCGTGACAAATTGCGCATCGTCATGATCAGCGTCGACCCGAACCGCGATACCCCGGAGCAGCTGAAAAAGTACCTGAACTACTTCGATCCGCAGTTCATGGGCCTGACTGCGCCTGAGCCGGTCATCCAGAAACTCGCCAACGCGGTGAGCATCCCGTTCATTCCTGCCGACACCAGCAAGCCCAACTACACCGTCGACCACAGCGGTAATCTGGTAATCATTGGCCCAGACGGCACCCAGCGCGGCTTTATCCGCGCACCGTTGAACAATCAGAAGCTGGTTGAGCAATTACCCGAACTGGTTGCCGAGTAAGCCCAAAAGGCCGTTGAAAAACGGCCGTTTTACAGCGAGCGCGCCAGCGCGATCAGCTCATCGCGCCACTGGGCGGCGGCAGGCAACGCCAGAAACGAAGGGTTAAGCAGCGACTCACGCGCTTCATAGCGCAGCACCTCGCCATTCAGGCGCAGCACTTCACCGCCCGCGCCTTCGAGTACGCCTTGGGCGGCGGCTGTGTCCCACTGCGAAGTTGGCGCCAGCCGCGGATAGAAATCCGCTGTGCCTTGGGCCAGCTGACAAAATTTCAGCGAGCTGCCCACGCTCACGCAATCCAAATTACCAAAGCGCTGTGCCAACCCTTCGAGCAATTGTTCCTGCTCCGGGCTTGAATGACGGCGACTGGCAACCACGGTAAACGCTGCAACGGGCTGATTACGCACATTAATCGGACGCTCACGGCCATCGGCCTCGGTGAGCTTTGCGCCCAGACCTGCACCGCCGGAATAACAGCGACCGCTGACCGGCAAACCCACCACGCCAAACACCACGCGACCCTCTTCGATCAGCGCGACGTTAACGGTGAATTCGTCGCTGCCGCTGATGAACTCCTTGGTGCCATCCAACGGATCAACCAGCCACCAGCGCTGCCAACTGGCGCGCTCGCTGAGGGCGATGTCGGCATCTTCTTCAGACAACACGGCAATGCCCGGGTCCAGCGCCTTAAGCCCGTCCATCAGCACATGGTGCGCGGCCAAATCTGCAGCAGTCACTGGCGAGGCGTCGGCCTTTTCAGTCACGGCAACGTCCTCGCGCCAGAACGGCAAAATGGCTTTTCCCGCCTCGCGCACTAATTTCTCAACCGCCGGTATCAATGCGTGGCTCATGCGCCGAACTCCCCGCGCTGGGTCAGAATATCGCGCGCCAGATACAGCGCCGCCAATGCCCGGCCTTCGCTGAACAGCGGGTTTTCAATCAGCGTCGAGAGCTGCTTGAGGCTGGTTTTCTCAACCCGCATTGGCTCCGGCTCATCGCCCGGCAAGCGCTCCTCATAAAGATCCTGCGCCAGCACCACGTGAATCTTCTGGCTCATATAGCCAGGCGAAAGGCTCAGCTCGGCGAGCAACTCCAGCTTGTTAGCCCCGAAACCGGCCTCTTCCTTAAGCTCGCGATTGGCCGCCACCAAGACGTCTTCACCCGGCTCGACCAAACCTTTAGGCAAGGACATCTGATAATCGTCGGTGCCGCCGCAGTACTCCTCAACCAGCAAGGCGTGCTCGCTGTCGATCATCGCCACCACCATGACCGCGCCATAACCCGAACCTTTACCGACCAGGCGTTCATAGGTGCGCTCAACGCCGTTACTGAAACGCAGCTGCAACTCTTCAACCCTGAACAAGCGGCTGCTGGCGACAATCTCGCGGGCGAGTACGGTGGGCTTCTGCGGCATGAGTGCGACTCCTTCGGGTGACCTGACGGGTTATCATACCGTGCCTTTGCACGATTCCCCGCTGCAGTTTAGCGGTGTGAGCAACCGCTGGGGCAAATCGACCACGGGGCGCAGTTGTCGCAGCGCTCAGGCGCGTAGTTATCCACAGGGGCCAGCAAGTCGTCTTGCGCCGGGTGCTTATGCCTTTAAGCTATCCGGGTTTAATCCACACAGGCTAGGTAAGGCTGAACATGACACACCTGAACTGGAACACGATAGACACTGTTCTGCTGGACATGGACGGCACCCTGCTCGACCTGCATTTCGATAACCACTTCTGGCTCGAACACCTGCCGCAACGCTACGCCGAGCATCACGGTATCAGCCGCGCGCTGGCAGATGCCGAACTGATACCGCTGTTTCGCGAGCACGCCGGCCAGCTCAACTGGTACTGCACTGATTTCTGGAGCCGCGAATTGCGCTTGTCGATCCCCGACCTCAAGCGTGAAGTTGCCGAACTGATTGCGTTGCGCCCGGACGCAGACACCTTTCTGGGGGCGATCCGCAGCGCGGGTAAGCGGGTGATTCTGATCACCAATGCCCACCGCGACTCGTTGTCGCTGAAAATGGAGCGCATTGAGCTGGCGCCCTACTTCGAGCGCATGATCAGCTCTCACGACTATGGATTTGCCAAGGAGAACCAGCAGTTCTGGTTTGCCCTGCAAGCCGAGGTCAACTTCGATCCGGCGCGCAGCCTGTTTATTGATGACAGCCTGGCCGTGCTGCGCAGCGCCCGCACCTACGGCATCGGCCACTTGCTGGCCGTGCGCGAACCCGACAGCAAGGCGGGGCCGAAAGACACCGAAGAGTTTGCCGCCGTAGACGATTACCGGGAATTGCTCACAGGCCTGTGAGGCAGGCGCGAGCAGCAACTCAGCTAACCATCAGCCGACTGCCCCGCGCTGCGATTAGCCAGCGCGGAGCCTTGCGGATTACTCGGATGGAATACGCAGCACCTGCCCCGGATAAATCTTGTCCGGATGGCTGAGCATCGGCTTGTTAGCCTCGAAAATCTTCATGTAGGCATTGGCATTGCCCAGTTCGGCCTTGGCGATCGCGCTCAGCGTGTCACCCTTCTTGACGGTAACGAAACGCGCTTCTGGCGCCGGCGTAGCCACGGTAATGTTGTCTTCTACTTCTGAAACACCTTCGACGTTACCCAGCGCCAGCAGGATCTTCTCCTTCTCCTCCTGAGTCGCGACCTCGCCGCTGGCGGTCACCTTCTCGCCCTCGACGGACAGCTGAATGGCAGGATTGCCCAAACCGACCTTGGCGACGTGCGCTTGCAGTGATTCAGCCGCTTGAGCTTCCGAGCCAACCACTGACTCCCAGAGTTTTACGCCTGCCTCTTTCACGAAACTGAAAATACTCATCGCGATTCCTCTATGTCCTTGGGAAAATTCCGAGTAGCAATTACTCGGAACTCAAAGACTAGACGGTATACGGCGGCCTGCGGCTCCACTCGTCAAACTTTGCTGTATATCTTCTTGCTGATGCCGTCCGCCAGTACCAGCGGCCCCGCTCGGTCGCGATGCAGGCTAGAATCGGGGCGCCCCGGAGGAGCCGCGCATGGACATCAAACAACTCAAATTCCTTATTGCTCTGGATGAGACGCGCCACTTTGGCCAGGCGGCGGCACGCTGTCACATCAGCCAGCCGACGTTGTCGATGCGCCTGCGCAACCTTGAGCAAGAACTGGGTTTACAGTTGGTACGCCGTGGCCAGCGTTTTGAAGGATTCAGCGAAGAAGGTGAGCGGATTCTGGCCTGGGCGCGCAGCCTGATGGCCGCACACGATGGCCTGTACGCCGAAGCCGCCGCTTGCCGTGGCCAACTGGTCGGCACCTTGCGGCTGGGCATGGTGCCGTTGGCCGGTTTCGATCCGATGAGCTTGGTGGCCTTTTTCGGCAAAAAACATCCGGGCCTGCATTTTCAGTTGTTCTCACTGAGCAGCGAGCAGATTCTCGAACGCCTCGGACGTAACCAGATTGATCTGGGCTTGTCTTATCTCGACCGGCTGGACCGCGAGCACTACGACAGCCTGGAGCTGGCCGACACGCGCATGGGCTTGCTGCACGACAGCCGTCACTTTGCGTTCAGCAATGCGCAACTGAGCTGGGAAAACCTGATCGACCTGCCGCTGGGGTTGCTGTCGAGCGGCATGCATTTTCGCCAGTCGATTGACCACAACTTCCGCTCACGCGGTTTGCTGCCCAAACCGAAACTGGAAACCGATGCGGTGCATCAGCTCCTGCAAGCGGTGAGCGCCGGCCTGTGTTGCGCCATCATGCCGCTGCGCAGTGGTCTCGCTGACTTTACCGAGCACCTGACACTCACGCCAATTGAAGACGCCCACACGCTCGCGCCACTGGGTTTGATCATGCGTCGCAATGCGCCGCGCTCGGCACTGGCTGAAGCCTGCTTCGATGAGACCCGCAGTTTCCAGCCCAATGCCGTGGAGTAGCGTCATCATAGATGGCATCTATCAATGGATCAGCCATAGCGATTAGACGCTGCCCCTTGATGCCACCTAAGCTAATGAGACATTAAGTCGCAGGTCTTACTGCTCATGTCTCGTAGCGCGCAGCTCAAACCCTTTTCTCAGCCCATTCCGCAGCCGCAACCGGCAGCTGAGTACAGCTACGTCGAACTCGACTCGACAGGCCTTGCGGCGCGCGTGCAGCTAGCAGAAGAAGTGGCAATCGCCATCAGTTATAACGGCATAAACCATGCCGTTATGATGGTTTCGCCCTCTTCAGCCGAGGACTTCATACGCGGTTTGAGCCTCAGCAGCGGCGTGATCAACCGCGTCGATGAGATCTACGATATTCACCTCGAATACAGCGCCGCATCGATCAGCGCCAATGTCAGCATCAGCAACCGCGCATTCTGGGCACTCAAACAACAGCGTCGCCAATTAGCCGGCACCAGTGGCTGCGGCCTTTGCGGTGTCGCCGCGCTGGAGCAAGCCCTGCCCACGCTGACACCACTGCCGCCAAGCGCACTGCCGCCTGCCGCGCACCTTCACAATTTGCGTCCGCGCATCGCCACCGCGCAAAAAATGGCCCGCCACAGTGGCGCGCTTCACGCCGCGTTATGGGTAAACGTGCAAGGAGAGGTGAGTCTCTGCCGCGAAGACATTGGCCGCCATAACGCGCTCGACAAACTGATCGGCGCCGCACTCGACGAAGGCCAAAATCTGGCGCAAGGATTTGTGGTGGTCACCAGCCGTTGCAGCCTTGAGCTGATTCACAAAGCAGTACGCAGTGGCATCGCCACGCTCGTCAGTTTGTCTGCGCCCACCGCCCTCACCGTGGAATGGGCGCGCCAGTACAACCTCAATCTGATCCATTTACCTCATCACAATGCGCCCCGGGTTTTCAGCCCGGCGCCGCGCCAAAGCGAGCCTTGCCAATGAGCCTGCAATCGGTAAACCCCCGGTATAAACCTTACAAAGGCGCCGCCGCCGGTTGGGGTGCATTGCGCAGCGTCACGCGGTTTTGGCTGGACAGCAAACAGCCGTTCAAGAACCTGCGCGCCCTGCTCAAGACCAATCAGAACGGCGGCTTCGATTGCCCCGGCTGCGCATGGGGCGACTCGCCGGAAGATGGCCACATCAAATTCTGCGAAAACGGCGCCAAGGCGGTGAACTGGGAAGCCACCAGCCGCCGGGTCGACAGTGCATTTTTTGCCCGCTATAGCGTCAGCCAACTGCGTGAGCAGAGTGACTACTGGCTGGAATATCAGGGCCGCCTGACCGAACCGATGCGTTACGACGCTGCACAGGATCGCTACGTACCGGTGAACTGGAATGATGCCTTTGCCCTGATTGCAGAGCATTTACGCGCACTCGAAAACCCTAATCAGGCCGAGTTTTACACCTCGGGCCGGGCCAGCAACGAGGCGGCCTACCTGTATCAGTTATTCGTGCGCGCCTTCGGCAGCAACAACTTCCCCGACTGCTCGAACATGTGCCACGAGGCCAGCGGCGTGAGCCTGGGTCAGAGCATTGGCATCGGCAAGGGCACGGTTACCTTCGCGGACTTTGATCACGCCGATGCGATTTTTGTCCTCGGGCAGAATCCGGGCACCAACCACCCGCGCATGCTCGAACCCCTGCGTGAGGCCGTAAAGCGCGGTGCACAAGTGGTGTGTTTCAATCCGCTGAAAGAACGCGGGCTTGAGCGTTTTCAGCATCCGCAGCATCCAATCGAAATGCTCACCAACGGCAGCGAGGCGTTGAACACGGCATTCTTCCGCCCGGCTCTGGGCGGCGATATGGCGGCGATTCGGGCCATGGCCAAGTTTCTCCTGCAGTGGCAACGCGAGGCCAAAGCCAGCGGCCAGCCGGACATTTTCGACTACGCCTTTATCGATGAGCACACCGATGGCGTGGATGATTACCTGCGCCTGCTGGATGAAACATCCTGGGACTCGCTGGTCGAGCAGTCTGGCTTGAGCCTCGAGCACCTGGAACAGGCGGCAAGCCTTTATCGTCAGGCCGAACGCGTAATCATGTGCTGGGCCATGGGCATTACCCAGCACCATCACTCGGTGGCGACCATTCAGGAAATCGTCAACCTGCAGCTGCTGCGCGGCAATCTCGGGCGTAAAGGCGCCGGTTTATGCCCGGTGCGCGGCCACAGCAATGTGCAGGGTGACCGCACCATGGGCATTAACGATCGGCCATCGCAGGAGTTTCTTGATCGCCTACAGCAGCGTTTCGAGTTTGCCGTGCCACGGGACAGCGGCCACAACACTGTCGAGGCGATCAACGCCATGCTCGCGGGCGAGGCAAAAGTATTTATCGGTCTGGGCGGCAACTTCGCCCAAGCCACACCCGACAGCCCGCTCAGCCACAAGGCGTTGGCCAATTGCGATTTGACCGTGCAGATCAGCACCAAGCTTAACCGCAGCCACCTGACTACCGGCAAAGACGCGCTGATTCTGCCGTGCCTTGGGCGCACCGATATCGACATGCAAGCCAACGGCCCGCAAGCGGTGACGGTTGAAGACTCGTTCAGCATGATCCACGCATCATTCGGTCAGTTGCAGCCAATCTCGGCAGACATGCGCTCGGAACCAGCGATTCTGGCGGGCATCGCGCACGCCACATTAGGTAATCATCCGGTGAACTGGTTGGAATTGATTGCCGACTATGACCGGATTCGCCAGCTGATCGCCGACACCATTCCGGGCTTTAGCGACTTCAATACCCGGGTCAAACATCCAGGCGGTTTTTATCTGGGTAACTCGGCGGCCGAACGGCGCTGGCTGACCCCGACCGGCAAGGCCAATTTCAAGGCAAACCCGTTACTGGCAGATCTGTTGCCGGCGCAGGTGCGCAACAGCGGCCAGAGCGCGGATTTGATCTTGCAAACGCTGCGCTCGCACGATCAGTACAACACCACTATTTATGGCCTGGATGACCGCTATCGCGGAGTTAAGGGGCAACGCAAAGTATTGTTTGCCAATGCAGCAGATATCGTCCGCCTCGGTTACAAGCCAGGCCAGGTTGTGGATATCTGTTCATTGTGGGATGACGACGTGGCGCGCAAGGTGCAGGGTTTCACCTTGCTGGCATTTGATATTCCGGCGGGTCAGGCCGCGGCGTATTACCCCGAAGCAAACCCGTTGGTGCCGCTGCAAAGTTATGGTGCTGGCAGCTTTACCCCAACCTCGAAATTCATCGCCATCAAGCTTGAAAGAGCGGCAGCCAACCAGCGCATTATCTGAGGTTCAAGAGCGCATAAACCGGCCTGAAAACAGGCGAACTCAAATGCCCTAAACAGGTTTAAGACTGCCCGTTTTCACAAAAGTTCTTGTTTAAAAACAGATAGTTAAATTATGTGCGCAAACCCGACTATTCGTCGGGTTTTGCTTGCCTGACACAGCACACAAACATGAGGATCGGCGCGTGATATCCACTTGAGCGAGCTGATATGAAGTACTCATCAATTCTGTTACTGACCCTCGGCCTTAGTGCTGGACAAGCCTTTGCAGGCAACACCGAAGCGGGTGTTGGCGGTGCATTGGGTGGTGTTCTCGGCGCCGTTGTAGGCCAGCAAGTGGGTGGCAATACTGGCGCTACCATTGGTGCCGGTGTCGGCGGCGCAGCAGGCGGCATGGTTGGCGCAGATCGCCGCAGTCGCACAGAGGCGGCCATCGGTGGCGCTCTGGGCGGCGCGGGTGGTAACGCGATCGGACGCAGTGTCGGCGGCACCAACGGCGGCCTGATCGGCGCAGCGCTGGGTGGCGGCGCAGGCGCAGCACTGGGTAATAATTACGGCGACGACGGCCGTCGTGATGACCGCCGAGGTTATCGCGATGACCGTCATTACTACCGTGACGACCGTCATTATCACAAGCACCACAAACACAAAGGCAAGCACAAGGGCTGGCATCACGGCCACCGCCACTGATGTGCTGCGCGCTGCTGATTGACGCGGCGCAGTTGTAAGGTCATCCGACAAGATTGAATTATCTGTCACCACCAGCGTCCAAACTTTGACTGAATGATAAATCTGCATTGCTGCGAGTGCGCGATGCAGCCCCTGACAACTGAGGTATGACGATGCGAACTTTATTAACAGCTTTGCTTATGAGTGCGGCTGTGAGCCCTCTGGCATTTGCCGGCGATAATGGCAGCGTTGCAGTCGGCAGCGGCGTGGGTGGCGCATTGGGCAACGTGATCGGTTCACAAGTCGGTGGCAGCACCGGCGCGACTATTGGCTCCGGCGTCGGTGGCGCAGTCGGTGGCGCAGCAACCGCACGTGACGGCAACAAGACCGAAGCAGCCCTCGGCGGCGGCTTGGGTGCTGCGGGCGGCTCAGCGATTGGTAATTCGCTGGGCGGCAGCACCGGGTCGCTGATTGGCGCAGGCGTTGGCGGAGCCGCCGGTGGCGCGTTGGCCAACGACATTGCCGACGACAACCGCCACGACGACAACCGCGGCCACAAGAAAAACAAGCACAAGAAACACAAACATCATTGATTCCTTGTGCTTGATGCTGGCCGGACGATTGTGACGACGGAAGCCGCGTCGCAGGTTTCATCATCACCTGCAAATGCAATTGATCCCGGAGGATGGTTAACCCATCGGGTAAACCGTCATGGCCATTGCCGGATCAAAACCCGATCGCGTCCGACCATACGATTGTCATGACGGAAGCCGCGTCGCGGATTCCATCCGCCGCAGGTTTCATCACCTGTAAATACGATTGATCCGGAGGATGGTTAACCCAACGGGTAAACCATCATGACCATTGCGCGGTCAAAACCTGATCGCGTCCGACCATACGATTGTCATGACGGAAGCCGCGTCGCGGATTCCATCCTCCGCAGGTTTCATCACCTGTAAATGCAATCCATCCCGGAGGATGGTTAACCCAACGGGTAAACCGTCATGGCCATTGCACGGTCAAAACCCGATCGCGTCCGACCGGATGATTGTGATGACGTAAGCCGCGCCACGGATTCCATCCACCGGCATCTTTCATCATCACCTGTAAATGCAATCCATCCCGGAGGATGGTTAACCCAACGGGTAAACCGTCATGGCCATTGCACGGTCAAAACCCGATCGCGCCCGACCGAACGATTGCAATGACGGAAGCCGCGTCGCGGATTCCATCCTCCGCAGGTTTCATCACCTGTAAATGCGATTGGTCATGGTCTAAACCAATATCGCCTCAAGGGCTGCCCGCAAATCTGCTGGGATTGGCACCGGGCGATTGCTTTCGCGGTCCACGAACACGTGAATAAAGCGCCCCGCTGCGCAGGCTTGTTCTTCGCCTTCCTTGAATACCGCCAACTCGTACTGCACTGAACTGTTGCCCAGCTTGCCAACGCGCAAGCCCAATTCTATGCGCTCAGGAAAGGCGATGGAGGCGAAGTAATCGCAGCTTGAACTGACCACGAACCCAACTACATCCCCGCCATGAATATCCAAGCCGCCCACTTCGATCAGGTAGCTGTTCACGGCGCTGTCGAAGTAGCTGTAATAGGTCACGTTATTCACATGGCCGTAGATGTCGTTATCGTGCCAACGCGTGGTTATCGCCTGAAAACGTTTGTAGTCATCACGTAAATGTTGCGTCTGGCTCATGAACTGTTTCCGTGGTTGTGAAGGGCGACAAACTCGGCTCAATAAGCCGACTGGTAAATGGCCAGCGCGTGCTGTTCGGTCATCTCGCGCGGGTTATTCACCAGCAAACGCTGCTGCAACATCGCATCGGCTGCCAAGCGCGGAAGCATGTCTTGCGGCACTCCGGCTTCGCGCAGCCGCGTCGGCAGGCCGCAACGCTCGTTCAAATCTGCCAACTCGAGAATGAACTGCTCAGTCTGGTCCATCACGCTGGCCGAACGCAGTCGATCGCCCAACACCAGCGGCGCCAGCTCTGCATACAAGAGCGCAGCAGAGGCGGCGTTGAAACCGAGCACATGCGGCAGCACCAATGCGTTACTCAGGCCATGCGGGATGTGAAAGTGGCCGCCCAGCGGGTACGCCAGTGCATGCACCGCCGCCACAGGCGCATTGGCGAAGGCCTGACCGGCCAGGTTAGCGCCGAGCAACATGGCCTGGCGGGCGGCGAGATTGCTGCCGTTGTGCACCACTTCATCGAGATTTGCCGCGAGCAGACGCAAGGCTTCACGCGCCAGCATGTCTGACAGCGGGTTCTTTTTCAGCTTACTGGTGTACGCCTCAATCGCGTGAACCATGGCATCAATGCCCGTCGCAGCGGTGATCGCCGGCGGCAGGCCGAGGGTCAGCTCAGCGTCGAGCAGCGCAATATCCGGGAGCAGCAGCGCCGAAACCACGCCCATCTTGGTGGTTTCACCGGTGGTAATAATGGCCACCGTGGTGACTTCCGAGCCGGTACCGGCAGTGGTTGGCACCTGAATCAGCGGCAGACGCTGGCCTTTGGCGTTATCCACCCCAAAAATATCATCCAGACGCTGGGTGCTTTGCGGATGGGCAAGCAATGCCACCAGTTTGGCGACATCCATCGAGCTGCCGCCACCAAAGCCGACCACTAATTGCGCATCAAGCGCTCTGGCCTGAGTGATCGCTTGCTCGACAATAGCTTGCGGCGGATCAGCTACGACCTGATCAAACACTTCAACCGCGACACCGGCCGCGCCGAATCCGGGCAGGATACTGTCGAGCAAGCCGAGTTTGGTGATGCCCGGGTCGGTGACGATAAACACCCGGCCGACATTACGCTCTTTGCACAGCGCCGCCAGATTACGCGCAGCCCCCGATTCACAGATAATCCGGGCACTGGTGACAAAGTTGAATGGCTGCATGGCTCAGGCCTCTTTTTTATTGGCTATAGGCAACAGACTAGCGTGTTCAGCAGGTGAGCACCCCACGCGGCGCGGCAATTGCGCCAACGCGGGGGCCAAGATCAGAACTTTCGGTGCCGCACGTCGGCGAATTTTTTCTGCGCCGCCGCCAGCTGGCTAATCAGCCGGGCGGGCTTCCAGTGATCGCCCAGACAGGCTTGCAAGCTCTGCAAACGCTGCTCGATTTCGGCTACGCCCTGCTCATCTGCCCAGCTCATGGGGCCGCCGCGCTCGGCCGGGAAGCCATAACCATTGAGATAGACCAGGTCGATGTCGTGGCTGTTGGCGGCGATGTCTTCCTCAAGGATTTTCGCGCCCTCATTTACCAGCGCCAGCAAGCAGCGCTCGAGAATTTCCTCAGCACCGATCTCGCGGCGCTCGAAACCCAGTGACTCGGAAACTTCCTGCACCAGCGCATCGACCTCGGGATCATGCTCGGCCTGACGGCTGCCTTCGGCGTAGCGGTAGTAACCCATGCGCGCCTTCTGGCCAAAACGACCGAGTTCACACAGACGATTATCAACCTGCACCGCCGGATCATCCTGGCCCTTGCCGGCGAGTTCGCGTGCCCGCCATTCCAGATCAATACCGACCACGTCGTACATCCGAAACGGGCCCATGGCGAAGCCGAAACCCTGCAACGCCGCATCGATCTGATGCGGCCAGGCGCCCTCGAGCAACATCATCCGCGCCTCGCGGACATAAGTGTGGAGCATTCGGTTGCCGATAAAACCATGGCAATTGCCTGCCACCACACTGACTTTGCCAATGCGCTGTCCCAGCGCGAGGGTGGCTTCCAGCACCGCAGGCGATGTTTTCGCACCCCGCACGATTTCGAGTAGTTTCATGATGTGCGCAGGGCTGAAGAAATGCAGGCCCAACACCGATTCCGGGCGGCTGGTGGCGCCGGCGATGGCGTCGATATCCAGTGCCGAAGTGTTGCTGGCCAGAATCGCGCCCGGCTTTAGCGTGGCGTCCAGCGTGCGGAAGATCTGCTGTTTGAGTTCGAGGTTTTCGTAGACCGCCTCGATCACCAGATCCACATCCGCCAGTGCCGCATATTCGCTGACCGGCGTGACGCAAGCCAGGCGCTCAGCAGACTGCTCGGCACTGATGCGCCCCAGCTTGACGTTGTGCGCGTTGGTTTGAGCAACCACGGCGAGCGCCTGCTCAAGCATCTGCGGATTATTGTCCAGCCACAGGACCTTGATGCCGGCGTTGGCCAAACTCATGACGATGCCCCGCCCCATGGTTCCGGCACCAATCACAGCGGCTTGCTGCACGTTATACGCATTGCTCATACACAGGCCTCATCTTCAGCGAGAGTGATTCGAGATCCTCCAACCATAAGCAAGACGCCGGACTTTTAGAAATTTAGTCGTGTGATGAGCCGCATTCAGCGGATGAATAAGCTCACGCAAGGCTTATAAAAATAAACCAACTGCCCGCCGCAGGCCGAGCTAGGCTGAAGTAAGACTCAACGGGTGGTAGGAATCTGTGCATGAAACCATTGAAAAATCTTTATCTGTATTTCCAGGATGGTCAGCGTCTGGCGCTTCGTTTCCCGCAACAAAGTGACGATCCGGTGGTAATCGCCCGCAGCCTGCGCAAACAACTGGAAACCCCGATGCTGAGTATTGAGGTCGATGGTGACTTGTTGATGATTCCACGCGAAAGCATCAAATATCTGCAGATATCCCCTGCTCCGGTTTCCCTGCCCGACCCGGTGATCAGAGGTGCCGAGGTGATTCAGTAGGCGCGATACAGCTATTGATAGGTCTTTCCCATATGCTGCAGCCAGCCGTCTTCATGGCGTCCGCGAGGGTCGCGGTGCGTCCAGTGGATGACGCCGCCCTTATCGTTCCATTCGTATTCACCGGCAAAACCGACCGTATCGCCCTCGCGCAAACCGCTGACGCGCGGCGCCAGATCGATATTATGGGCGACCAGCACCACCGGCCCATTGTTGCCCACACGCATCAGAAAGCGCTGATGCTGCGAGCCCCGCGTGTCATCCTTGAGCACCTTGATCACAACCCCCTGACCTTGCACCTGAACATCGCTGCGCTGATCGGCGTAAGCCTGTGCAACAGCAGACTCGCCACCCGTAGGCGCGCTGCTCAGGCCGGGAATTTGTAGGCCTTGCTCTTGAGCAACAACAAAAGCCAGAGCGGCGGCCGCAATCAGGTAGATAATTTTTTTCATAACGGCAGGGGCGCTTCCATGGCGGCTGGAGTGGGCACAAGCCCAGTTAAATATAGCCACAGTTTAACTCGAGCACGCTCAAACCAAACCAGCCATAATTTTCGGCTAGCTATTCCTATGCGGCATTAGGGAGGTAAGCTGTCTGTATGGCGACTAACCCGTACATCACGCTGCGCAACACCGATGGCACTGACGCCACACCAGACGTCAGCGAAACACTGTGCGTGGGCGGCGACTGGACTCTGGCCAATTACGCCGATCTTGAAGCGCAGGTGGACACCTTCAAGCATCAGCTCAGGGACGATGCACCGGTAGACTTGGGCGCACTCAGCGAACTCGACACCGCCGGCGCGGCGGTGCTGGTCGAGTTGCTCGGCGAAAAACGTCTGGATGCACTGGAACAGGAATCGCCCAATCTGGCGCCGGAGCGGCGCAGCCTCCTGCAAAACGTCGGCAAGGCCATCACCGAGTCACGCCGGACACCACCACCGCCGCCACCCAACTCGCTGAAAGAGTTCTTGTCGCATATCGGTGTTGCCGTCGAAGACTTCGGCAACAAGGCCGTGCAGCTCATTGGCTTTTTTGGCCTGACGTTGTCGACAATGATCCATGTTTTGCTCCGGCCCAAGCGCTGGCGCATGACCTCACTGACCGCCAACATCGAGCAAATCGGCCTCAACGCGGTACCGATTGTGGCTCTGCTCACCTTTCTGGTGGGCGCGGTCGTGGCGTTTCTGGGCGCCACGATTCTCTCCGACTTCGGCGCCAGCATTTACACGGTGAATCTGGTGGCCTTCTCGTTTTTGCGCGAGTTTGGTGTGCTGCTGACGGCGATTCTGATTGCGGGCCGAACGGCCAGCGCCTTCACCGCACAAATTGGTTCGATGAAGGCCAACGAAGAGATCGACGCCCTGCGCACGCTGGGACTCAGCCCAATCGAATTGCTGGTATTACCGCGGGTTTATGCACTGCTGATCACACTACCGATTCTGACCTTTATTGCCATGATCTGCGGCATCGTCGGCGGGGCCGTGGTCTGCTCGCTGGCGCTGAATATCTCGGTGACTACTTACGTCACCATGCTGCATGAAAATATCGAGGTCCGGCACTTCTTTGTCGGCATGGTCAAAGCCCCGGTGTTTGCCATGCTGATTGCGGTCATCGGCTGCCTGGAAGGTTTCAAGGTTACCGGCAGCGCGCAATCTGTCGGTGAGCGCACAACCTCAAGCGTGGTCCAGTCGATTTTCGTGGTGATCCTTTTGGATGCAATATTTGCCCTGTTTTGCGTAGAGATGGGCTGGTAATGACTGAAGCCATCATTGAAGTCCGCGACCTGTGTAATCGCTTCGGCACGCAAACCGTGCACGAAGGCTTGCAGCTCGACCTGTATAAAGGTGAAGTGCTCGGTGTCGTTGGCGGCTCAGGCACCGGTAAGTCGGTATTGCTGCGCTCGATAGTCGGCCTGCGCGAGCCAACTGCGGGGAATATCCACGTATTTGGAAAAGAGTTGCTGAGCCTTGACGCCACTGAGCGCTCTGCAATCGAGCGCCGCTTTGGGGTGCTGTATCAGCGCGGCGCATTGTTTTCATCGCTCACGGTGACCGAAAACATTGCCCTGCCATTAATCGAACACACCAAACTCAGCCGCGCCTCGGCTGAAAAGTTGGCGCGGGTCAAAATCGCGCTGGTCGGCCTGCCGTGTATAACCGGTGAGAAGTACCCGTCTGAATTGTCTGGCGGCATGGTTAAACGTGTGGCGCTGGCCCGTGCACTGGCGCTGGAACCGGACATACTGTTTCTTGATGAACCTACTGCCGGACTCGACCCGATTGGCGCCGCTGCGTTCGATCAACTGATTCTGACGCTGCGCAATGCACTGGGTTTGAGTGTGTTTCTGGTCACTCACGACCTCGACACGCTCTACACCATCTGCGATCGCGTTGCCGTGTTATCGCAAAAACGCGTTCTGGTGGCTGACAGCCTGGAAGTTGTCGCCGCTACCGACGATGCCTGGATACGCGAATACTTTCACGGCCCACGCGGACGCGCAGCCGAACAAGCCGCCAGCAAAGCATTTGGGAGCCTATAAATGGAACCGCGAGCCCACCACGTACTCATCGGGTTTTTTACGCTTGTCACCGTCGGTGCTGCCCTGATCTTCGCCTTGTGGCTGAGCAAGAGCTCAGCCGATCAGGAATATCACGAGTATGAAGTGATCTTCAAAGAGGCAGTTACCGGGCTGAGCAAAGGCAGCTCGGTGCAGTACAGCGGCATCAACGTTGGCGACGTGCTCAAGCTGAGCCTCGACCCGAAAGACCCACGCAAGGTACGCGCCCTGATTCGCGTTGCCAGCGACACCCCGGTTAAAGAGAACACCCGCGCCAAGCTCTCACTGACCGGCGTTACCGGCACTGCGGTAATACAGCTCAACGGCGGTACGCCGAGCAGCCCGTTGCTGATTGGCAAAGGCGGCGATATCCCGACGATTGAGGCAGACCGTTCGCCACTGGCCAGTTTGCTGGCCAACGGCGAGGATGTGGTTTTCAACATCAATCATCTGATTACGCAGGCGAATCATTTGTTCTCGGACGACAACATCGAGCGCGTCGGCAAGACCCTCGACAATATTGCCCAAGCCACCACCTCAATCTCGGATCAGCGCGATCAGCTCAACATCACGCTCAAGCACATTGGCGATGCCAGCGCCGAAGCTGTAAACCTGATGCGCACCACCAATCAGTTGATGGATGAACAAGGCCGCGAAGTGTTCGGCAACGTCGAGCGCATCACCGCATCGCTGGAAGAGAGCAGCGATACCATCGCCGCCATGCTTCAAACCAATCAGCAGGCGCTTAACAACGGCATGCAGGGCGTCAGCCAGCTAGGCCCGGCCATCAGCGAATTACGTGAAACCCTCAGTGTGCTGCGCTCGTTCTCCCGCAAACTGGAAGAGGATCCGGGCGGCTACTTGCTGCGCAGTGAATCCATCAAGGAATTTCAGCCATGACTCGCACGCCCGCCTTTATTGCCCTGCTGCTGACAACATTGCTCAGCGGTTGCTCGATCCTGCCCAAAAGCGAACCACTCAATGTGTATCGTCTGCCAGCGGCCCCGTTCGAGCGCTACACCGGCACCGGACAAACGGCCTGGACACTGCAAGTTGATCGTCCGCAAAGTTCGCAGACGCTCGACAGCACGCGCATTGCGGTACTGCCGCAGGGCAATGAAATAAGCGCCTATAAAGGCGCGCGCTGGAGCGACCGTGCACCGCAGTTACTGCGCGACCGAATCATTGCCGGGATGCTTGATGATGGCCGCATACGTGCGGTGAGCAGCGATGACAACCGCCTGCAAACCGACCTGCAACTGAGCAGCGATCTGCGTGCATTTCAGAGCGAGTATCGCGCTGGCAAACCGCAAGCACATGTCGTTCTGGATGTGCGCCTGGTGCGTCGTGACAGCCAGACCATCCTCGAGCAAAAACGCTTTGAGGTGCGTGAAGATGCAGCAGACACCTCGGTTCCAGCGGTTGTCAGCGCGTTCGGTAAAGCCTCAGACCAGTTAACGCGGGAAGTCATGGCATGGAGCCTCAAGCAGGGCCAGAGCAAGGCATTGCGCCCATAGACTAATGCGCACTACCCGTTCTGTTGCACATGCCCAATCCATCTAACGCATGCCACGTTGATGGAGTACATTTGAGTCATGGAATTGTTCAAGGAGAAGGGTATGCAGTTATCTGGTTTTAGTGGTCGGTTACAAGAATCGATTCAGATCACCCACTAGGCGCAGCAGGCGGATTCTGTCCTTCAGGTTCTGGTCCACCGGAACATTTTTTCCTCACCGCCCTTGTGCATGCTTGATCGAGTTGCAAAATGTAAGTCGACCATCAACTGCGTTGAACCCATTGAGGTATTCGGGTTTAAGGCTGATCAGCTCCTTGCAGCGTTCGAGCCACACACAACCTACTGGCGGATGCCAGAAGCGCTACACGTGGAGGCTGGAAACTGTACAAGGATTTAGCGGCAGGCTTGAAGCGAGTAAAGCGATTCGTTCAACCAGTACAATGTGAAACTTATAGCCGTGAAGAGCGGCCCCAGCTTCATCCGGTTCAGCCGGTGTTACACAGCAAGTCAAAAAGGTGCCTACGTTACCGGTGTAGTTTGAACGGTTAATTCCTGGAATAGCTACGAGTTACACCACCGTCTAACACGCACAAAAAAACCGCCTACGGGCGGTTTTTCCGTTTCCGCAGCGGCAAAAATGCATCGCTAGCGGCTGCCCATTCACGTTGAAACACGCCCGCTGCCTTGCCTGCGCAATGTGCAGGCAGACGCCGTGCTGGTTTGATCAATGCACGACTGAAACAGCGCCCACGAAAAAGCCGCCCGAAGGCGGCTTTTTCACAACCACTGGCGCTTAGAGTTGCGGGCCAGCGTTGCGGATGGCGTCAGAGACGTCGAACTTCTTGAAGTTCTCGACGAACTGCTTGGCCAGACCTTTTGCAGCCTCATCGTAAGCATTCTGGTCAGCCCAGGTGTTACGCGGGTTCAGCAGGTTGGTATCAACGCCCGGTACTTCTTTCGGCACGCTCAGGTTGATAACCGGCAGGGACTCGGTTTCAACGCCAACCAGAGCACCGCTCTGGATAGCCGCAATAACACCACGGGTGGTCGGGATGTTGAAGCGCTTGCCAACGCCGTAGCCACCGCCAGTCCAGCCAGTGTTAACCAGATAGACCTTGGAGCCGAAGCCGCGGATACGCTTGATCAGCAGTTCTGCGTATTCGCCAGCAGGACGCGGGAAGAATGGCGCACCGAAGCAAGTGGAGAAGGTCGACTTGATGCCGCCGCCAGAACCCATTTCAGTCGAACCAACCAGTGCGGTGTAGCCCGACAGGAAGTGGTAAGCCGCTTGCTCTTCGTTGAGGATCGAGACTGGCGGCAGAACGCCGGTCAGGTCGCAGGTCAGGAAGATAACTGCATTCGGCTCGCCGCCAAGGTTCTTCTCGGAACGCTTTTCAACGTGGGTCAGCGGGTAGGCTGCACGGCTGTTCTGAGTCAGGCTGTCGTCGGCGTAATCCGGCTGGCGGTTTTCGTCGAGCACGACGTTTTCGAGAACGGCGCCAAACTGGATAGCTTTCCAGATAACCGGCTCGTTCTTGGCCGACAGGTCGATGCACTTGGCGTAGCAGCCGCCTTCGATGTTGAAGACGATGCCTTCACCCCAGCCGTGCTCGTCGTCACCGATCAGGTAACGGCTTTCGTCAGCCGACAGCGTGGTTTTACCCGTGCCAGAAAGGCCGAAGAACAGAGTTACGTCGCCTTCTTCGCCGATGTTTGCCGCGCAGTGCATCGGCAGAACGTCTGCGTCCGGCAGCAGGAAGTTCTGCACCGAGAACATGGCTTTCTTCATTTCACCGGCGTAACGCATGCCAGCGATCAGAACTTTCTTGGCGGCGAAGTTAATAATCACGCAACCATCGGAGTTGGTGCCATCACGCTCAGGCACGCACTCGAAGTTGGCCACGTTGAGCACTTGCCACTCTTCGCGACCCGCCGGGTTGTACTGCTCAGGATTGATGAACAGGCAACGACCGAACAGGTTCTGCCAGGCAGTCTGGGTGGTCATTTTAACGGCCAGGTAATGCGCGTCGGAGGAGCCTACATGAACGTGCGAAACGAAGCTGTCCTGAGCATCGGAGAACGCTTGAACGCGATCCCACAGGGCGTCGAACTTGTCAGCCGGGAATGGGCGGTTGATCGCGCCCCAGGCGATTTTCGATTCGCTGCCTGGCTCTTGCACGATGAAACGGTCAACCGGTGAACGGCCTGTGCGATGACCAGTGCGGACAACCAGTGAGCCGTTCGCGGCCAGCTCACCTTCACCGCGACGGAGAGCTTCTTCGACCAGTTGGGCGGCGCTGATGTCGGTATACACAGCGTTATTGGCTTGCGTCATGTGGGTCCCCATCGGCCAGTAGACCGAGTCTTACGAACGTTTTGTAGTAGCTTAACGAGCACTACTACACATAAAAAGGTGCCGAATTATGCCAGAAACATATGTCAGAAGTGCAGCCTCTGATCAATCGATTCTGGCGATTAACGGCCGTTTTATCGGTTTTTGCTGCCAATAAGGCCACCAACACTGCAATTGGCGGCGGCTTTATCCAGCAAAACACCTTAATGATGCGTGGCTGAAGGCGCCTGACTGCCGCCACCGGCAAACAGCTGCTGCACGTCGGCGGCATCGAAACCATAGCGCTGGTTACAGAACTGGCAGTCGATCACAACCTCACCGCCATGCTCCTGCAAAAGCTTCTCGGCATCTTCCTGGCCCAGGCTGATCAGGGCATTCGCCGAGCGCTCACGCGAGCAGCTGCAACGAAATACCAGCGCGCGCGGATCAAACAGGCGCAGGGCATCTTCATGATAGAGGCGGTGCAGCAGCGTCTCGTTATCCAGCCCCAGCAGCTCTTCGGTCTTCAGGGTGCTGGCCAATGTGATGACATGCTCCCAGCTGGCCTGACGCTCTTCTTCGTCAGGAATACGATCGGCTGGCAACTGCTGCAACAGCAGGCCGCGCGCGCGAGTGCCATCGGCACACAGCCAGAAACGCGTCGGTAATTGCTCGGAGGTTGCAAAGTAGTTGGTCAGGCAGTCGGCGAGGGTCTGACCGTCCAAATCGACAATGCCCTGATAACGCTGGCCATTGGTTGGATCAATCGTCATGGCCAGCACGCCATCAGGCATCAGATCTGGCAAACCCGCATCGGCCGCGATCTGCTCTTCGTGATAGCGCGCGATGCCACGAAGTTCGCCGGCACTTGAGCACTCAACCATCAGCAACGGTAGCGCACCACTCGAGCGCGCTTGCAGAATCAGCAAGCCATCAAACTTGAGCGTGCCGATCAGCAGCGAAGCAGCCGCCATCATTTCGCCCAGAAGCTGAGCGACGGGCTGGGGGTAAGCGTGCTTAGCGAGCACATGCTGGTAGCTGTCATTCAAGCTGACCAGTTCTCCGCGAACATCGGAGTCATCAAACAGAAAGCGTTGGGTAAAGTCAGACATGCCTAATTCACTGGGGTAACCGGGCCAGCGATTTTAGGCGCAAATGCCTGTCTGACCAAGCGCCTCTTATCTATCGGCCCGTTATATAAACGCCTATCGCTGTCTAGTTGCCGGTTTTTAAAGGATTTTCCGCTGGTCGATCAATCGTCCTGATGGGTGCGGAATTGATGAATTTGCCGGCGTTGCTTCTTGGTCGGACGCCCATCGGTCTGCATGCCAAGTGCCCCGGCCTTGCGCTGGGCCACGGCCAATTCGCGCTTGGCCACACTCTCAGCGGTTTCCTGATACAGGGTTTGCGCCTCTGGTGCACCACGGCGAACACCCGAGAGCAGCAGAACCTGCACGGTGCGTTCATCGTCACCGTTGCGGATGACCAACTCGTCGCCCACTTTCGGCTCTTTGCTGGGTTTGCAGCGCTCACCCCGGCAATGCACCTTGCCACCTTCGATAGCCGCTTTGGCCAGCGCACGGGTTTTGAAGAAGCGCGCAGCCCATAGCCATTTATCCAAACGTACTTTGCTGTCGTCTTTCTCGCTCATTGCCTACTCTTGAGTGATTGAAACTGATTTATAGCGCGTGCCGTTGCCACTCCGGGCAGCGGTCCCGGCTGAAACTGCACAGATACTTATGCAGTTGTCATGAACCGCCCTTAGAATGCCGCAAAATTACCCCAGGCCAGACCCTTTTGAAGACATTTGACCAGCTCAGCGTGATCGGATTACGCGAATGGATCAACCTGCCAGAGCTTGGCATGGTTGGTCTGCGCGCGAAAATCGATACCGGCGCGAGCACCTCGACCTTGCATGCCAGCGATATTCAGCCGTTTCAACGTGACGGGGCCGAGTGGATACGCTTTACTGCGCACTTGGGCACGCTGGTACAAAGCCGCCACCGCTGCGAGGCGCCAGTGGTTTCGGTCAAGCGTATCAAGAGTTCCAACGGTCAGGCGCAAAGCCGGTATGTGATTCGCACGAATCTTGTACTCGGCGACCGTCAGTGGCCGGTAGAATTCACCCTGGCTTGCCGCAAAACCATGCGCTATCGCGTGCTGCTCGGCTCTAAAGCGCTGATTGCCGGCCAACTTGTAGTAAACCCCGCACTGACTTACGTGCAAAACAAACCTTCGCTTCCCTCGCCCTCTGGTGCTCAATGAAAATCGCTGTGCTGTCGCGCAATCCGCGCCTGTATTCAACTCGTCGCCTGGTAGAAGCGGGCACCGAGCGCGGTCACGAGATGGTGGTCATCGACACCTTGCGTGCTTACATGAACATCGCCAGCCACAAGCCGCAAATCCACTACCGGGGTCGTCCGCTGGAAGGCTTTGATGCGGTGATCCCGCGGATTGGCGCTTCGGTGACATTCTATGGCTGCGCGGTTTTGCGCCAATTTGAAATGATGGGCGTGTTCCCGCTCAATGAGTCGGTCGCCATCGCCCGTTCGCGCGACAAATTGCGCTCGCTGCAACTGCTGTCACGCCGTGGCATCGGCCTGCCGGTGACCGGCTTTGCCCACTCGCCGGATGACATTCCCGACCTGATCCAGATGGTCAATGGCGCGCCGCTGGTGATCAAGGTGCTCGAGGGCACTCAGGGCATCGGCGTGGTGCTGTGCGAAACGGAAAAGGCTGCCGAATCAGTGATCGAAGCATTCATGAGCCTCAAGCAGGACATCATGGTGCAGGAATACATCAAGGAAGCCGGTGGTGCAGACATTCGCTGCTTCGTCGTCGGCGAGAAAGTGATTGCCGCCATGAAGCGTCAGGCCAAGCCGGGCGAATTCCGCTCCAACCTGCACCGCGGCGGCTCTGCCAGCCTGATCAAGATCACCCCGGAAGAACGCATGACCGCCATTCGTGCGGCCAAGGTCATGGGCCTGCATGTGGCGGGTGTCGACCTGTTGCGCTCCAACCACGGCCCACTGGTGATGGAAGTCAATTCATCGCCCGGCCTTGAGGGCATCGAAACCACGACCAACAAGGATGTCGCGAGCATCATCATCCAGTACCTGGAAAAGAACGGCGGCCCCAACCTCACCCGCACACGCGGCAAGGGTTAACGAGTATGTGTTGTGCGGTGGATGGGTGAATTGGGGCGACACCATGTCGCGAAAGCTTGCGATCCCCCCTGGAGGATGGATAAACCGTAGGTTAATCCGTCATGACGGCGTCATTGGCTCACACGATTTGGCCGTTGATTTGTACACGGCATAAAGCGTTCGCGATAGGTATTTGGCGTTGCGCAGATCGCTATGACGGATTGCCCCGATGGGGCTATCCATCCTCCGACGTGGTTCGACTCGATACCGTGGAGGATGGATAAACCGCAGGTTAATCCGTCATGGCGGTCTCATTGGTACACGCGTTTGGCGGTTGATTGGTAAACGGCGTAAAGCGTTCGCGGTGGGTATTTGGCGTTGCACAGATCGCTATGACGGATTGCCCCGGCGGGGCTATCCATCCTCCCCATCCCCCGGACGTAATTCGGCTCGATACCGTTTCGCTGCCGATAAACCAATCAAAACCGTGCGATGAAATGGAGGATGGATAAACCGTAGGTTAATCCGTCATGACGGCCTCATTGGCGCCCACGATTTGGCCGTTGATTTGTACACGGCATAAAGCGCTCGCGATGGGTATTTGGCGTTGCGCAGATCGCTATGACGGATTGCCCCCGGTGGGGCTATCCATCCTCCAGACGTAATTCGGCTCGATACCGTTTCGCTGCCGATAAACCAATCAAAACCGTGCGGCAAAATGGAGGATGGATAAACCGTAGGTTAATCCGTCATGACGGCCTCATAGGTACACACGTTTGGCGGTTGATTGGGGAACGGCGTAAAGCGTTCGCGATGGGTATTTGGCGTTGCACAGATCGCTATGACGGATTGCCCCGGTGGGGCTATCCATCCTCCACATCCTCCACATCCTCCGAATCCCCGGACGTAATCCGACTCGATAACTTACGGTCTGATTAAACCGCGTTACGCGGCAGCAACAGGCCTAGCGGTAAGCAAACCCTCGCCTCCAAGCCGCCGCCGGAGCGATTGCGTAATTCGATACTGCCGCCATGCAAGGCGGCGATGCGGGTTACGATCGCCAGCCCAAGCCCTGCGCCTTTGCCTCCGCGTGCGCGGTCGCCACGGGTGAAGGGGTTGGTGATGCTGGCAAGCTCGGTCGGGTCGATGCCGACGCCACGATCAAGCACGCTGAGCACGATATACGGCGAATGGCTGTCACCCGTGACGTAGGCAGCCACCTCGACCGCATCCCCGCCGTAACGCAGCCCGTTCTCGATCAGGTTCACCAGCAACCGCTTTATCGACACGCGGCGCAGCAATACTTGCGGAACAGGCTCGAGGCACAGGCGCACAACTTCTTGCTTCTGGTTATACGGTGCCACCACTTCGCGCACCAAATCCGGCAGGTCGATTTCTTCTTGCGGCTCATCACGGCCATCACGGATAAACGCCAGGAACTGATCGAGAATGTCGTCCATGTCCTCTATATCGCGGACCATGTCGTCGGTCAGTTCGGCATCGTCGTTGAGCAATTCCAGGGCCAGACGCAGGCGTGTGAGCGGCGTGCGCAGGTCATGGGAAACACCGGCCAACATCAATTCGCGCTCGCGGGCGGCCTGCTCGACATCTTCGGCCATCTGATTGAATGCGCGATAGACTTCGGTCATCTCATTCGGCGTATCGCTTATCGGCAAGCGCACGCTGCGCCCTTCACCGATCTGTCGGGCAGCAAATACCAGGCGTTTTAATGGCGCATTAAGTTGGCGCACAAAGATCCAGGCCGCTGCGGTCGAGAGCAAGCCAATCCCGAGAAACCAGCCCAGCACGCTCCAGATCTGCTGACTGCGCAGCGGATGCGGATACAGCGGCACGCGAATCCAGTCCTCACCGAGTGTCGGCGCATGCACCCACAGCGCTGGCGGGCTCTTGGCGCGCACACGCACCTCGGTTTCCGGGCCTAGCTCGGTCTGCATCTGCCGTTGGAATATCTCACTGTAGGGCCAGTGTTCTTCGCTGGAGGGCACTGTCGAACGAGGCACACGCTTGAGGTCGGCGGCCTTGGCAATTATCTCGCGGTCTTCGGGGCGTGCGGCCCAATACGCGCGCAGGGTCAGTGCTGCACCGTGGCTGTACTGGCGGTCGACCAGCATGTCCTCGTGCATCATCAGATAAACCAGCGTCAGTGCTTTGGAAAACAGCACAACAACCAGCACCAGCAAAAGGGTGCGGCTAAAGAAGCTTTGAGGGAACCAGGCCGGCGTTTTCATTAATAACTACAGTATTGATCAGGCAGGTTGGGGCCGTGCGTGGCTCGGCAAGCTCATGGGCGCGCCCAAAGACGCGCCCCACCTACATTAGGCTTATTTGTTGCCGTCGGGCACAAACACATAGCCCACACCCCAGACGGTCTGGATGTAGCGCGGCTTGGAAGGATCCGGCTCGATCAGGCGACGCAGACGCGAAATCTGCACGTCAATCGAACGCTCAAGTGCATCCCATTCACGGCCACGCGCCAGATTCATCAGCTTGTCACGCGTCAGCGGCTCACGTGCGTGCTGCACCAGTGCCTTGAGTACAGCAAATTCACCAGTGGTGAGCATGTGCACCTCACCGCCTTTCTTCAGTTCGCGAGTGGCCAGCGACAATTCGTACTCGCCAAAGCTCACGCTCTGTTCTTCGCTGCCAGGCGCGCCGGGCACGACAGGTGCCTGACGACGCAATACAGCTTTGATCCGCGCCATCAGTTCACGCGGGTTGAAGGGCTTGGCCAGATAATCATCTGCGCCGATCTCAAGCCCCTGAATACGGCTGGCTTCATCGCCTTTGGCGGTGAGCATGATGATTGGTACCTGGTTATTCGACTCTCGCAGCCGGCGGCATGCAGACAAACCATCCTCACCCGGCAACATCAGGTCGAGCACGACCAGACTAAACAGTTCACGCGCGAGCAAGCGATCCATTTGCTCAACATTCTCGACAGCACGAACGCGAAAGCCCTGCTCTTCAAAGAAACGCTCAAGCAAGCGACGCAGGCGTGCATCGTCATCGACTATAAGAATCTTCTCGCCTTCCACAGGGAGTGCATTGCTGCTCATTAAGTAGCTCCTCGGTATTGATTCCACAGAGGCTCAGGGCACTTTGTGGGCTCGAATCGGTCATTATGGCCTAGCTGCGGCCCCTAACCTATTAGGCATTGTTAGCAGATTTTTCCTCGAACGGTTCCCAGTGGGCTGCATGACGGTGTTTATAATGCCCGGCTTATGTGTCTGGCCCGTAGAAAGCGTGGCCGGTTTTTCGTTTTAGTGTGGGTAGATTTTTAATATGGATAGCATCAACAACCGCATCGCCGAAGAACTGGGCGTGCGCCCGCAGCAGGTTGCCGCAACTGTCGCCCTGCTGGATGAAGGCTCTACCGTGCCGTTCATCGCACGTTACCGTAAAGAAGTCACCGGCAACCTTGATGATACCCAACTGCGCCAGCTCGAAGAGCGCCTGCGCTACATGCGCGAACTCGACGACCGCCGCGCCAGCATCCTTGCGAGCATTGAAGAGCAAGGCAAGCTGACCCCGGAACTGGCCCGCGAAATTAATCTCGCCGACACCAAGACCCGCCTCGAAGACCTTTACCTGCCGTACAAGCAAAAGCGCCGCACCAAGGGCCAAATCGCTCTGGAAGCAGGCCTTGGCGAGCTGGCAGACGCTTTGTTCAACGACCCGACACTGGCCCCTGAAACCGAAGCTGCACGCTTTATCGACAGCGAAAAGGGCTTTGCCGACACCAAGGCTGTGCTCGAAGGTGCCAAGTACATTCTCATGGAGCGCTTTGCCGAAGACGCCACCCTGCTCAGCAGCCTGCGCAGCTTCATGACCGATCACGCAACGCTCAGCGCTCGCGTTGTCGCGGGTAAAGAAGCCGAAGGCGCCAAGTTCCGCGACTACTTCGAACACGACGAGAAATTCAAAGGCGCACCGTCGCACCGCGCACTGGCGATTTTCCGTGGCCGCAACGAAGGCATTCTCAGCTGCAGCCTCAAGGTTGGCGAAGAAGCGCTCGGCACCATGCACCCTTGCGAAGTAATGATTGCTGAACGTTTCGGCATCTCCAATCAGGGCCGCGCCGCCGACAAATGGCTGGCCGAAGTGGTGCGCTGGACCTGGAAGGTCAAACTTTACACCCACCTCGAAACCGATCTGTTCAGCGAGCTGCGTGAAAAGGCCGAAGACGAGGCTATTTCGGTATTTGCCCGCAACCTCAACGACCTGCTGCTTGCCGCACCGGCTGGCCCACGCGCCACACTCGGCCTCGATCCGGGCCTGCGCACCGGCTGCAAAGTGGCCGTGGTCGATGCCACCGGCAAGGTGCTCGACACCGCCACCGTGTACCCGCACGCCCCGAAAAACCAATGGGATCAGACCATCGCCGTGCTGGCCGCCCTGTGCGCCAAGCACTCGGTTGACCTCATCGCCATCGGCAACGGCACTGCCAGCCGCGAGACTGACAAACTGGCCATCGAGCTGATCAAGAAATACCCAGCCCTGAAGATGACCAAAATCATGGTCTCCGAAGCCGGCGCCTCGGTGTATTCGGCTTCGGAGCTGGCCGCCAAGGAATTCCCGGACCTCGATGTATCGCTGCGTGGCGCGGTGTCTATCGCACGTCGCCTGCAAGATCCGCTGGCAGAACTGGTGAAGATCGACCCGAAATCAATCGGTGTCGGCCAATACCAGCACGACGTTTCACAGCTGAAACTGGCGCGCAGCCTCGACGCTGTAGTTGAGGATTGCGTAAACGCCGTTGGCGTAGACGTGAACACTGCATCCAGCGCCCTGCTCGCGCGTATTTCCGGCCTGAACAGCACGCTGGCGCAAAACATCGTTACCCACCGTGATGCCAACGGCGCCTTCAAGACCCGCGACGAACTGAAGAAGGTTTCGCGTCTGGGCGAGAAAACCTTCGAGCAAGCCGCAGGCTTCCTGCGCGTGATGAACGGTGACAACCCGCTGGATGCCTCGGCCGTTCATCCTGAGACTTATCCACTGGTTAAACGTATTGCGCAGGACACTCAGCGCGATATTCGCTCGCTGATCGGCGATGCCAGCTTCCTCAAGCGCCTCGATCCCAAGCAGTTCACCGACGAGAAATTCGGCCTGCTGACCATCAGCGACATCCTCCAGGAGCTTGAAAAGCCCGGCCGTGACCCGCGTCCGGAGTTCAAGACGGCCGAATTCCAGGAAGGCGTTGAAACCCTCAAAGACCTCGAACTGGGGATGATTCTTGAAGGCGTGGTCACCAACGTGACCAACTTCGGCGCGTTTGTGGATATCGGCGTGCATCAGGACGGTCTGGTGCATATCTCCGCGCTGTCCGAGAAGTTCATCAAGGACCCGCACGAAGCGGTCAAAGCCGGTGAAGTGGTCAAGGTCAAAGTGATGGAAGTGGATATCCCGCGTAACCGCATTGCCCTGACCATGCGCATGAGCGACACGCCCGGCGAAAAAGTTGAAGGCCCACGCGGTGGCGGCAACCGTGGCAATGGCCAACGCCCTGCTGCGGCCAAGACGCACCAGCCAACAGCGGCGCCGAGCAACAACGCCATGGCTTCGTTGTTCGCCAATGCCAAGCAGTTGAAAAAGAAATGAGCCTGGATGCCGCGTTTGCCGCGAGCGCTTACAGCCGGCATCTGGGAATCGAGCCGCTGCACATCGAAAATGGCGAGGCGCGCGTGCGTCTCGCCCTCACCGACGAGCTGCGCAACCGCCATCAGAAACTTCACGGTGGCGCGTTGTTCTCGCTGGTCGACATAGCCATGGGGCTGGCATGCTCCAGCTCGCATGGCTTCGATAACCAAAGCGTCACCATTGAATGCAAGATCAATTACATTCGCGCCGTGGCCGAAGGTGAGGTGATCTGCACCGCCAAGGTACTGCACGCCGGACGCCGGACTTTGGTCGTGGAGGCCGATGTAATGCAAGGCGAAAATCTTGTCGCCAAGGCACAAGGGACTTTCGCCTGCGTATAAGTTTGCTGAGCTAAACTCGGTTAAAACACGCTGGAACCGAAACAAATAACGCGACCCGCAAGGCGTCAAAGCCAGTAACGCCGCAGGTGTCGCATATGCTTTCCAACCAAATGGCCATTGACGGCTACTCGCCCCTTGCAGACCCTGATGTCCACCCCCATATAGGGGCGAACGATGCGTGAAGGAATTTTACCTTGAGCGAACAGCTAACCAGCCGCATGGCACTGCTTGGCCAGCCAGCCAACCTTTCACTGCTTACTCAGTGCCTGCATGGCATCGAGCGCGAATGCTTGCGAGTAGACAGCGATGGCCAGTTGGCCCTGACGCCGCATCCGCGCGCGCTGGGCTCGGCGCTAACCAATGCACAAATCACCACCGACTATTCAGAGTCGCTGCTGGAGTTCATCACTCCGGCGCTGGCCGATCCGGCGCAAACTTTGGAAAACCTCGAGCTGACCCACCGTTTCGTCTACAGCAAACTGGCGGACGAATACCTGTGGAGCCCGTCGATGCCCTGCGCATTGCCGGACGAGGAGCAGATTCCAATCGCCCGCTACGGCGACTCCAATATCGGCAAGCTCAAGTATGTGTATCGCAACGGTCTGGCCCTGCGTTATGGCAAGACCATGCAATGCATTGCCGGCATTCACTACAACTTCTCGTTGCCCGATGCGCTGTGGAAGTTGCTGCAGGCTGAAGAAGGCGATCAGCAAAGCGCGCTCGACTATCAGTCGGCCAGCTACATTGCGATGATCCGCAACTTCCGCCGCTACAGCTGGCTGCTGATGTATTTGTTCGGCGCCTCGCCGGCACTCGACGTCGGCTTTATGCGCGGCCGCCCGCACAAGCTGCAGATGCTCGACGAAAACACGCTGTATTTGCCCTACGCGACCAGCCTGCGGATGAGCGATCTGGGCTACCAGAGCAGCGCGCAATCCGAGCTGACGCCTTGCTACAACGACCTTGCCAGCTACATCGACAGCTTGCGCCAGGCCGTCGGCACGCCGTATCCGCCGTATGTCGAAATCGGCACACGCAAGGACGGTGAATGGCTGCAACTGAACAGCAATATCCTGCAAATCGAAAACGAGTACTACTCGAGCATTCGCCCCAAGCGCGTAACCGATTCAGGCGAGCGGCCAATTCAGGCCCTTAATTCGCGCGGTGTGCAGTACATCGAAGTGCGCTGCCTGGACATCAACCCGATGCTGCCTTTGGGCATCGATCTGACCGAGTCGCGTTTCCTCGACGCCTTCCTGTTGTTCTGCGCCCTGCAGGACAGCCCGCAGCTTGAGCGTGGCGAGTGCCATGCCAGCACCGAGAACTTCCTTAAAGTGGTCAAGGAAGGTCGCCGCCCGAACCTGCATTTGCAGCGCATCGACGGCCCGATCACCTTGCAGGCATGGGCCAGTGAATTGCTTGGCAAGATCCAGCAAAGTGCCGAGCTGCTCGACCGCAGCCACGGCGGCATCGCGCATGTGACGGCACTGCAAGCGCAGCAGGCAAAAGTTGACGACGTCAGCCTGACGCCATCGGCACAGGTTCTGGCGCAATTGCAGAAAGGCGAAAGCTTCACCCAGTTCGCCCTGCGCCAAAGCAAGCTGCACGCTGAATACTTCCGCAGCCAACCACTGAGCGCCGAGCAGTTGAGTGAGATGGAAGCATCAGCTACTCGCTCACTTGAGGAACAAGCCGCTATCGAGGCGCAGGACGAAGAAGACTTCGACACCTTCGTTGCCGCTTATCAGGCCAGCATCCTCGCGTCTGACAACTAACAGGCCCGCCATGCCCAACCCTGCTGGAATGCTTGATCTGACAACTGATTCAAGCATTTCGGCGGGCCGTTACAACGACAACGCGCATGACCATTTGTCCTGTGGATAACTCCGCATATCGCTGAAATTTGTCGAAACAGTGGTGCCCATCACAATTGCACAAGTGCGTGCAGTTACGGGGCGAAATCACCGCTAGCATGCTCTGCAGAAGCACACCAAGAGCAGCCTCATGTCATCAGACAACCATTCAAAAAACACGCAGGACTGGAGCCTGGAAAGCCTCAACAAGGCTTACCAACAGGGCTACATGGCCGGGCTTGCATGCCGGCGCAATCCTGCCCAGATACCGACGGAGGAAGTTGTTCTCGCCGCGTGGGAAGCAGGCTGGGATGACGGCCAGACGCAGTATCAGTTAATCAAGCAACGCACCGCCTGAGCCCTGGGTTCAGGCGACTGGATGACTGTGCAGATCCAGCTGGACGTACAAACTGTCGTAAATCTCTCGCGCCGCGTCCTGCCATTGCGGCGCAACGTAGCCATCCTCTAACGCCATCACCTGAAACACACCACGCCGCAGTAACTGCTCATCAAGCTCAGTGGTTGGCTTCATAGCTGTGCACAAAAAGCGCACCCACGAGGTCAGCACAATCCAGCTGTTGAGGGTCAGCGCCTCGATTTGCAGGGGAGTCATCAACAGAATCCCGGCATCGACAAAGCCCTGAAAAATCTGCATGGCATGGTGCAGGCAACGCTTGGCGAATACCTGATAACGCTCAGCCAGTTGCGCGTCACTTTCCAGCAAGTGTTCGAGATCACGGTGCAAGAAACGGAACTGCCACATGGCCGCCAGCAGGCGCTCCATGTAGACGGCCTTATCCTCGATAACCACCGGACGCTCTTCAGGCAGCCGCAAAAACTGGTCGACTTGCGCCTCATAACGCTGCATCAGCTCGGCAATTACCGCCTGCTTGTTGCGAAAGTGGTAATACAGATTGCCCGGCGAAATACCCATATGCGCGGCGATATGGTTGGTGGTGACATTACGCTCGCCCTGGGTGTTGAACAGCTCAAGGCTGGCTTGAATGATCCGTTCGCGGGTTTTTACTTGAGGCGCCATACGCTGATCAGTCCAGATACAAAAAACACAGACGGGAAGAAGTCCGGGCCGGGGAAAATACACGCAGACAGCCGGCTCGGGCTAGTGCGGTGCCCATAAATCAGACTCATGGCAGGCCATAGCGCTTAACCATCCGGTCACAGAAAAAAGCCCGCCCATTGACACTTTAGAGTAATTGCTCTAAAAAATCATCAAGCCCTTTCCGAAGATCGACTGCCAAGTGCATGCCGGTCTTCACCGCTCACCGAGGATGAGTCAATGGTTGCCGATGTCGCTTATATCCAACAAAGCCAAGAACAGATAAACCAGCTTGAAGTCACCTTTGCGCAACAGCGGCAGGCCTTCAACGGCCTGCCCATGCCATCTGCCGAGCAGCGTATTCAATGGCTTGGCGCTCTCAAGCAATTGATTCTCGATGAGCAGGACGCCCTTTGTGCGGCGATCAGCACCGACTTCAGCAACCGCTCAACGAACGAGACCATGCTGGCCGAGATCATGCCAAGCCTGCATGGCATCACCTATGCCACCAAGCGCATCAAGAAGTGGATGAAGCCATCCAAGCGCAGCGTCGGGATGCACTTCATGCCCGCCTCCGCCAAGGTGGTGTATCAGCCATTGGGCGTGGTCGGCGTGATCGTGCCGTGGAACTACCCGTTGTTTCTGTCGATTGGCCCGCTGGTTGGCGCGCTGTCTGCCGGTAACCGGGTCATGATCAAAATGAGCGAGTCGACTCCGGCCACGTCGCAGTTGGTCAAAGACCTGCTCGCGCGTATTTTCCCCGAAGACCTGGTCAGCGTGGCATTGGGCGAGGCCGAAGTCGGCATGGCTTTCTCCAAGCTGCCGTTCGATCATTTGCTGTTCACCGGCGCCACCAGCATCGGCAAACACGTGATGCGCGCAGCCGCTGAAAACCTGACTCCGGTAACCCTTGAGCTGGGCGGCAAATCGCCTGCAATCGTTTCTGCCGATGTTCCTCTGAGCGACGCGGCCGAGCGAATTGCCTTCGGTAAAACCGTAAACGCCGGCCAGACCTGCGTGGCACCAGACTATGTGTTAGTGCCCAAGGATCGTGTCGATGGCTTCGTCGAGGCCTATCGCGCCGTGGTGCAGAAGTTCTACCCGAACCTCAAGGACAACCCCGACTACACCGCGATCATCAACGAGCGCCAGTTGCAGCGTCTGAATGGCTACGTGACCGACGCAGAAAGCAAAGGCGCCAAGGTTATTCCGCTTTATCCGGAAGGCCAGGGCCGCCGGATGCCGGCCACCGTGCTGCTCAATGTCAACGATGAAATGAAGGTCATGCAGGACGAAATCTTCGGCCCGCTGCTGCCTATCGTGCCGTACGATCGTCTCGAAGATGCGTTCAAATACATCAATGAGCGTCCGCGTCCGCTGGCGCTGTATTACTTCGGCTACGACAAGTCGGAGCAGGAGCGTGTGCTCGAGCAAACTCACTCTGGCGGCGCCTGCATCAACGACACGCTGCTGCACGTGGCGCAGGATGATATGCCGTTCGGCGGCATCGGCCCTTCCGGCATGGGCCATTACCATGCTCACGAAGGCTTCCTGACTTTCAGTAAGGCCAAGGGTGTGTTTATCAAGCAGCGCTTCAACGCGGCCAAGTTCATCTACCCGCCATACGGCACCGCCGTGCAGAAACTCATCCACAAAATGTTCGTTCGTTAAACGTAAAAACCCGCCCCGGCCAACATGCCGGGGCGGGCCAAGCGACTGCTACGGTGCTAATAAAAATGACAGACACCTCGAACACCTTGCCTGATCTTTCTCGACGTAACCTGCTTAAAGTCGGCGTGATGGGCTCAGCCTTTCTGGCCACGGCCGGCGTCACCGCAACGCTCAGCGGCTGCTCCGCCAGTAAGCCAGGCACGGGCATGCAAGCTTTGCGCGACACCGATCTGCCCATGCTTAGCGCGGTTATTCCGGCGATCCTCGCCGGCGCCGTAGCACCAGAAAAAATGCCCGCGGCGATCAAGGGCACACTGAGCAGCATTGACGCCTCCCTCGCTCATCTGTCTCCCGAACTGCTGAAAATGACCCTGCAACTGTTCGACCTGTTGAGCATGGGCATTACCCGTGGCCCGCTGACAGGCATCTGGGGCAGTTGGCAGAAGTCCTCGATTGAGGACGTAAACGCGTTCCTGCTGCGTTGGCAGAACAGCAGCCTGGCAATGCTCAACATGGGTTATGGCTCATTGGTGCAACTGGTACAAATGAGCTGGTATGGGCGCAAAGAGTCCTGGGCCCATTGCGGCTACCCGGGGCCACCCACCGTATAACCGCCGAAACACGCACACTAAAAAACATAAGAATTTGCGGAGAGCTGTCTCTAATGCCTGTGCCAGATATTTTTGCCGAGGGCCTCGCCAGCGGCTGGAAAACCTACGACGGTTCGCGCCTGGAAAAAGACCTGACCCTTGAGGCCGACATTGCCATTGTTGGCTCCGGCGCAGGCGGCGGCACCAGCGCCGAAATCCTCAGCGCAGCCGGCTACAAGGTGTTGCTGATCGAAGAAGGCCCGCTGAAAACCAGCAGCGATTTCAAAATGAGCGAGCCCGAGGCTTACAGCACCTTGTATCAGGAAGGTGTCGGGCGCATGAGTAAAGACGGCGCAGTCATCATCATGCAAGGTCGGGCTGTGGGCGGCACGACGCTGGTCAACTGGACTTCAAGCTTCCGTACGCCGACGCCAACCCTCGAACACTGGGCCAAGGAGCACGGCGTCAAAGGCCACAACGAAGCCGAAATGGCGCCTTGGTTCGAGCAGATGGAACAGCGCCTTGGCGTTGCGCCGTGGGCCGTCCCGCCGAACGCTAACAATGATGTGATTCGCCTCGGTTGCGACAAACTCGATTACCACTGGAAAGTCATCCCGCGAAACGTGCGCGGTTGCTGGAACCTCGGTTATTGCGGCATGGGTTGCCCGACCAATGCCAAGCAGTCGATGCTGGTCACCACCATTCCTGGCATGCTCAAAAACGGCGGCGAATTGCTCTACCTGGCCCGTGCCGAACGCCTGACCTTCGACGGTGATGCGGTTTCCGGCATCGAATGCGTGGGCATGGATGAACGCTGCGTTGCGCCAAATGGCCGCAAAATTCGGGTCAAGGCCAAGCATTACATTCTTGCCGGTGGCGGTATCAACACGCCGGGGTTGCTGCTGCGCTCCAAGGCTCCAGACCCGCACTCCCGCCTCGGCAAGCGCACCTTCCTGCATGTGGTGAATTTCTCGGCGGCGCTGTTTGACCGGGTGATCAATCCGTTTTATGGCGCGCCGCAATCCATCTACTCCGATCACTTCCAATGGAATGACGGCGCCGCTGGTCAGCAGTCATACAAACTGGAAGTACCGCCCATGCAACCGGCGCTCACCGCGACGCTGCTGGGTGGCTTCGGCACTGAAAGCGCCGTGCGCATGGAAAGCTTGCCGCACACCAACCTGATGCTGGCGCTGATGCGCGACGGTTTCCATCCGCAGAGCGCCGAAGGCACGGTCGAGTTGCGCGACGACGGCAGCCCGACCGTTGACTACCGCATGACCGAATACACCTTTGACGGAATTCGCCGCGCGTATGAAGCCATGGCTGAAATTCAATTTGCGGCTGGTGCACAAAGCGTGATGCCGGCGCACATCGACGCCCGCCACGTAAAAACCATGGCTGAGGCTAAAAGCATGATTGACGGCCTGAGCATGGAAATTTACCGGGCGAAGCTGGGTTCTGCTCATGTCATGGGTGGCTGCGCCATGGGCGAAGACCCGAAACAAGCCGTCACTGACAGCCTGGGCCGCCATCATCAGCTGACTAACTTGTCGATTCACGACGGCTCGCTATTTCCCACCAGCATTGGCGCCAACCCACAACTTTCGGTATACGGGCTCACCGCCAAACTCTCTACACTGCTGGCTCAGCGCCTGAAAACGGCCTGATTTCACTCAAGCAGGCGGCAGTCAATTTACCCGCTGACTGCCGTCCGACTTGGCCGCTGCTTACTGCTGCGCTAACATCCGAGTCCCAAACGGACACCGCCAGGACGTCACGATGAATCGAGTGCTATACCCAGGCACGTTCGACCCTATCACCAAGGGCCATGGTGATCTGGTTGAGCGCGCGTCTCGCCTGTTCGACAGCGTGATTATCGCGGTCGCTGCAAGCCCCAAGAAGAACCCACTTTTCCCTCTGGAGCAACGCGTCGCGTTGGCGAAAGAAGTCACCAGCCATCTGCCCAATGTTGAAGTCGTGGGCTTCTCATCGTTGCTGGCCCACTTCGCCAAAGAACAGGGTGCCAATGTATTTTTGCGCGGTTTGCGTGCGGTGTCGGACTTCGAATACGAGTTCCAACTGGCCAACATGAACCGCCAGCTGGCACCGAACGTCGAGAGCCTGTTCCTCACACCGTCGGAAAAATACTCGTTTATCTCCTCAACGCTGGTGCGTGAAATTGCAGCATTGGGCGGCGATATTTCCAAGTTTGTGCACCCGGCCGTGGCAGCTGCGCTGACCGAACGCTTCAAGCAATAAGCAGCGCACGCCCCCCAGTCTTGGCGCATCACGCGCCAAGTGCTGCGGTGCGCATGGCACTGTGCGCAACAATCCGGCACAATTCACCGATACTGGCTTGATTGTGCCGCGACGGATCGTCCCGGCAGGAGTGTTAACTGCATGTCCCTGATTATCACTGACGACTGCATCAACTGCGACGTCTGCGAACCTGAGTGTCCCAATGCTGCAATCTCTCAAGGCGAAGAGATTTATGTCATTGATCCCAACCTGTGCACCGAATGCGTCGGCCATTACGATGAGCCGCAGTGCCAGCAAGTGTGCCCGGTAGACTGCATCCCGCTCGACGAGAACAATGTCGAGAGCAAAGATGAGTTGATGGAAAAGTACCTGATCATCACTGGCAAAGCCTGACCGCTAAAGCGAATCGACTTCGCCTGCGGCGATCAAAGCCCAACAAGTGGATGGTTTATCCTGACTAAACCCCACCCGAGATCAGGCTTTGGCCTAGTCTGAAACGGAGCGCGCCGCCCCCGGATGAAGACCATGAATCTGCAACGCCTGCTACCCGCCCTGCTGCTTTTCGCTGCTGCCTGCCTCTCGGCAGCCGAGCAACCCGGTCGTGCGGCAATAGCCAGCGCTCATCCTGCGGCCACAGTCGCCGGCGAAGAAACCCTGGCCCTTGGCGGCAACGCCTTTGACGCCGCCGTCGCCATCAGCGCCGCGCTGGCAGTGGCCGAGCCATACAGTTCAGGTTTGGGCGGTGGCGGCTTCTACCTGCTACGCAAAGCGGGCGACAAGCCCGATTACCGGTTTATCGATGCACGCGAACGCGCACCCATGGCAGCGAATATCGACCTGTATCGGCGCGACGGTAAAGTGCAGCCTGAACTCTCGCTGAATGGCGCGCTGGCTGCCGCAATTCCGGGCTTGCCAGCCGCATTGGTGCACCTGGCCGAAAAGTACGGCCGCCTGCCGCTGCGCGATTCACTGGCCCCAGCTATTCGTCTGGCACGTGATGGCGTGTCCTACGACCGCGTATACCTTGAGCGGGCTGGATGGCGCCTTGCGGCCATGCGCGACGACCCCGAAACGGCGCGTATCTTCCTCGACAGAGGCAAAATGCCGCCGCAACTGGGACTGCTGCGCCAACCCGACCTGGCGCTGACACTTGAGCGATTGGCGCGCGACGGCAAAGCCGGGTTCTATTCCGGCGAAACCGCGCAACTGCTGGTCAATGGCGTGCGCAACGCAGGCGGCATCTGGACGCTCGGCGACCTAGCCAATTACAAAGTCGTCGAGCGCCAACCGATCCACGTGATCCTCAACGATGGCCGTCACCTGATCAGCGCACCACCGCCATCAGCCGGCGGCATTGCCATCGCCCAAAGCCTGGGCATGCTCCAACAGCTGCCCTGGCGCGAAGCCGATCCGGTGCAGCGCACGCACTTTGTAGTCGAGGCGCTACGCCGCGCGTATCACGATCGCAGCTTGCTCGGCGATCCGGACTTCATCAAAAACCCGGTTCGTGAACTGCTTGATCCTGCGTATTTGCATACGCTGACACAAGGTATAGACCCCAAGCGCGCCACCCCAAGCTCAAGCCTGCCGCCCGCCGGCAAACTGCATGAAGGCAACCACACCACCCACTTCTCGGTACTCGATGCCGAAGGCAATGCAGTGGCCGCCACGCTCTCGATCAACCTGCCCTTCGGCGCCGCATTCACGCCCAAAGGTAGCGGCGTCTTGCTCAATGATGAAATGGACGACTTCGCCGCCGACGTTCAAGGCTCAAACGCCTACGGCCTAACAGGCAGCAGCGCCAATGCCATTGCCGCCGGCAAACGCCCACTGTCGAGCATGAGCCCGACCTTCATCGAAAGCCCCGGCGAATTCGCCAGCTTCGGCACCCCGGGCGGCAGCAGAATCCCGAGCATGGTGCTGCTCTCGGTGCTGCAATACCTGGACGACCAACCCATCGAACGCTGGCCCAGCGTAGCGCGCTATCACCACCAATACCTGCCGGACGTGATCGAACACGAACCGAGCACATTCAGCCCCGCGCAAATTAGCGCCCTGCAAGCTCGCGGCTACCAACTCAAAGCCCTCACCCGCCAGTACGGCAACCAACAAGTGCTCTACTGGAACAAAACCGACCACCGCGTAGAAGCCGCCAGCGACCCCCGCGGCGTTGGCACCTCAGCCGTCGGCTCAAAGTAACCCCCGCCATGACGGAAGCCGCGATGCGGATTCCATCCTCCGACGAAATGGTATCCCGAGACTCACACATAACCGGAGGATGGATAGCGGCGCAACGCAACGCAATCCGTCAGGCAATGTACGCAACGCCATCAACGCCAGATTGATAAACAAGCCCACCATCAAGAGCCAATCACCAAAAGCCCAAACACCAACAACCCCCAGCCGATCATACCCAGCCCAGACACCGCAAAACGCCCCATTCCAGCCGGCCAAGTGCAATCGTTGCGTAGTGGGTTGAGCCGCATGGATGCGGCGAGAGTTGCGTTGGGCCAAGGACGGCCCATCGCGACGTGCCCACGGAGCAACGATGGAATGCGGGAAGCCGAGCGCAGCGAGGCCCAATGGAGGGGCAAGTCTTTTTGGTTACCTTGGGGGACGCGCGTAGCAGGCGACTGCCAAAAGTAACTCGCCGTAAGGGCGAAAAGGTGACGCAAGAACAATACAAATCCAGGCTTAGCGCCAGCGTTCAAAACCAAAAACCAATCAAAAGCAGACCGCGCACAGCAGGCCATTCGCCATGTCGGAAGCCGCGATGCGGATTCCAACCTCCGCTTTAACCGCGTGAGTCGAGGGGGATGGATTCGCCGCATAAACTGCGCGGGTCGTGGAGGATGGATTAGCCGCCGCGCGGCGTAATCCGTCATGGCGTTGCATTAGGGGAACACACAAACCGGAACATGAAAAAATCTGCCATCGATCAAATGCAGACCACGAACAGCAGGCCATCCGCCATGTCGGAAGCCGCGATGCGGATTCCAACCTCCGCATTAACCGCGTTAGTCGAGGGGGGATGGATTCGCCACATAAACTGCGCGGGTCGCGGAGGATGGATTAGCCGCCACGCGGCGTAATCCGTCATGGCGTTGCATTGGGGTAACTCATACACCGGAACATGAGAAATAATCTGCCATCGATCAAAAGCAAACCGCGCACAGCAGGCCATCCGCCATGACGGAAGCCGCGATGCGGATTCCATCCTCCGCATCAATCGCCTGAGTCGAGGGGGGATGGATTCGCCACATAAACCGCGTGAGTCGTGGAGGATGGATTAGCCGCCACGCGGCGTAATCCGTCATGGAGGAAACCACGACGCGAATTTCATCCGCCAGCAGAAAGCCGTGAGCATCTGCCTAAATGCAATCCAACAAAAAACCCACAGCGCATAGCGCGGTGGGTTTTTGTGCAGCCGGCTGATAATCAGTCGTTATCGTAACCTTTGTAACCAACTGTCGTGCAGCCCAGGCAACGCTGGAATGCAGCCTGACCCGGCTCTTGAATCAACGACTGAGCCGCCTCATCAATATTACCGCCCAGCGCACTAAACGGCAGAGTCACAACAAACACAGCTGCACCAACCACTGTTGCCGCAATCAGCAACGGACGAGCGATCAACAGGTCGCCGATCATCGAATAACCTTTAGGCGCATTGGCGGTGTAGATCGGATCGCCACTGGCATTTTGCTGTTCCATTTCGGCCATCACCGGCATAGCCAGCATGCTTGCGATAAGGGCGAAAATAACAGCAGTTGAACGAAACAATTTCATGTGACGATCCTTCAGAGATGCGGGTCTGTTGCCTTAACTATAACAGCGCTGAGTGAATTGTCAGCGTGACAGACTTCAATCCCAGCGCAAATCATGACTAGCAACTGGCTATTAAGGCGCTACCAGCCCATTTAACGGCCAAAAAGCGGTGTCACCTGCTGATCGCGAGCCGTTTAGCGCTGGCAACGCGGGCAGTAAACACTCGCACGCTGGCCCAGTTTGATTTCGCGCAATGTACTGCCACAAACCTTGCAGAACTCGCCGCCGCGACCATAAGCAAACAACTCCTGCTGGAAATAGCCAGGCTTGCCGTCGCCGCCAATAAAGTCGCGCAATGTGGTGCCGCCGCGCTCGATTGCATGGGCAAGGATGCGTTTAATCTCGATCGCGAGTTTGATGTAGCGCGCCTTGGAAATTGTCCCAGCCTCGCGCCGGGGATCAATTCCGGCGGCGAACAACGCCTCGGTTGCGTAAATGTTGCCGACGCCGACCACCACTGCGTTATCCATGATGAACGGTTTGACCGCCATCGAGCGCCCACGAGACATCTCGTACAGGCGCTCGCCCGCAAACGTCTCGGTCAATGGTTCCGGGCCCAGCTTGCTGAGCAACACATGCTCATGCGGCGTATTGCTCCAGAGCAGTGCGCCAAAACGCCGAGGGTCGGTGTACCGCAGCGCCATGCCCGACTCCAGCTCAATGTCGACATGCTCATGCTTGGCCGCCGGAGTCCCGCAGGGCACCATCCGCAGGTTGCCAGACATGCCCAAGTGGCTGATCAGGCTGCCGGTTTCGAGCTTGATCAACAGGTACTTGGCGCGTCGCTCAACGCTCTCGATACGCTGCCCGGACACGACAATATCGAGGTCGTCGGGAATCGGCCAACGCAGTCGGCGGTCGCGCACAATCACACGGCTGATGCGCTGCCCTTCAAGGTGCGGAGCAATCCCGCGGCGGGTGGTTTCGACTTCAGGTAATTCGGGCATAGCACGCCAATCCGGTTAACAACTCAGCAGCGAATATTCACACTATCAGCCGCTGAAAACCATCCTTGACAGACGCCGGACAGGATGCGGGCAATGCCGCAAACGACCATCCGTCCTGGTAACTTCTCGGCTTGCCCACAGCCAATCAGCCCTTGGCGCCTGTTTTTCGGCCTCTGCGGTCATGTTCAGGGCCTCCCGGCACGGGTCAAATCGTTGCCCACTGCGCTATAATCTCGCTCTTTTTCTGGAGAATCCCCAATGTCCCTGCCCAGCCTGCGCCTGAAAGCCAATGCCGACCGACGCCTGCGCGCCGGCCACCTTTGGGTTTACAGCAACGAGATCGATGTCGCCGCCACGCCGCTGAACGGTTTTTCCAGTGGTGATCAGGCTATTCTGGAAGCCGCCGGTGGCAAGCCGCTGGGGATTGTCGCGCTGAGCCCGAACAACCTCATCTGCGCTCGTTTGCTGTCGCGTGACGTCAAGCATGTGCTGGATAAGTCACTGCTGGTTCACCGCATCAATGTGGCCGCGAGCCTGCGTGACCGCCTGTTCGACAAGCCGTGCTATCGACTGATTTACGGTGACTCCGACCTGTTGCCGGGTCTGGTTGTAGACCGTTTCTTCGACATTCTGGTCGTGCAACTGGCCTCCGCCACCATGGAGCGCCACAAGGACGACGTGATCGCCGCGCTGGTTCAGGTGCTCAAACCTACTGGCATCCTGTTCAAGAACGATTCGGCTGCACGCGACGCCGAAGGCCTTGAGCGTTATGTCGACAGCGTATTCGGCGTTGTGCCGGAGTGGGTCGCACTGGAAGAGAACGGCGTGAAGTTTGAAGCGCCCGTGATCGAAGGCCAGAAAACCGGCTGGTTCTACGACCACCGCATGAACCGCGCCCGCCTTGCACCTTATGTAAAAGGCAAACGCGTACTCGACCTGTTCAGCTACATCGGCGGCTGGGGCGTGCAAGCGGCGGCTTTTGGCGCGAGCGAAGTCATGTGCGTGGACGCCTCGGCCTTCGCCCTCGACGGTGTTGAGCGCAACGCCACACTCAACGGCCTGGCAGAAAAACTGGTGTGCGTAGAAGGCGATGCCTTTGCCGCACTGAAGGAACTGAAATCCGGCGAAGAGCGTTTTGATGTGGTAATCGTTGATCCGCCGGCATTCATCAAGCGCAAAAAAGACATGAAGAACGGTGAAGCCGCTTACCGTCGCCTTAACGAGCAAGCCATGCGCCTGCTCAACAAGGACGGCATTTTGGTCAGCGCTTCATGCTCCATGCACCTGCCGGAGGATGACCTGCAGAACATTCTGCTGACCAGCGCCCGCCACCTCGACCGCAACATCCAGTTGCTTGAGCGCGGCGCGCAAGGCCCGGATCATCCGGTGCATCCGGCGATTGCCGAAACGCGCTACATCAAGAGCCTGACCTGCCGCCTGCTGCCAAACAGCTAAGGCACATCCCGCCTCACGGTTGTAGCCCTGCGCAGGGGCTACAACCGCGTTACATCCCCCCGCCTGCACCTGCGTTTCATGCACCAGCATTGAGCATTAACGACACTTCTCTCCCCCGTTAATGGCCCAAACTGTTACCTGTTCCTACATACATACTGGCGTTATGCCTCGTGCCGACTAGCCTTAACGGTAACGCAGCGCTCAAGACCGTTTATGCATTTGGCTTGGCGTAGTAATTGCACTGATCTAATTAATAACAGCAGATCGCAGGTCAGATGTCAGACCGCTTTGCGCTACTGCTGACGCCAATGTCAGGTCTTGGCCACAAGCCGGGATTTGCTTTTGCTTCAATGCTAGGGAGATGTATGGCTGATCCGGTTGGGGACAAACCGTTCCTGCAATTCACCAACGTTAAAAAGACCTATGACCACAAGTCGCTGGTGGTCAAAGACTTCAACCTAGATGTAGCCAAGGGCGAATTCATTACCCTGCTTGGCCCTTCCGGCTCGGGCAAGACCACCTGCCTGATGATGCTCGCCGGTTTCGAAGATGTAACCAGTGGCGAAATTCTCATCAACGGCCGCTCGGTCACCAGCATCGCACCGTACCAGCGCAACATCGGCATGGTGTTCCAGCAGTACGCTCTGTTCCCGCACATGACGCTGCGCGAAAACCTTGCCTACCCGCTCAAGGTGCGCAAGATGGCCAAGGACGAAATCAACGCCAAGGTCGATGAATACCTCACGCTGGTTGAACTGCAGGCCTTTGGCAACCGGCATCCGGGGCAACTCTCCGGCGGTCAGCGCCAGCGTGTCGCACTGGCCCGCGCGCTGATATTTGCCCCCGATATCGTGCTGATGGACGAGCCGCTCGGCGCACTCGACAAAAAGCTTCGCGAGCAAATGCAGTTCGAGATCAAACGCCTGCACGACCAACTCGGCTTCACCGTCATCTACGTCACCCACGACCAGACCGAAGCGCTGACCATGTCGGACCGGATTGCCGTATTCAACAACGGCATCGTCCAGCAATGCGCCGCACCGCACGTGCTCTATGAACGCCCGGCGAATCTGTTCGTGGCCGACTTCATCGGCGAGAGCAACAAGATCATGGGCACTATTGCCGAGGTCGGTGACGAGACCGTTACCGTGCGCCTGGCAGATGGGGCCGAGGTCAGCAGCCTCAAAGCCAACTGCACCGAGATTGGCGCGCCGACGACAATCTCGGTACGCCCGGAAAAGCTCACCTTTACCGACCGTCTTGGCGGCGCCTGTAATCAGATCAAGGCGCGTTTTGTGGCTCGCCACTATGTCGGTGAATACATTCGCTACCAGTTCGAAACCGCCGACGGTTCGGAGTTGGTGGTAAAGAACCTGAACGACAGTTCAGCCCCGCAATTCAGCGCCCAAGAAGAAGTCGCTCTGGCCTGGCTTGCGCAAGACAGTCAGGCGCTGGACCGGCCTGCACCGCAGAAAACCACTTGAGTTGAACAAGCAACCCGGTAATTCCTGACGCAGTATTTTCATGGATTACACACATAAAAATAGGCAATGGAGCACTGCAATGGCTAGATCACTGAGCACCAGCATATCCACTTTCGCCCTGACGGCGGCCTTGGGCCTGGCGTCGGTTGGCGCGCACGCCGAAGACAGTTTGACCGTAGTGTCTTGGGGCGGTGCATATGGCGCAGCTCAAAAGCTGCACATGATTGATCCGTTCCAGAAAGACACCGGCACCAAAGTGCTGTTCGAGGATTACTCGGGCGGTGTGGCTGAAATGAAGGCGCAGGTTGAGTCCGGCAATATTCAGTGGGATGTCGTCGACGTCGAGGTAATCGACCTTGAGCGCGCCTGTTCCGAAGGCCTGCTGGAAACGATCCCGCGTGACATTCTGCCCGCGGGCGTAGACGGCACCCCAGCCGAGCAAGACTTCATCCCGGATGCACTGTCGAGCGAGTGCGCGATCGGCAACATCGTCTGGTCCGTGGTGTATGCCTACAACGAAAAAACCATCGGCGACACCAAGGCTGCTGGCATTGGCGACTTCTTCGACACGGCCAAGATCCCGGGCAAACGCGCCATGCGCAAACGTCCGCAAGTAAACATGGAATGGGCACTGCTGGCTGACGGCGTAGCACCGAAAGAAGTCTACGAAGTGCTGGCCACGCCTGAAGGTCAGGAACGCGCGTTCAAGAAACTCGACACCATCAAGAAAGACATCGTCTGGTTCGACTCCTGGTCGCAGGCTCCACAGTTGCTCAACGATGGCGGCGCAGTTCTGGTGCAGTCGGCTAACGGTCGCTTCTACGATTCGATCCGTAAAGAAGGCAAGCCATTCGTGATCGTCTGGGACGGCCACGTTTATGACCTCGACGCTTGGGCTGTACTGAAAGGCTCACCGAAGAAAGATCTGGCCTTCAAATTCATCGCCTACGCCACTCAGTCCAAGCCATTGGCTGGCATGAGCGATGTGGCCTACGGCCCGACCCGCAAGTCTTCTGCGCCGATGATGGACCCGGCAGCAGCGCCGCACCTGCCAACTGCGCACCTCGACGCGGGTATCCGTGCAGGCTCGGAGTTCTGGGCGGACTACGGCGAGTCGCTGGGTGAAAAATTCAACGAATGGCTGCTCAAGTAACAGCCTGACCTGCAATCAGCCGGGCGCATTACCCGGCTGATTGCAGCACCCGCCGCTGTAACGACTCAACCGCCTTGCACCGTGTTTGGAAGCCGCTAAATGTCATCGTTATCCACCACCGAAGCCCGACAGGCCGCTAGCGCTCAGCGCAAGAAACGCATCACTGCGTTTATGTTCGTTGTGCCGCTGTTGGTGTTTATCCTGCTGACGTTTGTCGCGCCCATCGCCAGCATGCTCTGGCGCAGTGTGCATCACCCGACTGTCGCCGAACTGATTCCCGAAACCCTCGCGGCACTGGAAAACTGGGATGGCAAAGCCACTCCCGATCAGCAAACCCTGCAAATTTTTGCCGTTGAGCTCAACGGGCTGGCCAAAGAACGCCTGTCCGGCAAGCTGGCCGAAGAGTTCAACCGCGCGTATACCGGTATGTCCAGCGTGGTTAAGTCCACCGCGCGCAAGGTCGGCAAGCTCAAGGGCGACGACCTGACAACCAAGGGTGCGGCCACCGTGCTGGCCGCCAACCCCAAGTGGCAACGCAGCGACCTCTGGTATGCGGTTAAACGTGCTGGCGCCGAATACACCTACGACTATTACCTCACCGCGCTGGACCTTGAGCTCAATCCCGAGAAAGGCATTCAGGTGCGTGAAGAGACGCAGATCTACCTGCAGCTCTACAGCAAGACGCTGACCATGGCGCTGGTGATTACCCTGCTCTGCGCCGCGCTCGGCTATCCGCTGTCGTATTACCTTGCCGGCCTCTCCGAGAACCGCGCCAACCTGCTTCTGGTGCTGGTGTTGCTGCCGTTCTGGACTTCATTATTGGTGCGCACCACCGCATGGATTGCACTGCTGCAAACCAACGGCGTGATCAACTCGTTCCTGATGGGCGTCGGCTTGACCAACGAGCCATTCGAGATGCTCTACACCTCGTTTGCCACAGTGGTGGCGATGACCCACATTCTGCTGCCGTTCATGATTCTGCCGCTGTACAGCGTGATGCGCGGCATCGACCCCAGCTATATGCGCGCCGCGATGTCGCTGGGTGACAAGCCGATTCCGGCGTTTGCGAAAATCTACTTTCCGATGACCCTGCCCGGCCTCAGCGCTGGCGCCTTGCTGGTGTTCATCATCTCGGTGGGTTACTACATCACCCCGGCGCTGGTCGGCGGCACCGACGGCCAGATGATCAGCAACATCATCGCCTTCCACATGCAGCGCTCGAACAACTGGGAACTGGCCGCCGCACTGGGCTCGTTACTGCTCGCGCTGATTCTGTTGCTCTACTGGCTGTACGACCGTTTCGTCGGCGCCAGCAATATCAAGTTGGGTTAAACAATGGCCAAGGCTCCCGCGTATTTTGGTTTTTGGTATCGCCTCGGCACATGGCTGCTGAAGAGCACCTCGTGGTTGGTGCTGTTCTTTCTGATCATGCCGATTCTGGTGATTATTCCGCTGTCGTTTAACGTCGAACCTTTTTTCAGCTTCACCAAAGGCATGCTCACGTTTCAGCCAGAAGCCTATTCAATGCGCTGGTACAGCGCGATTTTCAGTGATCCGAAGTGGGTGCTGGCAATCAAGAACAGCTTCTTCATCGGCATCTGCGCCACCATTATCGCCACAGCATTGGGCACCTGCGCAGCCGTGGGACTGGCGCGTGATGACATGCCGGCGCGGCGCTTGATTACCGCGTTGCTGTTATCGCCGATGATTGTTCCGCTGATCATCACCGCCGCCGGCATGTTCTTCTTCTACTCAGATCTGGGCCTGGCCGGTAACTACCTCGGGGTGATTCTGGCTCACGCTGCCCTCGGCACACCATTCGTGATCATCACCGTCACCGCCACGCTGGCAGGCTTTGACTACTCGCTGGTGCGCGCCGGCCTTAATCTCGGCGCCCGGCCAGTGCGGGTGTTCTGGGACATCATCATGCCGCTGATTCGCCCCGGCGTTATTTCCGGCGCACTGTTCGCCTTTATCACTTCGTTCGATGAAGTCGTGGTGATTCTGTTCATGGCCGGGCCGCAACAGCGCACCATTCCACGGCAGATGTTCTCGGGGCTGCGCGAGCAGATCAATCCGAGCATTCTGGCGATTGCGACCCTGCTGATCATTCTCTCGATCATCATGCTGGTGACCATTGAACTGCTGCGCCGCCGCTCCGCCCGCTTGCGCGGAGTCGAGGCCTGATCAAGCGAGCCGTGCACCGGCAGAGCAATTTTGCCGGTGCGCAGCCGCCCGTAAGTCGCCACAACCCTTTCGCCCAACCGCCTGCTGGGATTAGAATCTGAGGTCTCCTGCCACACCTCGGCGGAGCTGGTCGTCACGCGCTCACCCTGCGCCACCCACGACCTCAGACCAACACCGGAAATTTCCGTTTGCTTTGGGCCTGAACCCGGCTCACCCTACGTATATGAGGGCGCTTGTAAAAACCACTGCGTTACCCGCAACAGTTGTTTTTACAGGCTCCCGCCAACCGATATTTGCTGCAGGAACCCGTCATGCCTGATTACCGCTCGAAAACCTCCACCCACGGCCGCAACATGGCTGGCGCCCGTGCCCTTTGGCGTGCCACTGGCATGAAGGACGAGGATTTCAAGAAGCCAATTATTGCCATCGCCAACTCGTTCACCCAGTTCGTGCCCGGCCACGTGCATCTCAAAGACATGGGCCAACTGGTCGCCCGCGAGATCGAAAAAGCCGGCGGCGTGGCGAAAGAATTCAACACCATCGCCGTCGATGACGGCATCGCCATGGGCCACGACGGCATGCTGTATTCGCTGCCGAGCCGCGAGATCATCGCCGACTCCGTGGAATACATGGTCAACGCTCACTGCGCCGACGCCATCGTGTGCATCTCCAACTGCGACAAGATCACCCCCGGCATGTTGATGGCTGCCTTGCGCCTGAACATCCCGGTGGTATTTGTTTCTGGCGGCCCAATGGAGGCCGGTAAAACCAAGCTGGCCAGCCACGGTCTCGACTTGGTCGATGCAATGGTCATCGCCGCTGACGAAAGCGCATCGGATGAAAAAGTCGCCGAATACGAGCGCAGCGCCTGCCCGACTTGCGGCAGTTGCTCGGGCATGTTCACCGCCAACTCTATGAACTGCCTGATGGAAGCGCTGGGTCTGGCCTTGCCGGGCAACGGCTCGACGCTGGCCACCCACGCCGACCGCGAACAACTGTTCCTGCGCGCTGGCCGCCTGGCTGTTGAGCTATGCCAGCGTTACTACGCAGAGAACGACGCCTCGGTACTGCCGCGCAACATCGCCAACTTCAAGGCGTTCGAGAACGCCATGAGTCTGGACATCGCCATGGGCGGTTCGACCAACACCATTCTGCACCTGCTGGCAGCGGCGCAAGAAGGCGAAGTGGCCTTCGACCTGCGCGACATTGATCGCCTGTCCCGCAAGATTCCGCAGCTGTGCAAAGTGGCGCCGAACATCCAGAAGTACCACATGGAAGACGTTCACCGTGCAGGCGGGATCTTCTCGATCCTCGGTTCGCTGGCCCGTGGCGGCTTGCTGCACACCGACGTATCGACCATCCACAGCCCGAGCATGGCTGAGGCGATTGCCGAGTGGGACATCACTCAGACTCAGGAAGAAGCCGTACACACCTTCTTCCGCGCCGGCCCTGCCGGTATCCCGACGCAGACTGCATTCAGCCAGTCGACGCGCTGGGACACCGTCGATGACGACCGTGAAAACGGCTGCATCCGCAGCGTTGAACACGCATACTCGCAAGAAGGCGGCCTGGCCGTGCTTTACGGCAACATCGCCCTCGACGGCTGCGTGGTCAAAACCGCAGGCGTAGACGAGTCGATCCACGTGTTTGAAGGCAGCGCCAAGATTTTCGAAAGCCAGGACAGCGCCGTCAGGGGCATCCTCAATGACGAAATCAAAGAAGGCGATATCGTCATCATCCGCTACGAAGGCCCGAAAGGCGGCCCGGGTATGCAGGAAATGCTCTACCCAACCAGCTATCTGAAATCCAAAGGTCTGGGTAAAGCTTGCGCCTTGCTCACCGACGGTCGTTTCTCCGGCGGCACCTCCGGCCTGTCAATCGGCCACGCCTCACCAGAGGCCGCTGCTGGCGGCGCCATTGGTCTGGTGCAGGAAGGCGACAAGATCCTCATCGATATCCACAAGCGCAGCATCAACTTGCTGGTCAGCGATGAAGAACTGGCTGCGCGCCGTGTCGAGCAAGACAAAAAAGGCTGGAAGCCCGTCGAGCATCGCCCACGCAAGGTGACCACCGCGCTCAAGGCCTATGCCCTGCTCGCCACCAGCGCCGACAAAGGTGCGGTACGCGACAAGGCATTGCTGGAAAAACTGGTGCCGTAACAGCCCGCCGTAAACGGATTCCGTCCTCCAGTTAAGCTGGAGGACGGAACATTCAGCTTGCCGGGTTTCCCGTCATGGCAATCCCCTGCCTGACCTCCAGTCAGTGAAACATCGTCCGATCCCTGCCAGTTCTGTAGAATCGCCGCTTTTTTGCGGACGACAGCATGACTTCTCTGGCGAATCCCCCCTCTTCTGAATCGACTCAGAGCGAGTTGGTCTACGGCCCTGATGCCAAGCCCAAACCCTTTATTGCCCTGGTTGCCGCACTCCAGCATCTGCTCGCGATCATTGTGCCTATCGTCACACCGGGCCTGTTGATCTGTCAGGCGCTGGGCGTCTCTGCCCGTGACACCAACCTGATCGTGTCGATGTCGCTGGTGATTTCCGGTATCGCCACCTTCGTTCAGTGCAAGCGCTTCGGCCCGTTCGGCGCCGGCTTGCTGATTGTGCAGGGCACCAGCTTCAACTTCGTCGGCCCGCTGATTGCCGGCGGCGCCTTGATGGTCAAGCAAGGCACACCGGTGGAAGCGGTGATGGCGGCGATTTTCGGCGTGGTCATCGCCGGCTCGTTTGTCGAGATGGGCGTGTCGCGCATCCTGCCGTTTGTGAAGCGCCTGATCACACCGCTGGTCACCGGCATTGTGGTGTTGATGATCGGCCTGACACTGATCAAAGTCGGCCTTATCAGCATGGGCGGTGGCTTCACGGCGATGGGCAATGGCACCTTCGCCAATGCCGAGAACCTGATGCTCTCCGGCACGGTGCTGGCGATCATCGTCGTGCTCAACCGCATCCCCGTGGTGTGGATGCGCAGTTGCGCAATTGTTATCGCCCTCGCCGTGGGTTATCTGATGGCCGCTTATTTGGGCCGCCTCGACTTCACCGGCATGCATCAAGCTGCCGTATTCCAAGTGCCGGTGCCGCTGCACTTCGGCCTCGGTTTCTCCTGGGCGCTGTTTATTCCAATGCTGGTGATTTATCTGGTGACCTCGCTGGAAGCCATTGGCGACATCACCGCCACGAGCAAAATCTCCGGCAAGCCGGTCGATGGCCCCGAGTGGATGCAACGCATCAAGGGCGGCGTATTGGTCAATGGCGCCAACTCGTTGCTGGCTGGTGTGTTCAACACCTTCCCCAGCTCGGTATTCGCCCAGAACAACGGCGTGATTCAACTGACCGGCGTGGCCAGCCGCCACGTAGGCTTGTGGATCGCGGCCATGCTGGTATTGCTCGGCCTGTTCCCCAGCGTTGCCGGGGTTATTCAGGCAGTGCCCGAGCCGGTTCTGGGCGGTGCCGCGCTGGTCATGTTTGGCGCCGTTGCAGCATCGGGCATCAATATTCTCGCGAGCATCCAACTCGACCGCCGCGCACTGCTGATTATCTCGGTGTCATTGGCGCTGGGCCTCGGCGTATCGCAAGTGCCTGAGTTTCTGGCGCACATGCCAGCGGCGCTGCGTAACGTACTGGAATCCGGCGTAGCCACTGGCGGCATCAGCGCCTTGCTGCTCAACTGGTTTCTGCCCGAACAAAAACCGGAGGATGGATAGCCCCAACGGGGCAATCCGTCAGGCGATACAGGCCACACCAAATAATCCCCCGCGAGGGATTTTCACCGTCACCACCGCGCGAAAAGTCAAACCCGCAAACGATTCGGCGTTGTATCCCGCAGACCGTCATGACGGATTAACCTGCGGTTTATCCATCCTCCGTTAAGAACACGCACCGGCTCATCTCGCTCTCACGCCTGACGACACCCGGAGGATGGATAGCCCCTACGGGGCAATCCGTCAGGCGATATTGCCCACACCGCATAATCCCCCGCAACGGATTATCACCGCCACCACCGCGCGAAAAATCAAACCCGCAAACGATTCGGCGTTGTATCCCGCAGACCGCCATGACGGATTAACCTGCGGTTTATCCATCCTCCGTTGAGAACACGCACCGGCTCATCTCGCTCTCACGCCTGACGACACCCGGAGGATGGATAGCCCCTACGGGGCAATCCGTCAGGCGATATTGCCCACACCGCATAACCCCCCGCAACGGATTATCACCGTCACCACCGCGCAACCAATCAAACCCGCAAACGATTAGGAGTTGTATCCGGTAAACCGCCATGACGGATTAACCTGCGGTTTATCCATCCTCCGTTGAAAACACGCACCGGCATCACCACGTTCTCACGCCGAACAACACCCGGAGGATGGATAGCCCCTGCGGGGCAATCCGTCAGGCGATACAGGCCACACCGCAAAATCCCCCGCAACGGGTTTGCACCGCCGCCACCGCTCGAAAAATCGAACCCGCAAACGATTCGGCGTTGTATCCGGTAGACCGCCATGACGGATTAACCTGCGGTTTATCCATCCTCCGTTGAGAACACACACCGGCATCACCACGCTCTCACGCCTGACAACACCCGGAGGATGGATAGCCCCTACGGGGCAATCCGTCGGGCGATAATGGCCACACCGCATAATCCCCCGCGAAGGACTCTCACCGTCACCACCGCGCGAAAAATCAAACCCACAAACGACTCGGCGTTGTATCCCGCAGGCCGCCATGACGGATTAACCTGCGGTTTATCCATCCTCCGTTGAGAACACGCACCGGCATCACCAAGCTCTCGCGCCGAACAAAATCCGGAGGATGGATAGCCCCTGCGGGGCAATCCGTCGGGCGATAATGGCCACACCGCATAATCCCCCGCAACGGGTTTGCACCGCCGCCACCGCTCGAAAAATCGAACCCGCAAACGATTCGGTGTTGTATCCGGTAGACCGCCATGACGGATTAACCTGCGGTTTATCCATCCTCCGTTGAGAACACGCACCGGCATCACCAAGCTCTCACGCCGAACGAAATCCGGAGGATGGATAGCCCCTTCGGGGCAATCCGTCAGGCGATACAGGCCACACCGCAAAATCCCCCGCAACGGATTTTCACCGTCGCCACCGCGCAAAAAAATCAAACCCGCAAACGATTCGGCGTTGTATCCCGCAGACCGCCATGACGGATTAACCTGCGGTTTATCCATCCTCCGTTGAGAACACGCACCGGCATCACCAAGCTCTCACACCGAACGCCCCCCGGAGGACGGATAGCCCCTGCGGGGCAATCCGTCGGGCGATATTGGCCACACCGCATAATTCCCCGCAACGGATTTTCACCGTCACCACCGCGCTGAAAATCAATTCCACAAACGAGCCGGAATCGTATCCGCAAGACCGCAAAGACTCAGACGCGACGCAGCCAGGTTTCAAAGATGTGCGCCGGAGTAGCTTCACCGGCCTCATGCGCATCACTCGACGCCAGTTGCCAGTCGGCCTGATCCACTTCCGGAAACCATGCATCGCCCTCGGGGCTAAGCTGCACGCGCGTCAGGTAAAGGCGATCGGCCTGCTTTAAGGCTTGCTCATACAACTGCGCACCGCCAATCAGCATCAATTCATCGACGCCCTTCTCACGCGCCCAGGCATCGGCCCGCACCAGCGCCTCATCCAGCGAAGCGAACACTTCCGCGCCTTCCAACTGCAAGCCGCTCTGGCGACTGATCACCAGGTTAAGCCGGCCCGGCAATGGGCGACCCAGCGAGTCCCAGGTTTTACGGCCCATGATGATCGGCTTACCGAGCGTCATCGCCTTGAAGTGTTTAAGGTCTGCCGGCAAGTGCCACGGCAATTGATTGTCACGACCGATCACGCGGTTTTCCGCGAGTGCGGCGATCAAGCTGAGGGGGAGTAATTTATTCATCTGGCGAGCATATCAGAGGCATTAATAATCCGGCCATATTGCCCTGAAACGCGGGGTTGGCTTGTGATTTTCGCGCGGGTCGGGGCGGCGATAATCCGTTGCGGGGAATTATATGGTGTAGCCAATATCGCCCGACGGATTGCCCCGGAGGGGCTATCCATCCTCCGGGTCTCGTATGGCGTGGGAGCGAGGTGATGCCGGTGGGCGCGGTGGTGATGGCGGCGGCGATAATCCATCGCGGGGAATTATATGGTGTGGCCAACATCGCCTGACGGATTGCCCCGTAGGGGCTATCCATCCTCCGGATCTCGTACGGCGTGGGAACGGGGTGATGCCGGTGGGTGCGGAGGATGGATGAACCGCAGGTTAATCCGTCATGGCGGTCTGCGGGATGTGGATTGCGATCGTGCTTGTGATGGTATTTTTCGCGGGCGTGGTAACACGTGAGTCCGGGTTGTCGAAAGCCTGGCTCCCAATCCATTCGGCTCATCAAGATTTAGCCCAACGCCGTATCAGGGGTTATGCTGAGGACATCATTCTGATTTGAGAAGCCGTGTGACTGACGCCTCAACGCCTCCAAACAAACTCAAACGCCTGTGGCTGACCGAGACTATCCGCCTGCGTGAAGAACACACCGGCCCGCTGGAAGACAGCGAGGCCAACCGCCGGGTGCGCGCCGCTGGCGGTGACTTCACTGAGCGTCTGCACGCGCGCGCGTTGATACTCGCCGAGCGCGATGGCCAATTGCGTGCGCTGGGGCATTGGATACAGGGCGCACGATTGGCGTTATTGGCCATGCTGTTGCTGGCGATTATCAGCGGCGCGGGGCTGGCTGTGGCGGCGCTGGGCGATGGCAGTCGACCGGTAAACGTGTTCTGGGCGCTTGGCAGCTTGCTTGGACTGAATTTGATAATGCTGCTCGGCTGGCTGCTTGGTTTGCTGTTTGCCGGAGGCGGTGGAGCACTGGGCCGCTTGTGGTTATGGCTGAGTGAGAAATTCGCCCGCGATGCGCAGGCCGCGCAACTGGCGCCGGCGTTGATGATTGTACTGCAACGCCAGCGACTCAGCCGTTGGGCGCTGGGCATGCTGACCAATGGATTCTGGCTGGTTACCCTGTCCAGCGCCTTGCTCACACTGCTGCTGATGCTCGCCACCCGCCGCTTCGGCTTTGTCTGGGAAAGCACCATTCTGGGTGGCCAGACCTTCACCGCGCTGACCCAGACAATCGGCGCGCTGCCAGCATTGTTTGGCTTCAGCCTGCCCGATGCCGAGCTGATAAGCGCCAGCGGCAACAGTGAATTGATCAGCGAATCGGCCCGCCAAATCTGGGCCGGCTGGCTGGTCGGCGTCGTGTTGGTGTATGGCATTATCCCGCGCCTGCTGCTCATACTCGGCTGCGCATGGCGCTGGTTCAGCGGCTGCAAAAACCTCGAGCTTGATACCAGCCTGCCTGCCTACAGCTTGCTGCGTGAGCGCTTGCAACCCAGCAGCGAGCGCATTGGCATCAATGACGCCGCGCCTGAACAACTGCATCAAAACCATGCGGGCAATGCGCTGAATACCAGCGATGAGGCCATTGTGCTGGCGATAGAACTCGACAGCCGTCGACAGTGGCCGCCGAGTCGCCTGCCCAAAGGCGTCGTTGATGCGGGCATGATCGACACGCGCGAACAACGCCAGCGCCTGCTCGAACAACTCAGCCGCTTCCCGCCCGCACGCCTGGCCATCGCCTGCGATCCTCGCCGCTCGCCAGACCGGGGCAGTCTGGCGCTGATTGGCGAACTCAGCCGCAGCGCCGGCGCCACACGCATCTGGTTACTGCAACCGCCCGCGGGTGAAGCGCTCGACAGCGATCGCCTGAGCGACTGGCACAGCGCCCTCGATAAACTGCAATTGCCTCATGCCGATAGCGCACCGCTGAAATGGCTGGAGACAGGCCATGACTAACAAGCCGCTGACACTGGCATTGGTGGGCCACACCAATGTCGGCAAGACTTCGTTGCTGCGCACCCTGACCCGCGATGTTGGCTTTGGCGAAGTCTCGCATCGGCCCAGCACCACCCGCCACGTAGAAGGCGCACGCCTGTCGGTCGAGGGTGAGCCGCTGCTGGAGCTGTACGACACGCCTGGCCTTGAGGATGCAATTGCGCTACTCGACTACCTTGAGCGTCTGGATCGACCCGGCGAACGCCTGGATGGCCCGGCGCGACTGGCGCGTTTTCTCGACAGCAGTGAAGCGCGCCAGCGTTTCGAGCAAGAGGCTAAAGTGCTGCGCCAGTTACAGGCCTCCGATGCCGGCCTTTATGTGATTGATGCACGCGAACCCGTGCTGGCCAAATATCGTGATGAATTAACTGTATTGGCCATGTGCGGCCGGCCGTTACTGCCGGTGCTCAACTTCGTCGCCAACGACGCCCACCGCGAGCCGGAATGGCGCGAGGCGCTGGCCCGCCTCGGCTTGCATGCACTGGTGCGGTTTGACAGCGTGGCGCCACCGGAAGATGGCGAGCAGCGGCTGTATGAGAGCCTGGCACTGTTGCTGGAAAAAGCCCGGCCCAAGCTGCAGCGCCTTGTTGATGACCACAACACTCAACGTCAGGCCCGCCGCGAAGCGGGTATGCGCCTGATTGCTGAACTGTTGATTGATTGCGCGGCGTGTCGACGCAGCGTGCCGGCCGAACCAGCCGCAGAAAAGGCTGCAATCGAAGGGTTGCGCCAGAGTATTCGCTTGCGAGAACAAAACTGCGTTGAGGCGCTCCTGCGGCTCTACGCATTTCGCCCGCAAGATGCTCACTCGCAAGACTTGCCACTGCTCGACGGACGCTGGGGAGACGATCTGTTTAACCCGCAAACACTCAAGCAGTTAGGGGTCAAGGTGGGCGGCGGCATGGCGGCAGGCGCAGCCACTGGCGCGGGCATAGATTTACTGCTCGGCGGCCTGACACTGGGCGCAGCGGCGGCACTTGGGGCCATCGTCGGTGGCAGCGCGCAAACCTTGCGCAACTACGGTTCGCGCCTCAAAGGCAAGCTGCGCGGCGAGCGCGAGTTAACTGTGGATGATGCAGTATTGCGCCTGCTCGCATTGCGTCAGCAGATGCTCCTCGACGCTCTGAATAGCCGGGGCCACGCGGCGGTCGATGCAGTGAAACTGGCCGCACCGCAAGACACCGCCTGGCGTGATGGCAAACTACCCGACGCCCTGAACAATGCCCGGGCGTATCCGCAATGGTCGAGCATTGGCAACGCCAACTGGCGCGACACGGCAGAGCGGCGCGCCGAGGTTGATGATCTGGCCGCGCGCTTGCTCAAAGACGCGGCCAAACGCCAACCGGTTTAGCGTCCCAGATAGAGCTCCTGCATTCTCGGCCACTCATCGCTGTTGGTAATGCGCAGCACTTCCTGGCTGATCGGCTCACGCAGTTTGCTGCCACTGGCCACGGCAATGGCGTAGGCCTGATTTTCGAAGGTGCCAGGCAGAATGTTCAGCTCGCCCTTCTCCAGTTGGCGATTACGAAACTGCATGATCGGCAGGTCATAAACCATCGCATCGACCTCGCCGTCCTGCACCGCACGCATACCGCTGAGTACATCCGGGTAACGACTGTTACGAATCCGCTGGCTGTCGAGATAACGCGCACTGATGGTTTTGTCGATAGTCGCGACATGCGAGCGGCGCAAGTCATCGACACCCTGAATGCCGCTGTGCAGACCGCCCAGCGTCAGCGTGCTGGTCACGGCAGCGGTAAAGGTCGACACCATGATCAACGCCGCAAACATCCAGACAATCGCAATCAGGCGGCCACCCATGGTCACCGGCGCCTTGTCGCCATAACCCACCGTGGTCATGGTCACAGCAGCCCACCAGAAGCTGTTGCCAAGCCCCTGAGCCGGGTTACCACCGAATTGGTCCTTGTTGCGACGGCGCTCAAACGCCCAGAGCAGTGCGCCCACCAACAACAGCAAACCTGCAAGGCCCAACACCAGGCTGAAGAACTGCCACGAGAACAAACCCTTGAGCGCGTTCCAGCCAGCCGAGTCTTCACCTCTAGGCACGGCAATGGCCAGGCCGGTTTGATAAAACGGGTGAGTGAAGTCGAGTTTCTCTTCGCGCTCGGCCGTCATGGTCAGCGCGCCGATCACCACATCCAACTGATTGGCTTCGAGGCTGGGCAATAATTCGCCGAATTGCATGGGCACCAGCTCGAACTGATAGTCGAGCGACTTGGCAATATCCTGCCAAAGATCGACGCTGATCCCGCGCCAATTGCCATTTTCTTCGTGGATTACAAATGGTGGGACTTCGCTGATACCGACCCGTAGTACCGGCTTTTCAGGCTCTGCAGCCCAGCTTGGAGAGCCCATCAGGCACAACAGAATTACGCTCAAAATCCTCAACACAAACCCGTTCCTTGCAGACAATCAAAGTCTCAGGGTAACAAATTTGTGCCAAGTGACCGGCCCGCTGATCATCGACGGCGCCGAAAAGGCGCCGACAACCCGTGCCTGAAAGCGCTGCGAATGCAGCGCTGGAGTGACTCAGACCGCGACTTCGGCCTTGATGTGCGGATGTGCTTCGTAGCCTACCAACTCGAAATCTTCGAACTTGAAATCGAACAGGTTGGTGACCGCCGGATTCAGTTTCATCTGCGGCAATGGCAGCGGCTCACGCGTCAGCTGCAAGTCGGTCTGCTCGATGTGATTGGCGTACAGGTGGCAGTCGCCTCCGGTCCAGATGAAGTCACCCGGTTGCAGCCCGCAAACCTGCGCGACCATCAGCGTCAGCAGCGCGTAGCTGGCGATATTGAATGGCACGCCGAGGAAAATATCCGCCGAACGCTGGTACAGCTGGCAGCTCAACTTGCCATCCGCGACGTAGAACTGGAACAGCGCGTGGCACGGTGGCAGCGCCATTTGATCAACCAGCGCCGGGTTCCAGGCTGAGACGATCAGGCGACGCGAATCCGGGTTGGTCTTGATCATTTCGATCAGCTTGCTGATCTGATCAATCGACTGGCCATTGGGCGCAGGCCAGCTGCGCCACTGATAGCCATACACCGGGCCAAGATCACCGTTTTCATCGGCCCACTCGTCCCAGATGCGCACACCGTTTTCCTTGAGGTAACGGATGTTGGTGTCGCCCTGCAGGAACCACAGCAGCTCATGGATAATCGACTTGAGGTGGCACTTCTTGGTGGTCACCAAGGGAAAGCCATCCGCCAGATTGAAGCGCATCTGATGGGCAAACACCGAGTAGGTGCCGGTGCCGGTGCGATCACTCTTGAACGTGCCGGTTTCGCGCACCAGACGCATCAGATCGAGATACTGTTTCATTACAACTCCGCAAACGTGCCATCGGCGCTGACCGACTGGGTCCAATCGGTCAGCACAAAGGTTTAATCGAGCATTTTACTTGAGCTTGAGCCTTCTCAGTGCGAGTTGGCGGCAGCGGGCGACTGACGGCGGTAAGCGTAGGCGATAAGGCCCAGACCGCCGAGAATCATCGGCAGCGACAATACCTGGCCCATGGTCAGCCAGCCCCACGCCAGATAGCCCAGCTGTGCATCCGGCACACGGACGAACTCGACAATAAAGCGGAAGATCCCGTAGCACATGGCAAACATGCCGGACACTGCCATGGTTGGGCGCGGCTTGCGCGAGTAGAACCAGAGAATGGTGAACAGTGCCACGCCCTCAAGGGCAAACTGATACAACTGCGACGGGTGGCGCGCCAACTGCTGCGGGTCGGTCGGGAAGACCATTGCCCACGGCACATCCGTTGCCTTGCCCCACAATTCAGCATTGATGAAGTTGCCGATGCGCCCAGCGCCCAGACCAATCGGCACCAGCGGCGCGATAAAGTCCATCAGCTCGAAGAAGCTCTTGTTATTGCGTTTGCCGAACAGCCACGCCGCCAACATCACGCCGATAAAGCCGCCGTGGAACGACATGCCGCCCTTCCACACTTCGAGAATCAGCAGTGGGTTGGCGATGTAAGACGACAGGTCGTAAAACAGCACATACCCCAGACGGCCGCCCAGAATCACGCCCATCGCGCACCAGAACACCAGGTCGGAGAGCTTCTCCTTGCTCCAGGTCGGCGCAAAGTCATGCAACCGGCGCGACGCCAACAGCCAGGCACCACCAATGCCGATCAGGTACATCAGGCCGTACCAGTGAATCTTCAGGGGGCCGATGGCCAGAGCAACCGGATCAATCTGCGGGTAAGGCAGCATTCAAAACTCCTCAGTGCCTTCGCGAATATCAGGCCAGGCAATAAATTAACGGTGCGCAGTTTACGCCAGAGTGACAGTAACTGGCGAAAACCATAAGCGCCAATCAAGCAGTTTCAGACCAGAATCACAGCAAGAAATTCACACCCACCGAGAACAGCAGCAGCGCAAACAACCGCTTGAGCATCAGCGGTGACAACCGATGCGCCAGCCGCGCGCCAACACGGGCGAAAAACATGCTGCTGATGGCGATACCCGCCAGCGCCGGCAGGTAAATAAAGCCTGCACTCCATTCGGGAAGCTGCGGGTTGTTCCAGCCGTTCCACATAAAACCGACGGCGCCGGAAACGGCAATTGGCAGGCCACAGGCAGCTGATGTGGCCACGGCTTTTTGCATGGGCACGCTGCGCCAGGTCAAAAATGGCACGGTCAATGTGCCGCCACCAATACCAAATATTGCCGAGGCCCAGCCAATAACCACACCGGCGCCCGTCAGCCCGACCTTGCCCGGCACAACACGGCTGGGATTGGGCCTGAGTTGCAGGCTCATTTGCACCGCAACCACAAGGGCGAAAACCCCGATAATCTTTTGCAGCATTTCACCGTTAAGCAGCGCAGCGGTCATGCTCCCGAGTTGGCCTCCGAGGCAGATGCCCAGCAGCATCCAGACAAATAGCGGCCAGAGCACTGCGCCTTTGCGGTGATGCTCAAGTACCGAGTTGATCGAGGTAAAAATGATCGTCGCCAGCGAGGTGCCAATCGCCAGATGCGTGAGAATCTCGGGGGCAAGACCCTGCGCTTTGAAGCTTAAAACCAGCACCGGAACGATGATTATTCCGCCACCTACGCCAAACAGACCGGCCAGAACCCCGGCCGCCGCGCCCAGCGATAAATACATCAACAGTTCCATGCTCACCCCCGATAACGAAGACGCATGTTAACGGATGCACAGACGTGGCTCTAGTCGAACCCGCAAGTGCTGAGGGCTGATCAGGCAGAGCAATTGAATGCTGGACGCTGGGCGGTTGAAGCACGTATTTTCAAATGAACAGGAACCCGGATAAGCGTGTCTGCCGATTGTGCTGGCGGAACGCATTGCCAAATTGACCCAAGGAGTTTGTTCATGTGCCTGATCGTTTTTGCCTGGCGGCCCGGCCACGCTCAACCCCTGATTGTCGCGGCCAACCGTGACGAGTTTTATGCGCGCCCGAGCGCTGCGCTGGCGCAATGGCCAGAAGCGCCTGGCGTGTATGGCGGGCGTGATCTGGAAGCCGGTGGAACCTGGCTCGGTATTGGCCCAAATGGGCGCTTTGCGGCACTGACCAATATTCGCGACCTGACCCTGACGCCAGGGCTGCGCTCGCGCGGTGAGTTGCCGGCGGCGTTTCTGCTCGGCCAGGCGAGCCCTGAAGACTACCTGACTGAACTGATCCGCTCGGGTGAGAGCTATTCAGGTTTTAATCTGCTGGTCGCAGACCAACAGCAGATGTGCCACCTGAACTCGCAGACAGGCCAACTCCGCGTATTGGAGGCAGGCGTCTATGGCCTATCCAACGCAGACCTCGACAGCCCCTGGCCGAAGGTGCAACACGCTCGCCACGGGCTTGCCGAGCTACTGGATCAACCGCAACTCGAACCGCTGGCAGAGCTGATGCATGACGGCAGCCAACCCGATGACAGTCGCTTGCCGCACACCGGCGTAGGGATTGCGACCGAGCGACTGCTGTCGAGCATGTTTATCGCCAGCGCCAATTACGGCACCCGCGCCACCACCGTGCTGATCAGCCACGCCAATGGCCAGCGACAATTGCTTGAGCGCAGTTTTGGCCCGCATGGGGCAAAGTTGGGTGAGGTGACACTGGCGTTGTAAGTCGGGCGGCGTTGCGCCCGACTTTTTCAAACGCAGGGTTACGCCTGGATATCTGACGCCGGGTTGATCATGCGGCCGAGGCCAAGATTACGCAGCGCGAGTTGCAAGGTACTGTCGACCAAGTGTGGGTTGTCGATTTTCATTACCTTGCTCAACAAATCCTGAGCCTTGGTCATGGTCACCTGACGCAACAGCCACTTGACCTTGGGCAGGTTGGTGGCGTTCATCGACAGGCTATCAAAACCCATCGCGGTCAGCAGCACAGCTGCCGCCGGATCACCGGCCATTTCGCCGCAAATGCTCACCGGCTTACCTTCTGCGTGGGCGTCCTCGACCACTTTCATCAGCGCTTGCAGCACGGCCGGATGGTAGAAGTCGTAAAGGTCCGCTACGCGTGGATTGTTGCGGTCCACGGCCAGCAGGTATTGGGTCAGGTCGTTGGAGCCGACCGAGAGGAAGTCGACCTGACGCGCCAATTCACGAGTCTGGTAAACCGCCGCCGGGATTTCGATCATCACACCGATGGGTGGCAATGGCACATCGGTGCCCTCGTCACGCACCTCGCCCCACGCCCGGTGAATCAGGTGCAGGGCTTCTTCAAGCTCCTGAACGCCGGAAATCATCGGCAGCAGAATCCGCAGGTTGTTCAGCCCTTCACTGGCCTTGAGCATGGCACGGGTTTGCACCAGGAAGATTTCCGGGTGATCGAGGGTCACGCGAATGCCGCGCCAGCCCAAGAACGGGTTGTCTTCTTTAATCGGGAAATACGACAGCGCTTTGTCACCGCCGATGTCCAGGCTGCGCATGGTCACGGGCAGCGGATGGAAGGCCTGTAACTGCTCGCGGTAAATCGCCAGTTGTTCTTTTTCGCTGGGGAAGCGCTCGTTGATCATGAACGGCACTTCGGTGCGGTACAAACCAACACCTTCGGCGCCACGCTCCTGCGCCCGGGCTACATCGGCAAGCAAGCCGGTATTGACCCACAACGGCATGCGGTGGCCATCGAGGGTTTCACACGGCAACGCACGCAGCGCATCGAGGCCCTGACTGAGTTGACGCTCTTCCTCAACCACATCGGCGTATTGCTTGCGCAGCAACTCACTGGGGTTGGTGAATACTTCGCCGTGATAACCGTCGATAATCAGCTGAATGCCGTCGATCTTCGAATACGGCAGATCAACCGCACCCATCACCGTCGGAATACCCATGGCACGGGCAAAAATGGCCACGTGCGAGTTACCCGAACCGAGTACTGAGACCAGACCGACCAACTTGCCTTCCGGAACCTCGCCGAGCATCGACGGCGACAGTTCTTCACTGACCAGAATGGTGTTGTCGGGATAGGTAAGCGTCTGCTGGCGCGCCTGCTGCAGATAGGCCAGCAAACGCCGCCCGAGATCTTTTACATCGGATGCACGCTCACGCAGGTAGGCGTCATCCATTAATTCAAAACGATTAACGTGCTCGCTCACAACCTGGCGCAATGCGCCTTGCGCCCACTGGCCGGTCTTGATGACCTTGACCACTTCATTACCGAGGGCGGCGTCTTCGAGCATCATCAGATAAACATCAAACAGTGCGCGCTCTTCCTTGCGCAACTGTGTGGCCATTTTCGCCGAAAGTGCGCGCATATCACGGCGAACACCTTCTAATGCGGTCGAAAACAGCGCTAATTCAGCTTCAACGTCGTCTACATGTTTGTCCGGTACAACTTCCAGGTCTGCGGGAGGTAGCACAACTACAGCCGTGCCCACTGCCGCGCCTGGCGAACCCGGCACGCCGACGAACTTGGCCTCCTGAATACCTTTACCCTGTCGCCCCAGACCGCGAATCGAACCGGTGGCTTCAGCGTGAGCGATTACCCCAGCAAGCTGCGCGCTCATCGTTACAAGGAAGGCTTCTTCACCCTCATCGAACTGGCGACGCTCTTTTTGCTGGATAACCAGAACACCCATCACCCGACGATGGTGAATGATCGGTGAACCGAGGAATGAGGCATAACGCTCCTCGCCAGTTTCAGCGAAGTAGCGATAACGCGGGTGAGCGGCGGCATCTTCGAGGTTGAGCGGCTCTTCGCGCGTACCGACCAAACCCACCAGACCCTCGTTCGGGGCCATGCTGACCTTGCCAATAGAACGCTTATTAAGACCGTCGGTGGCCATCAGCACAAAGCGATTGGTTTCCGGGTCGAGCAAATAAACCGAGCAGACCTGGCTGCCCATGGCCTCTTTTACGCGCTGCACGATAATGCCCAACGCCGACTTGAGATCCTTGGCGGCGTTTACTTCCTGGACAATTTTGCGCAGCGTATTGAGCATGGCTCGGCTCTATCTGTTGGTTTCAGTCTCGCGCTAACAGGCGCGGGGCAAGTTCCTTAAGTGCACGACGATAAACTTCGCGCTTGAATGTAACCACTTGGCCTAACGGATACCAGTAACTAACCCATCGCCAGCCGTCAAATTCCGGCTTATTGGTCAGATCCATGCGCACCCGCTGCTCATCAGCGGTCAAACGCAGCAGAAACCATTTTTGCTTCTGGCCTATGCACAGCGGCTGGCTGTGCGTACGCACGAGACGCTGGGGTAGACGATACCTCAACCAGCCCCGCGTGCAGGCGAGAATTTTCACATCCTTCTGTTCCAGCCCTACCTCTTCATTCAATTCGCGGTAGAGCGCTTCTTCGGGGGTTTCGTTGTCATTGATTCCACCCTGAGGAAACTGCCACGCGTCTTGGTTTATCCGACGCGCCCAAAGCACTTGGCCAGCATCATTGGTCAGAATGATGCCGACATTGGGGCGAAAACCATCAAGATCGATCACGGCACACAACCCTGTAAACGCATGTTCCAGCATTGTTCCATAAAGGTTGTGAAAGCAGCAACGTGAGTGGCCCAAGAATTGCTCTGACTCTTGAAAGCGCAATTAAATCCCTGCCATTTACCCATTGAGGATTTTCCCTACACCCGCAAAAATCGGTATTCTGAGCGCCCTCGACGTGACAAACAGAAGGTGCCCCGTGCGTTTAGCTTTATTTGACCTCGATAACACATTGCTCGGCGGTGACAGCGATCACGCCTGGGGTGATTACCTGTGCGAGCGCGGGATACTCGATGGCGTGGCCTACAAGGCGCGTAACGACGAGTTTTATCAGGACTACCTGGCCGGCACCCTCAACCTGACCGACTACCTGAATTTCAGCCTTGAGATTCTTGGCCGCACCGAAATGGCCCAACTGCAAACCTGGCATCAGGAGTTCATGCGCGACTGCGTCGAGCCGATCATTCTGGCCAAGGGCGAGGCCTTGCTCGCAGAGCACCGCGCCGCTGGCGACAAGATTCTGATCATCACCGCTACCAACCGCTTCGTCACCGCGCCAATCGCCAAACGCCTGGGCGTTGAAACCCTGCTGGCCACCGAATGCGAAATGCTCGACGGCCGCTACACCGGCCGCACCACAGACGTGCCGTGCTTCAAAGAAGGCAAAGTGACCCGCCTGCAGCGCTGGCTGCAAGAAAACAACATGACGCTGCAAGACAGCAGCTTCTACAGCGACTCGATTAACGACCTGCCCCTGCTCGAGCAAGTCACCCGCCCGGTGGCAGTAGACCCAGACCCGAAACTACGCGCCGAAGCCGAAAAACGCGGCTGGGAAATCATCTCCCTGCGCTAGCCCACCTTGTCGCAGGGAGATGGCAAATTGCGGCGCATGCGCCGCAATTTGAGTTGTGAACCAACGCAATACCACCAACCAAAAGCAGCCCGCACCCAGCGGGAAGCCCGCCATGACGGAAGCCGCGACGCGGATTCCATCCTCCAGTGAAAACGCAATCAAGGTATTCTCAATTAACCGGAGGATGGATAGCGGCGCAAAGCAACGCAATCCGTCGGACGATTTGCGCCACGCCACCAATCCCGAGTCGACCTGTAAGTCCGCCATATAGCAGCCAACCCAAACATCCCCAAGCCGATCAGCAAAAGTCCAGACACCGCAAAGCGCCCCATTCCAGCCGGCCAAATGTAATCGTTGCGCCAGCGTTCAAAAATCAAAAAACCAATCAAAAGCAGACCGCGCACAGCAGGCCATCCGCCATGTCGGAAGCCGCGATGCGGATTCCAACCTCCGCATTAACCGCGTGAGTCGAGGAGGATGGATTAGCCGCCACGCGGCGTAATCCGTCATGACATTGCGTCGGATTAATGCATAAGCCGCGGGTGGATTCCATCGTCCGCATTCAGCCCAAACGCCGACCATCCCCAGCCGATCACATCCAGCCCAGACACCGCAAAGCGCCCCATTCCAGCAGGCCAAATGCAATCGTTGCGCAGTGGGTCGAGCCGCAGGGATGCGGCGAGAGTTGCGTTGGGCCAAGGACGGCCCATCGCGACGTGCCCACGGAGCAACGATGGAATGCGGGAAGCCGAGCAAGGCGAGGCCCAATGGAGGGGCACAGAACTTTGGGTTACTTTTGCTTCGTCTGGCAAAAGTGACTCGCCGTAAGGGCGAAAGGGTGACCAGAGAACGCCCGAGATTCAGGCTTAGCGCCAGCGTTCAAAAATCAAAAAGCCAATCAAAAGCAGACCGCGCCCCAGTAGGCCATCCGCCATGCCGGAAGCCGCGTTGCGGATTCCAACCTCCGTATAAGTCGCGTAAGTCGCGGGGGGATGGAGTAATCCGTCATGGCATTGCGTTGACGGAATACATAATCCGGAAGATAAAAATATTACGACACCAATCAAAAGCAGACCGCGTCAGCGGGAAGTCAGCCATGACGGAAGCCGCGATGCGGATTCCATCCTCCGCATCAATCGCGTGAGTCGAGGGGGGATGGATTCGCCATATAGGCCGCGTGGGCCGTGGAGGATGGATTAGCCGCCACGCGGCGTAATCCGTCATGGCATTGCGTGGGTGGAATGCATAAACCATCGCCAGAATTGGCTCCTACAATCCCATGCAAAGCACATCAAACCAAGCCTTCACCAAACGCACTTTACCAACAAGCCAAAAACACTCGCTGCAAGACGCGCTTGTCGCTACCCCACTCACACAAAGGTTAAACCGGCTTAGCGCCCATCAACCCCATAATGGCCACCAACACAACCAAAATCAGCACAGCATAAACCATACACAAACGCACCAGCCCAGTCGGCGCTGGCGTCTCACCAAGCGCCTGCCAAACACGCAAACGCCCCGACAACAACAGCCCCAGAATCACCATCAGCGCAAACAAGCCACTGCTCGCCAGCAGCCACATCTGACTCAACGGCAATGCCGTTTTATCCACCATCCAGTAACCACTGAACGGCAGCGTCAGCGCCAGCAAACCCAACACTGGCAGACTGATCATGCGGGTGCGCTTGATCTTGCGCTGCAACACCGCAGCATCACCGCCACGCTTGGCTTTGAAAATCATGAAAAAGTGCGCCAGCAACCCAAGAAGCAGAAGTCCGGCAATTGCACTGTGGGCGATTTTGACCAGCTGATAATGTTCCATATGCGCCTAGTTAGTTATCCAAGAAAAAGGGTGTAGGCCGGATTATTACTTTCATCCCAATAGGGATAGCCGATTTCATCCAATGCTGCCGGCACCAGATGGCGCTCTTCGGAAGGCACTTGCAAGCCAGCGACTACACGACCATCAGCCGCGCCGTGGTTACGGTAGTGGAACATCGAAATATTCCAGCGCCCGCCCAGCTTCTGCAAAAAGTTGAAAAGTGCACCCGGACGCTCCGGGAACTCGAAGCGCAGCACAATCTCGTCACTGACCTTGGCCGCATGGCCGCCGACCATATGGCGGATATGCAGTTTGGCCAACTCGTTATCGGTCAGGTCGATCACCGGAAAACCCTGGCTGCTCAGGCTTTCGACCAAGGCCACGCGTGGGTCATTCTCGGGATGCGTCTGCACGCCGACAAAAATATGCGCTTCGCGGCCGGTGTGATAACGGTAATTGAACTCGGTGATCTGGCGCTTGCCGATTGCCTCGCAGAAGGTCTTGAAGCTGCCCGGCTGTTCGGGGATGGTGACCGCGATGATTGCCTCGCGGCCTTCACCCAACTCGGCGCGTTCAGCGACATGGCGCAGGCGATCGAAATTGACGTTGGCGCCCGAGTCGATGCCAACCAGAACCTGATCACTGCAACCGCGGGTTTCGACGTATTTCTTGATACCGGCCACACTCAGTGCGCCCGCAGGCTCGGTGATCGAGCGGGTATCGTCGTAGATGTCCTTGATCGCCGCACAGATTTCATCAGTGCTGACGGTGATTACTTCATCGACATAATCTTTGCAGATATTGAAGGTATGTTCGCCAATCTGCGCCACGGCAACGCCGTCCGCAAACAAGCCGACCTGACTTAGCACCACGCGCTCGCCCGCGGCCATCGCAGCCTGCAGGCAATTGGAGTCGTCCGGCTCAACGCCAATTACGCGAATTTCCGGGCGCAGATACTTCACATACGCAGCAATGCCGGCAATCAGACCGCCACCGCCTACCGGTACAAAAATCGCGTCGATCCGGCCCGGATGCTGGCGCAGAATCTCCATTGCCACGGTGCCCTGGCCGGCAATCGTGTGCGGGTCATCGTAAGGGTGAACATAAATGTAGCCCTTCTCGTTGACCAGTTTCAGCGAGTGCGCGAGGGCTTCGGGGAAACTGTCTCCGTGCAACACCACTTTGCCGCCGCGTGAGCGAACGCCATTGACCTTGATCTCGGGAGTCGTCTTGGGCATCACGATTGTGGCCTTGACCCCAAGCACTTTGGCCGCAAGCGCCAGACCTTGCGCATGGTTGCCGGCCGAAGCTGTGACCACGCCACGCGCCTGTTCCTCGGGGCTGAGCTGGGCCAGCTTGTTATACGCGCCGCGAATCTTGAAAGAGAACACCGGCTGCAGATCTTCGCGCTTGAGCAGAATCTGATTGTGCAGACGCTCGGAAAGCTGATTGGCAATTTGCAGGGGCGTTTCTACGGCTACATCGTATACACGCGAGGTGAGGATCTTCTTGACGTACTGTTCGAGCATGGCGGGCATCGCAGGCGGCTAAATCAGGGAACCAACGAGTCTACCCCAGCCATCGGCTGTACGACCACACGAATACTGGGCTTTTAGCCCTCATTTCGCCGATCTTTGCCCATCGCCAGCCAACACACCGCAACCGCCGACGGGCCGAACAGCTATAATGCGCCCTCTCAGTTTCTTCTAAGTGGAACCCGGCATGACCCAGGATCAACTCAAGCAAGCAGTCGCTCAGGCTGCAGTCGACTTCATCCTTCCAAAACTCGACGCCAAAAGCGTAGTTGGGGTCGGCACCGGCTCCACCGCCAACTGCTTCATTGATGCATTGGCCAAGCACAAGACCGAGTTCGATGGCGCCGTTGCCAGCTCCGAAGCCACAGCCGAGCGTTTGAAAGGCCACGGTATTCCGGTGTACGAGCTGAACACCGTCAGCGACCTGGAGTTCTATGTCGACGGTGCCGACGAGAGTGATGAGCGCCTTAACCTGATCAAGGGCGGTGGCGCAGCGCTGACCCGCGAGAAAATCGTCGCAGCGGTGGCCAAGACATTTATCTGCATTGCCGACGCCAGCAAGCTGGTTCCGGTTCTGGGCACTTTCCCGCTGCCTGTCGAAGTGATCCCGATGGCGCGCAGCCATGTGGCGCGTGAGCTGGTAAAGCTGGGCGGCGATCCGGTTTACCGCGAAGGCGTGATAACCGACAACGGCAACGTGATTCTCGATGTGTGGAACATGCAGATCGTTAATCCGGTGGAGCTGGAAGCCCAGATCAACGCCATCGTTGGCGTCGTCACCAACGGCCTGTTTGCTGCACGCTCAGCCGACTTGCTCTTGCTCGGCACGCCAGAGGGCGTCAAGCAACTGGTCAAATAGTGATGAGATGACCTGACCTCCTTGAAAATCCGGACTAGTCTTGGCTTGTCCCTACAACAAGGAGTGAGGTCATCCATGGCCAGCAAATTTCATCTGAAGAAAGCTAAAGACGGTCAGTTCCACTTCAACCTGCTCGCCGGCAATGGCGAAATCATCCTCACCAGCGAGATGTACAAAGCCAAGGACTCAGCCCTCAACGGGATCGAGTCAGTGCGCAAGAACTCGCAGCGTGAGGGTGCTTTTGAGGTTAAAGAGTCGAGCAACGCCAAGCACTACTTCGTACTGAAAGCGACCAATGGCCAGGTTGTTGGCCAAAGCCAGATGTACGCCAGTGCGTCGAGCTGCAAGGGTGGCGTTGAGTCGGTGCAGAAGAATGCACCAGAAGCCGTACTCAACGACGAAAGCTGAATTCACCCCAAGTAATCAAACGCCGAAGCCCAGGCTCTGAGCTTCGGCGTTTTGCTGTGCGCGATATTCAATCGCTGTTTTCAGTGCTTTTTTCGAAGACATAAAACAGATTCGGCTCACTGATCAGATACAGCACACCCTGGTCATCCATCGCCACGCCTTCGGCCTGCGGCACCGAGCGCTGCAAACCATGCTGGCCCGCCAACAGCGATAAGGTGCTCACCGGTTTTCCCTCAGAATTGAGCTCGATAATCAACCGAGACTCATCTGACAACGCCAGCAAATGGCGAGTCCGACTGTCAAATTGCAAGCTGGACAAATCCCGCACGAACAAACCTTTGTCGCGCTCAAGATTATCGGCAATGTTCACGGACATTCCTGACTGCCCAGCCGTTTCGGCAAAGCCGGTTATCTCAATAATCCGCATGGGATCGCGTTCTTTGGCAACAAATAAACGCTTGCCGGCCCTGTCGTAGGCCAGCCCTTCAAAGCCCTTGTTACCGTTGAGCCCGATGCCCAGTGACAATTGGGCCGCGTCCTGCGCATTCAATTGAGTGGTGACCTCGGCGTCATCTATCTGCACTTTAAACAGCCGATGCTCACGCTCATCGGTAATCACGAACACGTTTGGGCTGATGTACTCAACGGCTTCCGGGTCGCCGAAACCCGTCAGCTGAATGCGCCGGAGCACTTCTCCGTCGAGCGACAACTCAATCAACTGAGGATTTTGATTGGTCACGGTAAAAAGGCTGCGCCGGTCCGGGTCATAGGTCAGTGCCGAAATGTCCGCCTCAAGCCCCTCTATGGGCTGCGCCTCGACCTTCACGCGATAGTCCGTCAGCCAAATTGAGTTGGCCTCCTGCATCGCGGCGTCACGCCAAACATTCGAATTAAACCAGGCCCGTTGGACTAACCGATGTTGCTGCGCCCAAACAGCCAATGCCAGGAGTACGACGACCACCAAGGCCGCCAGCACACGCTTTAAGGTCAAGAAAGAACGCATGCGTTATCTCAATAAGTAGAAATCCAGAGCCCGAGCAGAACCTGCCGCCCGGTAAGTTTATGCAGACAGTCAAACAAAGCGAAAACCCCGCTCACAACAGTGAGCAGGGTTGGCGTTCGGTTTACAGCGGGACTTACTTGACCAGTTCGACCCGGTCGACCTCAACATCACGGCGATCGTGATGAACGTCTACCTCGCCGGTCAGACGCACTGTGGCGGTTTCAGACACTTGCTGCTGCGGCCACTTATCATCATCGATTTCAACTTCGATGGTGCCGGAAGCATCTTTGAACAGGTACTGCTCATGCTTGAGGCGCTTGACGATTTGTCCCTGCAGCACAACCGGAGTGTCATCAGCTGCAGTCATCGCACCTGCGACATCTTTTATCTGTGGGGTATCGCTGGGGCCGGTGTAGCCGGCCGCCATGACCGCGCCAGAGAAAACAGGAGCAAGCAGCAAAGCCAATACAGTGCGTTTCATATTCATATCCTCATGCGTTGAAGTGATGGGGAAAGAGTAGTTGCGTTAACTGAATTAACTCTTAAACAGGGCTTAAGCCAAACTTAATTTGGCTCAACCTCTTTGCGGAACACGTACATAAGGTCCGGTTCAGCAATCACATAGATAGTGCCGTCTGTAGCAATTGCAACGCCCTCAGGTTGTTTGATGCCCAAGGAAAAACCACCCATACCCACACCCAGATTGATAAAGCCCAGTGGATAACCTTGCGCATCCAGTTCGACCAACATGCGTGATTCGTCGGACAACACCAGGATGTTCCCGGTGCGAGAGTCATAGCTCAACGAGGAAATATCCCGCACGAATAGCCCGTCGCTCACCAGCTCATGCAGGGTTACGGCTGCATTGGCTTCAGCCGGCAATTGAAAGCTGAATATACCCAGCGGATCGCGCTCTTTGGCCAACAGCAAGCGCTGCTGTTCTGGGTCCCAGGCCAACCCTTCAAAGCCTTTGTTTCCAGCATCGGCAAAGCCCAAGTCATAATTTTCAGCCGTGCTGGCATCGAGGCTTTGAGTGTGCTCATTAACTTGAAACACGCTCATGCGATGCATGCGCTCATCAACCACCGCAATGCGCCCGCCCGATAACACCTCAACCGCTTCGAGATTAGAGACCCCATTGATGGGGATCTGCCGCAATACGTCGCCGGCAAGCGACAGCTCGATCAGAAGAGCCGTCTTGCCGGTAACGGCAAACAATGTATTGCTGCTGGCGCTGTAACTCAGGCCCGAGGTTTCGAACGCTTCAAGTCCGCTTAACTTATAGGGCTTGCCGACTATTCGGTAATCGCCCAAGCCGATACTCGCGGCCTTTTCAGCAGGCGATAAAACATGTGCCTGTGCGGATAGCACTGCGCGTGGAAATAGCTGGAGGTAAATCACCGCTGCAGTGATAAGACCAATGACAACGTACAACAGCACCTTAGGTGCATAGCGTAGCCATGAAGCTGCAAACATCTGAATGTCTCTTGTAATTATTATCAATCATCACCTGCGCGGCGGGCGCAGGTGAGTAGTGCAGAGATGCAATCAGCGTTTAACAGACTTTACTGGTGAAACTCGAGTGGCCAACCAGTTCCAGCTCGACTTCGTCACCCTTGTTCAGCGGGCCAACGCCTACCGGCGTGCCCGTGAGAATGACATCGCCCGGCTGCAGGCTGAAGTGGCCGCAGATGTGCTGGATCATCGGCACAATCGGGTTGAGCATGTCGCGGCTGTTACCGTCCTGACGCACAGCACCGTTAATAGTCAGGCGAATGCCGATATCGGTCAGATCAGCGATCGCATCGCCCTGCACAAAAGGTGCGAGCACGCAGGCGCCATCGAACGACTTGGCGACTTCCCACGGATAGCCCTTCTCTTTGAGCTTGGCTTGCACGTCCCGCAGGGTTAGATCCAATGCCGGAGCAAAGCCCGAAATCGCATCCAGCACTTCTTCTTCATTCGGCGTGCGCGACAGCGGCTTGCCAATCAAAACCGCAATTTCAGCTTCGTAATGCACCGAACCCCGGTCTTCAGGAATGCTGAAACCGCCGTCCACAGCCACCACACAACTGCCCGGCTTGATGAACAGGATGGGCTCAGTCGGCACCGGGTTATTCAGCTCTTTGGCGTGCTCGGCGTAATTACGCCCGATGCACACGACTTTACCCAACTGAAAATGGATATGGGTGCCGTCAACATACTGGTGCTGGTAACTCATAAACGCTCCTGACAAAGGAAAACTGCCCAACTGGGGCTGCTGCAAGCAAACCGGCGAGATCAGCTGTGCAAACCTCGCTGGCAGTAAGTGGCAGTCAGATTATTCAGCGAATATTTTGCCCGGGTTCATGATGCCGTTCGGGTCAAATACTGCCTTGATCGCCTTCATGTAGCCGATTTCAGCGGCGCTGCGGCTGTAATGCAAGTAGTCACGCTTGGTCATACCAACACCGTGCTCGGCCGAGATCGAGCCGTTGTACTTCTGCACGATCTCAAACACCCACTTATTAACAGTTGCGCATTTGGCGAAGAATTCGTCTTTAGTCAAAGACTCGGGCTTGAGGATATTCAGGTGCAGGTTGCCGTCGCCGATATGGCCGAACCAGACGATTTCAAAATCCGGGTAGTGTTTGCCGACGATCTCATCAATATCGTGCAAGAAGGCCGGTACTTTCGACACAGTCACCGAAATATCGTTCTTGTACGGTGTCCAGTGCGAGATGGTTTCAGAGATGTACTCACGCAGCTTCCACAGGTTCTGCAGTTGCTGTTCGCTCTGGCTCATAACGCCGTCCAGCACCCAGCCTTGCTCGACGCAGTGCTCAAAGGTTTCCAGTGCCGCGTTGGCGACTTCTTCTGTGCTGGCTTCAAATTCAAGCAGCGCATAGAACGGGCAGTCAGTCTCGAAAGCAGGTGGCACATCGCCGCGCGCCATGACTTTGGCCAGTGCTTTGTCGGAGAAGAATTCGAACGCGGTCAGGTCCAGTTTGCTCTGGAAGGCGTGGAGAACCGGCATGATCGAATCGAAGTCAGCAGCGCCCAGCACCATTGCCGTGAGATTCTGCGGCGCGCGGTCAAGGCGCATGGTGGCCTCAACCACGAAACCCAGCGTGCCTTCGGCACCGATGAACAGCTGGCGCATGTCGTAGCCGGTGGCATTCTTGATCAGGTCTTTGTTGAGTTCCAGCAACTCACCCGTGCCGGTCACCACTTTCATGCCCGCGACCCAGTTGCGGGTCATGCCATAACGGATCACCTTGATACCGCCAGCATTGGTGCCAATGTTGCCGCCAATCTGGCTGGAACCCGCCGAGGCGAAGTCGACTGGATAATAAAGGCCCTGCTCTTCGGCGAAGTTCTGCAACTGCTCGGTGACAACGCCTGGCTGGCAGACAACAGTACGATCAAATTCGTTGAAATCGAGAATCTGATTCATGTAATCGAACGAGACGACCACTTCGCCATTGGCCGCAACAGCGGCGGCGGAAAGACCGGTGCGGCCACCCGACGGCACCAGCGCAACCTTATGCTCATTCGCCCAGCGAACAATGGCCTGAACCTGCTCGATGCTCTTCGGAAACACGATGGCTTGCGGGGCCGGGGCAAAATGCTTGGTCCAGTCCTTACCAAAAGCTTCCAGGGATTCGGCGTCGGTCAGCACTTTTCCAGGCTCAACCAGGGACTTTAGCGTTTCAATCAGGGCTGGGTCAGTCATCGATAGAACTCTCAAACGATTCATGGTCACCCTGAGCACGCTTCATCTGCCAGGGTAGGTGTTTCGCGGGGCTCGTATGCTAGCATATGCACCCTGCAAATCATGCTCCAGGCTGATCTGCGGGCCCGATCAGCAATGGCGCTGACTTCCGTGACACTTAATTGTGGGACAACAGGTACTCCGATGAGCAAGACCTCTCTCGACAAGAGCAAGATCAAGTTCCTTCTTCTCGAAGGCGTCCACCAAAATGCTGTGGACACTCTGACGGCTGCTGGCTACTCAAACATCGAGTACCTCACCGGCTCGCTGCCTGAAGCAGAACTGAAGGAAAAGATCGCCGAGGCGCATTTTATCGGCATTCGTTCACGCACCCAGCTCACCGCTGAGGTGTTTGACTGCGCCAACAAGCTGGTTGCAGTTGGCTGTTTCTGCATTGGCACCAACCAGGTTGATCTTGACGCTGCACGTGAGCGCGGCATCGCCGTTTTCAACGCACCGTACTCGAATACCCGTTCGGTTGCCGAACTGGTACTGGCTCAGGCCATCTTGCTGCTGCGCGGCATCCCTGAGAAGAATGCTTCCTGCCACCGTGGCGGCTGGATCAAAAGCGCGGCCAACTCCTTCGAAATCCGCGGTAAAAAGCTGGGTATCGTCGGTTATGGCTCCATTGGTACACAGCTGTCGGTTCTCGCCGAATCGCTGGGCATGCAGGTGTTCTTCTACGACGTGATCACCAAGCTGCCGCTGGGTAACGCCACCCAGATCGGCAAGCTGCACGACCTGCTGGGTATGTGCGACATCGTCTCGCTGCACGTTCCGGAACTGCCATCGACTCAGTGGATGATTGGCGAAGCGGAAATCCGCGCCATGAAGAAGGGCGGCATCCTGATCAACGCGGCGCGTGGCACCGTGGTTGAGTTGGATCATCTGGCAGCGGCAATCAAAGACGAACACCTGATTGGCGCGGCCATCGACGTATTCCCAGTAGAGCCACGCTCTAACGCCGAAGAGTTCGAAAGCCCGCTGCGCGGCCTTGATCGCGTGATCCTGACTCCGCACATCGGTGGCTCGACTGCCGAGGCTCAGGCCAACATTGGTCTGGAAGTCGCCGAGAAGCTGGTCAAGTACAGCGACAACGGCACATCGGTGTCTTCGGTCAACTTCCCGGAAGTGGCACTGCCATCGCACCCGGGCAAGCACCGTCTGCTGCACATCCACCAAAACATTCCGGGTGTGATGAGCGAAATCAACCGTGTGTTCGCCGAAAACGGCATCAACATTTCGGGTCAGTTCCTGCAGACCAACGACAAAGTGGGTTACGTAGTAGTCGACGTCGACGCCGAATACTCGGACCTGGCGCTGGAAAAACTGCAGCACGTTAACGGCACCATCCGCAGCCGCGTACTGTTCTAATTCCGAACAGTTGTAACGGCTAAAAAAGAAGAGGGAGGCTTAGGCCTCCCTCTTCTCGTTTCAGCGCAGCAAACGCCGTGGATTTACTTGACGGTGATAGTGATTTTGTCCGACAGCAGCGGCGGATCGAATGGCACGTGGCCTTTATCGCCCAGCAACAGTTGCAGGGTGTGCTGGCCCGGCTCGAGCGTCAGCTCAGTTTCGGTCTGGCCACCGCCATAGTGAATAATCTTGTCGGTGGCGGGGATCACCTTGTCCATCGCCGGCAGCGTGTCCTGGTCGATCAAAAGATGGTGGTGCCCGGTATTGGGCGCATCCGTACCTGCTGGCGCGACGTTCATACCGCTGATACCGAACTTGACGGTGAACGTCTGGCTGACTGTCGCACCATCAGCTGGCTCAACGATATATACCCGTGCATCTTCCATGGCCTTGGCCCTTGGCGCTTCAGCCAAGGCAGGGCTACTGACGGCAAACAAAAGGGCGGCTAGCCCGAGAGTGGGCATGACTACTTTCATAACAGACTCCGTGTCTTTTGGTTGAGTACAATGGACGGTAAACCCCGCCAATCGTTCAGCGTAACTACGCTATCGCCAAGTGTAGGCGTCATCCAAAAGATACGCGCGGAATCGGCTGAAATACCTATTCCAGAGCAGATTCAAGCGCAGCCAACGCCAAACTGGCCTGCGCCAATTGGGTTTCATTGAAGACCTGCACACCCGCCCGTTTTAACAGCGCCGCGGTAACACCCTCGCCCGCCACCTTCACGCCGCTAAAACTACCGTCGTAGTTCTCCAGGTTGCCGCACGACGGGCTGCGCGCCTTGAGCAGCGCCAAGCCAATACCGTGCTGGCGAACCAGTTCCAGCGCCTGCTGCGCGCCACTGACAAAGGCTTCGGTGCAGTCTTCGCCATCGATAGTCGAAACACTGAGCAATCCGTCCAGCACCTGCGCACCTTGTCCGCCAGGGATCTCCGCCGGTGGGCGTGGCGTTGGCAAGCCGCCAGCCACTTCAGGGCACAGCGCGATGACCCGGCCCTCTGCCTGCCATTGCTGCAACAGGTCGAACGGGCCATGCGCACCGCCGTCATAGCGCACGCGATGGCCAAGCAGGCAACGACTAACCAAGATTTTTTGCACAACAAGCTCCTGCATTTACTCGAATGGCGAAGCGACTAGAACGTATCGGCGCCGCGCCGACGAAACCAACCGGCTAACGACAGGCGTTCACGGGTGGCCGGCAAGACTTCGTGGGGCATATCGGCCGACATGAACACCACCAGACTGCCGGCCTCTGGCCGCACGTCGCGGGTCTCGCCATCCAGCAGGTACAGGCGCAGCTCGCCGCCAAAGTCGTCCTGCCATTGTTCATTCAGATAGAGCACGACCGAGACAGTGCGCCGGTCGTCATCGCGAAAGCGGTCGAGGTGCTTTTTATAAAAAGCACCTGCCGGATAGAAAGCGAAGTGGCTTTCATAGGAATCCAGACCGAGAAACAGCTGTTGATTAAGCGCGAGCCGCAAGCCGTCGATCAATTGCAGATACGCATCGGTGGGGGCCGACTGTCCCGGCTCCAGCCACTCGATCTGATCGCCGCGGATCGCCTCGCGGATCTCTTGCCCGGCACCGCGTCCCACTCTGGCGGGGCTCAGAGCGCCATTTTTTACCCGGGCACGGCACTCTTGGGCCAATTCGGCTGTCAAAGTCTGACTAGCAAAACCGGGCAGCAGCGACCAGCCCTGCGTGGCAAGGTCATCAATAATTACTGCAAAGGGCATATCAGTGGTATCGGTTGTCATGCGTATAATTCTATCAGTCTCGTTGCCGCGCCTCGATATGCTTCTCCGCCCTTGAAATCAGTGCCCGCCAGACAGGAGTCTTTAATGCGCGCGATCTTCACCGCTCTATTCATGCTACTGAGCTTGCCGGCTCTGGCCGATGTGCACACTGATCTGTATAAGGCCGCCGGCTGGGCGCAACAACGGGCCAATTTCAATGATGCACTCGCCGCCGCGCAGCAGCGCTATCGCCAGAGCCTGCCACCCGCGGTGTATGACGCACTTGTGAGCAACAGCAATCAGCGATTCGCACCGCAAGCGATGGATCAGCGCGCGCAGCAAAGCTTTCGCGAGAATCTGCACGAGCCGCAGTCGGCCCTGCAATTCTTCGAGTCACCGTTGGGCCGCAAGGTCGTCAGCGCCGAGCAATTGGCTACACGCAAGGATCAGTTGGCGAAATATGCCAACGGCCTGCCCCGCGTTGATGCCAGCGACAGTCGCCGCTTGTTGATCAGCCACCTCGCGCAGGCCCTGCCCGCCAAGGAAGCTGGCGCCGAAGTGAGCCTGGCGTTGGCCGGCGTGGCCGCAGACAGCCTGAGCCAGATGATCCCCGGCTTGCTCGGCGGCGACACCGCGCAGAGCATGCTCAATAGCCAGCGCCAGCGCCTGATGGGTCAGATTGGCACTGATCTCGACAACACCTTGCTGTTTGTTTACCGCGACTTGTCCGATCCTGAGCTGGATGAGTTCATCACTTTCGCCGAATCGCAGGCCGGTAAAGACTATTATCAGGCCGCACTCGCCGCTGTGCGCGCCGGCCTAGCCGTTGGCCAGAGCACATCCAGCCTGAATCAGGCACCACAAGGTATCTAACGGCTCAGCGATTGAGTTGCTCGGTGAGAAAACTGAAGTACTCAGCGCGAAACTCCGCCGACTCATTGGCCAGATGATGGCGCGCCTGCTTGATACGCAGCACACGCGGGCCGGCAAATTTGTCGGCCAGCACCTGCAGGTTATACGGCCAGTCTACCGTGCGGTCTTCCTCTCCCTGCACCACCAACGGCCGCCGCGGACTGCGCGGGGCATTCTCGATACGCGGCACCCAGCGCCCCAGCGCGCCTACCCAGGCAGTGGGCAGGTTGCGTGGCTGTAACGGGTCGCGATTGCGCAGGAAGTCGAGAAACACAGGGTCATGCGAGTTATCACTGAAACGCCGCTCTATCTTGCTCACAAACGACTTGAGCAGCAGATAACTGAGCTTGGACCAACCCCAGGCCCGCGGCCTGACCAACGGCGCCAGCAGGATGATCTCACCGATATCACTCTGCGGATTTGCCGTCAGCAGGTAATCAATCAGAATCGCGCCGCCAGTGCTCTGGCCAAACAGGTGCAAGGGTGCCGGTAGCTGCAACTCACGAACCAGCTCAATCGCACCCTCCAGCACGGACTGATACTCGGCGAAGTCGTTAATACTGGCGCGAGTGCCGCTGGATAAACCATGCCCGGGCAAGTCGAGCGCCATAACGGCGAGATTCTGCTCCAAAGCCCAGCGCATGACATGGCCATACAAACCACTGTGGTCGTAATAGCCATGCAGCAAAATCAGTGTCGCTTTGGGCTGCTCAGGCAGCCAGAGTTGCGCGGCAATGCGGTAACCACCCGCCTCGAAGTAACCCATGCGCGCATGAGCTGCCGGTAATTGTTCAAGGCCGTAAAACGCCCGATAAGCCAGCTCTTGCGGCAATGCCTGGGCGGGCGCGGACGTTAACGGGCGAAGACCTGCGACTAAACGCTCAGGCTTAAATTGCTCTAGCATGCAGCTATCCATAAATCAGGCGGGGTAAGCAGGCATCCAATGCACTACAACGAACTGCAGATATTCTGCTGCCAGACGCATCGTGGCAAGCTATGCACCCCAGAGATAGAACCTTGTCATGCCTCGACTCAGTCGTAAAACCTTACTGGCCTGCGTAATAGCAGGCGTATCAGTGATAGTGCTAATTCTCGCCTTTAGCTGGTTCGAAGCCCGCTATGTGCGCTCATTCAGTGAACGTACGGCGATATTTTCCGGCGATCAATTGCAATTACCCGCCGAGTTAGCCGGCCCCGGGGCAATCCGTATGGTGCACTTCTGGGACCCGGCCTGCCCCTGCAACGTCGGCAACCAACAGCATCTTGCCGAGCTGGTGAAAAATTTCACCCCGCTGGGTGTTGAGTTTTTTGCCGTGCAAAAACCCGGCAGCCACGGCGAATTGCCCGCTGATCTCAAAGCGATCAAAGCATTACCCGCTCTGCCGGGTTCAGCCGACTTGCCAGCCAGCCCGGCGGTAGCGATTTGGGACCGTGAAGGCAAGCTGGCCTATTTCGGCCCTTACAGCTCTGGCATTACGTGCAATTCAAGCAACAGCTTTATCGAGCCGATACTCAATGCGCTCAAGGACGGTCGCAAGGTACACGCCAGCAACAACATGGCAGTCGGCTGTTTCTGTGACTGGAAGCCGGCCGATATAACCGAGCCATGAGCATGGCGTCCTAGCGCCAGCAAAGCTGTCTGGCTGCACGTAAAAGCCCCGGCAGAGCACTGAGTGCGCTGCCGGGGCTGAAGCTACTGTCGCCTTAGGGCTTGGTTTTTTCCGGCAGCGCGAAGGCCACCAGATAATCACCACGATCATTCGGGTTATGCGGCGCTCCGGCGGCGTTAACCACTATGAACTGGCGCCCTGACTTCTTATCGATGTAGGTGATAGGTGTCGCCTGACCGCCAGTCGGGATGGCGCCTTTCCACAGTTCCTCACCCGTTTCAACGTCATAGGCGCGCAGATAGTAGTCTTGCGTACCTGTCATAAACACCAGCCCGCCACTTGTGGTCACCGTGCCGCCCAAGGTCGGCAAACCCACTTTAATCGGCAACCTTGTCGCAATACCAAACGGCCCGACCTCTTCGGCAGTGCCTACCGGCCGCTGCCAGACCACCTTGCGCGTTGCCAGATCAATCGCCGTCAACGTGCCAAAAGGCGGCTGCACACAAGGCACGCCAATCGGCGACATGAACATGTTGAGCTTGAGCCCATAAGGCGTGCCGTATTGCGGGTTCCACTCGCCGTGAGGTTTAGCCCCGCCAAGGGACTTCATGACCTTGTCGATCTCGGCGCGGGGCATCAGGTTGGTGCGAATCGGCATGCGCAAATCATTGACGATCAGAAGATTACGCTCCTGATCAATGGATGCGCTGCCCCAATTGAAGCCACCATAATTACTCGGAAATTGAATGATCGGTTTCAGGCTCGGCGGCGTGAAATCGCCCTTGTAGATGCTCTTCTTGAACATGATGCGGCAATAGAGCTGATCGACCGGCGTAATGCCCCAGGCGTTGGTTTCACTCAAGCCTGCTGCGCCAATCGCCGGCATGCCTACCGAATAAGGCTGAGTGGGCGAGTAGCGTTCACCTTTAACATCACCGGCAGGCACCGGGCGCTCTTCAATTTTGGTCAGCGGGGTTCCGTCACGCCGATCAAAGGTGAAAATCTGGCCGCGCTTGGTCAACAGAATCAGCCCCGGTACGGTTGTGCCGTCCGGCATGGGAAAGTCCACCAGCGATGGCTGTGACGGAATGTCGTAGTCCCAGAGGTCGTGATGCACTGTTTGAAACTTCCAGCGCTCCTTGCCCGTGCTCAGGTCAACGGCAACGATTGAGGAGGAGTAATCATCCATCGCCTTGGTGCGCAGGCCGCCGTAATAGTCTGGGGTCGCGTTACCGGTTGGCAGGTAAACCAAGCCGAGATCCAGGTCATAAGACATTGGCGCCCAAATATTGGGCGTACCGCGGGTATAGGTTTCGCCTGGCGGTGGCAGCTTGTCGATTTTGGCATTGCCCAGGTCCCACGCCCAATCCAGCTCACCCGTGCCGGCATTGAAGGCGCGCACAACGCCGGAAGGCTCACCAACCGACATGTTGTCTGCCACCCAACCACTGAGCAAAATCTTGTCGCCCGCGACCATCGCCCCTGAAGTCTGCATATAGAAACCGGGCTTGGCTTCGCCAATACCCTGCTGCAAGTTGACCACACCGTGGTCACCGAAGCTTTCGCAGAGTTCACCATCGCTGGTTTTGATGGCCAGTAAACGCATATCGATTGTGGCCATGACAATGCGCGTGCCGCAGGCGTCGGGCTTGGGCGGCTTGTACACGGCAACACTGCGACAACGGTTCCAGAACGGCGCTTCGGCTTTCGGGTCAAACTGCCAGCGGGTTTTACCCGTGTCGCCATCCAGTGCGGTCAGGATGTTGCGCGGCGAACAGTGATAAACCACGCCATCGACATACAGCGGTGTGTTCTGGTTTTCGTTGCCAAGTTCGGCAATATCGCCATGACGGGTAGTCCAGGCCACTTTTAACTGATCGACATTATCGACGTTGATCTGATCAAACGGCGCATAGCGCGTGCCTTCACCTGTGCGTCCGTAGTCGGTCCATTCGCCGCCTGTGGCAGCGGTCAGATCTGTCACCTTGCCCGGCGTAAACGCTATGGAGTTCTGCACAATACCGTGCGGTACGAACATCCCGGCCAACGCCGCAATAAACACGCCCAGAAGAGCAACGCCAGCAATCACTGCGCCTCGTTTGAGCGCAGCCGAAGCCGGTGAAAACAGCGGAACCAAGAGCAACGCAATGATTGCCAATACCAGATGCACGAGCGTGCGCGGCACCAATGCCCAAAAGTTAAATTGCACCTCAGATACTGCCCAGACCAGCGTGAGCGCAAAGAGCGCCAAATAGCACCAGACGCCCCAAAGGCGTCCCTTGCTGATAGCAACGCCGGAATACGCCATCGCTGCGCCAGAAATCAGGTAATACCAGGAGCCCCCGAGAAAAATCAGATAGGCGCCGCCCAAGGCAAGCACAGCCCCCAACAACGCCATGAGCAGGCCAAAACAGCGCACGAGTGCACTGACAGGTTTATGCGAACCAATCGAAGTCATTAACAACATCCTTGTAATAAATCACTTGGTGCGGAGGGCGGATTTACCTGAAACGACTGTACATAGAAAGTTACTCAATACCTGACGCCAACCGGCCACACGCCACGGCAGAAAAGTTAATCGCCCAATAACCAGACGTAAGAACTGTGAACCCTTTACCAGAGAGGCAGACCAGCACGCTTGATAAGGCCATCAGCCATCATTCAGCATGCTGATAAGCCGTTAGCCGATTGACCTGTTATTTTCAGTCATGGTGTATTGCCAGGCTGCTGAGAACCAATCGCCCAATAATAAAAAGGACTTGCGATGAAGCGCACTCTGACTGCACTTGCCATCATCATTGGCGTGGCCGCCGCTGGCGGCGCCTGGTACGTCACCAGCAAACAACCAAGCCGCGACGGCAATGTCGACCTTGCGCATCTGCAAGCACCTGTCAGCGTTGCCTATGATGAGCGCGGTGTGCCGCATATTCAGGCCCAGAACGAAGCCGACATGTACCGCGCATTCGGCTTTGTGCATGCGCAGGACCGCCTGTTCCAGATGGAATTGATGCGCCGTCTGGCGCGCGGCGAACTGGCCGCGGTTCTGGGTGACAAACTGGTGGAAACGGATCGCTTGTTTCGCACCCTCGGCATCCGCCAGCATGCAGATGCCTACGCTCAGGCGATGGATACCAGCCAGCCTTCCTACAAAGCCCTGCAAGCCTATCTGGATGGCATAAACCAATATCAGGACAGCCATCCAGCGCCCGTTGAATTCGACCTGCTGGGCATCGAGAAGCGCCCGTTCACCGTCGCCGACACCATCAGCGTGGCCGGCTACATGGCCTACAGCTTTGCCGCCGCATTTCGCACCGAACCAGTACTGAGTTTTGTGCGCGACCAGCTCGGCGCCGATTATCTCAAGGTCTTCGACCTCGCCTGGCATCCGCAAGGGGTAATGGGCCAGTCGCTGGCCAGCAGCGACTGGCAGGATCTCAACAGCATCGCCCAATTGAGCAATGACGCACTCGCTGAGGCGGGTTTGCCACAATTCGAAGGCAGCAACGCGTGGGCGGTTTCGGGCAGCCGCACTGCCAGCGGCAAGCCATTGCTGGCGGGCGATCCGCACATTCGCTTTTCAGTACCGGCGGTTTGGTACGAGGCCCAACTGAGTTATCCCGGCTTCGACTTGTACGGTCACCATCAGGCCCTCAACCCGGTTGCATCGCTCGGCCATAACAAGGACTTCGCCTGGAGCATTACCATGTTCCAGAATGACGACCTCGACCTGATCGCCGAGAAGGTCAATCCGCAAAACCCCAATCAGGTCTGGTATCAGGGTGAATGGACCGACCTGCAAGCACGCAGCGAAACCATCGAAGTCAAAAACGCCGAGCCAGTCCAACTGACGCTGCGCAGCTCGAAGCACGGCCCGATCATCAACGATGCGCTGGGTAACACAGTCGGCAAAACCCCGATCGCCATGTGGTGGGCATTTCTCGAAACCGACAACCCGATTCTCGATGGTTTCTACAAACTCAACCGTGCAGAAACGCTGAGCAAAGCCCGCAGCGCGGTTGAAAACATCGAAGCGCCGGGACTTAACGTCATCTGGGCCAATGCCACGGGCGATATCGGTTGGTGGGCTGCGGCCAAACTGCCTCGCCGACCTGCCGGGGTGAACCCGAGCTTTATTCTCGACGGCGCCAGCAGCGAGTCGGACAAGCTCGGCTTCTACCCGTTCAGTGACAACCCACAAGAAGAAAACCCTGCACGCGGCTACATCGTCTCAGCCAACTTTCAGACCGTATCGCCGACAGATATAGAAATTCCGGGCTATTACAACCTTCCCGACCGTGGCCAGCGCCTCAATCAACACCTGGCCGATAGCAGCGTGAAATGGGATCAGAACAACAGCCGCGCCTTGCAACTCGAAACAGGAACGGGCTACCCCGCTCGACTGCTAAAACCGATTATCAACGACCTGCAAGCCGCCGCTACGGATGACCAGGAACGCGCATTGGTCGAGCAGCTCGCCCAATGGGACGGCGACCATACGCTCGAATCGGTGACGGCGACTGTATTCAATCAACTGGTCTACGAAATCGCCCGCCACGGCATGGCTGACGAACTCGGCGAAGCCTTCTTCAACAACCTGATCGCCACCCGCGCGCTGGATATCGCGCTGCCGCGACTCACGGCAGACGAGCAATCGCCCTGGTGGGATAACCGCAACACCGATGCTGTGGAAAGCCGTGCGAGCACAATCAAGGCCGCCTGGCAGGCGAGCATGCAGCACCTCAGGCAAACGCTGGGCGACAACCCTGCCGACTGGCAGTGGGGTAAAACTCACACCCTCACCCACAACCATCCACTGGGCCAGAAAAAGCCACTGGATCGCCTGTTCAATATCGGCCCGTTTGCCGCCCCCGGTGGTCATGAGACCCCGAACAACTACGCCCACAAAATCGGCCCCGCGCCCTGGGATGTCAGCTACGGCCCATCAACCCGGCGCCTGGTCGACATGGCTGACGCCAGCAAGGCCATCGGCATCAATCCAGTCGGGCAAAGTGGCGTGCCATTCGATAAACACTTCAGCGATCAGGCCGAACGCTATATGCGCGGCGAATACGTCCCCATGCACCTGAGCCAAGACGATGTGGCCGCGCACACCGAAAGCACCCTCACGTTGAAGCCGGTCGAGTGACGACTGTACTGATGCGCAACAACCGTCGCCTGGGTGGAGCGAATGCGAAACCCAGGATGGTTTTTGAGCGCAGCCAATAACGGCGCCAGCCACAGCAAAATCTCGTACCTGATTACGGATCTAATTGGTCGGACTGCAATCAAAAGGAAATATCTGCGCCCTACAGTACAGCCTCGATTTTAGGAGTAGCCCTCTCGTGAGCCGCACAACTCGAAATATCTGCAGAACCCTTGATCAGGTTGCCTCTAACAACGAGGACGCCGCTGTGGCGATGATGCGTGCCGCCGAGCGAATCAGTGACGAGGTGCTCAAGCAGCAACTGTTCAACCTGATCCACCGGCTTAATCTCGATGCATCACAACTGCGCTTCACCCGCGAAGAAATAGCCGACCAAGGGCTTAAGCGCGCCTGATAGTGCCGGACACTCAAGAACGGCTAGCGTGCAATCCGCAGCCGATGCCCGCTAAGCCTTGAAGGCCAAGCCCGGTAAGGGCTGGCCTTCAGGCTCTGGATTTATTGCAGGCGCAGGCTTGAGCTGAACTGGCTGATGGCATCCACAACATGCTGCGAGCCTTGCTGGATTTCCAGAATCACTTCGCCCGCCTCGTTCGCCAGCTCAACACCTACGCTGGTGCGACTCAGACTGGACTGCATGCTCTCTACCGCTGAACGTGAGAGTTCATTGTTCTGGCGCACCACTTCTACGATTTCCAGCGTCGCCTGACTGGTGCGCGCAGCAAGACTGCGCACCTCGTCTGCAACGACCGCAAAACCGCGCCCATGCTCGCCGGCCCGCGCCGCTTCGATCGCCGCGTTAAGGGCCAGCAGGTTGGTCTGGTCGGCAATCCCGCGAATAGTCTGCACGATGCTGCCGATCACTTCGGACTGTTTGTTCACCGCATCGATACTGCGCGCGGCCTGATTGAGATTGCTGGAAATCTCTTCGATCACCTCAACTGTCTGGCGCACCACAGCCGAGCCCTTCTTGGCGCATGCATCGGTCTGTACCGACGTGGCATGGGCGGTGTCTGCGGCCGCTTGCTGAGAGGTCATTTGCTCGGTGATGTCACTGGCGAATTTGACGACCTTGTATAACCGCCCCTTAGCATCAAAAATCGGGTTATACGAAGCCTCCAAAAATACCTGACGGCCATGGCTGTCGACGCGCGAGAAGCGCCCGCTGAAGTATTCCCCGCGATTCAATGCCGCCCAGAACGCTTTGTAGCCAGGGGATTCGCGCTCTTCGCGCGAGCAGAACATGCTGTGATGCTGGCCAATCACCTCGGCCGGCTTGTAATGCAGGGTGCTGTAGAAGTTCTCATTGGCCTTAATAACCCGGCCATCCGGACTGAACTCGATGACCGCCATCGACCGGCCAATAGTTTTCAGCATACCTTCGCCTTCACGCTCACGGTTAACCCGCTCGGTGATGTTGGTAGCCACTTTGATCACACTGGTGACCTGACTCTGGGCGTTTTTAACCGGCATATAGCTGGCTTCGAGCCAGATTTCCCGACCACTCTTGTCCAGCCGCATGAAGGTACCACTGAGCGGCTTGCCCGACGCTAAATCACGCCAGAATTGAGCATATTCAGAGCTGCGATACTGCGACTCTTCGCAGAATACCCGGTGGTGCTTGCCGCACACCTCATCGGCGCCGTAGCCCATCACTGCGCAAAAATTGTCGTTGGCACTCAACACAATGCCATCTGGGCTGAATTCGATCATTGCCATTGAGGTGCTGATCGCGGCCAACTTAGCGTTGAGTTCACAAACCGTCGCGTTGTAGCGCTCGCATTCGTTTTGGTAGTGCTTGCGTGCTGAGTTGAACATCCAATCATCCTCATAGCTGAAAGCAAATAAATGCATGACCAGGCGGTTTTATAGGCCAGCTCCGGCGCTGCACTCCTGCAACACGGGGACTGACACCTGTTCTTACCGGGTAAATCAATTAATAACTGAACACGCTATCGCGCCGGCTTTTTTGCCCATCGGCGCAGACAGATGACAGAACTTGATCTGCCTGCCGGCGACTGGCAAACAAAGGCGCTATGACTAACGATTTCGACCGAAAAATGTATTTCTTTATGTATCTCGTCGGTAAATGCAGCGTACAAGCCATCAAATAGCCATCATGTGAACCAATGCGCATTTTGGTACGACCGTACTTATATTAGAAGCCATTTTTTCGGCGTCAATTTTAATCAGGCACAAAACTGGACACCCCGCGCCCCAGCCGTTAGCGTGACTGCCCGTCCGAAAACCAAACGCCTCGCCTACCCGAACCGTTCGGTTTTCATCGAATACACGATGACCCTGAAGGGAACAGACAATCATGAGCTTGAACGTATTTTTATCCGGCGAGATCCACACCGACTGGCGCCAGCAGATCATGCAGGGCGCACGCGAACTGGGGCTCGACATTACCTTCAGTTCGGCAGTGACCGACCACGACAGCAGCGATGCGGCGGGTGATGTGCTGGGCGCAGAAAGCAATCCGTTCTGGCGCGACCACAAGTCGGCCAAGGTCAACGCGATTCGCTGCAAGACCCTGATCGAACAATGCGATGTGGCAATCATTCGCTTCGGTGACAAGTACAAGCAGTGGAACGCCGCATTTGATGCAGGCTACTGCGCAGCGCTCGGCAAGCCGTACATTACCCTGCATGGCGAAGACATCATTCACCCGCTGAAGGAAGTGGATGGCGCTGCAATGGCCTGGGCGCAAACGCCCGGTCAAGTTGTCGAGCTGTTGCAATACATCACCCGCAGCGCCTGATTACTGCGGGCTGAAATGCTGCTTGCCAACTGAATGGCAGGCAAAAAAAACGGGCCGTGAAAACGGCCCGTTTTTTTGTGTGAACACCCTTAACCAGCGGCTTTCGCTTCAGGTTTGTCCTGCTGCCAAGTGGCTGCAGCACCTTCTTCAATCGCTTGCTGAACGGCCTTGCGGCGTTTTTCTTCAGCGCGACGGGAGATGATCCAAACCAGGAATGTCGCCGCCGATACCGCCAGCAGAATCAAACTGGCAATCGCGTTGATTTCCGGCTTAACCCCCAGACGTACCGCCGAGAACACTTCCATCGGCAGGGTTGTTGAGCCCGGCCCGGAAACGAAGCTGGCCAGTACCAGGTCGTCCAACGACAGTGCAAAGGACATCATGGCACCGGCTGCCAAGGAAGGCGCGATCATGGGGATGGTGATCAAAAAGAACACCTTCAATGGCTTGGCGCCAAGGTCCATCGCCGCTTCTTCGATCGACATGTCCAGCTCACGCAAGCGTGAAGACACGACCACCGCCACATAAGCTGTACAGAACGTAGTGTGCGCGATCCAGATGGTCACGATACCGCGCTCCTGCGGCCAGCCGAGAATCTGCGCCATGGCCACGAAAAGCAGCAGCAGCGACAGACCGGTGATCACCTCAGGCATAACCAGCGGTGCAGTGACCAGACCGCCGAACATGGTGCGGCCCTTGAAGCGCGTCACACGGGTCAGCACGAAGGCTGCCAGCGTGCCGAGAATCACTGCCGAGATCGCCGTGTAAAAGGCGATCTCCAGCGAGCGCAGGACCGCGCCGATCAGCTGACGGTTATCGAGCAGGCCGACATACCACTTGACCGACCAGCCACCCCATACCGTTACCAGGCGCGAGCCGTTGAACGAGTAGATGACCAGAATCAGCATGGGCAGATAGATGAACAGGAAACCGACCCAGAGCATCATGTTGGAGAAACTGAAACGCTTCATGCGCGGCCCTCCATCTCTTTGGCCTGGTTACGGTTGAACAGAATGATCGGCACGATCAGCAATGCCAGCATCACTACTGCCAATGCGGAAGCTACCGGCCAGTCACGGTTGTTGAAGAACTCTTGCCAGAGGATCTTACCGATCATCAGGGTTTCCGGACCGCCAAGCAGCTCAGGAATAACGAACTCACCCACTGCCGGAATGAATACCAGCATGCAGCCGGCAATGATGCCGTTCTTCGACAGCGGCACGGTGATCTTCCAGAAGCTGTTGAACGTGCTGGAACCCAGATCGGCCGCAGCTTCAAGCAAGCTCTGATCATGCTTGACCAGGTTGGCATAGAGCGGCAGCACCATGAACGGCAGATACGAATAAACAATACCGATGTAGACCGCGAAGTTGGTATTGAGGATCTGCAGCGGTTCGCTGATCAAGCCCACGCTCATCAATGCACTGTTGAGCAGACCGTTGTTGCTGAGAATCCCCATCCAGGCGTAAACGCGGATCAGAATCGCTGTCCAGGTCGGCATCATGATCAGCAGCAGGAACACTGTCTGCATCTCAGGCTTGGCGCGCGCAATGGCGTAGGCCATCGGATAACCAATCAACAGGCAGATCAGGGTGCTGAAGAACGCCATCTTCAGGGAGCCGAGATAAGCAGCCAGATACAGCTCATCTTCGGTCAGGAAGATGTAGTTACCCAGGTTGAGAATGATCGACAACTGGCCTTCAGCCCAGGTGTAAATCTCGGTATACGGCGGAATCGCAACGTCGGCTTCGGCAAAGCTGATTTTCATCACAATGATGAAAGGCAGCAGGAAGAACAGGAAGAGCCACAGGAATGGCACACCTATTACAAAATGCCGGCCTTTGGGCATTCGCCGGCTAATGCTTCGGGAAATGTTCATGAGCGCAACGCCACCCCGCTATCGTCCTCCCACCAGACGAAGACCTGGTCGTCCCAGGTAGGTCGTGCGCCGCGTCGCTCAGCGTTAGCAACGAAGGACTGAACAATCTTGCCGCTTGGCAACTGAACGTAGAACACCGAGTGACCGCCCAGATAGGCGATATCGTGAACGACGCCACGCGACCAGTTGTATTCGAAGGCCGGCTGCTCGGTGGTAACCAACAGCTTCTCGGGACGAATCGCATAGGTGATGGTCTTGTCTTGCACCGAGGTGCTCACACCGTGGCCCACGTAAATATTGCGCTCGAGGTCCGGGCTGTCGATCAACGCGTAGGCTTCGGAGTCATCAACCACCACGCCGTCAAACAGGTTGACGTTACCGATGAATTCACAAACCAGGCGACTGGTTGGCGTTTCATAAATATCAATCGGGCTGCCAATCTGGGCAATCCAGCCCAAGTGCATGATCGCAATCCGCTGGGCCATGGTCATGGCCTCTTCCTGATCGTGGGTCACCATCACGCAGGTTACGCCGACGCGCTCGATGATTTCGACCAGTTCAAGTTGCATCTGCGAACGCAGTTTTTTGTCCAGTGCGCCCATAGGCTCGTCGAGCAACAGCAGCTTCGGGCTTTTAGCCAGCGAGCGTGCCAGAGCCACACGCTGACGCTGACCACCCGAAAGCTGATGCGGCTTACGCTTGGCGTACTGCGACATCTGTACCAGCTTGAGCATCTCGGCGACGCGCGCCTCAATGTCGGCCTTGGGCATTTTGTCCTGACGCAGACCGAAGGCAATGTTTTCCGCCACAGTCATGTGCGGGAACAAGGCGTAGGACTGGAACATCATGTTGATCGGGCGCTCGTAGGGCGGCAGATCAGTGATGTCTTCGCCGTCGAGGTAAATGCGACCCTCAGTCGGCCGTTCGAAACCAGCCAGCATACGCAGCAGCGTTGACTTACCCGAGCCGGAGCCACCCAACAGGGCGAAGATTTCGCCCTTGTTGATGGTCAGGGAGACATCATCGACAGCGATGGTCTCGTCAAATTTCTTGGTTACTCGATCAATCTTGACCAGCACTTCTTTCGGTTGCTGATCTCCCTCGAGTACCTTTTTATAGGTGCTTGAAGCCACTGCCATTACGAAACTCCCGGAAAACGCGCCCTCACCTTTGAGGAGGGGCGCTTAATAATTATTTGCCCGACTTGATCTTGGTCCAGCTGCGTGTCATTACGCGCTGAATCTTGCGCGGCATCTCAGCCTGAATAAACAGTCTGTCCAGGACTGCTTGCGGTGGATAAACCGCTGGATTCTCACTGACTTCTTTATCCATGAACTCCCGGGATTTCAAATTCGGGTTGGCGTAGCCAACATAGTTACTTACCTGCGCAATTACTTCCGGCTGGAGCAAGTAGTTGATAAATGCGTGGGCTTCCTTGACGTTCTTGGCGTCTGCCGGAATCGCCATCATGTCGAACCACAGGTTGGCGCCTTCTTTCGGAATGGCGTAGGCGATTTCGATGCCCTTGCCAGCCTCATCAGCGCGGTCAGCCGCCTGAATCACGTCACCGGAGAAACCGGCCGCCACACAGATGTTGCCATTGGCCAGGTCACTGATGAACTTGGACGAGTGGAAGTAGGTTACGTACGGGCGCACTTCCAACAGCTTGGCTTCGGCTTTCTTGTAGTCGTCCGGATTCTTGCTGTTCGGGTCGAGGCCCATGTAGTTGAGCACGGCCGGGATCATTTCATCCGGCGAGTCGAGGAACGAGACGCCGCAGGTGCTGAGCTTCTTCATGTTCTCGGGCTCGAACAGCACCGCCCATGAATCGATATGGTCCACGCCCAGCACTTCCTTGACCTTGGCCACGTTGTAGCCAATACCGTTGGTGCCCCACAGATAAGGCACTGCGTACTGGTTGCCCGGGTCGTTGGTGTTCAGCTGTTTGAGCAGACGCGGGTCAAGATTGTCCCAGTTGCTCAGCTGGCTGCGATCAAGCTTCTGGAACGCGCCAGCCTTGATTTGCTTGCCGAGGAAGTTGTTCGACGGCACCACAATGTCGTAGCCGGTGTTGCCCGACAGAAGCTTGCCTTCAAGGGTTTCGTTGGAGTCGAAAACGTCATAGCCAGGCTTGATGCCCGTGGCTTTTTCGAAGTCGGCCAGCGTGGTCTCGCCGATGTAGTCGCTCCAGTTGTAGATATGCACAGAAGACTCGGCTTGAGCTCCGGCGATCAGGCCGAGTGTCAGCGCAGTTACGGTAAACGTCTTGCTGAAGGGAATCTGCATATTTAAGTCCTTTTGTACGTACCGGTTGGCTCGGCAGCACTTGATTCGTCTTGGATTTATTGTGTCCATAACAGCGGCCTGTTGGCCGATCATTGGTAATCGAACGCCACCCTTTGTGGATGCTCCAGAACTGCGACTTAGCCCATCACAGTTACTTTATCGGACCGTTGGCTTGCGTGTATTGCAAACCTCAACGGCTGGCTCAGCACTCGATAACCGACAACCACTGGGCGCCGCACAGGCGCCGCCCAGTAACTGCATTGCCTGTTAACGACCTGACTTGACCTTGGTCCAGCTGCGAGTCATTGCACGCTGAACTTTCGGGCTCAACTCGGAGAAGGTGTACAGCTTCTTGGAAGCCTCTTCAGTCGGGTAGATGCCAGGGTTGTTACGGATTTCTTCGGATACCAGCGGCGTAGCAGCGCTGTTGCCGTTCGGGTATGCCACGTAGTCAGAGATCGGCGCGATCACTTCAGGCTTCATGATGTAGTTCAGGAAGGTGTAAGCCTCCTCTGGATTCTTGGCATCAGCCGGAATGGCCATCATGTCGAAGAACGCAGCCGCACCTTCTTTAGGAATGGTGTAGGAAACTGGCACACCGTTCTTGGCTTCTTCAGCGCGCGCTTCAGCCTGGAAAACGTCGCCAGACCAACCCAACGCCACGCAGATGTTGCCGTTAGCCAGGTCGGAGATGTACTTGGACGAGTGGAAGTAGGTGATGTTCGGACGAATTTTCAGCAGCAGCTCTTCGGCCTTCTTCACGTCTTCAACGCTTTGCGCGATCGGGTTCAGACCCAGATAGTGCAGCGTTGCAGCGTAAACTTCTTCCGGAGCGTCGAGCATCGACACGCCGCAAGACTTCAGCTTCTCCATGCTTTCTGGATTGAACAGCACTTCCCACGAGTCGATTTTGTCGGTGCCCAGAGCGGCTTTGACCTTCTCAGGGTTATAGCCGATACCGGTAGTGCCCCACAGGTAAGGGAACGCGTACTGGTTGCCCGGATCAGCGGCTTCCAGCGCCTTGAGCAGGTCTGGGTTGAGGTTTTTCCAGTTTGGCAGCTTGGATTTATCCAGCTTCTGGAATACGCCCGCCTTGATCTGTTTAGCCAAGAACTGGTTCGAAGGTACAACGACGTCGTAGCCGGAGTTACCCGAAAGCAGCTTGGCTTCCAGCGTCTCGTTACTGTCGAAAACGTCGTACACAACTTTGATGCCGGACTCTTTCTGGAAGTTGTCCAGGGTGTCTTCAGCGATGTAGTCAGACCAGTTGTAGACGTGCAGCACTTTATCTTCAGCCTGCGCTGCACCCGCTACAGCCCCAGCCAGCGAAAGTGCGAGAAGAGTTTTGCCGAATAATGTCATGCGTACAGCTCCTGTTGTTTTATAAGTTATTCCAGAAGGCGGCGCAGCCTGTCTGCACCACCCCTGGTGAGCCTGGCCAACGCACTGGCGCAGTCTTGCAAGTTCGAGGGGCTTTTTACAACACTCAGATGCACATTGAGTGTTGTAACCCCGCGTACTTAACCTGCTATCTCAGCCAACGTCAGATCCAAGCACTGACGGGCCTTGCTAACCAGTTCGTCGATCTCGGCGTTGCTGATAACCAACGGTGGCGAAATAATCATCGTGTCGCCTACAGCTCGCATAATCAGACCATTGGCAAAGCAATGGGTACGGCAAATCATGCCCACACCCTGATCGCTTGAATAACGCTCACGGGTTGCCTTGTTCTTCACCAACTCAATGGCGCCGAGCATGCCAACACCGCGAACTTCACCCACCAATGGATGATCAGCCAGCTCACGTAAACGTTTCTGCAAATACGGTGCCGTCTCGGCTTTTACCCGCTCAATAATTTTTTCTTCGCGCAGGATTCGCAGGTTTTCCAAACCAACAGCAGCCGCAACCGGGTGCCCGGAATAGGTGAAGCCGTGGTTGAAATCGCCGCCCTGATTAAGCACTTCAACAATCTCGTCACGGACGATCAGGCCACCCATCGGGATGTAACCGGAAGTCAGGCCCTTGGCGATGGTCATCATGTCCGGCGTATTGCCGAAGAAGTCGCTGCCGAACCATTCGCCGGTACGGCCGAAACCGCAGATAACTTCGTCCGCTACAAACAGAATTTCGTACTTGGCGAGGATTTCACGCACCTTCGGCCAGTAGGTATCTGGCGGAATGATTACGCCGCCCGCGCCTTGAATCGGCTCGGCAATGAATGCACCGACGTTTTCTTCGCCGACTTCGAGAATCTTCTTCTCCAGTTGCTCGGCCGCCCAGATGCCGAACTCGTCCGGCGTCATGTCACCGCCCTCGGCAAACCAGTATGGCTGCGGGATGTGAACGATGCCCGGAATTGGCAGGTCGCCCTGCTCGTGCATGTAGGTCATGCCGCCCAGGCTCGCGCCCGCAACGGTTGAACCGTGGTAGCCATTGACCCGGCTGATGATAACTTTCTTGTTCGGCTTGCCCTTGATCGCCCAGTAGTGACGAACCATGCGCAGCATAGTGTCGTTACCTTCCGAGCCGGAGCCGGTGAAGAACACATGGTTCATGCCTTCCGGCGCAACAGCGGCAATCTCTTTCGCCAGCTCAAGCGCAGGCGGAGTCGCTGTCATAAAGAACATGTTGTAGTACGGCAGCTCCTGCATCTGCTTATAAGCAGCTTCGGCCAGTTCCTTGCGGCCATAACCGATGGCGACACACCACAGGCCGGCCATGGCATCAAGAATCTTGCTGCCTTCGCTATCCCACAGATAAACGCCTTCGGCCTTGGTAATAATCCGCGGTCCGACCTCAGCAAGCTGTTTGAAGTCGCTGAACGGAGCCAGGTGATGGTCACGGCTCATGGCCTGCCATTCAGCGGTTTTCGGGTTGTTCACTTGGTTGGTCATATCCACCTCAAAAAAATAATCAGGATGGGTGCCGGCCGCAGCCAGCACCCCGCCCCTCAGACAGACAGCAGCAGGAATTCACGCTCCCAGGAGCTGATTACCCGCTTGAAGTTCTCATGCTCGGCGCGTTTTACCGCCACGTAGCCACTGATGAACTTGCTGCCTAAATACTGCTCTGCAAGCTTGCAGTTTTCCATGCGTTCCAATGCCGCTTCCAATGTCAGCGGCAGGCGCAGGTTACGGCGCTCGTAGCCGCGACCAACAACTGGCGCGCTTGGCTCAATTTTTTCAACCATACCGATGTAGCCACACAGCAGGCTCGCCGCCAAGGCCAGATACGGGTTGGCGTCAGCACCGGCCAAACGGTTTTCAACACGACGGTTTTGCGGGTCGGCATCCGGCACGCGCAGACCCACGGTGCGGTTCTCTTCGCCCCACTCAACGTTTACCGGTGCCGAGGTGTCCGGAAGGAAACGACGGAACGAGTTAACGTTAGGCGCGAACAGCGGCAGCAGCTCAGGAATCAGCTTCTGCAGGCCACCGATGTGGTGCATGAACAGCTCACTCATTGAACCGTCTTCATTAGAGAAGAGGTTCTTGCCAGTGGCCTTGTCAATGATGCTCTGGTGCACGTGCATCGCACTGCCCGGCTGATCGGTGATCGGCTTGGCCATGAAGGTTGCGGTGACATCGTGCTTGAGCGCGGCTTCACGCATGGTGCGCTTGAATACCAACACCTGATCCGCCAGGTGCAACGGCTCGCCATGACGGAAGTTGATTTCCATCTGCGCCGGGCCTTCTTCGTGGATCAGCGTGTCGAGGTCCAGGCCCTGGATTTCACACCAGTCATACATGTCTTCAAACAGCGGGTCGAATTCGTTCGCCGCATCAATCGAGAACGACTGACGACCGGTTTCCGGGCGACCCGAACGGCCCAAAGGCGCTTCCAGCGGGAAGTCAGGGTCGCTGTTGCGCTTGGTCAGATAGAACTCCATTTCTGGCGCCATGATCGGCTGCCAGCCTTTATCGGAGTAGAGCTTAAGCACTTTCTTGAGAATGTTGCGCGGCGACAATTCAATCGGATTGCCTTGCTTGTCGTACGTGTCGTGGATCACCTGTGCGGTGGGCTCAATGGCCCAAGGCACCAGGAACACGGCGCTCTCGTCGGGACGGCAGACCATATCAATGTCAGCCGCGTCGAGCAGGTCGTAATAGATGTCGTCTTCGACATAGTCGCCGGTCACAGTCTGCAGCAGCACACTCTCGGGGAGGCGCATGCCTTTTTCTGCAATGAACTTGTTTGTCGGCGAAATCTTGCCCCGGGCGATGCCGGTAAGATCGCTGACCAGACACTCAACTTCGGTGATTTTGCGTTCTTTCAGCCAGCTGGATAGCTGGTCTAGTTTGGTGCTCATAGAGACCTCAGGGTTTGAGAGACGGCTTTAATAGTCGTCTCAGCGTTGCCCCGCCCTCTTCCTGCAAGCCTCACCAAAGGCCTGGAAGATGGCGAGATAATTCGGATTAGATCGTACTTGCCACTCAGGATGCCACTGCACCCCTAATGCAAAACTCGTAGCACCTTCGACGGAGAAGGATTCGATCAATCCGTCGGGCGCCAATGCTTCTACTCGAAGGCCAGGCGCCAGACGCTCAACGCCCTGACCATGAATGGAGTTAACAGTGATTTGTGTCGGTAAACCGATGGCAGCCAGCACACCGCCTGGCTGTACAGCGACGTCATGACGCGGCGAGAACTGCTGTTCAACCGGTGAGTCTTGCGGCTCACGATGATCCATCAATCCTTCAACTTCATGAACCTTTTGATGCAGTGTGCCGCCAAATACCACATTCATTTCCTGAAACCCGCGGCAAATGCCCAGCACAGGAATCCCGGCGGCAATAGCGGCTTTCAGAAGAGGCAAGGTGGTGCTGTCACGCGCAGGATCATGCAAAGTGCCGGGATCACTGGCGGGGCCGCTATAATGATGGGGTTCTACGTTGGACGGCGAGCCGGTAAATAGCAGGCCGTCGATACTGTCGAGCAAGGCAGGCTGATCCAGCAGCTCACCCAGCGACGGTATGATCAGAGGCAAAGCCTGAGCCCCCAGAACTACGGCGCGGACATATTTGTCACCAGCAGCGTAATAGTTGTGAGAACCGATCAGCTTTGTATCAGAAGTTACGCCGATTATCGGCAGGCGCGACATGGGACACCCTTTATTTTTTAGCTGTTTTGGGTTTGAGCCGAGCTTAGCCTTGTTCATTTTATTTCACAATAGGTATGTAAAAAATTGAACACACCCCACTGAGCACCCTGTCGGCAAAGGCTTTGCGCACCGCTGCAGGGGCCTAAAACGCCCCATTAAGGGCCGCGAGGCACCATAAGAGTGCACAATAAGCCCAGCTTGACAGGCGAAGGGGTTTAAGATTGACTCACACCCGTGCATTCGCATGATTGATATTTTTAACAAAATAGGTGTTGCATCATGTCGGTACCCCCGCGTGCCGTTCAGCTTAATGAAGCGAACGCGTTCCTTAAGGAACATCCTGAGGTCCAGTTCGTCGACCTTCTTATTGCAGATATGAATGGTGTGGTGCGCGGCAAGCGCATCGAACGCGCCAGTCTTCATAAGGTGTACGAGAAAGGTATTAATCTTCCCGCTTCCCTTTTCGCACTCGATATCAACGGCTCCACGGTGGAAAGCACCGGCCTGGGTCTGGATATCGGTGACGCAGACCGTATCTGTTTTCCAATCCCTGACACACTGTGCAACGAGCCTTGGCAAAAGCGCCCTACCGCGCAATTGCTGATGACCATGCACGAGCTGGACGGCACGCCATTCTTTGCCGACCCGCGTGAAGTGTTGCGCCAGGTGATCCAGAAGTTCGACGAACTAGGCCTGACTATCTGCGCCGCTTTCGAACTCGAGTTCTATTTGATTGACCAGGAGAACGTTAACGGCCGTCCGCAGCCGCCGCGTTCGCCGATCTCGGGCAAGCGTCCACACTCGACTCAGGTTTACCTGATCGACGACCTCGACGAATACGTCGACTGCCTGCAAGACATGCTCGAAGCTGCAAAAGAGCAGGATCTGCCAGCAGACGCCATCGTCAAGGAAAGTGCTCCGGCGCAATTCGAAGTCAACCTTCACCACACCAAAGATGCGCTCAAGGCCTGCGACTACGCCTTGTTGCTCAAGCGTCTGATCAAGAACATTGCCTACGACCACGAAATGGACTCGACCTTCATGGCCAAGCCGTATCCGGGTCAGGCAGGTAATGGTCTGCACGTGCACATCTCCTTGCTCGACAAGAAGACTGGCGAGAATATCTTCACCTCGGAAGATCCGATCACCAACGATGCACTGCGCCACTCCATCGGCGGGATCCTCGAAACCATGCCGGCTTCGATGGCGTTCCTGTGCCCGAACGTCAACTCGTACCGTCGTTTTGGCGCTCAGTTCTACGTGCCAAACGCGCCGAGCTGGGGCCTGGACAACCGTACAGTAGCCGTGCGCGTGCCAACTGGCAGCCCGGACTCCGTGCGTATCGAGCAGCGCGTCGCCGGTGCCGATGCCAACCCGTACCTGATGATGGCGTCGATTCTGGCCGGTATTCACCACGGCCTGACCAACAAGATCGAGCCGGGCGAGCCAATCGAAGGCAACTCTTACGAGCAGCTGGAGCAAAGCCTGCCGAACAACCTGCGTGATGCCCTGCGCGAGTTGGATGACAGCGAGATCATGGCCAAGTACATCGACCCGAAATACATCGACATCTTTGTCGCCTGTAAAGAGAGTGAGCTGGCTGAATTCGAACACTCGATTTCTGACCTCGAGTACAACTGGTACTTGCACACAGTTTGACGCTGCACCCGACGCCGGCCATTGAGCCGGCGTCTTTTTATCCAGTAGGATCTGCCCAGTACTGATTATTTTGCCGCCCTTGCAAGCGCGGCCTGGAGCGTTTCTGTGCGCGCCAAGACCTGACATTAATTGCCACGCCAACTGGCGAGGAAGCACCTGATCAAAGGAAGATACTCATGCACCATAAGCTCGCCGCTGTATTGCTTGCCTTCAGTCCCTTGCTGGCCTTCGCTGAAGACAAGATAGTGGTGTACAACTGGAACGACTACATCGCCCCGCAGGTCCTTGAAGACTTCACCGCAGATACCGGTATCGCGGTCGATTATCACACCTTCAGCACAGCCGACGAATTGGCCAAGATCATGGCCAGCGGCGCGTCAATCGATGTTGCAGTGCCGTCTAACGACACCATTCCCGAGCTTATAAAAACCGGCGCCATCCTCCCGCTCGACATGCGTCAGTTGCCGAACCACAAGCATCTCGACAAACAAATTCTGAGCAAACTGGCCGCCGTCGATCCGCGTAACAAATATGCCGTGCCCTATCTGTTGGGCGCCGTTGGCCTGGCCATCAGCACCCAGCAAGCCCAGGCCGCATTCGGCGGGCCACTGCCGGAAAGCTGGAGCGTATTGTTCGACCCTGAGCAAAGTGCACGGCTGAGCAATTGCGGGATCAGCGTGCTTGATGCGCCCGACGAGACCTTATCGCTGTTGCTCAATTATCAGGGCCGGGATTTCTCACGCAGCCCGCCAAGCCGGATCAAGCGCACCGGCGATGCGCTGGCAACGTTGCGGCCACTGGTGCGCTACGTAGACAGCGAGCGCTATATCGAAGACCTGCAAAACGGCAATCTGTGCATGGCCATGGCCTGGGTCGGCGATGCACTCGCGGCCAAACAGGCGGGGCAGCCTGTAGAGTTTATGGTTCCGAGCGAAGGCACGGTACTGTTCATCGACAACCTGGTGATCCCGAAAACGGCCAGCCGCGCGGATCTGGCGCTGCGTTTTATCGATTACATGATGCAGCCAAAAGTTGCCGCCGAAATCACCACAGAAACCCTCTACCCCAACGCCAACGCAGACTCCAAAGAATTCCTCACGGCTGAGCTGCAGGCCATGCCAGACCTGTACCCAAGCCTGGAAATCAAGCGGCGTTTCTACACCCTGAAAACCATATCGCCGGAACAGAAGGCCGCGCGTGACGAGGTCTGGAGCCAGTTCACCGCCGCGCCATAATCGGTGCCAGCACTTGCCGCCTGCCCGACACCAACTAACGTTATGTCTGCAGGCTGGCGCAAATGCCGCTACCCTGAGTGCGAGCTGCAGGCTCACAACGCGCCAACTTTGGCTGGCGCGAGCCTCATGACTACGATCCCACCTCAATGGAGCGCCCATGAAAACTGTCCACTTTCTGTTATTGCTGTTGCTTGGCGCCAGCCTCACTGGGTGCGGCTACAACGATATGCAACGCCAGGACGAAGCAGTCAAAGCGGCGTGGTCGGAAGTCATCAACCAGTATCAGCGCCGCGCTGATCTGGTACCCAATCTGGTCAATACCGTGAAGGGCTACGCCCAGCACGAAGAAAAGGTCTTCATCGAAGTCACCGAGGCCCGCGCCAAGGTCGGCAGCATGCAGATCAACACCGACAGCCTCGACGACCCGCAAAAAATTCAGCAGTTTCAAGCCGCGCAGGGCGAGCTTTCCAGCGCGCTGTCACGCTTGATGGTGGTGAGCGAGAACTACCCGCAGCTCAAGGCCGACGGTCTGTTCCAGAACCTGCAGGCGCAGCTTGAAGGCACTGAGAACCGGGTGACTGTGGCACGTAACCGCTATGTGCAATCGGTGCAGGCGTACAACAGCATGATCCGAACCTTCCCCAACAACCTCACGGCCATGGCGATGGGATATTCGGTGAAGCCGAATTTCAGCGTCGAGAACGAGAAAGAAATCTCCACCGCGCCGACCGTTGACTTCGGTAACGCCGAACCTGCCAAGCAATAACATGATGACGGCTATCGCGTGGCGTTCGCGCCTGTTGCTGTGCGCTGCCCTGCTGATGCTCTGCCTGCCGTTTAACGGCGCGCAAGCAGCAGAGGTACCCATTCTCAAACGCCATGTCACCGACCAGACCGGCACCCTCACGGCTGAGCAGATCAACGAGCTGGACAGCCAACTGGTCGCATTGGAACAGCGCGAGGGTGCGCAGCTGGTGGTGTTGTTGGTCAGCAGCACCCAGCCGCAAGACATCGAAAGCTATTCGCTGGCGGTGGCCGAGGCCAACAAGATTGGCCGAAAGGGCACCGACGACGGCATTTTGCTGCTGGTGGCCAAGGATGACCGGCGTGACCGCATAGAGGTCGGTTATGGCCTTGAAGGCGCCGTGCCCGACGCAGCCGCTGCACGCATCCAGCGCGAGTTCATCGAGTCACGCTTCAAGCAGGGCGATTTCTATGGCGGTATCCGCGACGGCATTGGCGCACTGACCAAGCTGATCGACGGCGAACCACTGCCTGCGCCCAGCCGGGCCTCATCATCGTCACAACCGACAGACTTGCTGGACATCGGCTTCATTGGCCTGGCCATTGCCTTTGTGCTGCGCGGCTTGGCCCGCGGTTTCCCGCTGATTCTGCGCATGGGCTTTGGTGCACTGATCAGCTCGATCTTTATCGGCTTTCTGCTCGGCAGCCTCACGGCAGCGCTTATTGGCGGGGCCATTGGCGCGTTCATCATGCTCTTGCCGTATGGCGGCGTCGCTGTAGGCGGCGGACGCGGGGGCGGCTTTGGTGGCGGAGGATTCGGCGGTGGCGGCGGTGGTTTCGGGGGTGGCGGCGGCTTTAGCGGCGGCGGTGGTGGTTTTGGAGGCGGCGGTTCGTCGGGAAGCTGGTAATGATCGAATTCAAACGCATATTCAGTAACGTGTTTAGCGGCTGGTTCCAGCTCAAGCGCTGCTTCCCCAAGCCTCTGCTTACGGAGATCGGCGATGCTATTGGCGCGGGCGAGGCAAAACACATTGGTGAAGTTCGCTTTGCCATAGAGTCACGCTTGTCCTTCGCCGAGGTACTGGCCGGGGTCAATTCGCGGGGTCGGGCTGAACAGATTTTTGCACAGCAAGGTGTTTGGGATACTGAACACAACAGCGGCATTCTGTTCTACCTGTTGTTGTCTGAACATCGCATCGAAATCGTCGCCGATCGCGGCGTCTCACGCTACGTCGAGCAAGCCCGCTGGGATGCAATCTGCCAGCGCATGTGCAGCCAGTTTGCCCTGGGCAATTGGCGCGAAGGCAGCCTCGCCGGTATTGCCGAGGCTCACGAAATACTTGGCGAGTACCTTTCTGATCCGAATGTGCCCAACCCGAATGAGCTGCCCAACAAGCCGATTATTCTGTAAGCCGATCAGCCCTCACCTGAACTTGCCTTAGCCCTTGGATTAACGTCCAATGGGCTTTTTGCCCAGAGCCGATCATGCCGCGCCCCACGTCGACTGTCCGCAAACCCCGCGCCAGCAGCCAGGCCCGTATTGCTGCCATTCTTACCGTCGCCCGTGACCTGATGGCCGAACAAGGCGTTGCCAGCCTGTCGATCTACAACGTCGCCGAACGCGCCGCCATTCCGCCTTCCTCGGTGTACCACTTCTTCGCCAGCGTGCCGGCCTTGCTCGAAGCGCTCACCGCAGATATTCACGCGGCCTTTCGCGCCTGCCTGCAAGAACCTGTCGAACATACGCAACTGCGCGACTGGCGCGACCTTTCGGCGATTGTCGAGCAGCGCATGCTGGCCATCTATGCCCGCGACCCTGCCGCCCGCCAACTGATTCTGGCGCAACATGGCCTCAGTGAAATCACTCAGGCTGACCGCCAGCACGACATCGAACTCGGCGCGCAGATGCGCAACCTGTTTGCGCGCCACTTCATGCTGCCGCCCTTGCCGGACGATATCGATGTCTTCGCCCTCGCCATGGAGTTGGGCGACCGCGTGTATGCACGCTCAGTGCAACTGCACGGCACCATCAGCCCACGCCTCGCAGAAGAAGGTATGCGCGTGTTTGACGCATATTTGAGCCTGTACCTACCCCCACTGCTGCCAAAGCGCCCAGAGCCGCTCTAAAGCCCGTCCCCAAGCCTGTTCCCGATCTGTGGCCGATCTGATTCGGCCATGCGAGAAGGGTTTCGCCTACCGAATTCAAACCGATATTTATCGGCATATTTATCAATTTATCTCTCTCAATAGAAAATAATCGCTTCTAAAGCGGATTTTTATCGACTATAAAGACTGCACTTTCCCTCCGCCAAGCCAAAAATCGGATTTCGCTGAGGCTTGCCCGGGGCTTATTGATCTGCCCAAAAACTAATAAGAGGTGCTTCATGTCACGCAACGTAACCGTCGCCGCCACCCAGATGGCCTGTACCTGGGACCGCGGAGCGAATATCGCCAAAGCCGAACAACTGGTGCGTGAAGCCGCCGCCAAGGGTGCGCAGATCATCCTGATTCAGGAACTGTTCGAAACACCGTACTTCTGCCAGAAGCCCAACCCGGACTATCTGCAACTGGCCACGACTGTCGATACCAACGAGGCCATTGCGCATTTTCAGAATGTCGCCAAAGAGCTGCAGGTGGTCTTGCCGATCAGTTTCTTTGAGCGCTCGGGGCGTGCGCGCTTCAACAGCATTGCCATCATCGATGCCGACGGTAGCAACCTTGGCGTGTATCGCAAGAGCCATATTCCGGACGGCCCCGGCTACCACGAAAAGTATTACTTCAATCCGGGCGATACCGGCTTCAAGGTCTGGGATACCCGCTACGCCAAGATCGGTGTGGGCATTTGCTGGGACCAGTGGTTCCCCGAGTGCGCGCGCAGCATGGCGCTGCTCGGCGCCGAGATTCTGTTCTACCCGACCGCCATCGGCAGTGAGCCGCACGACCCCAACATCACCTCGCGCGATCACTGGCAGCGTGTTCAGCAAGGCCATGCCGGCGCGAACCTGATGCCACTGGTGGCGAGCAATCGCATTGGCCGTGAAGAACAAGGCGACTATGACATTACCTTCTACGGCTCATCGTTTATCGCCGACCCATTCGGCGCCAAGGTTGAGGAGCTCAACGAGACCGAAGAAGGTATTTTGGTGCACAGCTTCGATCTCGATAAATTTGAGCACACCCGAAGCGCATGGGGATCGTTCCGCGACCGCCGCCCGAATCTCTATGGCCCGCTGAAGACTCTCGACGGCCAACTGGCGTCAGAGTAACTTGCGCAATAATTCGCGCCCCGCACGCTGCGGCGGGGCGCATTTCTTTTCGCTTAAATGTGTTGGTGACGCTATGACCACCCTGACTTCTACTCCACGTGCCGACGGTTTCCACATGCCAGCCGAGTGGGCGCCCCACAGCCAAACCTGGATGGTCTGGCCGCAACGTCCGGATAACTGGCGCCTGGGCGGCAAACCTGCGCAGCTCGCATTCAGTGCAGTGGCCAAAGCCATTGCCGAGTTCGAACCGGTAACAGTGTGCGTCTCGGCCGAACAGTATGAAAACGCCCGCGCCCGCCTCGACCACGCCAATATCCGTCTGGTCGAAATCAGCACGGACGACGCCTGGGTGCGCGATACCGGCCCGACATTCGTCACTAACGGCCAGGGTGAAGTGCGCGGCGTCGACTGGACGTTCAATGCCTGGGGCGGCTTCGATGGCGGCCTGTATTCGCCGTGGAACCGCGATGATCAGGTGGCCAGCAAGATCCTCGAAATCGAGCGCAGCAAGCGTTATCGCACTGAAGGCTTTGTGCTTGAAGGCGGCTCAATTCACGTCGACGGTGAAGGCACGCTGATCACCACCGAGGAATGCCTGCTCAACCGAAATCGCAACCCGCACCTGAGCCGCGAAGAAATCGAAGCCGTACTGAGCCAACATCTGGCTGTGGGTAAAGTTATCTGGCTGCCGGACGGTTTGTTCAACGATGAAACCGATGGCCATGTGGATAACTTCTGCTGCTACGTGCGCCCGGGCGAAGTGTTGCTGGCATGGACGGATGACGAGAGCAATCCCAACTATGCGCGCTGCCAGGCAGCCATGCGCGTACTGCAAGCGACCAAGGATGCCAAAGGCCGCGAGCTGATCGTGCACAAGATGCCAATTCCCGGCCCGCTGCACGCCACCGAAGAAGAATGTGCAGGCGTTGATCTGGTAGCAGGTTCGCAAGAGCGCAGCCCGGAAGTTCGCCTTGCCGGTTCTTACGTCAACTTCCTGATTGTGAACGGCGGCATTATCGCCCCGCGCTTCGACGACCCGATGGACGCCGAGGCCGAAGCAATCCTCAGCCGGGTTTTCCCCGAGCACCGCGTAGTCATGGTGCCAGGGCGCGAAATTCTGTTGGGCGGTGGCAACATCCACTGCATCACCCAGCAGCAACCGGCCGGCTAAGTCGTCCAAATCGCAGGCAACAAAAAACCCAGCATCTGCTGGGTTTTTTGCATCTGATTGCCGACTTACATCAACGGCAGGGTGTAGCTGACGATCAGACGGTTTTCGTCGATGTCTTTCGCGAAGTTCGAGCGCACAGTCGCGTTGCGCCAGCGCACGCCAAGGTTCTTCAGCGCGCCGTCCTGGAAGATGTACATCAGCTCGGTGTTGCGCTCCCACTCTTTGCCTTCGGCAGCGTTGGCAACGCCAGTATCAACGCTGTCACCGTTGAGGTAACGGGTCATGAACGTCAGGCCCGGCACGCCGACAGAGGCGAAGTTGAAGTCGTAACGCGCCTGCCAGGACTTCTCGTCCTTGTTGGCGAAGTCACTGATCTGGACATAGTTGACCAGGAACGGGTCAGTGTTGCCGACGTAGGCAAAGCCGCTGTCGCCAGTCATGCTCTGGTAGCCCAGGCCGAAGCTGTGGCCGCTGAGACCGTAGGTCAACATGATGCCGTAAGCATCGTTGTCGATGGTGCTACGACCGTCGTCAGTCGAGTGTGCATAACGCAGATCTGTCTTCAGGCTCTGATTGGCAGCAATCGCCCAAGCGTGAGTCAGGTTGAAAGAGTGCTGTTTGTAAAACTCTTCCAGATTGGAATAGTAGTAACCGGCAGCCAGTTCTTTGTTGATCGCGTACTTACCGCCAACATAGTCGAACGAGTCGGTGGTGGCGCCGCCCGTGACGGTGATCCCACGGCTTTTGCCGTTGGTGACGGTGATGTCTTCGTAGTCATTCGAGTTGCGGTTGTTCACTTCGCGAATGTGCGCTGCATCGAGGGTCAGGCCGTCGATTTCCTGAGAAACCAACTGACCGCCGCTGAATACCTGAGGCAACAAACGGCCATCGCTCGAGGCAATCGCCTGGTTCTTGTACTGCAGGCTACCGATCTTCAGCACGCTCTTGGAAATCTTGGCTTTACCGGCTACTGCCAGGCCAGAGAAGTTGTCCTGCGAGCCGCCAGACGAGCGATCCGGAACCAGCAAGCCGCTGCCCGCTGTGCCGTCACCCGAGTCCAGCTTGAAGCCGAACATGCCGATTGCATCAGCACCAAAGCCGACGGTGCCTTCGGTGTAGCCCGAATCTGCACGCAGGATGAAGCCCTGAGCCCATTCTTCCGACTTCGACTGGCTGGCGCCTTCGTCGCGGAAATCGCGGTTGAAATAGAAGTTACGCGCCTCGAGTGAGGCTTTGCTGTCTTTAAAAAACTCAGCGTGGGCAGTTTGACTCAAGGCCAGACCCAAGGAGGCCGCAGTAACGGCCAGCGCCAGGGAGGTCTTCTTCATTTATTGTTCTCCAGTAGTAAGGTTTTAATGCCAGACAAAGGACAGCTGGCTTTTACCAGGCACACACGCACTCGCCGCTTCAAAGCCGGTAAAGGCCCGTCGGTAAGTTGCTTGTGAGGTCAGTAAACGGGGTACGGCACTGAGCGCGCGGGCAATGAGCCAGGCACGTGAAATACGTGAGGACAGCAGTAAGAACAGGCAATAGTCATCGGAAAAATGTCTCTTGATCTTATTGTTTGCCGGCCGCTCGGCGGCTTATTTATGACAAACACATGGCAGATTGCGTGCCAAGACCAGAACTTTCGATAGTTGCTCAATGTTTCTGCGCATTACAACCAGAACCGGCGTGCTAGAGCGCCGCAATACGGCTTTGTCATCGGCGGATTACCGCCTACAAAACACCCCAAACCGGCGAAAATCCGCCAATACGCGTTTTCCAAGGTTTTATCCAACGCATAAAAAACCCGGCACGTGGCCGGGTCTTCAACACGCGCAGGATCAGGCAGCCGTTGCCGGACGCAGCGAGTAGGTTTTCAGCTGCTCGGCGAACTCACGCAGCGAATGAATACCGCTGGCTTCTGCATCATGAATCCAATGCTTGATCGCTTCGAGCATGTCGTGGCCGTTGGTGCTGGTTTTGGCCCAGATCATTTGCAGCGCCAGGCGCTTCTCATAGATCACCTTGAGCGCATGGCTGTGCTCGAGCATACGGTCGATGCGCGCTTGTTGCTGGTCCTTGAGCAGACTCGGCTCACGCGACAACAGGCGTTTGGCGCGGTAGAAGTGGTCACGCACCGACGCATCGGCCTTGGCCAGTTCCTGCTTCACCAACGGCCCGATCACCAGCTTGCGGTACTGCGCCATGATCTGGAAACGGTTGTTGAGAATGGCCATCGCGGTGTCCATGTCCATGCTGCCTTTACCCGCGACACGGTGGGCAATTGGCGCGACACGCTGGACTTTGGCCAGCCCGAAGAAGCTCAGCAGCTTGATCCAGGCCCAGCCCATATCGAACTCCCAGCTCTTGACCGAAAGCTTGGCCGAGTTCGGGTAGGTGTGATGGTTGTTATGCAGTTCTTCACCGCCAATCAAAATGCCCCACGGCACCAGATTGGTCGCGGCGTCACGGCATTCAAAGTTACGATAACCGACAGCATGGCCCAGGCCATTGATCACGCCCGCAGCCCAGACTGGAATCCACATCATTTGCACGGCCCAAACGGTAATACCGAGTACGCCGAACAGCGCCAAATCGATAAACCCCATCAGCGCCACACCGCCGAGGGGGAAACGTGAATAGAGATTGCGCTCGATCCAGTCTTCCGGGCAGTTCTTGCCGTAAATGCGCAGGGTCTCGCTGTTTTGAGCCTCTTCGGCATACAACTCAGCGCCTTTGCGCAAAACCGTGCTCAGGCCTTTGATGACCGGACTGTGCGGATCATCTGCTGTTTCACACTTGGCGTGATGTTTGCGATGGATTGCCGTCCACTCGCGGGTGTTTTGCGCAGTGGTCAGCCACAGCCAAAACCGAAAGAAGTGCTTGAGCGCCGGATGCAACTCCAGAGCGCGGTGAGCTGAATAGCGATGCAAATAGATAGTGACGCTCACAATGGTGATATGCGTCATTACCAAAGTAGCCGCTACCAACTGCCAGACCGAAAGGTCGAGAATACCGTTGTACCACATGGGCTGTGTGCCTCTTTTGAATAAGTACGCGGCAGAGCCCAAAGCGCTGTCCGCGGTGCATTATCTCTAACCTGCACAATAAAACCAGTTGGTCTTTTGAATCAGGCTGTTACAAAACAAACCATCCGCAAAACCGTCTTTCAAAGCCAACAGTGAGCCCGCTGGAATGAAATTGCGCTTTACCCCCACATCAATAACCCTGAGCTACCTGATTTTTGCCAGCGCGTGGGTTCTGATGAGCGACAACCTGCTAGGCAGGCTGGACCTGCCCGCCGAGCACATTGAACGGCTGCACTCAGCAAAGGGACTGGCTTTCGTATTGCTCAGCAGCCTTTTGCTGGGGTTGATGCTGCACGCTTATAACGCCCAGCACCGCAGAATCAGGCGCACGCTCAAAGGCAGCCAGCAACGCCTTAAACTGGCGCTTGAGGCGGCAGAGTTCGGTCACTGGGACTGGCATCTGGGCAATCAGGAGGCGTTTTTTTCGACGCGCTATTGTCGCTTGCTCGGCGTTGACGAACTTACCTCGAACACCTGGATTGAGCGAATCCACCCCGACGACCTGCCCGCATTTCGTCGAGATCTCAGACAAGCGGCAGATCATCAGAACGAAGTGCAATTTTATTCGGCGTACCGTTTGCGCCATGCCGATGGCCAATACCGCTGGATCGAGTCGTTCGGCAAATTACTGCATGACGACAATAACCAGCCCGAGCGCCTGATCGGAATTGCCAGTGACATCACCCAGCGACGCAACGACGAACACATGCTGCGACAAGCCGCAGCCGTATTTGAGGCCACACAGGAAGGCGTGCTGGTGACCAATGCGGCCCTTGAGATTGTGCATATCAACCCGACCTTCTCGCGAATCACCGGTTATGACGCCGCCGAAGTGCTCGGCAATAGCCCGACAGTACTCAAGTCGGGGCGTCATGATGCGGCGTTCTATGAGGCCCTTTGGCAAGACCTTAGCCAGAAAGGCAGCTGGAGTGGAGAGATCTGGAACCGGCGTAAGAGTGGTGAAGTTTATCCACAGTGGCAGAGCATCCGCAGCATCCATGACGCCCATGGCCAGCTAACCCATTACGTAGCGGTTTTTTCGGATATTTCGCTGTTGCATCGCTCGCAAATCGAGCGCGATCACCTGGCCCACTTTGACCCCCTAACCGAGCTACCCAATCGGTTACTGTTCAGTGAGCGCGTACAGCATGCACTGACCCGCGCCAAGCGCCTGCAACGTGGCGGCGCGGTACTGATCGTTAACATCGACCACTTCAAATTGATCAATGAAGGCCTCGGTCACAACACGGGAGACGCCTTGCTCAAAGCGGTCGCTAAACGCTTCCTGGATCAATTGGAAAGCGGCGTCACGCTGGCGCGCCTCGGCAGTGATGAATTCGGCCTGGTGTTTGAAGGCAGTGAGTACGAAGGTTTGGCGGTAGATCTGGCAGACAAACTGTTGCGCAGCCTGGATACGCCCTTCGCCCTCGCCGACCAGACGCTGTACATCAACGCCAGCATCGGGATTTATGAGTTTTGCGAAACCAGCTGCCTCGAGCAAGTCATGCGCAATGCCAATTCGGCGTTGCACAAAGCCAAGAACAACGGACGTCAGGGCGTTGCTGTTTACAGCCGCGAATTGACCGACTCGGCGCAGCAACGTTTCGAATTGGCCCACGCACTGCGTCATGCCATCCAGAACAACCAGCTAGTCGTGCATTACCAACCCCTGCACAGCCTACATACCGGCCAACTGATCGGCGCCGAGGCGCTGGTTCGTTGGCAGCACCCAGAGCGCGGCTTGTTAGCGCCCGGCGTATTCATCCCGATTGCCGAAGAGACCGGCCTGATCGGCGAAATCGATGCCTGGGTTCTGAATCAAGCCAGCCTGCAATTGGCGGAGTGGAGTAACGCAGGCCTTGAGTTACCGCGCATGGCAGTCAATGTGTCGAGCCGCCTGCTTTATCGCCCGGGTCTGCACACTAAAATTGCCGCACTGCTGGAGAGCACCCGGCTGGACCCGGCACGCCTTGAGCTTGAGGTAACCGAAAGTGCCGTAATGCAGGACCCGGCGCTTGCACAGGAGCATCTGCACAAGCTGCGCGCCTTGGGTATTAATCTATCGATCGATGATTTCGGTACGGGCTACAGCTCACTGGCGCGGCTTAAACGGCTGCCAGTGAACAAACTGAAACTCGATCGCAGTTTTGTTCAAGGCCTGCCGCACGACAAAGACGACCAGGCCATCGCCCGCGCAGTTATTGGCCTTGGGCACAGCCTGGGCATGCAGGTTCTGGCCGAGGGAATCGAGCATCTGGAGCAGGCTGAGTTTCTCAAAGCCTGCGGCTGTGACAGTGCGCAAGGCTATCTATTCGGTCGGCCGATGCCAGCACCAGCCTTCGCCGAACAACTGAGCAACTGAGCAACTGAGCAACATCAAGCGTGAGCAGACGTGAAGTAATTACAGCGATTGCCCGCGCCACGCCACAAAAAGCATAAACAGCACTGCCCAAAGCGCGCCCGAGCAGGCATGATTCCAGACAAATAAAGCCATTGCCGGACTCCAGGCAGGGCTGCTTAAAGTTTGAGAATGCGGCATTGGCATTACAGCTCAAACGTGCACTGGGGAAGTTGCAGTATGCGGTCAACCACCACAGAACGTCCCACCACAACCCGGCGCATCGTCGGTCTTGGTAGCCTGGCTCTGGCGTTGCTATTCAGTGTGCTTGGCTGGCATGCCCTGCAAGAACGCGAAGCCCTGTGGCAGTTACAGATTGCCAAACAGGGCGAGTTGCAAAAACTTGCCTTGCAAAGCGCACAAACCGCGCAACAGCAACAGGCACAAATACTCGCGCAAACCATCGCCGCCGACTCATGGGTAACCGAGCTGGTGCGACAGGCCCACTCGCTGCGCCAAGGCGAGTTCAACCAGCGCTACCTCGACAGCATTCGCAGCCAGCTCAAGACTCGACTGACACCACGTTGGCGCGGCATGCAGCAATACCAGCAGTTTCAATTGCTGATATTCTTGGCACCTCAGGGCGAGATGTTCCTGCAGATTCCAGCGCGGTCTGGCGGCGAGCAGATCACCCATAAACAAATGCTCAGCGATGCACTGACCAGCCAACGCAGTGTGGCCGGCCTTAACCTGACTGAACACCAATTTGCCATCAGCGCCATCACGCCGCTGCATGTGCCGAACCTCAAAATTGAAACCACGGTCGGTGCCGTCGAAGTGCAACTCGGCTTGCAAGCCAATATCAAGCAACTCGATCAGGAGCTGGATGCTGGCGTGGCCTTGCTCGGTAAGCTGCCAGGCACCAGCGGCTCGCCGGAGGCACAGTGGAAAATCATCAGCCATTCACGTGATCAGGTTTTGAACTGGCAACAGCGCGCAGCATTGCCAAAACCTTCCGCAGACAACACGCTGAAGCTGCTTGAAGACAATGGCCGCACCTACTTGCTCAATCAGGTACCGCTGTCCGGCTATTCGACCAGCGCTCTCGCCCCGGCGCCCATCAACGCCTATGCCTTGGTGTGGCGCGACATCAGCGACCTGTATGCACTGCACATCAGTGATAACCAGTGGCTGGTCGGCAAATGGATTTTTGCCTGGCTGGGGGCTGAAGCGCTGTTATTGCTGCTACTTCTGGCAACCCGCAACAGTACCCGCTCAATGATGCTCAGCCACCAGCATGCGCTGCAACAGAAGCACCAGCAAAGCGAGTACTCACGCGAGCTGCTGACCATCATCACCGAAGCGCAGTCAGCCTACATCGACACACAGAACCAACAAACTGCTTTTGCCGCGCTGCTGCAACGCATCATCGGCTTGACCAGAAGCCAGGCCGGCATGATTGGCGAAGTCCTCAAGACTGACGACGGTTCGACAATGTTGCGCACCCTTGCGCGCCACGACAGCCGCTTGGGCGAAGCCGATAACTGCTACTGGCTCAAGGACGATGAGCATCCGCAACAGCGCACGCTGGAGCAACTGCTGGAGCCGGCTATCAGCGGTGGCCAGTTACGCGTCAATCAACCTGAGCAACCGGTGAACGATGAGCCACAGGCAATCAGCTCATTGCTCAGCCTGCCAATCCAGCATCAGGGTGAGATCATCGGTCTGTTGGGGCTGGTCAACCGCACAGAAGGCTATTCGAACGAGTTGATTGAGCAATTGCAGCCGCTGTTATCGACTCTGGCGCAATTGCTCGCCGCCTTGCAGCGCGACATTCAACGCGAGCATGCCAACCTGCGCATGCAGCGCCAGCAACAAGCCTTGCACGCACTCAATGAAATCGCCGCGTTATCGGGTAATGGTACTCAACACCAACTGCGCAAAGCCTTGCAACTGGGCGCGAGCTTTTACCGTATGCCACTGGCAATTATCAGCCAGATCGAGGACCAGACCTACACGATAAAGGTGCAAGTCTCGCCCAAAAATGAGCTGTACGACGGTCAGCATTTTCCCCTGGGCGATACCTATTGCAACCTGACGATGCAACAAGACGGCGTGCTCGCAATCGAGGCCATGCAGGTATCTGTATATGCAACCCATCCCTGCTACGAACTGTTTGCACTGGAAAGCTACATTGGTGCGACTATCTGGGTGAACGGCCAGCGTTACGGCACACTCAACTTCTCCTGCAGCGAGCCACACCCCACTTCATTCGACGAATCCGACCGCGAGTTCATGCGCCTGTTTGCCCGCTGGGTGGGCAGCACGCTGGAGCGCCAACAGCAGGAACAAGCCAAACAAACCTTGTTGGCGCGACTTGATGAGGCGCAGCAACTGGCCAAGCTGGGGCATTGGGAAGCCGATCTCGAAACCAGAGAGCTGTTCTGGTCGGGCATGATTTACCAAATTCTGGGCATCGCTCCCGGGCAATACAAACCGAGCATGGACGATGCCTTGGTGCACGTACATCCGGAAGACCGCGTGCGTGTAGACAAGAGCAACGAGCAGGCGCGTGCGGGTGAGCCGGTGGCGATCAGTTACCGGATTATCCGCGCCGATCAGCAAGTGCGCTGGGTGCATTGCACCACCAAGCTACAAGCCAATCAGCAAGGCGAAATGCTCAAACTGACAGGCACCGTGCAGGACATCACTGAGCGGATGGAAACCGAAGCCATCAGCAAAGTTCAGAGCCAAAGGCTGGCGAACGTGATCGAAGGCACCCAACTGGGCACCTGGCAGTGGAATGTGCAGACCGGCGAAACCGTCATCAATGAACGCTGGGCGAGTATTCTCGGCTACTCGCTGGACGAGCTTGAGCCGGTAACGATCAACACCTGGCTCAGCTTGAATCACCCGGATGATTGCCGCCACGCGCAAACCTTGCTTGAGCAACACTTCAGCGGGCAAACGGCGTACTACAGCGTGCAATGCAGAATGCTCCACAAGGCGGGCCACTGGGTGTGGGTGCAGTCGAGCGGGCGCCTCGAAAGCTCAACCGCCGATGGCCAGCCGCTGATGATGTACGGGACGCATACGGACATCAGTGAGCAAAAGATTCGTGAGCAGGAAACCCAACAGGCCCGCCGCTATTTACAGACCGTACTCGACTCGGCCATAGGCGTTTCAGTCATTGCCACTGACGCCGAGGGCTTGATCACCCTGTTCAACACCGGCGCGGAACGCCTGCTCGGCTATCAGGCTGACGACGTAATCGGCGTGCACACCCCATTGCTGTTTCACCTGAAAAGCGAAATTGACCAGCGCGCCCGCGAGCTGAACGCTGAGTCCGGCATTGTCGTCGAAGGCTTTGACGTGCTGACTCACCTGCCGCGTGCCGGCGAATCCGAAACACGCCAATGGACCTACCAACACAAAAGCGGACAGGCGCTGATCATCAACTTGACTGTCAGCGCAATCACCGACAGCGCCGGGCATGTCACTGGTTTTCTGGGAGTCGGGAGCGATATCAGCGCACTGCATTTCACCACCCACGCCCTGCAAAAAAGCGAGCAGCGCTTTCGCAGCATGGTCGCCAACCTGCCAGGTGTTATTTATCGCTGTGACAACGACGCGCAATGGACGATGCGTTACATCGGTGGCGAAATTGAAACCATCAGCGGCTATCCGGCAAGCGACCTGATCGACAACCATAAGCGTAGTTTTTCCAGCCTGATTCATCCGGATGACATGGAAACAACGCGTAATGCAGTCGAGTCGATCGCCCAGCGCAAAGCATTCGAACTGACCTACCGCCTCGTGCATGCCGATGGCCATGCCGTGTGGGTGCGTGAAAAGGGTCGGGGTGAGTACGACAGCGAGGGCAACCTGCTGTGGATCAACGGATTCATCTGGGACATCAGCACCCGCAAGGCGGTAGAAGATGAACTGCAGGTTAGCCAGCAACGCTTCAGCAGTGCATTCAGCACCGCACCGCAAGGCATGGCTCTGGTTTCAATCAGCGGTGAGCTGATCGAGGTGAATGACGAGCTTTGCCGCATTCTTAAGTATGACCGTGAGACCTTGCTCACTACCTCGGTTGCGCAGATTACCCATCCGCAAGACAGAACCAGCGACACACAAAATATTCGCGATTTGCTTGCCGGGCGATCAAACGCCTACCAGATAGAAAAGCGCTATCTCGACAGCCAGGGCAAAACGCTATGGATATTGCTCAGCGTCTCACTGGTGCGCAACAGTCAGGGGCAAGCCTTGCACTTCGTTTCGCAAATCCAGGATTTCACCCAGCGGGTCGCCGACGAAATGGCCATTCGCGAGCGTGAGCATTACTTGCGCACGCTGCTTAACAACGTCGTCGATGCCATTATCACGCTGGACAATCAGGGCATTGTTGAAACCTTCAACCGGGCTGCCGAGCACATTTTCGGCTACAGTCCGGCGGCCATTATCGGCCAACCTTTCAACACGCTCATGCCGCCTGTACGGGACAGCGATGCCCCAACAAAACCAGCGATAGAACTGCTTGCTGAGCTCTCTGAGCTGACCGGAAACACCCGCGAACATATAGGGCTCAAGTGCAGCGGTGAAGTGTTCGTGATGGAAGTTGCAGTGTCTGAAATTCACCATCAGGGCGAACGACGATTGATTGCGGTGATTCGGGATATCAGTGAGCGCAAACGCATCGAACAGATGAAGACCGAGTTCGTCTCGACCGTCAGCCACGAACTGCGCACCCCACTGACGGCCATTGCCGGCTCTTTAGGATTGATTAACGGCGGTGCACTCGGTGAAGTCCCGCAGACTATGCAATCAATGCTGCAAATTGCCGCCGACAACAGCGCGCGCCTGGGCATGCTGATCAACGACTTGCTCGACATGGAAAAACTGGTCGCCGGGAAAATGAGTTTTCAGTTTCTGCCTCAGGCGTTGCAGCCACTGATTGAAAAAAGCATTGCGCTCAACCAGCCCTACGCGCAGCAATACAAAGTGCAGCTGGTTCAGGTTGAGCAATGCGCCAATGACTGGGTATCGATAGATGCGCAGCGACTGCTGCAAGTAATGGCTAATCTATTATCGAATGCAGCCAAATTTTCACATCCCGACAGCATTGTTGAGGTTCGTGTCACTCAGGCCGAACAATCCGTTCGCGTTGCGGTGCGCGATCACGGCAGCGGAATTCCGCTGGCATTCCAGTCGCGGATCTTCAGTAAATTCTCGCAGGCAGATTCGACCAGCACCCGTCAGAAAGGCGGGACCGGGCTGGGTCTGGCAATCAGCAAGGAACTCATCGAACAAATGAATGGCCGCATCGGTTTCGAGTCAGTCGAAGAACAAGGCAGTACATTCTGGTTTACCTTGCCTCTACAGGAGCGATCAGTGTGATGAGATTATCGGATCGCTTCAGCAGCACTTTTGGCAGGCTGTTCAGTCGCCGCAACATGACGGCCTGGGTCACGCTGATTCTGAGTCTGTGCATCGTGTTCTTCATGGTCTACAAACTCCTGAGCAACCAGCACGAGGCCGCTGAACAGCAGTTCGATCTGCTCACGGAACAACTGAGCAGGCAAATCCACACCCGCATGGTCGACCATGAAAAGATCCTGCTGGCCGCCGCCGGGCTGATGGACGCCAGCAACAAGGTCACCCGCCAGGACTGGAAGCGTTTTACTGATCGCCTGCAACTCAGCGACCGTTATCCGGGCATTCAAGGCGTAGGGTTCAGCCAGATTTTGCGCCCGGATGAAATTACCGGATTGGAAGTCCAAATTCGCAACGAAGGCTTCTCCGATTTTAAGGTTCACCCGCAAGATGAGCGCCAATGGCGCAGCGCGATCATCTACCTAGAGCCTTTCAGCGGGCGAAATTTGGCGGCGTTCGGGTTCGACATGTTTTCCGAGGCACGGCGCAGCAAGGCCATGCTGGCAGCGGCCACCAGCGGTGAAAGCCGGCTGACCGACCGACTCACTCTGGTTCAGGAAACCGAAGGCAAAGTGCAGGCTGGCCTGCTCATGTATGTCCCGGTGTACCAACACGGCATGCCGATATCTAACCCGCAGGAACGCCTCAAGGCACTGCGCGGATTCGTCTACAGCCCGTACCGCATGAATGACCTGATGACCGGGATTCTCGGCAGCGCGTTGCGATCTCAGGACTTTGAAATTTATGCGGGCGAGCAAGTCGATCCCGAGCGCTTGCTTTTTAACAGCCACGAAAGCTTGCCGCAGCATTCGGAGCCGACCGACCGCAGCTTGCAATTAGACCTCTACGGGCAGACCTGGACGTTGGTGTTTCATCGTGATCCGGCATTCACCGCAAGTTTTGAGCAGGGCCATAACCTGCTGCTCTGGCTGGGCATTTGTATCAGCCTGCTGTTGTTCTTTCTGGTCAGCAGCCTGAGCCAGCGCGGTGAGCAGGCACGCTCAATCGCCAGACAAATGACCGAGCAATTGCGGCAAAAGAAAGAGGCCTTGCGGCGCAGTGAAGAGCGCCTTGAACTTGCCATTAAAGGCAGTAACGATGGGCTCTGGGACCTTGATCTGGAAACAGACAAACTGTTCGCCTCGCCACGTGCCACGGAGATGCTTGGCTACAGCAAAAATGCTCCTGCGCCGGACAACTGGCATGCGCTGATTCACCCGGACAGCCTGCAAAACACGTTAGCGGCCATCGAACAGCTGCTTAAGAGCCGCAGAACTCATATCAATGCAGAGTGTCTGCTGTTACACCGCCAGGGATTTTCCGTGCCGGTATTGCTGCGCGGTTATATTTTGCGCAACGAACACGGTGAGGCGACGCGTATCAGTGGCACCAGCATGGACCTGACCGAACGCAAACGGGTTGATCGCATGAAGGTCGAATTCGTCTCGACCGTCAGCCATGAACTGCGCACCCCGCTAACGTCGATTGCAGGTGCACTGGGCCTGGTCAACGGCGGCGCACTGGGCGAAGTACCTGCCACCATGAAACAGATGTTAGACATCGCACATCAAAACAGCCTGCGCCTGTCCCATCTGATCAACGACCTGCTGGACATGGACAAACTGGTTGCAGGCAAGATGAACTTCAACCTGCAAAACATCGACCTCAGCAAGCAGATAGATGATGCCATCTCCAGCAATCAGTCGTATGCCGACCAACACGATGTGCAGCTGAGCAAACAGACCTGTGAGCCGATCACGGTGCGTGCCGACGAAATGCGCGTGCAACAGGTACTGGCCAACTTCTTGTCCAACGCCATCAAGTTCTCGCCCGCAGGCAGTCAGGTGGACGTGAGCTGTGAACGCCGGGATCAGCGGATGCGCATCAGCGTGACTGACTCGGGTTGCGGTATCGACCCTAAATTTCATGAACAGATATTCCAGAAATTTTCCCAGGCCGACTCCACCGATAGCCGCCAGAAAGGCGGCACCGGGCTGGGTCTGGCGATAAGCAAAGAGTTGGTTGAGCGCATGCACGGCATTATCGGCTTCGACTCGATACCGGGCGCTGGGTCTACGTTCTGGTGTGAACTGCCAATCGCTCAGGCTTTTAGAGAGGATGATCAAGACTCTGATCAGCACACGCCGCTGTTGCTGGTGGTAGAAGACGAGCCGGACATTGCCTTGTTGCTCGAGCAGATGCTCACCTCAGCCCAGTACAACGTGCGCATTGCGAGCAGCCTGGAAGAAGCCCGCGAACTGCTGCGCACGCATAAATTTGATGCACTCACCCTGGACTTGCGCCTGCCCGATGGTAGCGGCCTCGAGCTGCTGCGCGAGTTGCGTCAGTGCGCCGCCACGCAAGCGTTGCCAGTGGTCGTGGTCACGGCAACCGAACATCAGGGACAACTGGATTTCGGCCTCAGCTTCGAGGCAATTGACTGGCTCGGCAAACCGATTGATCAGCAACACCTGTTAAACAGCCTCAGCCACGCCTTGCGCAGCATGCCCAGCCGGCCGCGGGTATTACACGTGGAAGATGATGCTGATTTGCGTGCCGTGGTGGCCGAGCAAGGTCGCCATCTGGCCGAATTCTATTTTGCCGGCAGCCTGGCGCAGGCCCGCAAATCTTTGACCAGAGAGCATTTCGATATGGTCCTGCTAGATATTTCGTTACCTGATGGCAGCGGTCTTGAGTTGCTTGATGAACTGCATGCTCAGTATCCTCAACTGCCCGTGGTGGTGCTCTCTGCAAACGAATTACCGGCGGCACGCCTGGGCCAGGTACATAGCGTGCTGGCCAAATCGCGTACCGACTCCAATCACTTCCTCGGCTTGCTTTCGCGCCTGCTGACCGCCAAAGAGAATCAAGATGTCTGAACTACGCCGTATTCTCCATGTAGAAGATGACCCCTCTATTCAGGCGGTGGCCAAGGTCGCGCTGGAGGCCGTTGGCGGCTTCACCGTGCTTACGTGCGCCAGCGGCCAGGACGCGCTGGACCAGATACAGGGCTTTGCGCCGGACTTTATTCTGCTGGATGTGATGATGCCCGACATGGATGGCCCGCAGACCCTGAAGAATCTGCGCGCAATTGTCGACCTCTCGCAGGTTGCAGTGGCCTTTATGACCGCCAAAGTTCAGCCGGATGAAATCGAGTACTACCGCACGTTGGGTGCGTTGGATGTAATTATCAAACCTTTCGACCCCATGCAGTTGGCAGCGCAAGTTCGCCGTATTTGGAGTCAGGCTTATGGATGAGAAAACCCCACCGCTCAGTGAGTTGCAGCAACACCTGCAACTATTGAGCGCTAAATTTTCCGAGCGTTTGAAACACGAACTGCCCGAACTCAGAGGCATGGCCCAAACGCTGCGCAATACGCAGGACCCCGAAGATCGCAAACAACTGCTGACTCGCGTGCGTGAACAGCTGCACAAGCTTTCCGGCAGTGCCGGCACGTTCGGCTTCGGCACGCTCGGCAAGCAAGCCCGCGAACTGGAGTTACAGGCTGTCGAATGGCTGGAGCATCTGGTCAAACAGGAACAGGGCCATAGCGCCTTCCTCGACCGGCTTGAAGAAATGACCCAGCAGAACTTCGTCATGGAACTCAATGCGGCCAGTGGACAAACCGTCACGGCAGTGAGCCAGGCGGCGCTTGATCAGCGGCGCATTTATATCCTTGAACATGAAGTGGAGCTGGGCGAAAACCTGCGTCAAACGCTGAACAATTTCGGCTATATCGCCAGCCACTTTGTCAGTGTCGAAGCGCTGGATGAGGCAATCCGGGAGCAAATGCCCGACGCCTTGATTATTGAGTCACAGGGATTGGAATACGCCGCAAAACTGCAGGCTCAACGCAACGACGCCCTGTCGCTTCTGGTGGTTGCCCCGCAAGACGACTTCAGTACGCAACTGCAGGCTGTGCGTGCCGGGGCGATGGGTTTTTTCTGCAAACCGCTGAATTTCTCCCAACTGGAAAATCGCCTGGAGCGTTGCTTTGCACAGCAACAAGGCGACCCCTACCGCGTATTGATTGTCGACGACGACCTTGAACTGGCTGCGCGCTACAGCCTGGTTCTGCGCGGCGCAAACATGCAGGTCGAGATCATTAATGACCCGGCGATGATCTTCGCCCACATGCGCGACTTCAACCCGGAAGTGGTACTGCTCGACGTCAACATGCCTACCTGCAAAGGCCCCGAGTTGGCGCAAATTATTCGCTTCAATGACGACTGGTTGCGCATCCCGATCATCTATCTGTCCGCCGAAACCGACATCGTCCGGCAGATGAGCGCGCTGCTCAAAGCCGGTGATGACTTCGTCACCAAACCGATCTCGGATAACGCCCTGATTGCCACGGTGTTTGCCCGTGCCCAGCGCGCACGCCTGCTGAGTAATGCGCTGTCGCGCGACAGCCTGACCGGTTTGCTCAAGCATGCCGATATCAAGGATCAGCTCGCGGTAGAACTTGAGCGCACTCAGCGTAAGTCTTCGATTGCCAGCGTGGTGATGCTCGACATCGATCACTTCAAGCAAGTTAACGATAACCATGGCCACAGCGCCGGTGACAACGTCATCCGCTCGCTCGCCAACCTGCTGCGTCAACGCCTGCGCCGCGTTGACTGCCTCGGTCGTTACGGTGGCGAAGAGTTTCTGGCGGTATTACCCGACTGCGACGCTGAACAAGCGCTGCGCGTTCTCGACGAGATCCGCCAACGCTTCTCCGAACTGTGTTTTCTGAGTAAAGACGGCCAGTTTTCAGTCACGCTGAGCGCAGGCATTGCCATGACGCGCAGCGCCGACACGGCCGGCGAGTTACTTGAGCGCGCTGACAGAGCCCTGTACGCGGCAAAACATAACGGCCGCAATCAGGTTCAACTCGGCGGCTGACCCAACCAACCGGTCAGGCCAGCACGCCGGCGATTAACGCGCTGCCAATGACCACCAACCACGCTGGCAACTTGAAGTACATCAAGGCCAGCAGCGCAGCAGCCGCCAGCAGAATATCGGCCGGCTGCTCGATTGCGCTGGTCCAGACCGGCTGATACAGCGCCGCCAGCAACAGGCCGACCACTGCCGCATTCACGCCGGCAAGCGCGGCCTGTGCGCGCACGTTGCTGCGCACCTGTTGCCAGAACGGCAACGCCGCTGCCACCAGCAAGAATGACGGAAGAAAAATCGCCAGCAACGCAATAAGCCCGCCAAGCCAACCGGTCGGCGAACTGTTCATGGATGCGCCGAGAAATGCACTGAAGGTAAACAACGGCCCAGGCACGGCCTGCGCTGCGCCATAACCCGCGACAAATACGTCATTGGAGATCCAGCCGGGGCCGACGACTTCGGCCTGCAACAGCGGCAACACCACGTGGCCACCGCCGAACACCAGCGCGCCCGCGCGATAAAAACTGTCAATCATCGCCAGTGCCTGCCCGCCCACGCTGTAGGCAAGCACAGGTAAACCCAGCAACAAGACCAGAAAGAGCGCAAAACACAGCACGCCCACACGCGGGCTGACGCTCACTGATAACTCATCGCTACTGTCTTTTGGCGCCGGATGCAGCCATAACAGCCCGGCCACAGCGCCCAGCAGAATAACGGCAAGCGGGCTCCACGCAGAGGGCACCAGCAACACCCAAGCAGCCGCCAGCACAGCCAACAACTTACGCGGCCAATCCGGACACAGGCTCTTACCCATTCCCCAAACGGCTTGCGCCACAACCGCCACGGCAACAACCTTGAGGCCATGCAACACACCGCCTGAAACCAGCTCGCCGTATTCACTGATACCCAGTGCAAACAGAATCAGCACGATGGCCGATGGCAACGTAAAGCCCGCCCAGGCCGACAGCGCCCCAGCATAACCTGCACGCGACAAACCCAGCGCCATCCCGACCTGACTACTGGCCGGCCCCGGCAAGAACTGACACAAGGCAACAATGTCGGCGTAACTGTGTTCGCTGAGCCAGCGCCGGCGGCTGACGAACTCCTCGCGAAAGTAGCCGAGGTGCGCCACCGGCCCACCGAATGAGGTGAGTCCCAGCTTGAGAAATATCAGGAAAACCGACCAGCAACTCCGGTCGTGATTAATACTGTCGCGCATGCCCTGCCCTGTTAAAGCCCGCTACCGATTCCGCCAACATAGCGGACTCGGTAATCGTGGTATATCGCTGAATAACGCGACACGCCAACCTGCCAGGCAGCACCTGTTCAATAACGCTGCGGCACCAGCATCTCTTCCGGCACCGGCGCACGCAGATAGTCGGCGTTGTACACGCGCGCCGGCAAATGCACCGGCTCTGGCGTGGTCTGACCATAGGGAATCTGAGTTAACAGATGATGAATACAATTCAGCCGGGCGCGCTTTTTGTCATCCGCCTCAACGATCCACCACGGTGCCTGCGGATTATGTGTGCGGCTGAGCATGTCCTCTTTGGCGCGGGTGTAGTCTTCCCACAAACGGCGGGACTCGAGGTCCATGGGCGATAACTTCCACTGTTTGAGTGGATCATGGATGCGCATCAGAAAGCGCCGGTACTGTTCATCATCGGTAATCGAGAACCAATATTTAACCAGAATGATCCCCGAACGAATCAGCATGCGCTCAAACTCGGGAACGCTGCGATAAAACTCTTCGGTCTCGGCATCATTGCAAAAGCCCATGACCCGCTCGACGCCTGCGCGGTTATACCAACTGCGATCGAACAGAACCATTTCACCAGCGGCCGGCAAGTGCGCCACATAGCGCTGAAAATACCACTGGCTGCGCTCGCGCTCGCTGGGTGCAGGCAAGGCTGCAACGCGGCATACACGAGGATTGAGCCGCTGGGTAATACGCTTGATGGCGCCGCCTTTACCCGCTGCATCGCGCCCTTCAAAAAGCACCACAACTTTAAGCTTTTGCTCGACCACCCACTCCTGCAATTTAACCAGCTCAGTCTGTAGCTTAAGCAGCTCCTTGAAGTACAGGCGGCGGTTCATGTCATGCGGAACTACATGGCCCATTTCCCTGAGCTGGGCATCCATGCGCGCATCATCGAGCTCCATTTCCAGCTCTTCATCAAAGCTGTCGAGAATGTCGGCATGCAGGCGCTGCGCTTGTTCGGCAAAGTCCAGATTGGCACTGTCTGTCATTTCGGCTTCCTCACAGGATTTGCTCGACTCAGAAGATACTTCTGAGGGCGATAAAGGCGATGGCAGCGAGAATGCCCGCCGCCGGCAACGTGATAATCCAGGCCAGCGCGATAGGTTTCATCAGCGACCAGTTGGTCTGGCTGTTAACCAAGCCAATCCCCAGCACCGCGCCGATCAGAATGTGCGTACTGGAAACCGGCAGGCCCATTACCGAGGCCATCATCACCACTGCGGCGGCAGCCAGTTCGGCAGAGAAGCCGGAAGCCGGATGCAAAGCGGTGAGGTTATGGCCGACGGTCTGTATCACCTCCTTGCCGATAAACCACAGGCCGGCAATCAGGGCGATGCCAAAGGTCAGCATCGCGGCCGGTGGAATCGCCGCTTCTGAGCCAATTTCACCGGTACGCAGTACTTCGAGAATGGCGGCGAACGGGCCGATTGCGTTGGCGATATCGTTGGAGCCGTGGCTGAACGCAAAGCCGCAGGCGGTGAACACCTGCATCCAGCTAAACAACTGGAACGTCGCACGGCTCAGCGGCTGCGCCTTAAGGTTCTTGGCAAAGACGAACGTGGCCAGCCACACCAGCGCGCCGATCATGCCCATGATCACGTAGCTGTGCAGCGGAGTAAGGCCCAGATTGAGGTTCTTCAGCCCCTTGAACAACAGCATCGAGGAGATGATGACCGCGCCAAGCGCAGCAATGATCGGCACCCAGAGTTCAAGCGCACTGTGACTCTGCACCTGACCGCGTTTCTGATCGATCTTGTAAAGGTCGCGGTAGTACTCGGATTCAAAATCTTCAGGCTGAAAATCGCTGTCATGCACAACGTGCATGTCACGCGCCATGGCGTGGGTATAGGAAATTTTCTGCACTTCGGAAAGCCGCTCGAACGCTTCCTTGTGGCGCTGTTTATGGCTGCGTTTCTCTTCGCGGATTTGCTGTATGCGCCCCTCGGCCTCGTCGTTGTAGGTGAGCACATACTTCTTGATCAGGAAGAACAAGCCGTAGGCGACGAGCCCGCCGAGCACTGGCGAGATCACCCAGGACATGGCGATCTGGCCGATTTTGTCCCACTGCACTAGCGCAAGCGCGCTGTCGGCGCCACTCAGCAAAATACCCAGCGTGATCGAACTGCCGACAATCGCACCAATAATCGAGTGAGTGGTTGAAACCGGATAACCCTTCTTCGTCGCAAACAGCAACCAGATGCCAGCAGCGATTAATGCCGACATCATGATGAAGATGAAGTCACGCGCAGAGACCGCCATCGCGCCCAGATTGACGATGCCGCCGCGAATGGTCGAAGTCACCTCGCCCCCCGCAATAACCGCCCCGCTCACTTCAAACACCGCGGCCACCAGCAGCGCCTGACGAACTGTCAGGGTGCCAGCCCCGACACTGGTACCGAACGAATTGGCGACATCGTTTCCGCCGATATTGAACGCCATGAAAATGCCGAACAACGTCGCCAGAATGAACAGGATCACATGATTGTTATTGGTGTAATCCAGCCCCCAGATCATGAAATATCCGGTGATCGCGACCAGCAACGCGGCAAAAAACAGACTCGTCTTGGAGACGCCCATCTGGGTGGTGGCCAACGCGCCACCGGAGGATACAGAGTCAGACATACAGTTCACTCAGCAATAGGCCGAACAGTCAGATGCTGCTCCAGACATGGAGCAACCGTTTGATGGCATTTATTCACTGGCAAGTGACAGCTTGATGAACGTTGAGAGACAACATACAGGCGTCAAAAAGATGCTAAGAGCCGCGATCTTGAGGCCTTCAAACAATGTTCCGTGTGCATTCAACCGAACCACAATCCCTACCCTGCACATTACCTGTCGGACAATCACTGAGTTACGATAACCAGACATCCACGCCCGTCAGGCTTATTTCGCATGCCGCTTACCCCGCAACAACTGGCCCTCATCAGTGCCTCGACCATCGGCCATTACGAAAGCCGCGCCGAAGCGTTTCGCGATGGCACGCGTGACCATGACGTGAGCCAGAACATTGCGGCTCTGCTCCGCCACATCGACGCGCCCGCGCCGCTGCAAATCCTCGATTTCGGCTGCGGACCGGGCCGTGACCTGCGTACCTTTCGCGCTCTCGGTCATCACCCGGTTGGCCTTGATGGCTCGGCAAGCTTTGTTGAAATGGCGCGCACCGAAAGCCAATGCGAAGCTTGGCAGCAAGATTTTCTCGCGCTGCAACTGCCCGCCGAGCACTTTGACGGTGTGTTTACCAATGCAGTGTTGTTCCACATTCCCAGCGAAGCCCTGCCGCGTGTTTTGAGCCAACTGCATGCCACGCTGAAATCCGGTGGCGTGCTATTCAGCTCCAACCCACGCGGAGACAATCAGGAAGGCTGGAACGCTGAGCGCTACGGCGCGTATTACGACCTGACGCACTGGCGCGAACTGATGCAGGCGGCCGATTTCAGCGAGCTTGAGCATTACTATCGCCCGGCCGGGTTACCCCGCGAGCAGCAACCCTGGCTCGCCAGCGTGTGGCGCAAAGCCAACGTCTGAGCCCAAACAAAACGTCCACAGCCAACCCGCGTCGATGCGTAAGAATTAAATCAACAAATCGCTATATACAAAAGTAGATAGCGCTACTTAGAATCCAGTCCTACTCTCTGTCGCAGCAACAGACTCGGAACAAGGACCCGGCAATGCAAAAAACTCTACTCAGCGTTATCGGCTTGCTGCTCTCCGGCACGGCGTTGGCCGACCAGGTTCAGGTTGCAGTCGCAGCCAACTTCACCGCGCCAATGCAAACCATTGCCAAGCAATTCAGCCAGGACACCGGCCATGATGTGGTTGCCGCTTACGGCGCTACCGGCCAGTTGTATGCGCAAATCAACAACGGCGCGCCGTTTGAAGTGTTCCTCTCGGCAGATGACAGCACCCCGAAAAAACTTGAAGACGCAGGGGCCACGGTTGCCGGCTCGCGCTTCACTTACGCCACCGGTACGTTGGTGTTGTGGTCGGCCAAAGCCGATCAGGTAGACGCTGCAGGTGATGTACTCACACGTGGCCAGTTCGATCATCTGGCCATCGCCAACCCGCAAACGGCCCCTTACGGTCTTGCTGCCACACAGACCCTGGCCAAGCTTGGCTTGAGCGAACAGCTGGCAAACAAACTGGTGGTCGGCCAGAGCATCAGCCAAACCCTGCAATTCGTCTCGACCGGCAATGCCGAACTGGGCTTTGTCGCGTTATCGCAGGTTTCCAAAGACGGCAAGCTGACGCAAGGTTCGGTCTGGACAGTACCTGAGTCTTATTACCAGCCCATCAAACAAGACGCCGTGCTGCTCAATAAAGGAGCTGCCAACCCGGCCGCCAAGGCCTTGCTCGAATACCTCAAAGGCCCGCAAGCCGCCAAGGTAATCAAGGCTTACGGTTATAAAATATGAGCATGAGACGCTAACCCATGCCCCTCGGCAAAGATGACCTCAGCGCGATTCTCCTGACGCTGGAGCTGGCCTCGCTGACCACTGTGCTGCTGCTGTTCCTGGGCACGCCAATCGCGTGGTGGTTGGCGCGCACCCGCTCGTGGCTGAAAAAACCAATCGGTGCCATCGTCGCCCTGCCCTTGGTATTACCGCCGACAGTTATCGGTTTTTATCTGCTGATCAGCATGGGCCCGAACGGTTTTTTCGGGCAGCTCACCGAGAGCCTTGGTCTTGGAATATTGACCTTCACGTTTAGCGGACTGGTGATTGGTTCGGTGTTTTATTCATTACCCTTTGTCGTGCAACCGCTGCAGAACGCCTTCGAAGCCATCGGCAATGCTCCGCTTGAGGCGGCGGCGACTTTGCGTGCCAGCCCGCGCGACTGCTTTTTCAGTGTGGTCGTACCGCTGGCCCGCCCCGGCTTTATCACCGCAGCGATTCTTGGTTTTGCCCACACTGTTGGCGAGTTTGGTGTGGTGCTGATGATTGGCGGCAATATTCCGGGCAAAACCCAGGTGGTCTCGGTGCAGATCTACAACCACGTCGAGTCGCTGCAATACGCGCAAGCACATTGGTTGGCAGGCGGCATGCTGCTGTTCTCCTTTGTGATATTGCTGGCGCTTTACTCCAGCCGCCGCACACAGCAGGGCTGGCAATGAGTGCGGCGAATGAACAAATTAAGGCGCGCTTCAAGCTGGGCTACAGCGCGTTCAGCCTTGATGTAGACCTTGATCTACCCGGCCAGGGCATTACTGGCCTGTTCGGAGATTCGGGCTCGGGAAAAACCAGCTGCCTGCGCTGTGTTGCCGGGCTTGAACAAGCTGATGAAGGCTTGTTGATGGTCAATGGTGAATGCTGGCAGGACAGCAGCCGGGGAATATTTCTGCCCACGCACAAACGCCCAATTGGTTATGTCTTTCAGGATGCCAATCTGTTTGCCCACCTGTCTGTCGAGGCCAATCTGCAATACGGGCTCAAGCGCATAGCCAAAGCGCAGCGCGAAGTGCCGCTGGCGCAGGCCGTCGAGTTGCTGGGTATCGGCCATCTGCTCTCGCGTATGCCGGCCAAGCTTTCCGGTGGGGAGCGCCAGCGCGTGGCAATCGCCCGCGCCCTGCTGACCAGCCCCAAATTATTGCTGATGGATGAACCGCTGGCGGCGCTCGATTTGAAGCGCAAAGCGGAGGTGCTGCCTTATCTTGAACGCTTGCACCTGGAGCTGCGCATCCCCATTTTGTATGTCAGCCACGCACCCGATGAGGTCGCCCGGCTGGCTGACCATTTGGTAGTTTTGCAAGACGGGCGCGTTGCAAGCAGCGGGCCGCTCAAGGAGAGCCTGCTCAACGCCAACTTGCCCTTTATGCATGACGACGATGCACAGGCCGTTGTCGATGGCGTGGTAAAGCATTACGACAGCGAATACCAGTTGCTGCATATCCAACTGGAAAATAGCCCGGTCATGCTGCAAATAACTCACGCCCCACTGGCCTCCGCAAGTGCGGTGAGGGTTAAGCTTAAAGCCCGCGACATCAGCCTCAGCCTGAGCCGTGCCGAGGACAGCAGCGTGCTCAACCTGTTGCCTGCAACGGTTGCAGGCTGGGTCATGCTTGAGGGTCAGGCGCAGGTTTTGGTCACTTTGACCATCGGCAGTCAGCAAATTCTTGCGCGCATCACCCGCTACTCGTTCAACCAGCTGGGCATTCAGTTACACCAGCAGGTGTGGGCACAAATCAAGTCGGTTTCACTGCTCGCCAATCAATAGCGCCTGCCACTGAATGATGCAGTTTGTGACGTGCCTCTCGCTGCGCCGACAATTGGCGGCCCATAGCCACTGCATAAGTTTGCCTGTATTCCCAAGCAGCGGCACAATGCGGGTCACAGATCCGGCCCGCAGAGGTCGGTTATGACACAAGGGACGCTGTGCATGGGAGCTCGTTGGGGGTTGCGCAGCAAGTCGGCGGTTGCACTGCTGTTGGCTTGCGTAGTGGCATTGATACCGGCATTACTGTTCGGTTGGGGAGCGATGAAGGATATCCGCGATCATTCTGCGGAAGCCTACGCACGCAATCTGACCCAGCTCAACCGCCAGCATATTGCCGCGCCAATCAGCCGCGAACTGGCGCTGTCACAGCGTCTTGCCCATTCGCTGGGCACCCGCCAATGGCTGCAAGATGAAAGCAGCTCACTTAAACGCACGCGTTTTTTCGATGAAGCCGAAGGCTTTCGCAGCGAATTTCTCGACAAAAGTTACTTCGTTGTAGTCGACGCCACACGCAATTATTACTCGAACACACCCGACAGCCCGGTCAGCCAAATCCGCCGCTACAAGCTGGGGCCAGATAGTGCCGCCGATGCCTGGTACTTCAAGGCCCGCAACATTTCCGACGATTACCAGTTGCTGGTCTCGCAGAACGAGCGCGATCAAACCCTGCAAGTGCGCTTCAACGTGCTGGTACGTGACGCGCAGAGCAATTTGCTGGGCATGACCGGCAGCGATCTCAACCTGCAACCGTTCATCAAAGCCATTCTCAGCGATCTGGAGCCGGGCGTGGAGCCGATGCTGATCAACAGCAACGGCATTATCCAGGTCAGCAGCGATGCACATCCGGCTTACACGCAGCTGTACGACCTGCTAACCGACGAAACCGACCGCCCGGCACTGCGCAAAGCCATGGCCGAGGCTCAGCGCGATCCGACGCGGGTGCAAACCCTGCACGCCGAGATTCAAGGCCAGCCGCGCTTGTTGGCGCTCAGCTACATCGAGCCTCTGCAGTGGTATGTTCTGACGTCAGTCAACCTCAACGCCGCCCACCTCATCGACCAACGCTGGTTGTGGTTGCTGATAATCAGCCTGGCCGCGTTGATGTGTGTGCTGCTGCTGGGCTTTGGCTATGCGGTAGAAGGCCTGGTAATTCGCCCGCTGAAAGACCTCCAGCAAAGCGCCAAAGCGATAGCCGGCGGTAATTACGACGCACCGATTACGTCTCAGCGCGAAGATGAAATCGGTGAGCTGTCGAAAGCCTTTGCGAGCATGAGTGATCAGGTGCGTCGCCACACCGGCGAGCTGGAAGGCAAGGTGCTGGAGCGCACTCAGGAACTCGAAAAAGCCAACCGCGAAATGATCGCGGCGCACAAGAAGATCGATGACTCGATTGATTACGCCAGCCTGATTCAGCGCGCTATTCTGCCGGACCGCCAACTCGGTGCTTCACTGGGCGATGAGCACTTTGTGCTGTGGAAGCCGCGCGATATTGTCGGCGGCGACTTCTATGTGTACCGGCAGAATCAGGATGGCTATTTGCTGGGCATTTTCGACTGCGCAGGCCACGGCGTACCCGGCGCGTTGATGACCATGCTTGCGCGCGCCGCAATCGACCACGCAATTGATGTGGCGGGTGAACAGGACCCGGCGGCGATCTTGCGTGAAACCGACCTCGCGCTGCGCGGCATGCTCGGGGATGCCGTGCTGTCACGGGCGCTGGCGACCAATACCGACGCAGGGTTGGTGTGGCTTGACCGTTCGCGCAGCCGATTGCTATTTAGTGGCGCAAAGATTGCTTTATATGCGAGCGACGGCGAAACCGTCGAAGAGCTGCATGGCGGTCGTCGGGCGCTTGGCGACAAACGTCAGGGCGAGTATCAGAATCACCAACTGACATTGCATCCGGGCTGGACGTACTACATGTGCACCGACGGCTTTCTCGATCAGGCAGGCGGCGAACAGGGCTTTGGCTTTGGCAACCGGCGCTTTACCGAGATGCTGCGCGAACATGCCCGGCTGCCGTTAAAAGAACAATATGCAGTATTCGCCAGCCGGCTGGCTGAGTATCAGGGCGAGCTGCCACAACGCGACGATATTACCGTGCTGTCTTTTCGCTTTGATCCAGAGCAGTGATCGGGTGAGAGGCTTTGAGCCGAATGGCTCACCAACCAAGGGGCTCCTATGGAATCGTTAGACCTGTTAGCAATGCGCGAAGCCTACAACCGGCAGCGCGTCATGCTCTGCTTCAACGGTCCGATCTCGCGCAGCTTGATCGAGGAAATCGGCACTGCATTGCGTAACTATCTGCAAGCCGACCAGGCCAAGCCATCAGCGGCCATGGATGTGTTTGGGGTCTACATCGAAATGACTCAAAACATCAGGCACTATGCCACCCAGCAAGGCTTTAACGAACAGGACGCCTCGGCAACCGTGGCCATCGCCCGTGACGAAGACAACCATTACGTTGTCTCATCCGGCAATCTGGTCATGCTGGAGGATGGGCGCAAGTTGGTCGCGTTCGTCGAAACCCTGGCCAGCATGGACAAAGCCCAACTCAAGGCGGCCTACAAAGAACAACTGCGCAAGCCGCGCACTGAAGGTGCCGCCAGTGGCGCCGGCCTCGGCTTGCTGGACATAGCGCGTAAATCTAGTGCCTGCTTGCGGGCCAGCCTGCACGAGCAAACGGATGGCAAAGCCTTCTTTAGCCTCAGTGCAGTGATCTGACAGGGAGTTGAAGGACATGAACACCAGTGAATTGAATATTCCCAGTACCCAGTCGACCCCTGCGATTCAGGGCGATTGGCAGACTGGCATCTTGGCGATGCAGGGTGATTCCTACCCTGAAAACTCGTTCGAGTTGTTTGATCAGGTCATCCAGTGGGTTGAACGCTATCTCAATGACGAAGCGCGCCCGCTCAAGCTTGAACTGACCTTGCTGTATCTCAACACCAGCTCGATCAAAGCCATGATGGACATTTTCGACCTGCTCGAAGATGCCCACCAGCAAGGCCGCAGTGTCAGCGTCAACTGGCACTACGACAACCGCAACGAGCGCGTAGCGGAACTGGCTGAAGAATTCCGCGAAGACTGCACCTTCGACTTCTCCATTCTGGCATTCGAAGAGTAAACCCATGAGCCGCGAACGCGAACTGGACCAAATGATCGAAAAACTGCTGGCTGAACCTGAGTATCAGGGGCATCCGCTGCACGCCGCACTTGAGCGCCTGCACCAGCAGAATATAGAGCGCCTCGATCGTCTGGAACGCATCGCGCGAATCTCGGATGGTTACCAGTCGCTGGCACGCGAGCAAAACCTGTCGCTGTCGGAGCGTTACCAAAAGCAACTGCGCAAGCTGGAGAAGGTAGCACGCATATCTGACCGCTATCAGCAGATGATGCGCGACCTCAATTTGGCGCTGCAGGAAGCCTCCAACCGTGACCCGCTGACCTCGCTGGCCAACCGGCGCATGCTGATTGAACGCCTTAAGGAAGAAGTGGGCCGAGCAGTACGGCTCAAGCAGCCGTTTGTTCTGGCGATGGTTGATGTTGACCACTTCAAACAGGTTAACGACACCTGGGGCCATGATATCGGCGACCGCATGCTCGAAGAAATCGCCCGGGTTTTACAGGCCGAGATCCGCGCCTATGACCTGTGCGGACGCTGGGGCGGCGAAGAGTTTCTGATTTTGCTGCCAGACACACACTTGTCAGATGTCGCACCCGTTATCGAGCGTGTGCGCTGCGGCTTGGAATCCCTCTCCGTGCGGGTCAGCACTGAAACCCTGAGCGTTTCGGCAAGCTTTGGAGTTGCCGAACACCGCCCGGGAGAAAGCTACTCGCAAACCCTCAACCGCGCCGATGCCGCCCTGCTGGACGCCAAGCGTGCAGGCCGCAACCGCTGCGTATTCGCCAGCGAACCGGCCGTGCCCGAGCTCAGCCCAATCCGCGCCGCGGACTGAGCAATCCCGCGCCAATCGTGGCCGCCAAGCGCAGCCCGTAACACAGTAAAAACCGCCCACTTTGCACAACAGCTGCGATGAGGTTGGCGTTTTTCGCCGTGCCGATTGCAATAAACTGCCTAAAATCACTCTTTGGAGTAATTCTACCCGCGCGGCCACAAGGTACCCTTGAGGCTGGGTAACGTGTTACACCCGATACATCCGCAATGCTCACAAAAATAATAAGGAGCACCCCCGGAATGCGCTTAACCTCGTTTTACCGAAAGCTATTGATAGCAATTGTCGGCTTCATCGCCTGGCTACCCCCGCAAACATTTGCCGCTGAGATCATTCCCCAGGAGCAAATTCAGATCTACGCCTCTCGGGCCACCAGCAGCTTGCTTCTGCTGCGTGGAGAAGGCTTTCAGGAAGTACACAAACAACGCCTTGATAGCGACCTCGCCGCGCTGGCAGCAGCCATGAATCAGGTCGAGCAACCCAGTGCTGAACTCACAGCCAGCCATGCAGCGCTGGTGACGCAGCTGCAAAATGGCGTGAGCTACGGGCCGGGCGACGAAAACGTTCCGTGGCGCTACCCGGAAGACCTGAGCAAATCGCTGCGCGAGTTTCTGCACGCCGCGCGCCAGCAACCTAGCGAGGCGCACAGCGAACTCCCGGCAAAGATCGAATACCTCAGCGTGCAATACCTGAGCCGCTCGTACATGGGAACCTTCGAGATCGCGCGCGAGCAACCGGACACCTACCTCGGTCAGGATGAACGCCAACTGGTGCCGGATATCGACCAGGAATTGGCCAAGCTGGCCAAGACAGACACACCTGCTGCGCTGAAACTGCACGCGCGCTGGGAGTATTTGAAAGCGGCGTTGACTGATATGAACAGCAAGAGCAACACCTTGCAAAGCGTCTCAGGCCGGCCTTTCGCGCCGATCACCGTAGATCGTCACAGCCGTGTTCTCACGCAAAACTGGATGGCCATGCAGTAAAACTGAGCGGGCCGGCTGGCGCCGGCCCGCGGCTTGATCAAGCCTTACGAATGCAGGTCGGCCCGGCGCTGGCAACCACCGAGCGCTCAAGATCCTTGCGCAGCCCCAGCAGAAACGCCGCTTCGGCCACGACAAACAGCGGGCCAACTGCCAAACCCATGATGTCGTCGACAAAGGCCGGTTTACGCCCCTCAAAGTAATGCCCGACAAATTGAATCACCCAACCGACCACGAACAAACCCAGCCCCCAACCCAACCACTGCGCAGTGGATTGTTGCGCCAGTGCCGCGCCCGTATACACGCAAAGGCCGAGCAGCAAGGTCATTAAAACACCCAGCGCAATATCCAGCCGCAAGTAGAACAGGCTTGCCACACAAGTGACCACCAGCGCAGGCGAATACCACAATCCCGCCCACTCAAAACCAGGGCGCGAAAGCACAATAGCCACGGCCAGAACGATCAGTGGAATACCAATAAAGTGGCTGATGATGTTACGACGATCACGGTGATAAGCCGCGTATTGGGCGAGGTGTTGTTCGAGCGTTTTCATGGCAAAAAACCTGCTGCATTATTATTAGAGGTGCACGATCGCACACCTCCAAATAAACCACCTACGCGGATGGATTGCAGCAGATTTCGCAGTTTTAGCGCAGTTTTTCCAGCATTTGGTAGTACCACATACCGACCGCAAGCATTGGGTTGCCGAACACATCGCCCATTGGCACTTTAATGTGCGAGCAACCGGCGAAGGTATCGAACTTCTCCAACGTGCCCGTCAGGGCGTTAGCCATGATTTCACCCATGATATGAGTGGTCGCAATACCGTGGCCCGAGTAACCCTGACAGAACCAGACGTTATCCGAGAGTTTGCCCAATTGCGGGATACGGTTGATCACGATGCCCATCGCGCAGCTCCACTGGAAGTCGATGGCAACCCCTTTTAGCTGTGGAAAAGTGGCTTCAATGCCGGGGCGCAACTCGGCGGCGATATCGCGAGAATCACGCCCCGAATAGTTAGCGCCACCGCCGAACAGCAAGCGCTTGTCGGCCGTTAGCCGGTAGTAGTCGAGGACGAAGCGGCAATCGTAAACCGCCAGATCATGCGGATTGATCTGATCAGCCAACTCGCCCAGTGGCGCGGTGGTAACAATGCCGCCCATGGCCGGGAAAATCATGCCCTTGAGCTTCTTCTTTTCCAGCTTGTGGTACACATCGCCCGCCAACAGCACCTGCTTGGCATCAATCCGGCCCTGCGCCGTGATCACCGCAGGGTTAGCGCCATGAACAATTTCCAGCACCTCGGAGTGCTCGAAAATCAACGCACCCAGGCTCTCTGCCGCCTTGGCTTCACCAATGCACAGATTAAGCGGGTGCAGGTGCATGTTGCGGGTGTTCTTGATCGCGCCCTGATACAGGTCGGTTTGCAGCTGGCCGCGGACACCTTCGCGGTCAAGCAGGGTCACATCGGCGCCCATACCACGACGCACTGCTTCTTCGTAATCGGCCTGCAAATCCGTCATATGGCTCGGCTTGAAAGCAGCATGCAGATGGCCGTGCTTAAGATCGCAATTGATCGAATATTTCTCGACCCGCTGCTTGATGATCTCATGGCCGCGCCAGCGCAGATTCCAGACAAAATCATCAACCTCATCGCCCAGCTTCTTGCGCATCTGCTTACGCATTGCACCGTCACCTGAAAGGCTGCCCGTCACCTGCCCGCCATTACGCCCGGTCGCGCCCCAGCCAATTTTATTAGCCTCGACAATCGCCACCTTGAGCCCGCGCTCAGCCAACTCGACAGCACTGGCAACACCGGTAAAGCCACCGCCAATAATCACCACATCAACACTGACCTGACCCTGCAGCGTCGGATAATCAGTCTCCTGATTAAGCGTCGCGGTGTAATACGACTTACAGCGCTCCGCCGCCGGAATCACGCCATTAACTTGAGCATTCATAAAAACCCCTCACAAAAAATTCAGCCAACCCTCAGGCCCAGCCTCAAAACTCTCAAAAAAATCCCGCCGAAGCCCAAAAGCCACCCAAACGCCCTCGCCCCCGCTCTAAACCATGCCCCCGCCCTTGCCCTTGACCTTACCCCCGCTTCCGCTCTCGCCTTTGCTCTCGCTCTCGACCCCAGCCACGATTCCCGCTGGAGCCTCTGAAAACGTAGCGAGCGACGGGAGTGCAAGGCAAAAACGGACTTTGAAGCGGAGTTTACAAACGTAAATGAGCATTCAAAGTCCGTTTTTAACGCCGCAATCCCTAAGCGCAGTAGTTTTCAGTGTCTCCACACCCACCCGGTTAGGTGGTGGTTAGATACCACCGCCAGTCTTGCTCGCTGACTTCGGCCGCAAACTGGCGATACTCCTCACGCTTAACCGCCAAATAAACCCGCAAGAACTCAGACCCGAATGCATCCCGCGCCCAGCTCGACTGCTCCAGTGCACGCAGCGACGCCAGCCAGTCAGTTGGCAATTTCTCACCAGCCTGTGCATAACCATTGCCGGTGACCGGTTCGCCCGGATCTATCGATTCGCGAATACCGCGATGCATAGCCGCCAGAATCGCAGCCGCCGCCAGATACGGGTTGGCATCGGCGCCGCAAATACGGTGTTCGATGTGACGTGTATTGGCCGGGCCGCCGGGTACGCGCAAACTCACGGTACGGTTATCCACACCCCAGGTTGGCGCCAGCGGTGCATAACTGTTGGCCTGAAAGCGTCGGTAAGAGTTGGCGTTGGGGCAAAAGAACAGCAGCGTGTCGAGCAGCGAAGCAAGCATGCCGCCAACGGTTTCGCGCAGCAGCGGTGTGCCGGCCGGATCTTCACTGGCGAACAGGTTATTGCCCTGAGCGTCGGCCAGGCTCACATGCATGTGCATGCCGGTGCCCGCCATCTTGCCGTAGGGCTTGGCCATAAAGCAGGCCTGCATGCCGTGCTTGGTCGCAACGCCTTTGACCAGACGTTTGTAGCGCACGGCCTGATCCATCGCCTCCAGCGCATCACCGTGTTCGAGGGTGATTTCAACCTGTCCCGGCGCATATTCAGAAATCGCCGTACGCGCCGGAATGCCCTGCTCACGGCAACCTGCATAAAGATCCGCCAGAAACGGCTCAATCTGCTCCAGTTCGTGCAAACCATAAACCTGGGTGGTACGTGGACGCTCGCCGTTGCGGTCCAGTGCAGGCTGCGGGTGGCCGTTGCTGTCGCGTTTCTGATCGAGCAGATAAAACTCCAGCTCGCAGGCCATGACCGGATAGTAGCCATCGGCTTTGAGCTGATCGATTATCTTGACCAGCAAGTGGCGGGGGTCGGCGACGGTTGCCGGCATACCTTCTTGCGGGTGCATGCAGACCTGCACTGCCGCCGTGGGAATCTGCCGCCACGGCATGCGCTGCAAACTCCCGGATAACGGATAGGCGCGGCAGTCGATATCACCCACATCCCAGACCAGCCCGGTGCCTTCAACATCCTCACCATTGATGCTCAGGCCCAGAATGGTGCTCGGCAGCGGTCGGCCACCAGCGTATACCGCGAGCAATTCATCGCGGTGCAACAGCTTGCCGCGCGGGACGCCGTTGGCATCGAGGATGAACAGCTCGAACATTTCAATATCGGGATTACTGGCGAGAAACGCCTGGGCTTCTGCGATGGGCGCAAAGTGCATGTGACTCTCTTTATTATCAGAATAATGGGTACAGGCATCACCCAGCCGCTCTTTGGGAGTGACGGGTAGCCAAAACAGGGGCAATTAGCGCCAGGTCGCGGGCGCAACCGGGCTAAGACTAAGCGGTGAGAGAGTCTGGTGGGCGCGCATGGCGGCAATGCCAAAGCGCCCAGAATGCGAGGATTTGCGGCAGCAGCGGATTAACCCGGTCGGCAACCAGACAGCTCCACGCGCACAAGGGCGAGGGAAATGGCTGCACGCGGTAAAAATCTGCAATCGAGTTCATGGCCATCAGGCTCGCACAGGCAGATACGCAAGTTAAATAGAAGTTACTGCACGTTTAGTTAGCTTAAGACTAAACAATATCGCGCAGGCTTAACTTTCAGCCCTGCCACTGGTGGCGCCGGATAAAACCGTAGTCGAGATAATCCTTCCAGCGCCCGAATATTTGTCCACCAGCACTCCAGTTGCGCCAGCCGAGCAGCGCGCCGCCATCGCCCGTGGCCAGCAAAGCCAAGCTCTGCCGTTGCGGCCGGTAACGACGCAACGGCGTGCCGTGAAGCACCGCTGCCAGATTATTCGCCAGTACCGGGCCCTGACGCACGGCATAAACGCCGCTGCGCATTGCGCCGGGCAGCGCAGAACAATCACCGACGGCAAACACATGCGGGTGCGAGAAACTTTGCAGCGTTGGCGCGATGTTGACGAAGCCACGCGCATCACATTCCAGCCCACTCTGCGCCAGCCACGGCAATGCCGCCGCGCCGCTGGCCAACAACACTCTGGCGCCCTGCCAAACCGCTTGCTGCTCACTGAATAACTGATCGTTTTCGATATGGCTGATCGGGCAATATTCGCGAACATTAACCCTTCGTTGACGCAGGTGGCCGAGCGCTCGCAAGTGCAGGCCCGCGTTGTGACCACTGAGCAAACGCCCGGAGCAAAACAGTGCAAGATGCGGCACGTGGCGGGCCATGGCCAGCGCCAACTCCACCCCGGCTGCGCCGCCGCCAATGATCGCCGTTGGCGCCGGATCGTCCTTCCAACGCTGCCAGCCTTGCAGAAACGACTCGAAGGGTTTGACCGCAAGGCACTCGATTGCAGTGCCCGATTGCGTGGGCTGACTCAGCGCGCCACCAACATTCAGCGACAACCATTTGCCCTGCAAACAGGCGCCGCTGGCGAGTTGTACCTGACGCGTATCCGCTTGCAGCGCCGCGACTTGATCGACGATCAACTCGACTTTGGCGCCCCGACACAGTGGCGCCAGCTCTACACGGCAATCATCCGCTGCATGCTGGCCGCTAATCAGGCCGGGCAACATCCCCGAATACCAGGCGTGGTGACCAACGCTGACCAGCGCAATACGCCCCTGCGGCCGCTCAAACATGGCCCAGCGGCGGAGTACGCCAAGGTGCGCATGACCAGCGCCAAGCAGTATCAGATCGTATTGCGTCATGAAGGCATTCCATCGCGTTGCTCAAACGCCAGGCGTTTGGGCGTTTGAATATCCGGGCACAGGGGTTAGACACGTTGACTGCGCTATACGCGGCCGAGCATAGCTGATGCCGCGCACTCTCAGGGCGCCGAGTTTTGCAGCACTGGTTTGGCAAAATAGCTCACCAGCGACTCGCCGGTATTATCGCTGTCTGCGGCAAATACCACGCCGAGAATTTTGCTCGGCGCCGAGCCAAAAGCGGCAATTGCGTCGGCGCGCAGATCACGCTGCTCCTCTTGCCACTGTTGCACCGCAGTTTCAGGCCCGCGCAGCACGCGCATCTCAACTTGCTCGGTATACGCACTGCGCGCATGAGTGCCCGGTTTTTCGCGGTTATCCCAAACGTAGCTGAGTGTCGCAACTGGCAAGTTGGAATCGTAAAAGGTCCGCGCCAGGCGAATCTTCTGCCGTGTCAGAAACGGCAAGGTATCGAGTGGATAGTCCAGCAGCACGTAAACCCGCGCCGCGTAATCATCGCCCTCGCGGGTGGCAAATCGCGCAGCCTTGAGGGTTTTATCAATGCGCCATTGCCAGCTCAGCTGCCAGGCTTTATCGCCGGGCAAATCCAACGGAAACAACAGCCCGCCAGCGGCCGAGTCGGCGCGAATCTGCAAGGCATTGCGTCCGTCGATATCAACTACAGAACGCTGCGGCGGTTGCAATTTGGGAATATCGGCAACCCGCCACGGCGTCGTCCAACTGCTCTCGCCGGCACTTCCCGCCCACGGTGTAATCACGTTCTGTGCCTGCGCCAATGGCGCCAGCAGCAACAGCGACAAGAGCAGCTTTTGCATTAACTTCTCCGCCAAGTATGAAACCGTTCAACCCAGCGCAACACGCCTTGCGGCGCATGCGCACGCTTCCACTCACCGGCAGCGTATTTATTCGCCTCGCTCATGGTCGGATACGTGTGAGTGGTGCCAAGAATCTTGTTCATGCCCAGATTGTGCTTCATCGCCAACACATACTCGGCAAGCAATTCACCGGCATGTTCGCCGGCAATGCACACGCCGAGAATGCGATCTTTGCCGGGCTCGGTAAGCACTTTGACATAGCCGTGCGCGGCCTCGTCTGCAATGGCCCGGTCAAGGTCGTCGATGCCGTAACGCGTCACTTCAAACTCGATACCTTGCTGGCGGGCTTCGTTCTCAGACAAGCCAACCCGGGCGATTTCAGGCGAGGTGAAGGTGCAATAGGGGATAACGCGATAATCGACCTTGAAGCGTTTGAAGCCGCCGAACAAAGAGTTCACCGCCGCGTACCAGGCCTGATGCGCCGCGACATGGGTGAACTGATACGGCCCGGTTACATCGCCAACCGCATACACGTTGGGAAAGCGTGTGGCCATGTATTCGTCGGTTTCCAGCGTGCCATTCTTGCGCACCACCAGATCGAGATCTTCGGCGCCATAACCCGTCACATTGGCCACACGGCCCAGCGCCAGCAGCAGGCAGTCGAAGGCAATAATCACCTCTTCGCCGGTATCCTGATGCCGGGCGATCATGCGCTGTTCGCCATCCACACACTCGAAACGCTCGGCCTTGTGGCGCAGGCGCAAGTCGACGCCATCTGCACGCATGCTGGCCATCAACAATTCACTGGCATCGATGTCTTCGCGTGGCAGCAAACGCTCATCCAGCTCAACCTGAATCACCTGACTGCCGAGGCGCTGAAAGGCTTGCGCCAGCTCACAACCGATCGGCCCGCCGCCCAGCACCAGCATCCAGCGCGGCTGCTCACGCAGGCTCCAGATGGTATCCGAGGTGTAAGCACGCACCTGATCGAGGCCGGGAATGTTCGGCACCAGCGGGCGCGCGCCCGCCGCAATGATCAGGCTGCGGCTGCTGATGGTTTTGCCATTGACTTCAACTGTCCACGGCGAGGTGATTTTTGCCTCGCCGGTGATCACCTCAACGCCGAGACCGTTGTAGCGCTCGATCGAGTCGTGTGGCTCGATGTCTGTAATCACGCGCTGCACGCGCTCCATCACGGCGGCAAAATCCACCCGCCCACTGACGTCACTGAAACCCAGCGCAGCGCCCTTGTTCAGCTCATTGGCCAATTTGGCCGAACGCAACAACGCCTTGGACGGCACGCAGCCGGTATTCAGGCAATCGCCGCCCATTTTGTGCTTCTCGATCAGGCTGACCTTGGCCTTTACCGCCGCACCAATATACGCGCTGACCAAACCGCCCGAGCCCGCGCCAATTACCAGCAGGTTGCGTTCAAAAGTGTCCGGCCGCGCCCAACCCGAATACACACGACGCGCCTTGATCATGCTGAGCAACTTGCGCGCAATCAGCGGAAATATGCCCAGCAGCACAAATGCGCCCAATACGTCTGGCGAGAGAATACCGCTGAGCGAATCGAGCTGGCCCAGTTCGCGGCCCGCATTCACATAAACCAAGGTGCCGGGCAACATCCCGAGCTGGCTAACCCACCAGAATGTGCGCGTTGGCAGACGCGTCAGGCCCATTGCCAGATTGATCAGGAAAAAGGGAAAGATCGGCACCAGACGCAGGGCAAACAGGTAGAACGCGCCTTCTCGCTCAATGCCCTGATCGATACTCGCAAGGCGTTTGCCGAATCGGGATTGCACCCAGTCACGCAACAGAAAGCGACTGCTGAGCATGGCCAGTGTGGCGCCCAGCACTGACGCAAATGAAACCAGCACAAAGCCTTCGAGCAAGCCGAACAGCGCGCCGCCGAGCAGGGTCATCAAGGCTGCGCCCGGTAACGACAAGGCGGTAACAGCTACGTACGCCGCAAAAAATACACCGGCCGCCAACAATGGCTCAGCGCTGACCTGTGCATTCAGCGCTGCTTGTTGGGCCTTGATGGCGTCGAGGCTCAGATACTGGCCCAGATCGAAAACGAAGAAACTGCCAATAAGCGCCAGAATCACACCCATCAGAACTAATTTACGGCTATTCATGATTCCAGCGCCTCCAGTGCGCATAGGGTCTGGCACAGGCTGAAGCCTGCCAGCAGCGCGGACTGAGGAGTATCTTCAGTCGCGCCAAGTACTTGTGCTCGGTAGGACAACGCGCCCGGGCTTGCGTGCGGCCATTGCCGGTCAAAATCGGCCAGAAATGCGCCATGTTCGTAATTCAGTGCCAGCGCCTCGATATACAAGCCGTCACGCTCTGCCCGGTACAACGCCGCCGGATGTGGATGCGTGGCAATGCGGCTGAGCACGCCGTAGCGACCGTTATTGAAATTGGGCAAGCCACTGGCGCCGTTATTGATCAACGCGCCGTGCTGCAGGTTGAGCGCCACCGCCGAGCAGGTGTGACTGGTCGCCAGCACCTCTATATTGTGCGTCTCGAACCACTGATCAAGCTGCTCTCTGCGCGCCTCGCTGGCCAATGCTTCACGCGAGCAACTCCAGCCTGCCAGCGACTGCTCATCGCCATGACTGATCGCCACGCGGCGACCGCCCACCGTCACCAGCGCAGTGGCGGGGCGCGCCGCCAATCTGGCCGCCATGCCGCTGATGCCCTGCACGGTGTTGTTGAGTTCGGCCTGAATCGCATTCGAGCGGTGCACCACGGCGTCGTCCACGCTGGCCGGATAAGCGCAGCCGCAACCTGCACCACTGGCAGAGTCGCGACCCAACTCGGTCTCGACATTGCCGCGCAAGACGATATGCGCCTGCAGGCCCTGCTCGATGGCCACGAATATCTCGGGATCGCGATCAAACCAATGTGCATCGCCATTGAACACAACCCGCGCTGCTGGCTCGGCTTGCAGACGCTTTTGTAACGCGGCCAACGCCTGACGATTGCCGTACAGCCCGCCAACCACGTACAACACATCGGTCGCAAGGCTGGCGGGGCTGCTGAATGCCTGCGGCGGCAGGCGATAGTCCAACGGGCAATCACGCCCCGCACGCAGGTTCATGCTCAGGCTTCTCCGCGTGCCGGGTAGTTGTTGTTGATGACGTATTCGATGGCACCGAGAATCTCGTCGAAATGCGGCCGCGCAAACGGCATGGTGTTCACCGCCGACATATACAAGGTGCCGTCCGGGCGCACCAGAAATACTCCCGGCTCGCCAAACAACGCGGGCTCTTTTTCACCCTTGCCGGTCGAGACAAACAAGCCCCAGTTACGCGCCTCTTCAATGCTCACGCCATAACCCAGCGGCACATTGCCGATAGCCCAGGTTTGCTGAGTTTTTTCCGCACGCTCATGGCTGTCGGTAGACAACGCCAGCACGGACACACCCAACGCGTTGAAACGTTCGATCAGCCCATTGAGTTCCTGCAAGGATTTACGGCACAGCGGGCAGTGCAGGCCGCGATAAAACACCAGCAGGGTGAAGTGTTCGGGGGCAGGAGAATTCAGCTGCCACTGGCCCTCGGGCATCAGCGAGACTTTAAGTGCAGGCACAGGTTGACGCGGGATCAGAGTAGTCATGAAAGCATCCTTGATTGAGTGGAAGGTGCGCACCAGCCGGCGATCACATAGCCCAGCGTGCAGAGGATTAATCCATACAGATTGACGCCCAGTAACAGCGCGTACTTACCGTCGCCAATCGCCCAGCTTTGCGGCACCCAGCCCAGACTCAGGCCCACACCTAAAACGATGCCGCACCAGAAACTCAGGTGAAAACCAAGGCGCGTCGGTTTAACCCAACCATGCAACAAGAACACAGGCGCCAAACCAATCACCATGGTGCCACTGATCGTGGTGGCCTTGAGAATGTCGGTGCCCGCGATCATCGGCAGATTGCCCAACACGGCAAATACCATCATTACGGCCATGCCGACGCCGATGGCTTTCTGGCCGAGATCGCGGCCTGCCATTTGCGGCAATTCACGGCCCACCAGCTTGGCCAGGCTGGAAAATGTCGAGTCGAGGGTCGAGCCCGCCGCCGACACCATCACCACGGTCATTACCATCAAGGCGCCCACACCGAGGGTTTTCGCCAATGCCGCCGGCACGTTATCGGAGGCTGGCAAACCGGTGAGCTGTGCATGCACGCCGATCAGACTGAACGCCAGAATTGCGAAGAAACCCAACACGCCGGCTATCAGGAACGAGCGGCGCATGGTTTTCTCTTCGCTGATAAAACCCCGGTCGGTCAGCACCGGGTCGTGAAAGCCATAGCTGAATATCTGCAAGCCCGCGACCAGCAGCAGGTCGACGCCGCTGTCGAGCGCCCAGTGGCTGGTGCTCGCCAACTCGCGCGGGGTATGCGCAGGCAGCACCAGCCCGAGCACCCAGATCAGTGCGACAACAAAAATAGCGGCTTGCGCTGCGTCGGTGAGGATTGAGCTGCGCAACCCGCCACGCAGGCTGTAGGCAAGCGTGACGGCGGTGAACAGCAAGGCCGCCACGATGAACTCGGTACTGCCGGAGTCGCCGTAATAGCCGCCGACCACCGCCGTGTTGCTCCAGACCTCATTGAACAGACGAATCAGAATCGCCGCCGAGAAAGCCAGCGCCGCACCACGCCCGTAGTTGCTGCTGAGAAAACTCACCAGACCGGTCGCTGCAAAGCGCCGCCGCAGGCGATAAATGACAAACCCGGCCAGCGGGATCGACAGCCAGTAAGTGGCGTACGCCAGACCGCCGACCAGACCGTAACTGGCACCCAGATTGGCCGCATTGGTGACCGATTTGGCAAAGATCCAGCTGATGAAAATACTCGACGTCAGCAACCACGGCGCCGCACTGCGACCCTGATTGTCCTCACCGTTGAAGAAGCCGCCGACAGTCACCGCACGTGGCGACAACACGATCATCAGCACGCCGTAGACCAACAAAAAGCCCCAGAAAAACAGCCCAATAGCCGAGTTGGGTTGCATAGCGATGATCCTTAAGAGTTGAGAGCGCCAGCACAACTAGAACCTTGCCCGGCGGTGCAGGCAAAGCAGTGATCACGGGTGACGATGGCATTTCCGGACAGCGAGGTATTGAGCAGGTCCCGCAAGTGCGGGCGTTGGCGGGCAATGACTTGCCCGGCAATTTCCAGCGGCAGGTCAAGCATCTGGTTGAAGTCGCAATCGTATAAATAGCCTTGCCAATCGACACTGACCAGCGAGCGGCACATCACGTTAGGCAGATTCTCGGCCCTGTAGCTGTCACGCAACAACTGCATATAGCCGTTGAACTGTCCCTTGCTCACGAGTGTGCTGCCGAACCGTGCGATAGGTTGGTTGGTGATGGTGAGCACGTGATTGAAAACGATGCCGAAATCTTCCGCCAGATGGCTTTTGTAATCGGCTTCCAGCGCCACTTGCGGAGGCGGCAAGGTGGGACCTTGCGGGTTATACACAAGGTTGAGAATGAGGCCACTGCCGGGTTGGCCGTAACCTAGCGCATTGAGTTTTTGCAGGCCGATGATGCTGGCGTCGAACACGCCGTCACCGCGTTGTTTGTCGACGTTGTCGCGCGAATAGCAGGGCAGCGAAGCGGTAACCTCAACCTGCTGCTCGGCCAGAAATTGCGCAAGATCTTCATAGCCTGGCTCGCTGAGAATGGTCAGATTGCAACGGTCAATAACGCGCAAACCTTCGCGGCGCGCGTGCGTGACGATTTCGCGAAAGCGCGGGTGCATCTCGGGCGCGCCGCCAGTCAAATCCAGGGTATGCACAGGATGCGCGTCGATCACCTGATGCAGCAGCTGCAGGCTGTCGTCAGTCATCGCTTCTGTGCGCGTTGGCCCGGCATTCACATGGCAATGCAAGCAGCGCTGATTACACAGGTAGGTTAAATTGATCTGCAGGGCTTCAAGCGCACCGCGAGTAATCGGCGGGAAAGCCAGATCATCAAGTAAAGGAAGCATTGCGCGCACAGGGAACTCCAAAAATTAATCTAGGCAATAGAGCTTTAAAAGCTGAATTAATTACAAGCGCAGACAATTATTTTCAGCATAACTGCTATACAAAACTATGCGTTCACAACCAAGCAATGAGGTTTCCGATGTTACGCCTATGCCTGTTCTTCGTTGCCGGATTTCTTGCGGTAATTTTCTTTCATCAGCCGATTTTAGGGCTGCTGCATGGTGCCGGAATTGTTCCGGTCGCCCCTTTCAATATGGCGCAAACCGCACCTTTGGGTGTGCCGTCGATACTTTCTGCGGCCTTTTGGGGTGGAGTCTGGGGCATAGTCATGCTCTCGGTTTTCCGCTGGCAGGCAGACCAGCCGCAGCCGTGGCTGAAAGGCCTGTTTTTTGGCGGCATTGCGTTGACATTAGTAGCACTAATTGTTGTTTTCCCGCTTAAAGGAATGGGCTTTAATTTAAGCCAATTGCCTGGACGTTTTTTTATCGGTTTTCTGGTAAATAGTGCCTGGGGAGTGGGCACTCTGATATTCGCCCGCACCCTACTCGGCAAATAAAAAAGCCACGCGCTCAGGCGACTGGCGAACTTGCAGCACTTTCAAGCTCTCGGTCACCCTGCTAGCGGCAGCGGTGACCCAGGCAAGAGAGCCGAGTTACCCCGAATATTCTTGCGGACGCCTACTTTGCCATTTATCAATCTGCTGCTTTCACTGCTACTGCTGGCCTTCAGCGTCGCCGTTCCCGCGGCCACGCTGCCAATGCAGACAATGACTGCCGAGCAATTGGTTAAACCGGTAGATATCAAACAGGTACTCGTACTCGAAGACCGCAACTCGGCGCTCACCGCCAACGAGGCGCTCAATCAAATTCGCAGCCAGGGTAAGTTAGTCGCCGGCACTCCGCGTCTGGGTTACTCCGACAGTGCCTGGTGGGTGGCATTCGAGCTGAATGCGCCGCCCGCCATGCAGCTCGAGATGATCATTGATCAAGCCTTCACCGACGACATTGAACTGTGGTTGTACGACCGCGACCGTTTAATTGCGCCGATTTACAGCGGCGATCACCTGCCATTCCTGCAGCGGGGCGAGCCGTTTCCACGCTTTATGCTGACCCTGCCAAGGCTCGGCGTAGGCCCACATACTCTGCTGCTGCGAGTTCATAGCGCCTCAGCCGTGAGCTTGCCAATGCAGTTGGTGAGCAGTGAAAAAAACACCCTGTTGGTGGCCGTAAACTGGCTACTCGGTGGCCTGTTGATTGGCGGTTTGATGAGCCTGGCCGTTTTTTACATGCTCAAATTCCGCGCGCTGCGCGAACAACAACTGGGCTACTTCTGCATTACCGCACTGGCCTTGTGTGCTTACAGCGCCAGCTTGCATGGCGTGATTGATTTGCTGTTCAGTCAATGGCCGTGGCTTTCCAAGCGCGTGGTGCAGGTTGCCAACCCGTTAATGCTGATCTTCAGCACCTTGTTCATCATCAGCGCGCTGCGCCTGAAACTCGGCACTGTGCTGCGACTGGCACTGAATGTGTTGATCGCCATCATCGTGCTGGTGAGCTTATGGAACGCGGTGTACAGCGACGATTACCGCGGTTACCAGGCCTTTAACCTGGTCTTGTTGCTGGTCGGCCTGTTCCAGGCATTGGTGGTCACACTCAGCTTGATCAAAGGGCTGCCTTATTCGCGCGGCTATTTCCTCTGCTGGATCAGTGCGCTGGTGATGATGACCGTGCTTCCGCTGGGACGTCTGGGCATTATCAACCTGCCTTCAGATGCCTATGCCCTGCAGACCTTTTTGCCGCTGCTGAGCATGCTGCTTTTCAGCGCGGTGCTCGACCGCCAGCTTGAAAACGTACGCAAGGCATTGCTCAGCAGCCAGTCGCAAGCCATCGATAACCTTGAGCAATACCGCGCCTTGTTCAATAGCGCACGCGAAGGCATTTTCCGCTGCACGCTCAACGGCACCCTGCTGGAAGCCAACCCCAGCCTGATCCGCTTTCTCGGCTCAACGCCTGGAGACGGAAGCTGGCAAGCACTGCCCGTGCAAAAGCTGCTGGGCACAACGCAATGGACCAAGCTGGTGGCAAAACTGGACGCCGCACACCCGTCGGTGAGCCAGGAGTGTCAGCTGCGCGACCTTAATGGCAAGCGTCATTGGGTCTACCTTTCGTTGCATCTGCGCTCAGCCCATACCTGTATTGAAGGCATCATTTTCGACCTCAGTGACCGTCGCCAGCTTGAAGACCGCCTCAAGCATCAGGCAGCACATGACTCATTGACTGGCTTGCTCAATCGCAGGGAACTCGAACGCTTGCTCCAGCAGAGCCTGCTAAGCAACGACACCAGCCGTTTCAGCCACCTGCTGTACATCGACCTCGATCAGTTCAAGCAGGTGAACGACCTGTGCGGCCATTCGGCGGGCGATCAGTTGCTCAAGCAATTGTCCGCGCATATGCAAAACATGCTGCCGAAGAGTGCGCAGTTGGCGCGCATTGGTGGCGATGAGTTTGTCGTGCTGCTGCGCGAACAAGATCACTTCGTCGCGCTGGGACAGGCCGAGCGTTTGCGCCGCAGTGTCGAGCAATTTGTATTCATTTGGGAGAACACCCCGTTCCGCCTGCATGCGAGCATCGGCGTGCTCACCCTCAGCCAAGATATTTGTGACTGGGAAACCGCTCTGCGCTGGGCCGACAGCGCCAGCCAGCAGGCCAAGGTGCTGGGCCGCAACCGGGTTCAACAGTTCAACCCGACTGACGGCGCATTGCAGGAACAGCAACGCCAGTTGCAATGGATCACCCGCCTGCAAGAAGCCATGCGCAGCAATCATTTCGTGCTGTTTTTCCAGCCGGTCATGCCTCTGCAAACAGTACGTGACGAACTGCACTATGAGTTGCTGCTGCGTTATTGCGACCCGGCGACTGGCGAGTTCATTAGCCCCGAGCGCTTCATGCGCGCGGCTGAACGCTACAGCCTGCTGGTCGATATCGACCGCTGGGTGGTGCGCAACCTGTGCCAATGGCTGAGCAATAACCCGGAGCACCTGCAGCAGTTGGGCCAGGTCAATCTCAACCTCAGCACGCACTCGTTGCTTGATGCCAGCTTCCACATCTTCTTGTCGCAGGAGTTGATGAGCAAAGGAATTCCGCCACACAAAGTGTGTATCGAAGTCACCGAAATGGTCGCACTGGGAGAGCTTGCGGTGTCCACCAAATGGCTGAAAAGCCTGCGCAGCCAGGGCTTCAAAGTGGCGCTGGACGACTTCGGCAGCGGTTTTGCGTCCTACGCTTACCTGCGTCATTTGCCGCTGGATATTCTCAAGATCGACGGCAGCTTTATCCGCGGCATCGAACACGACCGCATCAATCAGGCGATGGTTGGCTCCATGCAGCAGATTGCCAAGCAACTGGGCCTGCAAACAGTCGCTGAATTCGTCGAGACCCAAGACTCGCTCGAGTGCCTGCGCGCGCTGGGTATCGACTATGGACAAGGCTACTGGATTGCCGAACCGGCACCGCTGAGCAGCCTGACCAAACCTCTGCCCACCGCCTCCGCCCGTTTCGGCCTTTAACTCAGCTTGAATTGCAGGCAAAAAAAGACCCGCCAACGCTTAACGCTGGCGGGTCTTTTTAGCAACTAGCCTCAGGCCAGTTCGTCAAAGCACTCAGCGATAATCGCCAGGCCCTGATCAAGCTGTGCGTCAGGTGCAGTTACCGGCACCAGCACGCGCAGAACGTTGCCGTATGTACCGCACGACAGCAGGATCAGACCCTTGTCACGTGCCTTGGCAACAATCTGGCCTACCAGAGCAGCAGCTGGCTTGTGGTGGTCGCCATCTTCAAACAGCTCAACAGCGATCATCGAACCCAGTGCGCGCACGTCACCGATCGACTTGTGCTTGGCCTGAATAGCCTTGAGGCCAGTGACCAGACGCTCGCCGACAGCCTTGCTGCGATCCAGCAGGTTCTCTTCTTCAAACACTTCCATGACCGCCAGAGCAGCCGCGCAAGCAATCGGGCTACCGGCATAAGTGCCGCCCAGACCGCCCGGCGCGATCGCGTCCATGTATTCGGCCTTGCCGCACACGCCCGCCAACGGGAAGCCACCAGCAATCGACTTGGCGAAAGTGGTCAGGTCGGGAGTAACGCCCATCTGCTCCATCGCGAAGAAAGTGCCGGTACGGCCAGCGCCGGTCTGTACTTCGTCAGCGATCAGCAGGATGCCGTGCTGGTCGCACAGGGCGCGCAGACGCTTCATGAAGTCTTTCGGTGCGACGTAGAAACCACCTTCGCCCTGAACCGGCTCGATGATGATCGCAGCGATGTCTTTAGGCTCGGCATCGTTCTTGAAAATGCGCTCGATGCTGGCAATCGCGTCGTCAGTGCTGACGCCGTGCATTTCACACGGATACTGCGCACGGAACACGCCGCCCGGCATCAGGCCCATGCCTGCCGAATACGGAACAACCTTGCCGGTCAGACCGAGGGTCATCATGGTACGGCCGTGGTAGCCGCCGGTGAACGCGATTACGCCGGCACGGCCAGTAGCAGCGCGGGCGATTTTAACGGCGTTCTCAACAGCTTCAGAACCAGTAGTGACCAGCAGGGTTTTCTTGTCGAAATCGCCTGGCACTTTGCCGTTGATCTTTTCGCACACTTCAACGTACGGCTCGTAAGCCAATACCTGGAAGCAGGTGTGGCTCAGCTTGGTCAGTTGTTCCTGCACGGCAGCAATGACTTTCGGGTGCAGGTGACCGGTGTTGAGCACGGCGATGCCGCCGGCGAAGTCGATAAACTCACGACCTTCAACGTCCGTTACGGTTGCGTTCAGCGCTTTTTCAGCGAAGATCGGGTGGATCTGACCTACACCGCGTGGAACGGCAGCAGTACGGCGTTGCATCAAGGATTCGTTGGTCTTGCTCATGACTTCCTCATTCGCCACTCATCGTGTGGCGTGGTTCAAGGACAAAGCAGCTCGACAACCTGCGACGCATGCATTCGATGATCGACTGCGTCGCCGTTGCCCGGCTACAGGGGTGGTTTAAAACTTGCCGGCGCCACGCTAATCGGGCGTCCGGCAAGACGGTGGCCGGTAAGGGCGTCCAGTTGGCTCTTGCCAGTGAACAACCCTCACCCACTCACCCGCGCAATATCACTATTGCACGCAGGTAATCAGATGCTCAGGCAGAGGTATTTGATTTCCAGGTAGTCCTCGATGCCGTACTTGGAACCTTCACGGCCCAGACCCGAAGCCTTGATGCCGCCGAAAGGAGCGACTTCGTTAGAGATCAAACCGGTGTTAACACCGACCATACCGTATTCCAGCGCTTCTGCAACACGGAACACACGGCCCATGTCACGCGCATAGAAGTACGATGCCAGACCGAACTCGGTGTCGTTAGACATGGCGATAACATCAGCCTCGTCCTTGAAGCGGAACAGCGGCGCCAGCGGGCCGAATGTCTCTTCTTTAGCCACTGCAGCGTTGCGCGGCACGTCGACCAGAATAGTCGGCTCGAAGAAGCTGCCACCCAGGCTGTGCTGCTTACCGCCAGTCAGTACCTTGGCGCCCTTGCCAACGGCGTCTTCGATGTGTTCCTGGACCTTGGCGACGGCTTTGTCGTCGATCAGCGGGCCAGTGGTCACACCGTCTTCCATACCGTTACCGATATTCAGCTTGGCCACTGCAGCCTTGAGCTTCTCGGCGAAGGCATCGTAAACGCCATCCTGAATGTACAGACGGTTGGCGCAAACACAGGTCTGGCCGTTGTTGCGATACTTGGAAATCAACGCGCCTTCAACAGCGGCGTCCAGATCGGCGTCGTCAAAAACGATAAATGGCGCGTTGCCACCCAACTCCAGCGACACTTTCTTGATGTCTTGGGCACATTCGGCCATCAACTGGCGACCAATTTCAGTCGAGCCAGTGAACGACAGCTTACGTACGGTTGGGTTGCTGGTCAGCTCGCCGCCAACATCGCCAGCGCTACCAGTGATGACACTCAGCACGCCTTTCGGGATACCAGCACGCTCAGCCAGAACCACCAACGCCAGTGCCGAGAACGGAGTCTGCGAGGCAGGCTTGATGACCATGGTGCAGCCCGCTGCCAGTGCAGGACCGGCTTTACGGGTGATCATCGCAGCCGGGAAGTTCCACGGCGTAATCGCGGCGGTCACACCGATTGGCTGCTTCATCACGATCAGGCGCTTGTCTGGTTGATGGCCAGGAATCACGTCGCCATAAATACGCTTGGCTTCTTCTGCGAACCACTCGATAAACGAGGCCGCGTAAGCAATTTCGCCCTTGGCTTCAGTCAGCGGCTTGCCCTGCTCAAGGGTCATCAGGCGACCCAGGTCGTCCTGGTTTTCAATCAGCAATTCATACCAACGGCGCAGCTTGTTCGCGCGCTCTTTGGCAGTCAGTGCGCGCCAAGCCGGCAGTGCACGATCCGCTGCTTCAATAGCGCGACGTGTTTCGGCAGCGCCCATCTTCGGCACAGTGCCGATGATTTCACCCGTGGCCGGGTTGTTGACCTTGATAGTCTGACCGTTGTCCGCATCAAGCCAGGTACCATCAATGTATGCCTGCTGACGGAACAGCTGGGTGTCTTTTAATTGCATGACAGTCTCCTCTTCCCGACACCAGCGTCGGATGGTTAATGGTGGCGCCGGGGGTAAAAACCCATTGAATAAATGCAAAATAAAACGCTAACGCTTCATCCCGCTTATAGAATTCGAAAGGACTCTGTCGCAAGAGTTCCGGATAGTCGCAGCAGGAGCGTTTGAAATCTCAAACGAATCCTAGGGTCGCAAGGGGTAAAGGGCAATAGTCTGTGCAAAAAAATGTACAAAAATAAGCGGTTTTTTATTGTTTACCGATAAACGAAACCACAAAACGCTATTAATGTGCAGAATCACGAACAATGCGCAGGCATGGACTCAAACGCCATAGATGCGTATCATTGCGCCCGCACTGCAAGCGCTCCCGCGCCCCTCGCCACTGCGAAAGCCAATGGTTTTACAGCAGCCGATTGCAGTCTAGGGCCAACGGCCTGCTTCATTACGCACCAGTAGCTCAGCTGGATAGAGTACTGCCCTCCGAAGGCAGGGGTCGTGGGTTCGAATCCCGCCTGGTGCGCCATACAAAACAAGGGCTTAGGTGAAAACCTAGGCCCTTTTGTTTTGGGCTGTGCCAATTCTGTGCCTAAACCGTGCCGTGCTGCTGCGCACGATTTATGCCCTGCGTCTCCCTTTGAGTATTAGCCTTATCACTGAAAGGTTAACCCGCGATGTGGACAACCGATGCGGCCGAGCGAACGAAGGGCCTTCCGGCCCTTATAAATTTAGTTACCCAGCAGACACTCAAGCTTCTCGATTAAGAAGTCCAGCGGGCTACGCCCCTCCAGGCGTTTTTCGAAAACTTCATTACGGTGGTAGTCGACCCAGGTTTCGAGGGCATGCCGGTTATCCTTCTCGTAGCCAGAGCCCAGGATACAAACAAGCTCAGTGCCATGCGGGTTCTCGAGGTAGTGACTCATGGCTGAAGCCAGATGCTTGAGGTAATTATGCTCACGAGCCTCCATCGATGGATGCAGAAGAGTCACGTTGTCACGTTTGATCAGTTTCATGGTGGAACTCCTCAGGCCTTGAGATTAGCTTTAATCAGGTTGTCGAAGGCACTGCCATCACGACGAGTCAGGTTGGGGACATAGCGCGAGTAAACACGGAACAGCATCTCGGTCGTGGTGTGCCCCATCTGCCGGGCGATCCACTCCGGGTTTTCACCAGCCGCCAGCCAGAGGGTCGCGGCTGTATGGCGGGTTTGGTAGGGACGCCGACTACGCAAACCCAGGTGTCGCAGCAGCGGGTACCAAACCCGGTCGTTGATGTTGCGGTATGCGTGCGGCGTACCTTCGCGGGTGCAGAAGACGAACTGGCCGCTTCCGGTTTTCTCCCGCTGGCCGATGAGCGCCTGGTAAACCGGCTCGGACATGTCGATTTCACGCTGTGACCCGTCGTTCTTGGTGTAGTCGAGCTTGCCGCCCACCCAAGTTTCACGGATCAGAATCTGCCGACGCTGAAAGTCGACGTACTTCCACTGCAAACCATCAACTTCGGCTGTGCGCAGGCCGGTGAAGAAGCGCACGGTGTAGTAGTTGCGGAAGTCCTCACGCACGACACCGAGAATCTGCAGTACCTCATCCAGGGTGAAGGGCTCCACATCTGTCTTGGGGACTTTCAGTGATTTGATGTTGAGGTATGGCGAGGTAAACTCGAAGCGGTCAGCTGCCTCACTAAGGATCATGCGCAATGGCGTCATGATGTGGTTGATTCGCGTCGCCGTCAGACTCTGGCCTTTCTGCCCGGGGACTTTGCCGAGTGCCGAGCGAAAAGACAGAAGTTCTGCTTTGGTGATGGCGCTGACCTCTTTTTTGCCAAACTCAGGCAGCAAGTGCTTATCGAGAGTAAGGCGTACGGTTTTGGCGTGCGTATCACGCCACTCGACCCTCATCTCCTCAAACCACAGCTCGGCAAAATCCTTGAACAGTGGTGTTTTAAGCGATGCACAGCCAGCCTGCAACCTACTAATCTCCAGTACTTTGCTGCTTTGAGGAAAGTAGCTGGCATAGTCGAAGCTCCCAAGGGTGATTTCTGCTTCGATGCGCTCCAAGATCTTCTGCAGCTTTTTCCGGTTAGCGGGCGTATCAGATAGCGTGGTCTGCTCGCGACAGCGTTGATCCAGGTAGGTGAAGTCAAAGAACAACTTCTCGTTGTCGGCACGAGCTCGAATCTTACCCATGACAGATGCCTCCCCCAGCCATGGGGACCAGCCCGGAAGTCCGCGAGAATTTCTGCATGTCTTCTTCGACGGCTTCCCAGATGAAAAGAATCTTGCGGCCGCCAAAGGGGCGGAAGTAGTGAATCCCTTCAAGCAGAACTGAATCTTTCAAGCGATTACGGATGGTGCGCGCGTCGTACTTCATGCGCGTGGCCAACTCTTCGGTAGTCAGGTAAGTGTGAGACATGGTTATGCCCTCTCTGCTAAATTGAACGGCAGCGGATTCTTATGAGTCTCTGATACCTCATAATGATCTCCTGCAGATCAATATAACGCTCACCTTGAGCTTTGCAAGAACAAAATGATCTTCTGAAGATCATTTTTTGGAGGATGGGATGGTCAAGTGCCATTTATCTCGCTTACTCGGCGAGCGGAAACTGAAGATAAGTGACGTGGTCAGGGACACAGGGATCAATCGCGGAACCCTCACGCGGCTCTATCACGAGACCGCGCAACGGGTGGAGCTCAAGGATCTAGAAACGATCTGCCAGTACCTTAATTGCCAGGTGTGTGACTTGTTAGAATTGCAGAGTGATACGGAGGACTGAATACCATCCGGACTTGGTCAAACTTGGAAGTGCCAGTCAATTGCGCAATTGCACACTTGTGACCAGTCAGTTGCATTTGTGTTGACCAGCCGATTGCATGCCGCCTTACCACTAGGCTGTATTGCTTGACTGGCAGAAGGTGGCCGGTAGCGGGCGCCTGCGAACGCCTGGTTCCGGTCTGAAGCTGCCCGTTGAGCTGAGACAAATCCACATACGTAATCAAACCTCAGCCCAGTTAAGTGTCACAGCTGGTTGGCGGAAAAAATCAATCGAAGGCCTATATTCCATGCTTGAGTAATTCAACCCGTTGGAAAAAAACGGCTATAGCCAAAGCGCTCGATCACCAGGACGACTGTGACAGCTAAGGCCTTCGGGTCTCTGATGGTTTTTTCCGATCAGAAGCGCTGCGTAGCCCATGGCCCTATGAATGCATTTGTCGGATACTTCCATTGCGCCAGCATCCACCTCTCAAGGCTGAAATACTCATGGCAAGGAAGAAAGCAAAAAACTCCAGCGGCACTGGCATCTTGATTATCTTTGCACTGGTTTTTGGTGCGCTCGCTTCGATCCCGAAGAATGCATGGATCGCTATTGCCGTGGTTGCTTGCATCGGTGGGGTCATGTGGTTGTTAGCCACACGCATGAAACGGCAGCTTGCGCAGTTGCAAAAATCTACCTCAGCGACAAAACCTCTGCGTGAGCCACGCGACAAGAACGTGACCTTCTCGATGCAAGAGGTTTCGTCGAGCAATATGTCTGAAGAAGCCTCCGACTTTTATACCGTCCAACTCGGCTCCCCTTCTTCCGCCTCCTTCAAAATCCCAGATGCGAGCAAGCAGAAATCAGATACCCGGTGGGTGCCTGCGGGCGAGTCAATTACCGTGGCTGGCTTTTCACTTCCAGGTGGAATGCTCTATGTAGGAAGCGCGCTGGGTCGATACGACGCGCAAGAGCCATCACTGCTCAATCCCAAACTACGGATAGCCAAGTCGTACGTTGATATTGAAGAACGGCTGATGTCCTACTGGCCGAGCTTCCATTCCATTTCGCCTGAAGCTCGGCGCGGTTACCTGCAGTGGCTAGAAGGCGGACGGCGTGATCCGCTGGCAGATACTGGCTACGTATTTCTGTTTTTCTATGGCCTTGAGCGCCGTGCTCTTGTTGACGCAGTAAGCGATCCGCAGGTTAAGGCCGAAATCCCCCTGATCGTCAAAGAAGTCCAACGATTGCTCAGTATTTATGGGGAGAGCCGATCGTTTAGAGGGTACGCAGAGGGCTTTCTAGATTACCTGAGCAATCAATCGCTCGACCCCAGCCTTTACCTTGGCCCACCTCCCGATGCAGTTGTTTACAGCTATGAAATGCCGCTTCCACTGCGTATTGGTTTGGGGCAACACGCCGCAAACAAACGACCACTTGATGCAACCTGGGCATTGGCATGGGCGTTAGCTGACCCCAATATCAGCAAGCGCACTCCTGTAACTCGGTGCAGGAATGTCTTCGCGGCGCTGTTCAAGCTCAAGTACGCCAGTACACATCCTGCGGGTCTAATGCTCGCCCAAAACAAGACCAAGCTTAAAGCCAGCTATCGACCTGCCTCGGCAGTTCTAATGGCCCCCTCGCTTAACGTGGGTGATCTTCCTGATGTCATGGCAACCTCGGGAACGCGCAAAAGTCTGCAATCGTTAGTGGAGCTATGCACCAGCGAGCTAGAGCCCTACAGCCGATATCTAGGCCGAAACCCTGAAAGCGCAGAAGCCCTTGAAGGCCTGCTGCAACTTCCAGTCACCCTATGGCCAGCTACAGCCCGTACGGAGTTGGATGAGATTCAAAGCAGAATCGGTGACGATCTGATTGTCATGAGCTTTGGAGAACTTGCCGGTCGATTCAAAAGCGCCGGTATGTTATCTCGTGACAAGGTTCTGGCCCTTGCTCGTGCATTGGAATCACTTCATATCGGTATGGAGCCTGATGTTCTCGCTGGGAGCAGGACTCCAAAAGCTGAAGATCGTATCGCGCTGTTCGTGACCCAAGCTGAGGACGGATCACTGCGAGCGTCGGCGGCCTACAACGCGGCCTCTGTCACACTCGATCTGGCCAGTTCAGTAGCCTCTGCCGACGGTGATACATCCAATGAAGAAGTCTCACTGCTTGCTCAGCACATCGACTCCTGGAGCCACCTGAGCGTTGCCCATCGCAAACGTCTCAAGGCGCACCTGCAGATTCAAATCCAGCAACCACCAACGCTGGCAAGCTTGAAGAAAAAGCTCGATCCACTAACTGTCGAAGCCAAGCGCACGATTGCCAGTTTCCTGGCTCACTTGGCTCAAGCCGATGGAATCGTCAGCCCTGCTGAAGTGAAACTTCTTGAGCGTGTTTACAAGGCGCTGCAACTGGATAGTCAATTGCTCTACAGCGATCTTCACGGCGCCGCAGCCGGTGCGAGTATTACTCCCGTCAAACCTGCAACAAGCTCCACTTCAACCGAACCCGGCACACAATCAGCCGCCGTTGCAAAACAGGGCTTCGTGCTCGATCACGAACGCATTGCTGAGCTGCAACGTGAAACGGCTGAAGTCTCTGCCCTCCTCGCCCAGGTGTTCACAGATGACCGGGTTGAGGAACCGGAACAGGCCGTAGAGACTGTGGAGTCGGCGATCGAGACCATTGCTGACGTTGCCGGCCTCGATCTGGAACATTCTGCATTCTTGCGCTTGTTGATTTCCCGTGCCGAATGGAGCCGATCCGAACTTGAAGCTGCTGCCAGCGATATGGAGCTGATGCTCGATGGCGCCCTGGAGCAAATCAATGACATGGCTTTTGAGCGTTTCGACATGCCCGTCACCGAAGGGGATGATCCCATCGAGATCAATACCGACATTCTGGAAGAACTAGCCCTATGAGCACTATCAGAGCCAAGGATCGCGACGCGGTCATCCAATCGTTGCGTGCAGGCGTTGTTCCTCGCGTCGGTCAACATTTGATTCAGGTTGGCCGGGTGGGAGAGCTGGATGCACTGATCAAGGACGTCAATCGCCTGGTCGAGAGCGGATCGGCATTTCGAGTGGTGATTGGTGAGTACGGTGCAGGCAAAACATTCTTTTTGAACCTGGTTCGAGCCATCGCCATGGAGCGCAAACTCGTCACCATGCACGCTGACTTAAATCCTGATCGTAGGTTACACGCTACGGGCGGCCAAGCACGCTCGCTTTATTCCGAGCTGGCCAAGAACATGTCGACACGCACCAAACCCGACGGCGGTGCAATGCAAGGCATTGTTGAAAAATTTATCTCACAGGCCAAAACGGAAGCCAAGGCGGCAGGCACAGACAGTGAGACTGTCATTCGAGCACACTTGGCTGAGTTGACCGAAATGGTCAACGGCTACGATTTCGCCGAAGTAATCGCCGCGTATTGCCGAGGTTTCGAGGAAGGCAACGAACAACTCAAGGCTGATGCTATTCGCTGGTTGCGTGGCGAGTTCACCACCAAGACCGATGCCCGCGCAGTCCTAGGTGTGCGAACCATCATTGATGATGCCTCAGTCTACGATCAGCTCAAGCTGCTGTCGAGATTCGTCAGACTCGCAGGTTTTGGCGGTCTGATGATCTGCCTCGACGAGTTGGTCAACCTCTACAAGCTGGCCAACACGCAGGCACGCAATGCCAACTACGAGCAGATCCTGCGCATCCTCAATGATTCGCTCCAGGGATCCTCTGAGGGTCTCGGATTCGTCCTGGGCGGTACCCCAGAGTTCTTGATGGACACTCGCCGAGGCCTGTTTAGCTACCCCGCCCTACAATCGCGTCTGGCTGAGAACTCGTTTGCCAAGTCAGGGCTGGTGGATCTGTCGGGCCCGGTGATTCGCCTGACCAGCCTCACCCCCGAAGACTTCTATGTACTGCTGCAGAAGCTTCGCCATGTTTACGCGGGCGGCGATGTCGAAAAATATCTACTGCCTGACGAAGCGCTCCCCCTGTTTATGGCGCACTGTAATCAGCGCTTGGGTGAAGCCTACTTCCGCACGCCGCGCACCACGATCACTGCATTTATCAATCTGCTGGCCATCCTGGAGCAAAACCCTGGTGCTGACTGGAAAACGCTGCTGGGAGGTGTCGAGGTAGCCAAAGACCTGGGCGGAGAAGATGACACGAAGGTCGACGCGGACGATGAACTTGCCACCTTCACACTCTGAGTCATCGGGATTCGACCAGCTGGAACCCCGTATTCAGCGATGGATTTGGGCTGAAGGCTGGACGTCCTTACGTGACGCCCAGGAAAGGGCTGTGCCGGTACTGGTGGATGCCGATCAGGATGTCATCATTGCCGCCGCAACAGCGGCGGGGAAAACTGAGGCTGCGTTCCTCCCCATACTCACCAATTTGCTGAACGACTACGACCCATCTGGGTCGGTGTTGTACATTAGTCCCCTCAAAGCCTTGATCAATGATCAATGGGACAGACTCGGCCGCCTCTGTGAGCAGCTCGAAATTCCCGTGGTGGCTTGGCATGGCGACATTTCATCAAGTAAAAAGCATCGCTTCCTGAAGTCGCCTGAAGGGGTGCTTCTGATCACGCCTGAATCCCTGGAGGCTCTGTTCGTCAACCGAGGCTCCAGTCTTGCCGGAGTGTTCCAGAATCTGCGCTATATCGTCGTGGACGAGTTGCATGCATTCATTGGAAGTGAGCGAGGCAAACAGCTTCAATCCCTGATGCACCGAGTAGAGCTCGTTGCTGGGCGCCGACTCCCCAGGGTCGGGCTTTCAGCCACGCTCGGCAATATGAGTCTAGCTAAGGAGTTTCTTCGTTCTGCAGACGCAGAAGGAGTAACCGTCATTAAGTCCGAAAACTCAGGCCAGACACTCCAGGTACAGGTTCGCGGTTACATCCAGCCCCCCATGAGCGAGCTTAAAAAGCTTCTCATCCAATCTGCTGACGAACAAAGCGAAGAAGACGAAAGGGAAAACAAGGCAAGTCCCGACTTTGCGATCGCTGACCATCTCTACAAGGTATTGCGTGGTAGCAACAATCTGATTTTCCCAAACAGCCGGCAGCAAGTTGAATGGTACGCAGATCAGTTGCGCCGGCGTTGTGAGAAAGATGGTGTGCCCAATGAGTTCTGGCCCCACCACGGCAGCCTTTCGAAAGACTTGCGCGAGCAAGCTGAGCACGCCCTCAAGGCTGGCGGCCAAGCAGCATCAGCCATCTGTACTACAACGCTGGAGCTCGGCATAGATATAGGTAGCATCAAGACAGTGGTGCAGATTGGCGCCCCACCCTCGGTGGCCAGCTTGCGACAGAGACTGGGTCGCTCGGGTAGGCGACCGGGGGAAAACGCGATCTTGCGCGTTTACTGCAAGGAGTCGCCACTAAAGGATAGCTCCAGCCTTTCGGATCAGTTACGCCAAAGTTTGGTTCAGACCATTGCCATGGTTCGTTTGTTGCTTGGTGGATGGTTCGAACCTCCCCGGACTCAGGGACTTCATGCGTCCACACTCGTTCAGCAATGCCTTTCTGTGATTGTTCAGTGTGGTGGTGCAACTGCATCTGATCTTTGGAAACACCTGGTGGCTGAAGCGGCATTCCGGAACGTAGAAAAGCCCGACTTTCTCAAGCTGCTCAAATCGCTCGGAGAACATGAACTCATCGTCCAAGACAGCTCGGGCCTGTTGCTGCCCGGGACAGTCGGTGAGCGCCTGATCAACCACTATGAGTTCTATAGCGCCTTTATCAGCGATGAGGAGTTCCGCTTGGTGTGCGACGGTAAAGCCCTAGGTTCTGTCCCCGTCAGCAGGCCTTTGACAAAAGATCAGCGCATCATCTTCGGTGGCCGACGTTGGCAAGTTCGTGATGTTGATCTTCAGGCAAAGGTCATCATCGTAGCCCCGGCACGCGGGGGCGCCCCTCCCCTATTCGACGGCCTAGGCGCAATGGTGCATGACAACGTGCGCAAGGAAATGCGAGCTGTACTCGCAGACCCTAATCCCTGCCCATTCATAGACCGCGATGCCCAAGCGTTACTCGACGAAGCCAAAAAGACATTCAACGCGTTAGGCCTCGGTGAACGCTACCTCATTGAGTCTGGAGGCAGATGCTATCTGATCAGTTGGCTGGGTGATTATGCCAACGATGCGCTTCGCCTATTACTCAATCATGTGGGACTTTCGTGTGATAACGCAGGCTTGGCGATTGAGATTGACGCCGATATCCAACGGACATTGGCGGCACTCAAGGACGTTGGTGAACTGGACGCAAATGATCTGGATTTGATACTCGCAGACGTAGAAAACATGCTGCGCGAGAAATGGGATTGGGCATTGCCCGAATCATTGCTGATGAAGTCGTTTGCGTCGATTTCATTGGATATCTCAACCGCGATCGATTTTGCGCAAACGCACGCCGCTACCTGAACAAATCCCAATGAAATGATACCCGGGGCCCTGATTCTAAATTGAAGCAACAGGGTCACGATGAGCGCTTATTTCGCCAGTTGCTCGAGGCATTTTCAACGAATTTTTCCTCAGAACGATGAACTCGACTCGGAGTTGCTTATCGCATCTCCAATTTAATGTCGCTCAGAAATGGATGTCGTGACGGTGCGGGTTATAACCGTGGCTGCCGAACCACGCTTCGATTCTCTCGATACTGCCGGGTTGGGTGCCGCGGATTACCCAGTCGGAGGTGGCAGGCCTGCTTTTTTCGGTCCATGAACGTAACTTTCCGTTTCTGCGCAGCACTGGCGGACAACTTTATTACGGCTTGAGAAATATACAAGTGCTCGCATTCCGGTGTCTGCTTTTGGCCCAGAGTGTGTAAAAAC
>NZ_VBTO01000008.1:0-714887 GCF_013277615.1 Pseudomonas sp. MS19 | reverse complement strand
GGCGCTGGTCGTGGTAAATAATCGGGAAATCGCCACGCCCAGGAGCAATGGGCTGTGGCACGCACTATAAGAAAGTGTTTTTACACACTCTGGGCCAATAGAGATCGCTGGCGAACCAGCGGTTCACCCCGAGCAGATGACCCATATGCACCAGCTGCAGATTTAACCCCCGGATGCAAAGAAAAGGGCCGCAGTGCGGCTCTTTTTGCTTGTGGGTTTCGCTCATGCGCTGAGCGATGTAAAGCTCATTTTTTTCTATCGATTTGCCTGGCAGATAGTGGTTTGGTACCCCGTTTTGGCGCGAGGTCAGTTGCGGTTTTAGTTACAACGCTATCCATGACTTGATGGGCATGCGCCGAAGCCTCAGCCTGCCCCTTCGCATAAACAAAACGGGCTGTACTTTTTCGCTTTGGTTGCGCAGCAACAATTCCCATCTGCAGTCCAAACTTGCGCAGGACTCCATCGATAGTCTTGAGGGTTGGGTTGCCTTTGTCAGACTCCAATTGATACAGAGCACGTGTAGACAGACCGCACATGGCGGCAAAAGTCTCTTGATCGAAGCCAGTCACCTCAAGGCGTAAGCGTCGAACACAAGTGCCAAGGGTCTCAACACCCGCCCCATGCTTGGCCATGATGTCGTCAATGAGAGCCTTACGCTCTGCTCCTGTCATTTCATTCATAGGAGCCCCCATCTTTGCAAATTCATATCCAGGTTATTCAGCGGTATTGCGTTCGAACGCCTGACTTCATCTGGCAGCTCGGTGAGCAAGTCCGGTAGCGCCCTGAACTCCTGAGCTGCTGCGCGTAGCCGATCAAAGATCATGTCTGCAGGCGCAAATTCAGTAAAGCTATTGCAGGCCTGACGCCAATCTGGATACCCCCGGACTTCTGTCAGCCATTTCGTCACACGAACCACCACTTCCGAATCAAGCACCATCGGCGCCAAATCATAAATTGGGGCCAGCGAGAAGGAGCCCTTGTAGCGGTGAATGGCCATGTTGCGGCCATGGTTGTCGGAATTGCCGAGAATCCGGTTGAGTAGATCGCGACGGATATATTCGAAGATTAAATCTTCAACCTCAGCCCCTTGCCCGTTCATTACCCAAAGCTCGATCAGGCATCTCATAACATCTTCATGGTTCTGGTTTGCACCTCCCATGGTGATTTGCCGTATGGAATAAATCGACTCTACGGGGATACGCTCAACGCCCTCCGGCGAAACACGCCGATCAAACCGTGGCATCCACAAGCTGGGTTTATTAGCCTCCTCAAGCGCCAGGCCATCGACTGGAACCGTGTTAAGGCCAAGCCTCGCGACAGCTTTGTAATAGAGGTATTCCGCCCGAAGGATATTCTTGTCAGTCAAAGTCCCTGTGTTTCGCGGGAACTTGACCAGCCAGTGGGCTTTGGCGCCTTCATCAGCCAACATCGCATCGGCGTAAAACAAACCGTCATGCGCCTCTGTAAGCACAAGCTTGGGGGCTTCACCCTGTGCACCTGTCGCCCCACCAAGCGCAGCACCTGACTCGTAGGCGTACTCAAGAAAGTCTGTGTCTCTGTTGATAATTTCGTCCCGCTCGAAGCCTTCGTTAGGCGATGTTTCAAGGCGTTGAACAGACTCTTTTATACGAAGGTTTCCGATTGGTGCCGGAGTACATTGGCCCAGCAGAAAAAGGTCGGTATCCATTTCTGCTGGTCTGGAATCATTAAACCGCCGAAGTAGTGAGCGTTTAGCTGCGCCAGCTGGGATTATGTCGAGAATGAAGGCGGGGAACCCTACATAATCTTCAGGCGACCAGTTCATAGGTGCGTTAACACTCAACACAGGCTCGAATAGCGAGTCAAAGTCATCAAGGAAATGAGCTAAATAGGCAGCCTTGTAGGTGAGCGCACACCTCTTCCCCTCCACTTGCGCAGTGTCTGCGAAGGAAAGATCAGCGGCATCGAACCATTCGCCGTCAACGAAGGTTTGGATCGTGAGTTGCTCGAACATAGCCAAAACCTGATTTCAGCATTTTATGTCTGATTACTATGGATCAATCGACTGTAATCGGCAATATAAATCCACTTACGAGACCGCCCGACTAAGTTATCAGCATTTTAATACTGATTGTGATTTTGGCGATCCACCCAGTCACTGCTATTGCTTCCTTATTCGCCACACCTAAACACACCAACTCCATCGACACGCCCTCACCAAACCAACACGCCAAAAACCGACATACCCAAACCGCAATTCATTGAAAAACAACACATTGGCGTCGTGTTTAGGCGGTGAAATGGCGTGGACAACCATTCCTCAATCCGGATATCGACATAGCGTGAGGGCATAACAAGTACTAATAACCGGTGGAGAAATATAATGACAAGGGCATCGATCCCCCCTCAGCGACCGTCACTGTTAATGGCGCTCATACCGATTGTGGCTACGCTGGCGGTTTTGGCGTTGCAGTTGTTTATATTCGGTGAGTTCACCCCGCATGTACCGCTGGTTTGTGGTGTTGCGATTACGGCTGTTATCGGCTGGAAGTTGGGCTACCGCTGGGCTGCGATGGAAGATGGCATGATGCGCGTTGGGCTACCGTCGATTGCCATCCTTATTCTTGTCGGCATGACGGTGGGCACGTGGATCGCCTCCGGCAGTGTGCCGATGATCATTTACTACGGGCTCAAGCTGATCTCGCCGGAATACTTTCTCGCCGCCGCCATGCTGATGTGTGCGGTGGTTTCCGTGACCCTCGGCACCAGCTGGGGCACCGTCGGCACTGTCGGCCTTGCTCTGATGGGGATCGGTGCTGGCTTCGGCATCCCGCCCTGGTGGACAGCCGGCGCGGTGGTTTCCGGTGCTTTCTTCGGCGACAAAGTCTCACCACTCTCAGACACCACCAATCTGGCGCCCGCAGTAACCGGAGTGAATCTGTTTGCGCATATCCGCAACATGATGCCGACCACGATTCCGGCGATGCTGATTGCGCTGGTGATTTATCTGGTGGCTGGCAACTCGCTGGCGGCAGGTCAGGCACTCGATCTTGAGCGCATCCAAACCATCACCGAAGGGCTGGCGAGCAATTTTGAGTTCAGTATTTGGGTGCTGTTGCCGCCGCTGTTGGTGATGGGTTTGGCAATGGCCCGCATGCCGGCATTGCCAGCGTTGTTTGTTGGCGTGGTCGCCGGTGCGGTGGTGGCGTTTGGGGTGCAGGGCGAAGCCTTGAAGGCGCTGTTCGGCTAAATGCAAAACGGCTATTCGCTGAGCACGGGCGTGAGCGAAATAGACACGCTGCTCAACCGTGGCGGCATCATGTCGATGTCATGGGTGATTCTGCTGGTCATGATCGCGCTGGCGTTTGGTGGCCTGCTTGAAGTGATCGGTTGTCTTGAGTCGCTGTGCGCGGCGGTACTGCTTAAAGTGCGCGGGATTTTTGGCTTGCAACTGGCGGCCAGTTCTACAGCAGCGATGACCAATGTGATTGCGGGCGACCCGTATCTTTCCATCGCGCTGCCGGGGCGTATGTATGCGCCAATCTTTCGGGGCGAAGGCTATTCCACGCTTAACCTGTCGCGCTCTCTTGAAGAAGGCGGCACATTGATCTCGCCACTGATTCCCTGGAATGCGGGTGGCGCTGTGGTCATCAGCTCGCTTGGTTTGGTAGTTGGCGATGGCAGCTGGGAAAGCCTGCTGTACATTCCGCTGGCCTTTGCCTGCTGGTTGTCGCCGTTACTGGGACTGCTGTACACCTTGCTTGGGCGCTTCATTGTGCCAGCCAGCGACGCTGAGCGTGCCGACTGGGTGGCTCAAGATTACGCGGTGACATCACTGCAACAATTGCGCGATCAGGCAGAGATTGGCGTCAGAAGTGTCAAGGTCGCGCAGCCTGAGGTTTGAGGGACTGGCGGCAATGTGAAGTCAGCCTTGCGAGTCGCTGGAGTGTGAGTCTGAACGCTCTGGCGACAACGCCTGCAACGTGAACATCAGGCGGCAACAACTAAAAAGGGCGCATCTCCATGCGCCCTTTTCTATCGGTTAAAACTCTATCGCCACATCGCCTTGCGGCACGCTGCAGCACGACAGGATGTAGCCCTCGGCCACGTCTTCATCGGTGATGCCGCCGTTGTGCTCCATGCTGACCTCGCCCGAGGTTTTCAGCACCTTGCAGGTTCCGCAAATGCCCATGCCGCAGGCCTTGGGAATGTGCAGGCCCAATTGCGCAGCGGCCGAGTGCACGGTTTCGCTCGGACCAACCCGGATGCTTTTGCCGGTAAGCACGAATTCGACCTGACGCAGATCGGTCGCCGGTACTTCCGCCGCCTCGGCCGCTTCTGCTGCCAGCTCCTTAACTTCAGCGCGAACCTCGGGCGGAGTCGGCCCGAATGCTTCTTCGTGATAGCGCTGCATGTCGTAATTGTTGGCTTGCAGCAGGCGTTTGACCGCCGCCATGTAAGGCGTTGGCCCGCAGCAGAAGATTTCACGGTCGAGATAATCCGGGGCGATCAACTCCAGCATCGGCTGATTGAGATAGCCCCGATACCCCGCCCACGCCTCGCCCAAGCCATGCTTTTCGCAGATGACGTGCAGGCTGAAGTTGTTGATGCGCGCCGCCATGTGCTCAAGCTCGCGATGAAAGATGATGTCTTTCGGCGAACGCGCGCTGTGCACAAACACCATGTCCACATTGGCGTTGGTGTCGTAATACCAGCGCGCCATCGACATGACCGGAGTAATGCCCACACCGCCGCTGAGAAACAGCACTTTTTCTGCGGGGAAATCAATCGCATTGAAGTTACCCACAGGGCCATGCACGGCCAGATCCTGGCCTTCATGCAGATTATCGTGCAGCCAGTTTGAAACCTTACCGCCAGGCACCCGTTTAATGGTGATCGAAAAGCTGTACGGCACCGACGGCGCGCTGGAGATGGTGTAGGAGCGCATGATCGGCACGCCCTCGATTTCAAGCTCCAGCGTGACGAACTGCCCCGGTTTAAAAAAGAACAACACGGGCTGATCGGCCATGAAACAGAAGGTGCGGACATCCCAGGTTTCCTGAATGACCTTGACGCAACGCACCAGATGGCGGCCATTGCTCCAGGTCTGGGTGGTTACCGGGTTTAGAAAGTCGTTAGTGGTCATGCACGTGCCTCCGCGCGCGGCCGGACATCGGCCTGAATATGCAGCGATTGTGCTTAACGCCAGCACGACTCATATATCTGTTAGCGACATTTACATGCTTATCGCGACCCGCCCGCTAACACGGGCCATTGCTGGTCGGAAACTGATTCAGGCGTGTCGCCCATGGATAAGGATCAAGCCGCGCGCGCAGCCAAACTCGACCCTAGCCGAATCATCAATTGGTGTGCCCTGAGTCAAGACTCGAACACGCCCGCATGAATGGAACCAGCGCCAGTCGGTCGGTGAAAAAGCACGGCGCAATCACCTTGCAGCTGCACCTAAATGCCACTTTTGCGGCGATAAATCCACTATCGCCATTGAGGAGTTACTGATGGACGTCACTTCGACTCTGAGCCTCGGCGATCCACTTGAGCCAGCGCGCAAGGCAACGGTAGATATGCTTCACAGCCGTGAGCGGACCTTTTCATTGCCGCAGCCGTTTTATAACGACGAACGCCTGTTCCAGATCGACATGCAGGAGATCTTCCACAAGGAGTGGCTGATCGCCGGAATGACTTGCGAAATACCGGCCAAGGGTAATTACCTGACGCTGCAAATCGGCAATAACCCGATCATCGTGATTCGCGGTGCCGAAGGCGTGGTGCATGCTTTTCACAACGTCTGCCGCCACCGTGGCTCGCGGCTGTGCACCAGCGAAAAAGGCAAGGTCGCCAAACTGGTTTGCCACTATCACCAGTGGACATATGAACTCGACGGTCGCCTGCTGTTTGCCGGCACGGAAATGGGTGCAGACTTTGACCTGAACCAGTACGGCCTGAAACCGGTTCACTGCAAAACAGCCGGCGGCTATATCTTCATTTCGCTGGCAGAAAACCCGCCTGCGGTGGATGACTTCCTCAGCACGCTGGCGCACTACATGGAGCCTTACGACATGGAAAACACCAAGGTGGCGGTGCAAACCACCTTGATGGAAAAGGCCAACTGGAAGCTGGTACTCGAGAACAACCGCGAGTGCTACCACTGCAGCGGCTCGCACCCGGAGCTGTTGAAGTCACTGCTTGAGTGGGACGACGTGACCGACCCCCGCGCCGACCAGAACTTCAAGGATCATGTCGCCGACTCAGCGGCTAAATGGCAAGCCGAGAACATTCCTTATGCCCACGCCAGCTTTGGCCTGCGCAATCGCATCGTGCGTATGCCGCTGCTCAAGGGCACCGAGTCGATGACCATGGACGGCAAGCGCGGCTGCCAAAAGTTGATGGGCCGCATCAAGAACCCGGAGCTGGGCTCGATGCGCATTCTGCACCTGCCGCACTCGTGGAACCACTGCATGGGCGACCACCTTATTGTGTTCACCGTGTGGCCGGTCAGCGCGCAAGAAACCATGGTCACCACCAAGTGGCTGGTGCACAAGGACGCCGTTGAAGGGGTTGATTACGACGTCGCGCGCCTGCGCCAGGTGTGGGATGCAACCAACGATCAGGATCGTCGTCTGGCCGAGGAAAATCAGCGCGGCATCAACTCCACCGCCTACCAGCCAGGGCCTTACTCGCAGACTTACGAGTTCGGCGTGGTCAACTTTGTCGACTGGTACAGCGAGCGCATGCTCAACAACCTGAATGCGCAGCCGCTGACCCAGTTGCGCCAAGTCGTTTCGGAGTAGCGCGTCATGAGTCAGGGGTTTGTTCTGCTGTTGGCGCTGCTGGCATACAGCCTGTTGGCGATAAAACCGGCGCCGCCAGTACAGCAGCGAAACCCAGCCACACCGGACTCAACTGCATAACGCAAAAGGGCGAACAATCGACAGATTGCTCGCCCTTTGGTCATTTGTGCGGCTCGAACCGCTCGCGCTTGCCTAACGCTTTGGCAAACCGATTACCCGCCCGACATAAACCGGCATCGACAAGCCAGCGTGAGCGGCAGACAACGCCTCTACCCGTGCGTTAACTTGCTCATCGAGAATTGCCGAACGCCCGCTTTCGACGTCGATATTCATCAGCATCTGCTCGCTCTCGGCCAAGGCGGCTTCCACGCCAACCAAGTGCAAAGAGTGATGCACGTGCAGACGCTTCTTATCGTGCGCGAGCAGTTGCGTGTGCACCTCGACCTCCGCGCCCAGACGCACCTCGTTGAGGTAGTTGAGGTGGCATTCGAGGGTATACAGGGTATGCCCGGTGCGCACGCGCCCTGCCTCATCCAGCCCCAGATGATCCATCAGCGAATCGGTGGCATAGCTGAAAATCAGCAGATAGAACGCATCGCGCAGATGCTGATTGTAATCAACCCATTCGGGCAGCACGGCCGTCTGGTAGGTGGTGAGTCGCGTCATGCAATTCTCCTGAATCAAGCACAACCCGACCGGCAAAAAACCGGCGGGCTGGGTAAGCGTCGATCACTCGGCAGCGTCGAAGCCGTGTTTGGCCTTGGTCTGTTTAATCGCTTCCTGCACGGCAATCAGGCAATCATCGCGGTAGCGTTCCAGCTCGGCAATGCTGCGCTGGCCCTGCTGTTCTGCGGTGCCTTCGACCACGCTGTCGATCAGGCTTTCGGTCAGCTCAGGCGCTTTCAGGTAGGTCCACGGCAATTGCAGTGCCGGGCCAAATTGCTGCATGAAGTGACGCATACCGGCATTGCCGCCCGCCAGTGTGTAGGTCAGGAAGGTGCCCATGAACGACCAGCGCAGCCCCGCGCCGAAACGGATTGCATCATCAATCTCGCCGGTAGTCGCCACGCCATCATTCACCAGATGCAGGGCCTCACGCCACAGCGCTTCAAGCAGACGGTCGGCAACAAACCCCGGCACTTCCTTACGCACATGCAAGGGCCGCATGCCCAACGCGGTGTACACGCTCATCGCTGCTTCAATAGCTTCTGGCGCGGTGTCTTTACCGCCCACAACCTCAACCAGCGGCAACAGGTAAACCGGATTGAACGGATGCCCCACCACGCAGCGCTGCGGGTTGGCTGAGCTTGCGTAAAACTCGCTGGGCAGCAAGCCGGATGTGCTCGAACCAATCAACACATCGGCGCGGGCTGCGGCGCTGATACGTGCATGCAGATCGAGTTTCAGGGCCAGCACTTCGGGCGCGCTTTCCTGAATGAAGTCTGCTTCACGCGCGCACGCTTCAACGCTGTCGGCAAAGCGCAGGCGATCCTGGCTGGCACCTTCTGCCAAACCCTGCGCTTGCAGTGCCGGCCAGGCATTGGCGATACGCTCGCGCAGTTGTTGTTCGGCGTTCGGCGCCGGGTCCCAGGCGACAACATCCAGGCCATGGGCCAGGGCGCGGGCGACCCAGCCACTGCCGATTACGCCGGTACAGATGGCGCCGAAGGTTTTAATCTCTGTCACAAAGGTAGTTTGATTGCTCATGCTGACTCCTGCTCGATAGTGGGTACGCTCAATCAAGCGGTACTTAGCCCAGACGCTTGAGCTTCATTTTTTCGCGGCCTTCAGCCGGTGTCAGCGCACGGCCACCCAGACGCTGGATGATCTCGATAACGCGCTCGACAAGTTGCCCGTTGGTGGCATGTACACCGCGATCCAGCCAGATATTGTCTTCCAGCCCCACGCGCACATGGCCGCCCAACAGCATGGCCTGAGCCGCCATTGGCATTTGCGTGCGCCCGATACCAAAGCCTGCCCATGTGGCACCGGCTGGCAGGTTATCGACCATGGCTTTCATGCTAACGGTGTCTGCCGGAGCGCCCCACGGAATACCCAGGCAGAGTTGGAACAGCGGATCTTCCAGCAGGCCTTCCTTGAGCATTTGCTTGGCAAACCACAGGTGACCGGTGTCGAAGATTTCCAGCTCGGCTTTTACGCCCAGCTCGGTGATGCGCTTGGCGCCTGCGCGCAGTTGCGCCGGGGTGGAGACATAGATGTAGTCGCCATCGCCAAAATTCAGGGTGCCGCAATCGAGGGTGCAGATTTCCGGGCGCAGTTCTTCAATGTGCTTGAGACGCTCCATCGGCCCGACCAGATCAGTACCGGTTCCGAATTCCAGCGGCGTTTCGCCGGGACCGATTTCGAGATCGCCGCCCATGCCGGCAGTGAGGTTGATGATCACGTCGGTGTCGCTTTCACGAATGCGCTCGACCACTTCGCGGTACAGCGCCACATCACGGCTCGGCTTGCCGGTTTGCGGGTCGCGCACGTGGCAGTGAGCAACGGTGGCGCCAGCCTTTGCGGCTTCGATGGCGGCGTCGGCAATTTGCTTCGGGGTCACCGGAATTGCCGGATGCTTGCCCACTGTATCGCCAGCACCGGTAACAGCGCAGGTCACGACAACTTCATAATTCATTGGTCTTCTCCTTTGTTCAAGGCAACAGAAACCCGTGCGCAGCAATGGCTGCGCATGGGTATTAATGCGGGGGTTACTTGAGCGCGGCGATCGCGCTGTCGGCAGGTTTGCCGTCGAAGGTGGTCACGCCTTGCAGCCAGCCAGAGACAATTTCCGGGTTGGCCTTGATCCACTCGCGGGCAACGTCTTCCGGCTTTTTGCGGTCCATGATCGGCTGCATCAACTGGCTTTCCTGCTCACTGGTGAAGCGCAGGTTGCTCAGCAGCAAGTTGGCATTCGGGCAGCGCTCGGCGTAGTCCGGTGCGGTTACTGTGCTGACAGTGGCTGCACCGTCATTCGGGCCGAATACATCCTCGGTGCCGGTCAGGTAGGTGATCGGAAACTGCAGGTTCATCGGGTGCGGTTTCCAGCCAAAGAACACCACGGGCTTGTCGCTGCGCGTCGCCCGGTTAACGGCGGCGAGCATACCGGCTTCGCTGGACTCGACCAGTTTGAAGTCACCCAGACCGAACTGATTGCTGTCGATCATTTTCTTGATCGCGATATTGGCGCCCGAACCGGCGTCGATGCCATAGATCTTGCCGTCCAGCTGATCTTTGAACTTGGCAATATCGGCCAGTGTTTTCAGGCCTTTGTCGGCGGTATACGTTGGCACGGCCAGCACGGCAACGGCATCGTTGAGCGAAGGCTCAGGCATGACCTTGACTGCATTCTTGTCGAGGAACGGCTTGATGTTGTCATCCATGATCGGCTTCCAGTAACCGAGGAACACATCAATCTGGTCCTTCTGGATACCGGCAAAAATGATTTGCTGCGAGGCTTGAGTCTGCTTGGTTTCATAGCCAAGGCCCTCAAGCAGGGTGGACGCGACTGCGGTGGTGGCAACAACATCCGTCCAGCCGACCAGGCCAACCCGAACGTTCTTGCAGCTTGCCTGCTCTGCGGCCAACAACGACGAACTACTCAGGGCGAGCACACAGCCTGCGGCGATTAGTTTGAGACGATTCATTGTTTTGCTCCCTCGCGGTACGGTTTATATCGCGGCATCAGCCCCTCAGACAGGGTTGATCTTGGCCACGATTTTGTTTTGTAAAAGCCAGACGGCTCTTCCGTGTCCGGGCTTGATATCGCCCGATGCAGCCACAATACCGAGAGCATCCGTTGATAAAGCGGCTTTTACCGACTACTTATCGAACGATAGCGACTCGCCTGAATAAACTCGCCATAATCGGCGCAATAATCGCGTCACACTCACCGGCCAAGGTCTCTCAACTGCATGCCGACAACCTTCTGGTTCCTCCTGCTGCCCGGTTTCTCGATGATGGGGCTGATGTCCGCCACCGAGCCGCTGCGTGTTGCCAACCGTTTTCACGCCGATCTTTATCGCTGGCGTCTGCTCAGCGTTGATGGCGGGCCGGTAGAAGCCAGCAACGGCATGTCGCTTAACGTCGAAGGCGGCCTTGAAGATCAGGGCCAGCCACACACAATCTTTGTGGTCAGCGGCTTTGAACCGCTGGCGGCGTTCAGTTCGCGACTGGCCAACTGGCTGCAACGGTTTGCGCAACAGGGCGCGATTATCGGCGGCATCGACACCGGCAGTTTTGTACTGGCCGAGGCCAGGCTCATCGACAAGCAGCGCATCACCTTGCACTGGGAAGCGATCAATGCATTTCAGGAGCGCTTTCCTGCTTTGCAGGTCACCCAGGAATTGTTCGAGATCGACGGGCAGCGCATCACCACAGCGGGCGGCACCTCGACCATCGACATGATGCTCACGCTGATCGCGCGTGATCAGGGCGAAGCCATGGCCGTGCAGGTGTCCGAGCAGTTTGTTCTGGGGCGGATTCGCTCGCGTCAGGACCATCAGAGAATGCAGATCACCAATCGCTATGGCGTGCACAACAAGAAACTCAGCCATGTGATTGCCGAGATGGAGCGCCGCTGCGAAAACCTGCTGACGCCGACCCAACTGGCCGAAGCTGTTGATGTCACCCCGCGCCAACTGGAGCGTTTGTTTCGCCAGCACCTGAATGACACACCGGCAAACTTCTACCTCAATCTGCGTCTGGATAAAGCCCGCCAACTGTTGCGCCAGAGCGACATGAATGTGCTGGAAATATCGCTGGCCTGCGGCTTTGAGTCCTCCAGCTACTTCTCACGGCGTTATCGCAAGCGCTTCGGCAGAAGCCCCAGCCACGACCGTCACGAGAATGGTCGCAACTCGGCTGTCTGAGCCGCAACACCCGCCTCGCCTGTTGCCCTCTCACAAAGCTGAACGCTCACCCGCGCCTGAGCGTTAATCGCGCCGGACAAGCGAATTGCATCCGCTAATTGACGCTTTCGGCAATCCCTCAGTCGTTTTTGCATCGGGTCACTTTACCCCTCGGGGATATGCTCACCTCAAAGCGTCGTCACCAGACCTGGCGCAAGAACCTGAGGGGACAGCCTGATGAGCCCAGCCGAACTACACGCCGACAGCATCGTTATTGACGGGCTTATCATCGGTAAATGGAACCGTGAACTGTTTGCCGACATGCGCAAAGGCGGCCTCACCGCAGCCAACTGCACCGTGTCGGTGTGGGAAGGGTTTCAGGCCACGGTGAACAATATTGTTTCCAGCCAGCAACTGATTCGCGACAACAGCGACCTTGTTATTCAGGTTCGCAGCACGGCCGACATCCATGCAGCCAAGGCTCAGGGCAAAACCGGCATCCTGTTTGGTTTTCAGAATGCCCACGCTTTTGAAGACCAGATCGGCTATGTCGATGTGTTCAAGCAGCTCGGCGTCGGCATCGTGCAGATGTGCTACAACACCCAGAATCTGGTAGGCACCGGCTGCTACGAGCGTGACGGCGGGCTCTCCGGATTTGGCCGCGAAATTGTTGCCGAGATGAACCGAGTCGGAATCATGTGTGACCTTTCACACGTCGGCTCGAAAACCAGCGAAGAAGTCATCCTCGAATCGAAAAAGCCGGTCTGCTATTCACACTGCCTGCCGTCTGGCCTTAAAGAGCACCCGCGCAACAAGTCTGACGAAGAACTCAAATTCATTGCCGATAAGGGCGGTTTTGTCGGCGTCACTATGTTTGCGCCCTTCCTCGCCAAAGGCATCGACTCGACCATCGACGATTACGCCGAAGCCATCGAATACGTGATGAATCTGGTGGGCGAAGACGCCATCGGCATCGGCACCGACTTCACTCAGGGCCACGGGCAGGACTTCTTTGAGTGGCTGACCCACGACAAAGGTTACGCCCGCCGCCTGACCAGCTTCGGCAAGATCGTTAACCCGCTGGGCATCCGCACCGTCGGTGAATTCCCCAACCTGACCGAAACCCTGCTAAAGCGCGGCATGCCCGAGCGTGTGGTGCGCAAAGTCATGGGTGAGAACTGGGTTCGGGTACTGGCCGATGTCTGGAACGAGAAATAACCAGCCCAGCCTGTAAACAGCTTCACGGCGCGCCGGAGCGAACCGGCTGCGCGAGCACCGACTACATGCTTGAGTCACCTTTTTCTGGAGTTTGAACATGGCCACACACGCACCCGAAATGCCCATTCAGGTCGACGACGAAACCGGCGTCTGGACCACCGACGCCCTACCGATGCTGTATGTGCCACGGCACTTTTTCGTCAACAACCACATGGGTATCGAAGAGGTTTTGGGCGCCGAAGCCTATGCAGAAATCCTCTACAAAGCCGGCTACAAATCCGCCTGGCACTGGTGTGAAAAAGAAGCAGCGCTGCATGGTTTGCAAGGCGTGGCAGTTTTCGAGCACTACATGAAGCGTTTGTCTCAGCGCGGCTGGGGACTGTTCAAGATTGAGCATATTGATCTGGCCAAAGGCACCGCCGAGGTACGCCTTGAGCACTCGGCTTTTGTCTACGTGTATGGCAAGTGCGGACGCAAGGTCGATTACATGTTTACCGGTTGGTTTGCCGGCGCCATGGACCAGATTCTTGAAGCCTCCGGCAGCTCGATTCGCACCGTGGCCGAGCAGGAATTCAGCGCCTCCGAAGAAGGCCATCAGCACGGCCTGTTCATCGTTAACCCTATTTGATTGAAGCGTTTACAGCGCCGTAAGCGAAGATCCGGCCCGGTGATCTCAAGCTCTTGAGCCCGCGCCAGATCAAGTGCAGCTGCTTTGTTTGCGTGTTAAGGAGTACCAGATGGCGTTCGAAGCAATGTTTCAGCCCATTCAGATTGGCAAGCTGACCATACGCAACCGCGTGCTCAGCACTGCACACGCTGAGGTTTATGCCACCGACGGCGGCATGACCACCGAGCGCTACGTCAAATACTACGAAGAGAAAGCCAAGGGCGGCATTGGTCTGGCGATTTGCGGCGGCTCGTCGGTGGTTGCCATCGACAGCCCCCAGCAGTGGTGGAGTTCAGTCAATCTGGCCACTGACCGGATTATTCCGCACTTTCAGAATCTTGCCGACGCGATGCACAAGCACGGCGCCAAGATCATGATCCAGATTACCCACATGGGCCGTCGCTCGCGCTGGGATGGCTATCACTGGCCGACCCTGATGTCGCCGTCCGGCATTCGCGAACCGGTGCACCGCGCCACCTGCAAAACCATCGAGCCGGAAGAAATCTGGCGGGTCATCGACAACTACGCTCAGGCAGCGCGGCGTGCCAAGGCAGGCGGGCTGGACGGCATTGAGCTGTCTGCCGTGCACCAGCACATGATCGACCAGTTCTGGTCGCCACGCGTCAACAAGCGTGAAGACGAATGGGGCGGCAGCTTTGAAAAGCGTATGCGCTTTGGCCTCGAAGTACTCAAGGCGGTGCGCGCCGAGGTAGGCCCGGACTTCTGTGTGGGCATGCGCATCTGCGGCGATGAATTCCACCCCGATGGCCTCAGCCATGAAGACATGAAACAGATCGCCAAATACTACGATGACACCGACATGCTCGATTTTATCGGCGTGGTGGGCTCAGGGTGCGACACGCACAACACCCTGGCCAACGTGATCCCGAACATGAGCTATCCGCCCGAGCCGTTTCTACATCTGGCGGCGGGCATCAAGGAAGTCGTCAAGGTTCCGGTTCTGCATGCCCAGAACATCAAGGACCCGAATCAGGCGACACGAATTCTTGAAGGCGGCTATGTCGACATGGTCGGCATGACCCGTGCGCACATCGCCGACCCGCACCTGATTGCCAAGATCAAAATGGGTCAGGTCGACCAGATTAAACAGTGCGTGGGCGCCAACTACTGCATCGACCGCCAATATCAGGGCCTCGACGTGCTGTGCATTCAGAACGCCGCCACCTCGCGTGAATACATGGGCGTGCCGCACATCATCGAGAAAACCACCGGCGTTAAGCGCAAAGTAGTCATCGTCGGCGGAGGCCCAGCCGGTATGGAAGCGGCCCGCGTGGCAGCAGAACGCGGCCACGAGGTAACGCTGTTCGAGAAGAAAGACCAGCTTGGCGGGCAGATCACCACGGCCTCGAAAGCCCCGCAACGCGACCAGATCGCCGGCATTACCCGCTGGTATCAACTGGAACTCGCGCGCCTGAATGTCGATGTGCGTCTGGGCACTGGCGCCGATTCGGCGACCCTGCTCGACCTGCGCCCCGACATCATCGTGCTGGCTAATGGTGGCCACCCGAACCTTGAGCAGAACCCGCACTGGGGCGCTGAAGAAGGCCTGGTTGTGAGCAGCTGGGATGTACTCGACGGCAAGGTCGCGCCCGGTAAAAACGTGCTGGTGTACGACACCATTTGCGAATTCACCGGCATGTCGGTTGCCGACTTTCTCGCAGACAAAGGTTCGCAGGTCGAAATCGTCACCGACGACATCAAGCCCGGCGTGGCCATCGGCGGCACCTCGTTCCCGACTTACTACCGCAGCATGTATCCCAAGGAAGTGGTCATGACCGGCGACCTGATGCTGGAGAAGGTCTACCGCGAAGGCGACAAACTCATCGCCCTGCTGGAGAACGAATACACCGGTGCCAAGGAAGAGCGCGTGGTCGATCAGGTCGTGGTCGAGAACGGCGTGCGCCCGGACGAGAGCCTGTATTACGCACTCAAGGAAGCCTCGCGCAACAAGGGCCAGATCGATGTCGAGGCGCTGTTCGCGATTCAGCCACAGCCGTGTTTGAGCGAGGCGGGCGAAGGCTATTTGCTGTTTCGCATCGGCGACTGCGTAGCCCAGCGCAATACCCACGCTGCCATCTACGACGCTCTTAGATTGTGTAAGGACTTCTGATCGGCCCCTGAGTGTGCTGTGCGGCGTTACTTCCCTTGCCCATAGTCGACTATTGGCTGCGGTAAGTGCCTTGCTCAGCGCACTCAGTGACTCGATCGGGTGGGCCTTGGATTTTTGAGAGCGAGGGCGAGATCAAGGGCGAGAGCGGGGAGCTTTGGTTAAAAGCAAGGGCGGGTGTGGTGAGAGTGTGGGCAAGAAGCTGCGCGATATTTTTATAAGTTGGCTAGTCACTGTGTGGCTCGTCTTTCGGTGATGCGGTCCCGCTAGGGAGACCCGATGATGTTGAATACTCTTCTGCCAATTCTGCTATTTGCCGCACTGGCGCTGGCGGTGGTTGGTGCGTTCAAGCGGTTCGCCATGTGGCGGCGCGGCAAGCCTGCTGAGGTGGACTGGTTTGGCGGGCTGCTGGCCATTCCGCGTCGTTACATGGTTGATCTTCACCATGTGGTCGCGCGCGACAAATACATCGCCAATACCCACGTCGCGACTGTCGGGGGTTTTGTGCTGGCTGCGGTGCTGGCGATTCTGGTGCATGGCTTTGGCTTGCACAGCGCGGTTCTTGGTTATGTGTTGTTAGCGGCAACTGCACTGATGTTTGTCGGTGCTTTGTTCGTGGCCAAGCGGCGGCTTGATCCGCCTGCTCGCTTGTCGAAAGGGCCGTGGATGCGCTTGCCGAAAAGCTTGCTGATGTTCTCGGCCAGTCTGTTTATCGCCACGTTGCCGGTCGCCGGTATTCTGCCTGCGGGTTTTGGCGGCTGGCTTTTGGCGGCAATCCTGCTGGTCGCCATTGCCTGGGGCGTGAGTGAGTTGTTCTTCGGCATGACTTGGGGCGGGCCGATGAAGCACGCTTTTGCGGGCGCCCTGCATCTGGCCTGGCACCGCCGCGCCGAGCGTTTTGGCGGCGGCCGATCGACAGGTTTGAAAGCGCTGGATCTGGACGACCCACTGGCGCCACTCGGGGTGGAAAAACCAACTGATTTTACCTGGAACCAATTGCTCGGTTTCGACGCCTGCGTGCAATGCGGCAAATGCGAAGCGGCATGCCCGGCCTTCGCGGCGGGTCAGCCGCTGAATCCGAAGAAGCTGATTCAAGACATGGTCGTGGGCCTGGTGGGTGGCAGCGATGCCAAGTTTGCCGGCTCGCCCTACCCCGGCAAGAACATCGGCGAGCACAGCGGCGGCCCGCACCTGCCTATCGTGGCGCTGGACGGCAAAGCCCTGGTCGATGCCGAAACGCTCTGGTCTTGCACCACTTGCCGCGCTTGCGTTGAAGAGTGCCCGATGATGATCGAGCACGTCGATGCCATCGTCGATATGCGCCGCCACCTGACACTGGAAAAAGGTGCAACGCCGAACAAGGGCGCCGAGGTTCTGGACAATCTGATCGCCACCGACAATCCCGGCGGTTTTGCACCGGGCGGCCGACTCAACTGGGCAGCCGATCTCGACTTGCCCGTGCTGGCCGATAAACGTCAGTGCGATGTGTTGTTCTGGGTCGGTGATGGCGCGTTCGACATGCGCAACCAGCGCACCTTGCGCGCACTGGTCAAAGTGCTCAAAGCCGCTGCGGTCGACTTCGCCGTGCTCGGTCTGGAGGAGCGTGATAGCGGTGATGTGGCGCGGCGGCTGGGGGATGAAGCGACCTTCCAGCAACTGGCCAAACGCAATATCGCCACCCTCGCTCAATACACCTTCAAGACCATCGTCACGGCTGACCCGCACAGTTTCCACGTGCTTAAGAACGAGTACGGCGCGCTGGGCGGCCACTACCGGGTTTTGCATCACAGCACTTACATCGAGCAACTGATCAATGCCGGCGATCTCAACCTTGGCCAGCATCAGAACGCCGCCGTGACCTATCACGATCCGTGTTATCTGGGCCGCTACAACGGCGAGTACGAAGCGCCGCGCAATGTTCTCAATGCCATCGGTATCGAGGTCCGGGAAATGCAGCGCTCGGGCTTTCGTTCACGCTGCTGCGGAGGGGGCGGTGGTGCGCCGATCACTGATATTCCGGGCAAGCAGCGGATTCCGGACATGCGCATGGTCGACATCAAGGAGACCTCTGCCGAGATTGTTGCCGTGGGTTGCCCGCAGTGCACGCTGATGCTCGAAGGCGTGGTCGAGCCGCGCCCTCAGGTTAAAGACATTGCTGAACTGGTCGCTGAAGTGCTGATCGAGGCAGCGCCCAAACCGTCCGTGAAACGCCAGCCTGCGGAGACTTCGGCATGAGTGAGATTATTCGCCGCGACCCACACGCAGAATGGATCGCGCGTAACCGCCTGCACCCGTTGCACGCCACGTTGCAAAAAAGCCCAGAACGCTGGATGAGCGCCGCGGGGATTGTTCGCAAGAATCCGCACGCCGTGGGTTTTATCGGCCCTGAAGGCATCAAGCGGATCGACCGTTCGGGCGCGCAGAGTGCCAGCGCAGGCAAACGCAGCGCAGCACCAGCCGCCGTGCAACTGCCGCTGCATCGGGTCGAGCAACCGGCATTTCATATCTGCGTGGTGCCGGACATGGTCGGCGGGCGCTTGAGTAGCCACGATAAAGACCTGCTCGGGCTCGCCCGTTCACTGGCAGGCACCGACGGCGCCGTGCTGGCAATTATTTTTTCCGAACATAAAGAGCAGGCCTTCGACACAGCCGGTGTTGATCGCCTGATGCACTTCACCGATGACTCGCTGGCCGGCTATTCGCCCGAACTGCGCGTGCTGGCCTTGAGCGCCGTCGAGGCACAACTCAAGCCACGCCACTGGTTACTGCCGGACAGCCGCAACGGCGGCGGTGAGCTGGGCCGCCGGCTGGCCGCAAAACTATCCGAGCGTCCGGCTACCCGCGTCTGGCAAGTTGCCGATGGCCAGTGCATTGGCCGCGCAGGCGCTGGTCGGGAAGACTCGCAGCGGGCGTTGCCACGGCTGATTCTGGCCGCTGCCGAATGCGCCAGCCCGGTCAGTGAAACACGCCATGAGTGCCTGGCAATGGCAACGCCGGAAAACCTTGCCCACGGCTTGCCGCGAATCGAGGATTGCGGCGCAGTAGCCGTAGACCCGGCGTTGATTCCGATGGCAGAGGCCGAGTTCATCTTGTCCGGTGGTAACGGCGTTACCGACTGGGCGCAGTTTCATCAGGCCGCCGAAATTTTGGGCGCAACCGAGGGCGCATCACGCGTGGCGGTGGATGATGGTTTCATGCCGCGCAATCGTCAGGTTGGCGCCACCGGCACGTGGGTCACCGCACGGGTTTATCTGGCAGTGGGCATCTCGGGCGCGGTGCAACACCTACAGGGCATCGGTGCCTGCGACAAAGTGGTGGCCGTGAACAAGGATGCCAATTGCGACATGGTCAAGCGCGCCGACCTGAGCGTGATCGGTGACTCGGCGGCCATACTCGGCGCACTGATTGCGCGCATCAACGCGCACCGCCACGGAGGTATTCGTGATGCTGCATAACACCGCTCAAGCCTCACCAGCGCTGAATGTTGTGGCGCTGGTATCCGTGGGCGCGCACCCAAGCTCGGGCCGCGCGCGCCGCGCCGAACAAGACGCACGCGCCGTCGAGCTGGGCTTGCGACTGGCCGGTGAGCAGCTTGAAGTGCTGCACGCAGGCGACCCGCAACAGCCAGCCTTACGCAGTTATCTGGGCATGGGTTTGCAGCAGTTGCACGTGATCGAGCAACCGGCGCAAGCCGATGTCATCAGCGCCCTGCATGACTATCTGCAAGACAGCGACGCGCAACTTATTTTAACCGGCAGCCAGGCTGAAACTGGCGAAGGTTCGGGCATGCTGCCGTTCCTGCTGGCTGAGCAACTGGGCTGGCCAATGGTGGTCGGGCTGGCCGAAGTCGAGCACATAGAAAATGGTATCGCCCAAGTGCTTCAAGCTTTGCCGCGCGGCCAACGCCGACGTTTAAAGGTACGCCTGCCGTTTATCGCCAGCCTCGACAACGCCGCACCCGCCGCCCGGCAAAGTGCCTTTGGCCCGGCGCGCCGTGGCGAATTACTCAGCCATGCGGCAGAGGCAAATCCCGATGCGTTGCTCAGCGAGTCGCCACTGCAACCCGCCAGACCCCGGCCTAAACGCCTGAAAATAATCACCGCCAAGACTGGCGCTGAACGCATGAAAGCGGCGACCGCAAAAGCCTCGGGCGGTGGCGGCCAAATTATTAAAGGCGACTCGCCAGAGGCGGGAGCCGAGGCTATCTTCAAATTGTTAGTCGATGAAGGTGTGCTGCGCTAAGCACCATTAAAAAGGAGATTCACCATGATGCACGCCGATTTGATCGATCAGGAAGACCTGCGCGAACGCCTCGTCGCCATTGGCCTGTCCATCCCGGTTGGAGCAAGCGCCGAGCAGGCGTGCGAACAGGCAGTGCGGGGCCTGAGTGCTGACCGCGCGCTGGCGCTGAGGCGCATGGTGGAAGAGATGCTGGGCGGCAATGCCACTTTGCTGCCGGCAGTGCGCGAAGCGATTTCGCGCACATTGTTACCGGCGCTGGTTCCCGCGCCGAAATAATCCGCCAACCCTCGCAGGTTAACGCGCCAGCCGGATCTATCCAGCGCTGGCGCGATTGATTGAGAGCCGCCGCTTACAGCCGCACACTGGCGAAGGTGGACTCGCTCTGAGCGCGGTTTAGCGCGGCCAACGCGGTTGAAACAGATTCGTGCTGCAACTCTTCGGTGACCGGCACCAACGAGACGATGTTCGTCAGGCTGTTTGTGGCACGCTCATCACGCGGCGGAATGCCGAAATACTCGCGGTAGCACTTGGAGAAATGCGGTGTAGACACAAAGCCGCAAACCGATGCGACTTCGATCACCGACATCGATGTTTGCTTGAGCAATTGCCGCGCGCGAATCAGCCGCAGCTTCAGGTAATAACGTGAAGGTGAGCAGTTCAGGTATTTCTGGAACAGACGCTCAAGCTGACGGCGTGACACATAGACGTAGCAGGCCATTTGATCGAGATCGATAGGCTCTTCGAGGTTGGCTTCCATCAGCGCCACAATTTCCTGCAGCTTCGGCTGATTGGTGCCAAGCATGTGCTTGAGCGGCACGCGCTGGTGATCCTGCTCGTTGCGGATGCGCTCGTAAATAAACATCTCGCTGATTGCCGCGGGCAACTCACGGCCATGCTCGCGACCAATCTGGTGCAGCATCATGTCCATCGGCGCGGTGCCACCCGATGAAGTATTGCGATTGCGGTCGATGGAAAACAGCCGCGTGCTCATCGCCACACGCGGGAAGGCTTCTTGCATCGAGGCCAGGCATTCCCAGTGCACGCTGCAATCGAAACCATCGAGCAAACCCGCTTTGGCCAACGCCCAACTGCCGGTGCACACGGCGCCCATGCGACGCCCCTGACGCGCCATCATTTGCAGCCATTGCAAGTGCTCACGGGTCACGCTGTGCTGAATATCCACGCCGCCACACACAATCACCGCGTCCAGCTTGGGCGCGTTGGCAAGGGAAGCATCGGGGGTGATCGTCAGCCCGTCACTGGCCGATACCGCGCCGCCAGCCTGGGTCAGCGTGAACCAGCGATACAATTCTTTACCGGAAAGCTGGTTGGCCATGCGCAATGGCTCAATCGCTGACGCGAGGGAGATCAGGGTGAAGTTGTCGAGCAGCAGAAAGCCGATAGTCTGAGGTACGCGATTTAGAGGCTGAGCCTCTTGAGTAGACTGCGACATTTGATGGAACCCTCACGCAAGCACGTCATTAAGCCGTTCAGCGGCTTTTCTTGGATTCGTCCGACGCAACTGGGTGCGAAGATCAAAGGTCGGCGGAAATAGTTTCAGTCTCTATTTTCAGCCTGACAGTTGCACCGCATGCAGCACATCGTGACCCGTTTTATTGTGATGGTCGGGCATTTGAATGACCGGACCGAACACCGATCAAAAGAGCAAAGGTCATGCCTAAATTGATTGGCCGTTCAAAAAAAAATAGTCCGCCCCGCAAGGCCCGACAAGCGGCGATTCTGTTCACGACATGACTGATCGGAAAACGACCGGGAAACCCTTGAACCACGGGGGTTGTGATGATTGGTAGCAGGATTAAAACAGCTGTTTGTCACCGGTTCTCAAATCCGTTCCGCCCCAGTAACAAACAACCGTTTATTAAAGTGATCGCGCGCCAGCAGGTGGCAACGGCAAACCGCTGCACCCTAATCAGGCACGCGCTTGCTGGCTCAGCATTCGATTGCGCTGACCGCCAGCCCGCCGCGTGAAGTTTCCTTGTATTTGTCATGCATATCGGCGCCGGTGTCGCGCATGGTGCGAATCACCCGGTCGAGGGAAATGAAGTGTTTGCCATCGCCGCGCAAGGCCATTTGCGCGGCATTAATGGCCTTCACCGCAGCAATCGCGTTGCGCTCGATGCACGGCACCTGCACCAGCCCGCCGACAGGGTCACAGGTAAGCCCGAGATTATGTTCCAGGCCAATTTCAGCCGCGTTCTCCAACTGCTCGGGAGTTGCTCCGAGGATTTCCGCAAGCCCGGCCGCCGCCATTGCGCAGGCCGAACCCACCTCGCCCTGGCAACCAACCTCTGCCCCTGAGATCGACGCGTTCTTTTTGCAGAGGATGCCAATCGCCGCTGCGCTGAGCAGGTAATTGATTACATCGTCTTCGCAGGCATCCGGATTGAAACGCATGTAGTAATGCAGCACCGCCGGGATAATTCCGGCTGCGCCGTTGGTGGGCGCCGTCACCATGCGTCCGCCCGCGGCGTTTTCCTCATTAACGGCCAAGGCGAACAAGTTGACCCACTCCATGGCCGAGAGCGTCGAGCCGATTACGTTGGGTTTGCCCAGTTCAAGCAGGCTGCGGTGAAGCTTGGCGGCGCGGCGCTGAACATTCAGGCCGCCCGGCAAAATCCCTTCATGACGCAGGCCTTGTTCGACGCAATCGCGCATGGCCTGCCACAACGTCAGCAGCGAACTGCGGATTTCAGTTTCACTGCGCCAGGCCTTTTCATTGGCCAGCATCAGCTCACTCACCCGCAGGTTGTGGCGCTGACACAAGTCGAGCAGCTCTGCCGCGCTGGAAAAATCATAGGGAAGCTCAGTTACGTCCTGATCAAGCACGCCGCTGGCCGCTTGCTCGGCATCGACCACAAAGCCGCCGCCGACCGAGTAATAGGTGTTGCTCAGGAGTTCATACTCATCGCTGGCAAAAGCTGTGAGCGTAAGCGCGTTGGGGTGATAAGGCAGATTTTCATCGAGCAGCAGCAAGTCGCGCTGCCAGTCAAAAGCAATCTCTGGCCCCGCGCCCAAGGCCAACTTCCGGCTTTGCTTGAGCGTCTCGATACGCGGCAACACCTGCAAAGGATCAATCGTATCGGGCCACTCGCCCATCAAGCCCATGACCACGGCATTATCGCTGCCATGACCAATGCCGGTTGCCGACAAGGAACCGTACAAACGCACTTCCACCCGCACCACTCGCTCAAGCATGCGGCGCTCGCGAAGAGCCCCCACAAACAGTGCAGCAGCACGCATGGGGCCGACGGTGTGGGAGCTGGAGGGGCCGATGCCGATCTTAAACAGGTCAAATACGCTGATAGCCATGACGGATTCCTCAATGGGCGCGTGTGTGCTGGCCATCATCAATATTTCAGTCATGGCCTGACGTCTGACACCGACTTGCTCGTGCTTAAAGCCGTCACGCCGATAAAACTTGCAGCACGCAGTTCTGACCCAAGGCCCGATAAGACAGCGAAATTGCCCTGTGTTGCACGGTGCAACACCATACAAAGTGCGCGATTGTGCGGGTTTTAAAGGCGCGGGGCTTTGCAAAAAAACAGTCCAAAATCGCCAGAAACCACTGGAAACCCACTCAAAAACAGCGAGCTACAGCGCAGCCGAAGCACTCGACAGGCACCCTTCCCTCGCCTGCAATTTCCACTGGCATTGCTCGAGGCCCGATTTCAGGGGCCTGCAGCGTTTGCCGAGGCCAATCAGTGCGGTTATTGAGCAAAAAATGCGCGGCAGCATGTCGCCCCATAACACGTCAGAGTCGTAAACCGACAATTGCGCCAACCGGAAGGCTATATCGTTGAGTCAGCCGATTTCGTCGCTGTTGCCAGCGGTTAAGCAACAGACTGGGACTCATCAATCCCGGACCGAAAAAAATACGCGCAGGTGTCACTTGAATGAGCCTGCCCAACAAGAAAATTCGGATGTACGCGCATCTCGGTTTGAGATGTGTTCGCCCAAGGGACTGGGTTTCACAACACTGCCAGAGGATTTGCCACGCATATTGCTGCACGGCATAAACGGTTGATTCGCTCACGACCTCGTACTCGCCCAGCGCTGTTGCAGCACGGGCGATGCGTGGGTGGTATTCGAGGCATCCGGCGCCAAGCGGCCCCATGCAGACCAGATTCCGCAACCACGTAAACCCAAACAGGCACGAACAGTCGGCATCACTCTGTAACCCTTCCGGGCTGAAGCAGTGTTCCGCGTAACTGATCTGATTGTCTTATGAAGGGGAACACTCCCATGCAGTCTGGAAAAATTGTGGTCAAGAACCTCTACAAGGTTTTTGGCCAAAACGAACAAGAAGCGATCGACCTGCTAAAAGAAGGCTGGAGTAAAGACAAGATACTGGCTGAAAAGGGCTCTGTAATTGGTGTAAGCGATGTTTCATTCAGTGTTGAAGAGGGCGAGATATTTGTTTTGATGGGGCTTTCCGGCTCGGGGAAGTCAACGCTCATCCGCCTGATTAATCGTCTGGTCGAGCCCAGCAGCGGCGATGTATTCATTGATGGTCAGAACGTCGCAAAACTACCCAAGGCGCAGTTGATCGAGTTACGCCGCCGCGACATGAGCATGGTCTTCCAATCTTTCGCGTTAATGCCTTCACGTACCGTTCTCGACAACGCCGCCTTCGGCCTGGAGGTCGCCGGGGTTGGCCGCAAAGAGCGCGAGGAACGCGCGATGACAGTGCTCAAACAAGTTGGCCTCGACACCTTCGCGCAGAAACATCCTCATGAGCTTTCTGGCGGTATGCAACAACGCGTTGGCCTGGCCCGCGCTCTGGCGGTCAACCCGTCAATGATCATCATGGACGAAGCGTTTTCAGCCCTCGACCCTCTCAAGCGCCGGGAAATGCAGGACGTTCTGCTTGAACTGCAAAAGACCCACCGGCGCACCATCATCTTTGTTTCCCACGATATTGAAGAGGCCATGCGCATCGGTAACCGCATCGGCATCATGGAAGGCGGCAAGCTGATTCAGGTCGGTACTCCGCAAGAGCTGGTCGACAACCCCGCCAACGATTACGTGCGTAACTTCTTCGACACCGTAGACACCAATCGCTACCTCACCGCCGGCCAACTCAAGGCCGACAGCGTGCCGCTGTTCGTACACAACGGTCAGGCACCGGATGCGCTCATGGTCTGCCAGCAGTTGCAGGACATGGACAAGCATTACGCCTTCGTTGTTGACGAGTTCAACAAGTTCAAAGGCTCGATCAGCCTGGAAAAAATCGCCCTGCTGGTCGAAGACGGCCAACCCCACAGCCTGGATGCCAAGGTGCTCAAACACATCGACTGCATCCCCGAAGACCTGCCGCTGAGCGAGGTAATTGAGCGCCTGGTGGATAACGAAGGGCCGATTCCGGTGATGGACGAAGGGGGCTTCTATTGCGGGGCAATCAGCAAAGGCCGCCTTCTGACCCGCATGCAGGGAGACTGACATGAGCGATAAAAAACTTGATCTCGGCAGCTGGGTAAACGACGTAGTCCAGCACCTTTTGGACAACTACAGCGGCGCCTTCGACAGCATCGGCCAGGTGGTCAGCGGCTTCTCGGAAGGCATTGAAGCAGTGCTGATGTTCCCGCCCGCATGGCTCTTGATTGCGATTTTCGTGGCGCTGGGCATCTGGCGTATTGGCGTGCGCTTTGCCGTGTTCACCGCCATCTCATTTGCCCTGATCGTGATGACCGGCTTCTGGGAGCAGACCGTGGTCACCCTCGGGCTGACCTTCTCGGCCACCTTGATCAGTTTGATCCTCGGCGTGCCGCTGGGCATCTGGGCGGCAAAAAGCGAGCGGGTGGCGATGATCATCCGGCCCATTCTCGACTTCATGCAAACCATGCCGGCGTTCGTCTACCTGATCCCCGCCGCCATGCTGTTCGGCCTTGGCCGCGTGCCCGGCATCATCGCCACGGTTATTTTCGCCATGCCGCCTGCCGTGCGCCTCACCAGCCTGGGCATTCGTCAGGTCAATAAAGAGATTGTCGAAGCCGGGCAATCGTTCGGCTGCAACAACCGCCAACTGCTGTTCAAAGTGCAGTTGCCGAATGCCATGCCGTCGATCATGGCCGGGGTGAACCAGACCATCATGATGGCCCTGTCGATGGTGATTATTGCCTCGATGGTCGGCGCCGGCGGTCTGGGTAATGACGTGCTCGCCAGTATTCAGCGCCTCGACATCGGCCTTGGTTTCGAGAGCGGCATGGCGGTGGTGTTGCTGGCGATCATTCTCGACCGCATTACAGAGAGTTTCGGCACCCCGCGCCAAGCGACCAATCGCAGCAGTCTGGTCAGTTGGCTGAGCGCAAAACTACAAAGCCAATAAGCCTATTTTGAACTGAGACCAGGGAACTGCAGATGAATACGATCAACAAACTCGCAGCTATCGGCCTGCTTGCATGCGCGCTGACGCCAAGTGTCTGGGCGGCCGAGCCGGCCAGTTGCAAACAGGTCAAATTCGCCGAAATCGGCTGGGCAGATATTTCTGCCACAACCGGCGTCGCCATGGCCCTCACCGAAGGCCTTGGCTATCAGCCGCGCAAGATCCTCGCCTCGGTGCCTATCGCCTTCACCGGCGTGAAGAAAAAGCAGATCGACGTATTCCTTGGCTACTGGGCGCCGTCGATGGACGCGGTGATCGAACCGTTCCTCAAGGACGACGGGGTAAAAGTACTACCCAAGGCCAATCTTGAAGGCGCCAAGTACACCCTCGCCGTGCCGACCTATGCCGCCGATGCTGGCCTGAAAAGCTTTAAGGACATCGCCAAATTCAAGGATCAACTCGACGGTAAGATCTACGGCATCGAGCCGGGCAATGACGGCAACCTGCTGATCGAGAAGATGATCAAGGGCGACCAGTTCGGTCTGGGTGATTTCCGCATGGTCGAGTCCAGCGAAGCCGGCATGCTGGTTCAGGTACAACGCGCAGTTAAGCAGAACAAGCCGGTGGTTTTTCTGGGCTGGGCTCCGCACCCGATGAACACCCAGTTTGACCTGACTTACCTGGCCGGCGGTGACGATGTGTTTGGCCCGGATTACGGCGCGGCCAAGGTCTACACCGTGGTCTCACCCGACTACGAAGCGCGCTGCCCCAATGTGGGCACCCTGCTCAACAACCTGCAGTTCTCGGTCGAGATCGAAAGCCAGTTGATGGAGAAAGTTCTCGATAAACAGAACCCGACCGAAGTGGCCAAGGAGTGGATCAAGGCCCACCCGGAAGCCCTCGACAAATGGCTGGCCGGGGTCAGCACATTCGACGGTCAGGATGGCGCTGCCGCGGTGAAGAAATTCATCGGCATGTAAGCACACGCGTTCAATGACTACCGAGGGTGACGCCTGCGCATCACCCTCAACCCGGGCATCGTCGATGCCAATCGCACTAAGCAGCCCATTTAGCACCAACGGGGCACGCAATCAGAACGAGCCGAACAACCTATAACAACTGCCACTCTCACAGATGGAGCAAGATCCTATGGGTAAACTCAAATCGTTTTATCTTCAAGGCCTGAGCGCTGCGGTACTGGCCCTTGGCATGACCACGGCAATGGCGGCAGACAAGCCCGAGCTAAAAATCGGCTTCGTTAACGGCTGGGACGACAGCGTCGCGGTCAGTAACGTGGCGGCTCAGGTGCTTGAGAGCAAGCTTGGTTACAGCGTCAAACTGCAAGCGGTTGAGCCCGCCATCATGTGGCAGGGCGTTGCCCGTGGCGACCTCGACGTGACCCTCTCCGCCTGGCTTCCGACCACTCACGGCGAGTACTTCAAGAAGTTTGAGAACAAAGTTGAGGTGCTCGGCACCAACTACGCAGGCGCCAAGATCGGCCTGATCGTGCCGGACTACTTTGCGGCGAAAAGCATTGAAGACCTGAACAAGTACAGCAAGGACATCGACGGCAAAATTACCGGCATTGATGCCGGAGCCGGGGTTATGCGCCGCACTGAAGACGCCATCAAGCAGTACAACCTCGACGTCAAACTGATGCCAAGCTCAGGGCCGGGCATGGCAACCGCACTGGCGCGCGCAGAGAAAGACCAGAGCGCGATTGTGGTCACCGGCTGGATTCCACACTGGATGTTCGCCAAGTGGAAGCTGCGCTTTCTCGAAGACCCGAAAAAGGTCTTTGGTGATGACGAGCACGTAGACACCGTCGCCAACCCGGCGCTGGCAACCAAAGCCCCGGATGCGGCCGCCTTCCTCAAGAAGATTTCCTGGAGCGGTGAAGAAGTCGGCTCGGTGATGCTGGCAATTCGCGAAGGCGCTGAGCCTGCCGAAGCTGCCAAAGAGTGGATCAAGGCCAACCCGGAGCGTGTGGCCGAGTGGCTGAAGTAAGTATGACTGGAGCCAGCGTTTTAGCAGACGATTCGTGCCTCCGGCGGTAACGCGACTCTGCGCTGGTTATCCCATTTAAACAAAAACGCCCCTGCATCGAGGGGCGTTGCTGTTTTCAGGTTTCGCTCGTAATTGGCGCGGTTCTATTCGAACTGATAGCGATAAGCGAGGCCAAGCTGTGAATCCGTGCCGTAGGTGTTGTCCTGCGTGTAGGCGTAGGTACTCACTGATTGTTGTTGAGTGAAGCGGTAACCCACACCAGCGCCCAGGAAGTGGCCCGAGTAGCTGTCGGTACCTACCGAGCCGACGGCAAACGCCAGCAGGGTCCATTTATCGCTGAGCGGCTTGATCGAAAACGCCCCAAGATAGGCGCCGGTACTGGTGGTCGCCAGCGTCACGAAATCCTGACCAAACGGGTCGACAGTGCCGCACTGGCCACTGCTCACTTCGCAAACCGTATTGCCTTCGTTGTAGGAGACGCCGGCCATCGGGAAAATCTGCCAGCCATACGGTTCAATGCCGAACGCGCTCAACGGGATAAAGGTGCCTACGCTGTAGCTGGTCTGATCGTTGCCGGTGTCGAACTCTTTTTTGCTGAAGCTGAAATTGAGGATGCCGAGATCGAATAACCATGAGCCACCCAAACGCCACTCACTGGCATCGTGATTGACGCTGGCATTGATCTTCTTCACCGGATCGAGACTCAGCGAACCGGAAATCTTCAGCTCGTCGGTGTAACCAAAGCCTATTTGAGTGACAACCTTGGTCGGGTCTTCCGCCAGCTTCTGGCTCTGCACCTCCTTGCTGTTTTGCGAGTTAGCCCAGCACACAGAGCTACTCAGCAAAAGAGCGGCCGCTGGGATTGCGCGACTACGGAAAAAATCACAGAGCATGAGTAACTGGCCTTGTACGGGTTGATCTTCTGAGGTGCAGTAACAGCGCGCATGAATAAACTAGCACTTACTCACTGTAGGCGATGATTCGCAACGAACTTGAGCATTGAGTAAACCATGCATGCTGAAATCGAGCTCAAGCGACGCCTTTTTGCTGTTCAAAAAACAACCAAACAGATAGAAATGGCTACAGCGATCTATCCGAAAAAGTCATCGGATTTTTTACCTTCAGTTGGCCTAAGCAGCAGCTATGTTTTTTGTTCGGTCATTCAATAAAAAACCCTGAAAAGTGCTGTCGAATACCCTTCGAATCGAAAAAAATTCAGTTTTTTTCGATTCCGCCGCAGCCCCCGTGAGACCTAGCCTTAGCCGTTCGCAAAGGCTGAAATCCACAGCCGGCGCGGCTTACAGCCTTAGACCCGAGCGCAAAAAGTCTGTTAAGGTTCTACCCGGCAGACATTTTGTCAGGGCCCAACACGTCGGATTTGCATGCGGGAAAACGCAGCAATTTGCAGACAATTTAGTCGAGTCAGCCGTTTTCGATCTGGTCATTTTTTATACAGCCAGACATTGGGTGTAAAAACGCCCAAATCGAAAATCAGCGAGCGCTGACCGTCCCACCGAACTCCCGTTCGGAATGTAAATGGGACGAAATTTTGAAGGTATGAACCCCAGGATGGGGTGCACATTCACCGATGGATTGAGCTTGATAATACTGCCATAGGGTTTGCATAGCGGTTTGCAAAGACACGAGATACGAATGCTGCAACTACATGTTTTCACAACGCCCATACCCCGACAGGGAGCATGGCGCAGTTCTGATGGCGTGGCTGCAGCGACGGGTATCCCGGCACTGCAAAACGCGTCGCAATCCCATGAATACAGTTAACCCAACAGACACTAACAGTCGGCATCGCTCGCAGACGCCTCGGCGTAGTGCGGGCAGCGATAACTGATTTGGATGTCTACTGAAGGGGAACCTCCCATGCAGTCTGGAAAAATCGTTGTCAAAAATCTCTACAAGGTTTTTGGCCAGAATGAACAAGAAGCAATCGAACTGCTCAAGCAAGGCTGGAGCAAAGACAAGATTCTTGCTGAAAAAGAATCAGTCATTGGTGTGAGCGATGTGTCGTTCAGCGTTGAGGAAGGCGAGATATTTGTCCTCATGGGCCTGTCAGGGTCGGGCAAATCAACCTTGATCCGCCTGATCAACCGCCTTGTTGAACCCTCTGCCGGCGATGTTTTCATCGACGGTCAGAACGTCGCAAAACTGCCCAAGGCCGATCTTATCGAGCTGCGCCGTCGCGACATGAGCATGGTCTTTCAGTCCTTTGCTTTGATGCCTTCGCGTACCGTCCTCGACAACGCCGCCTTTGGCCTCGAAGTCGCCGGTGTGGGCCGCAAGGAGCGCGAAGAGCGCGCCATGGAAGTGCTTGAGCAAGTGGGTCTGGCAACCTTTGCCAACAAGCATCCGCACGAGCTTTCCGGTGGTATGCAACAACGTGTCGGCTTGGCGCGTGCATTAACAGTCAATCCGTCGATGATCATCATGGACGAAGCCTTCTCGGCCCTCGACCCGCTCAAGCGCCGCGAGATGCAAGACGTACTGCTAGAGCTGCAAAAGACTCATCGCCGCACCATCATCTTCGTCTCGCACGACATCGAAGAGGCCATGCGCATCGGTAACCGCATCGGCATCATGGAAGGCGGCAAGCTGGTTCAGGTCGGTACGCCACAAGAGTTGGTCGACAACCCGGCCAACGAATATGTGCGTAACTTCTTCGATACGGTCGACACCAGCCGCTATCTCACAGCCGGTCAACTGATGGCTGATAACGTGCCACTGTTCGTGCATAACGGCGAAGCGCCGAACGCGCAGATGGTCAGCGAAGAGCTACAAGCGCAAGACCAGCATTACGCGTTTATCGTTGACCAAGAGAACAACTTCCAAGGTTCGATCAGCCTGGAAACCATCGCTTTGCTGGATGACCAAAACCAGCAACAACGCCTCGAAAACGATCTGCTCATGCAAATCGAGCCGCTGCAGGCCGACTTGCCACTGGAGCAGGTTATCGAGCGTCTGGTCGATAGCGACGGACCCGTGCCGGTTGTCGATGAAGACGGCCATTACTCCGGTGCAATCAGCAAGGGCAGCCTGCTGAGCCGCCTGCAAGGAGAATGACATGAGCGATAAAAAACTCGACCTGGGTAGCTGGGTAAACGATTCGGTTCAGCATTTGCTGGACAACTACAGCGGTGCGTTCGACAGCATCGGTCATATAGTGAGCAGCTTTTCCGAAGGCATTGAAGCCATTCTGATGTTCCCGCCTGCGTGGCTGCTGATCAGCATTTTTGTCGCGCTGGGCCTGTGGCGCATTGGTCTGCGTTTCGCGATTTTCACCGCGGTGGCGTTTGTACTTATCGTGCTGACCGGCTTCTGGGAGCAGACCGTGGTCACCCTCGGGCTGACCTTCTCGGCCACGCTGATCAGCCTGATTCTGGGTATTCCACTGGGTATCTGGGCGGCGCGCAGCGAGCGCGTGGCGATGGTTATCCGACCGATCCTCGACTTCATGCAGACCATGCCGGCGTTCGTCTATCTGATCCCTGCCGCCATGCTGTTCGGCCTTGGCCGTGTACCGGGCATTATCGCCACGGTGATCTTCGCCATGCCGCCTGCTGTGCGTCTCACCAGCCTGGGTATTCGTCAGGTCAACAAAGAGATTGTCGAAGCTGGGCAGTCGTTCGGCTGTAACGGCCGGCAGTTACTGTTCAAGGTGCAGCTGCCGAATGCCATGCCGTCGATCATGGCCGGTGTAAACCAAACTATCATGATGGCTCTGTCGATGGTGATTATCGCCTCGATGGTCGGCGCCGGTGGCTTGGGTAACGACGTTCTCGCCAGTATTCAGCGTCTGGATATCGGCCTTGGCTTTGAAAGCGGCATGGCCGTTGTGCTGCTGGCGATCATTCTCGACCGCATCACCGAAAGCTTTGGTACGCCACAAACCGCCAATCGCGGCCGCCTGTTCAATTGGGTAAGCGCAAAACTACAACGCCAATAAATTGCCCGACCAATACGATGGAGCACCCCATGAAAAAATTTAAAACACTCGCCGCCGTCGCTCTTATGAGCGGCGCCCTCGCCCAGAACGCAATGGCCGCCGAGCCGCAGAGCTGCGAGAAAGTCAGCTTCGCGGAAATCGGCTGGGCTGACATCTCGGCCACCACCGGCGTCGCCATGACCCTGAGCGAAGGCCTTGGCTACAAGACCCGTAAAGTAATGGCTTCGGTGCCAATCGCTTTCACCGGCGTGAAGAAGGGACAGATTGATGTGTTCCTTGGCTACTGGGCGCCCTCGATGGACGCGGTAATCGAACCGTTCCTCAAGGATGACGGCGTTAAAGTACTGCCCAAGGCCAACCTTGAAGGCGCCAAGTACACCCTTGCCGTGCCGACTTATGCGGCCGAAGCTGGCCTGAAAAGCTTTCAGGACATCGCCAAGTTCAAGGATCAGCTTAACGGCAAGATCTACGGCATTGAGCCGGGCAACGACGGCAACCTGCTGATCGAGAAAATGATCAAGAACGACCAATACGGTCTGGGAGACTTCCGCATGGTCGAGTCCAGCGAAGCGGGCATGCTGGTTCAGGTGCAACGCGCCGTGAAGAAAAAGCAGCCAGTGGTTTTCCTGGGCTGGGCACCGCACCCGATGAACACCCAATATGACCTCACCTATCTGGAAGGCGGTGATGACGTATTCGGTCCGGACTTCGGCGCAGCCAAGGTCTACACCGTTGTAGCGCCTGACTATGAAGCCCGCTGCCCGAACGTTGGCAAGCTGCTCAACAATCTGCAGTTCTCGGTCGAGATCGAAAGCCAGCTGATGGAAAAAGTGCTCGACAAGCAGGACCCGAAGAAAGTCGCCAAAGAATGGATCAAGGCCAACCCGGAAGCTCTCGACAAGTGGCTGGCGGGCGTCACCACATTTGACGGCAAAGACGGCGCTGCTGCCGTGAAGAAATACGTAGGCCTGTAAGCCTGCTTCATCACTCGGGCGCTTTCGATGCAACCATCGTCAGCGTCCGACGTGTTCGCAAACCCGCCGGGTTTGCCTGCCTGTATGGTCATTCTTTTTGCCGCCGTTGAGCCTTCAACCGGCCTGCAAACAATTCACATCGAACACCCACAACACACTGCCACTCACACTGACGGAGCATATTCCATGGGTAAACTTAAACAACTTTGCATGCAGGGCCTGGGCGTAGCAGCACTGGCCATCGGCCTAAGTGCAACAGCCTTCGCCGCAGACGAAAAGCCAGAGCTGAACATCGGCTACGTAAACGGCTGGGATGACAGCATCGCCGTGAGCAACGTGGCCGCAGAGGTACTGCGCAGCAAGCTCGGCTACGACGTTACACTCAAGGCGGTTGAGCCTGCGATTATGTGGCAGGGCGTGGCCCGTGGCGACCTCGACGTGACCCTGTCAGCCTGGCTTCCAGTCACTCACGGCGAGTACTACAAGCGCTTCAAGGACAAGGTTGAAGTGCTCGGCACCAACTATGAAGGCGCCAAGATTGGCCTGATCGTGCCGGAATACTTCGCGGCCAAAAGCATTGAAGACCTCAACGCTCACAGCGAAGAAATCAACGGCAACATCACCGGCATCGACGCAGGCGCTGGCGTAATGCGTCGCACCGAAGATGCAATCAAGGAGTACAACCTCGACCTCAACCTGCTGCCAAGCTCAGGCCCAGGCATGGCAATCGCCCTGGCCCGCGCTGAAAAGGCGCAGAAGCCTATCGTGGTCACCGGCTGGATTCCGCACTGGATGTTCGCCAAGTGGAAACTGCGCTTCCTCGAAGACCCGAAGAACGTCTTCGGCGATGCCGAGCATGTCGACACTGTTGCCAACCCCAAGCTGGCCAGCAAAGCACCTGACGCCGCAGCGTTCCTCAAGAACATCTCCTGGAGCGGCGAAGAAGTCGGCAGCGTGATGCTCGCCATCCGTGACGGCGCCAAGCCTGCCGAGGCGGCTAAAGCCTGGGTTGAAGCCAACCCGGAGCGTGTTGCCGAATGGTTGAAGTGAGTGCGCATGCGGGGTCATTCAATGGCTGATTTCCTGCTGTAATCCGCCAGAGAATCTTGCCGCCAGCGACTCAGGCAATGCCTTGCACAACGCCCCTTGATGAGGGGCGTTGTGCTGTCTGGAGAAAGTTAAATGGCGCACCTGTTCGGAAATTACGCACAACCCCGCTGACGTATAGTGCCCCGCGCAAGGCCCGCCTCTCAGCGTGTTTCGATATAGGCAGGCACATCACGCAGTGAACTCGGTTGGCGACAACATTTCTCTGCCGCATCAGCCCTTTAGCGGATAGCTAATTGAGGCTGATAACCCAGCAAATCGGCTTGCTATTCGCGGGGCAGCTACTAATGTTGTAGCAAAATGACCTGTAAAAACAGGCATCAATCGCTTGCTCATTCGCGCTTGAAAACTACTGATCGAATCTCGGCTGAGGCTGCGGTTTACACATAAACAATCCCCAAAATCGGTTACATCAGGATCGCCTATATGAATCGTTTCGCCTCTGTGTTTCAGCTTCGCTTTGTCGTGTCGCTGTTGTTGGTACTGCCGTTACTGGCTCAGGCAGCTGAGCCGTTGCCTTCCTGGAATGAGGGCCCGTCACGCAAAGCTATAGAAACCTTTGTTCAGGCGGTGACGGAAGATGGCAGCAAGGACTTTGTACCGCCAGCCGAACGCATTGCCGTGTTCGATAACGACGGCACACTATGGAGCGAACAGCCGATGTACTTCCAACTGCTGTTTGCGCTTGCCGAAGTGAAACGCATGGCGCCAGAGCACCCGGAGTGGAAGCAACAACAGCCGTTCAAGGCAGTGCTGGAGGATGACCAGAAAACGCTGGCCGCTGGCGGCATGGACAGCCTCAAGGAAATTCTGGTAACGACCCACACCGGCATCAGCACAGAGGACTTTGATAAGAATGCAAAACGCTGGCTGGCAAGTGCCAAGCATCCAAAGTCCGGCAAACCCTACAGCGAGATGGTCTACCAGCCGATGCTGGAACTGCTTGCGTACCTGCGTGACAACGGCTTCAAAACCTACATCGTTTCCGGTGGCGAGGTGGAGTTCATGCGCGCCTTCGCCGAAGAGGTTTATGGCATTCCGCCAGAGCAGATTATCGGCACCACATTCGCCACCGAGTTTCAGGACCAGGATGGCCAACTGTCGATCCTGCGTCAGCCCAAGCTATTACACAATGACGATGGCCCGGGCAAGCCGGTGAGCATCCAGTCGATTATTGGTCGCCGTCCGATTATGGCGTTCGGCAACTCCGATGGTGACCTGCAAATGCTGCAGTGGACAGCGGCTGGCACCGGCAAGCGCTTTGCTGGCTTGGTGCACCACACCGATGCTGAGCGCGAGTGGGCTTACGACCGCGACAGCAAGATTGGCAAGCTGAACAAGGCGCTGGATGAAGCCAAGGCGCACGACTGGACAGTGGTCGACATGGCCACCGAATGGAAGCGAATTTACCCGTTCGACAAGTAATCCGCAGCCTCGGTGCCAGAGCCCGTGTAAATCTCTGGCACCGCCTTGCAATGGCCCCAATGTTTACTAGATTCAACCTGCTGAAATTGCAGCAAGTATTCGACTTAGGTCATGAGGGAGTTTGGGTAATGAGTATTAAAAAACCGCAACTCGGCAGGTTCGCCTTGTCGATGATGTTGCTGGGTTCGGCATGGCTGGGCATGGTTGCGCCTTCGATGGCGGCCGATCAACCCGCTTCCGACAGTTCCCAGAAAAAGCCCAACATCGTGGTCATCTGGGGTGACGACATCGGCATGTGGAACGTGGGTGCTTACACCCACGGGATGATGGGCCACACCCCGAACATTGACTCGATTGCCAAGAACGGCATGATTTTCACCGACCATTACGGGCAGCCAAGTTGCACCGCTGGCCGCGCCGCGTTCATCACCGGGCAAATGCCCGTGCGAACTGGTATGACAACCATTGGGATTCCAGGCTCCAAGCGCGGCATTCAGGCCAGCGACCCGACCCTGGCCGAGGTCATGAAATCCCAGGGTTATGCCACCGCTCAGTTCGGCAAGAACCACTTGGGCGACCGCAACGAGTTCCTGCCGACAGTGCACGGCTTCGATGAATGGTTTGGCAACCTTTATCACCTCAATGCTGAGGAAGAACCGGAGCAACTCGATTACCCGGGCCAAAAAAACCCTGACTACCTGAAAAAATACGGCCCTCGCGGTGTTCTACACACCTGGGCAACTGATACCGATGACCCAACCGAAGACCCTAAATTCGGCCGCGTCGGCAAACAGAAAATCGAAGACACCGGTCCTCTGACTCGCAAACGGATGGAGACCATTGACCAAGAAGTGACCGACGAAACCCTCAAGTACATGGACCGGGTGGGTAAAGGCGATAAGCCGTTCTTCCTCTGGTTCAACTCCACTGCAATCCACATCTGGTCGCACCCGCGAAAGGAATTTATCCAGAGAGCGGTGGATGAAGGCCGCGCCGAAGAAGATCTGGTTCGCGCCAGAATGCTTGAACACGACGATCAGGTCGGCATGATCCTGCAAAAGATCAAAGACCTGGGCATTGAAGACAACACCATCGTGGTCTACAGCACCGATAACGGTAATGAGTTCATGTATTACCCAGATGGTGGCTACGCCCCGTTCCGTGGCGAGAAAGGCACAACATGGGAAGGTGGTGTACGGGTTCCAGCGCTGATCAAATGGCCGGGGCATATCCCAGCAGGGCGTGAAGGCAACGGTATCCAGAGCCATGAAGACCTGTTCGTTTCACTGGCAGCAGCAGCAGGCTTGCCGAAGCTGAAAGATGATCTGCTCAGCGGCTACAAAATGAACGGCACCAACTACAAGGTGCATCTCGATGGCTACAACAACCTCGACTACTGGACAGGCAAATCTGACAAGTCGGCACGCCGTGAGATCTTCTACTACGACGAAACCGATTTGATGGCCGTTCGCGTAGATGCCTGGAAGATGCACATCGGGGTCAAACATAACGGTATCTGGTTCGACGAGAAGTCTTTCCCAAGCGTGCCATATATCGTGAACCTGCTGATGGATCCGATGGAGAAGGTCACCCCGGACTCCGAGGAATTTGGTTACGCCGGCCGTAAGTTCGTTGGCCAGAAACTTTGGGCACCTACAGCCGCAGTGCCTTTCATGGCGGCGCACCTGAAGAGCCTTTCGGACTACCCGCCGAGCCAGGGTGCTGACACGCTCAGCATGAAGAAAGCCATTGATGGTGCCATGCAAAAAATGCAAAACATTCGTGGTAGCAGCAACTGATACACCTTTGAAACAATAAAAATGCCGCCGATTGGGCGGCATTTTTTATGCCTGAACACAACACACATAGGGCATGCAGGGCCCTTGGCTCGACATGAGCAAGCCCCGAAAAAGTCAGGATTCTGTAAACATGGTTGACGTAGTCAACAATATGGCCAGAATAATCGCCGATCACTAGTTGAAGACACTATTTTGGCTGGCGAATTTGCCGCCCCGGAGCATCTGAACCCATTGCGCCAACCACGAAAGCATTGATCGCGAGATCATGACGCTTGCCCTCGCCCGTTGAGAGCCGTTAACACTTGCCTTTCGCTACGTTGGAGTTCGTGACTGCGTCAGACCTTGCACCGGGCTTGCCGAACCCATGCAACGGAGAGCAGTTCATGCAGCGCACCTTCAGACCCCTTTTCCTGTTCACTCTGATTGCGCTCGGCGTGACGCTTGGTGGCTGCGACGAGACTAGCGAACCAGCGCAAAAAGGCGCCCAGCAAGTCGGCATCGTCACCCTCAAGGCGCAACCTTTCGAACAAAAGGTAGAACTGCCGGGGCGTACCGCCGCCATGCGCAGCGCTGAAGTTCGCCCGCAAGTCGATGGCATTATCCAAAAGCGTCTGTTCGAAGAAGGCCGTGATGTAAAGGCCGGTCAGGTGCTGTACCAGATCGACCCGGCCACTTATCAGGCCGCCCTGAAAAGCGCACAAGCCACGCTGGTGTCGAGCCAGGCCAAGGCCAAGCGCTACCAGTTGCTGGTCGAAAGCCAGGCGGTGAGCCGTCAGGATTACGAAGAGGCCCGCGCCGCCAGCCTTGAGGCAGAAGCGGCAGCCGAACAGGCCCGGATCAACCTGCGTTACAGCAAGATATCGGCGCCTATCAGCGGGCGCATCGGGCGCTCGGCAATCACCGAAGGCGCACTGGTCACCAACGGCCAGAGCAACAGCCTGGCGACTATCCAGCAACTCGACCCGATTTACGTCGACGTCACTCAGTCAATTAAAGACCAACTGGCGCTGCGCACGGCGCTGGCCAACGGCGAGCTGGAAAAAGCCGGCAAGAATCAGGCACAAGCTGAGCTGCTGTTGCCAGACGGCAGTGTTTACGAGCATCCGGGCACGTTGCAATTCGCCGAGGTCTCGGTGGATGAAACCACCGGTTCCGTGACCTTGCGGGCCATCTTCCCCAACCCGGACCGCCTGCTTCTGCCCGGTATGTTCGTGCACACGCGCCTGATCAGTGGTGTGCGCAAGCAAGCCATTCTGGCACCGCAACAGGGCATCACACGGGACAACAAGGGCGAGCCGGTGGCAATGCTGGTCGATGCCGACAACAAGGTCGTGCGCCGCTCCATCACCACGCACAGCACCTCCGGCAACAAGTGGCTGGTAAGTGCCGGCCTCAAGGATGGCGACCGCCTGATCACCGAGGGTTTGCAGTACATTCGCCCCGGCGACACGGTCGATCCGGTTCCCGCGCAGAACGTCAAAGAAAGCCTGCAAACGACTCCCGAGGCTGAATCTGAAGCCGAACCTGCATCCCTGCCGGCAGCTGCCGCTGACCCTCAATAAGGAGCGGCACGTATGTCTCGTTTTTTCATCGACAGGCCGATCTTTGCTTGGGTAATCGCGCTGATGATCATGCTGGTCGGCAGCCTGGCCATCCTCAATCTGCCGATCAACCAATACCCGAACATTGCCGCGCCGGCCATTGGCATCAGCGTCAACTACCCCGGCGCGTCTGCGCAAACCGTGCAGGATACGGTGGTGCAGGTGATCGAGCAGCAACTCAACGGGCTCGACAATCTGCGCTATATCTCATCGGAGAGTAACTCCGATGGCAGCATGAGCATTACCGCGACCTTCGATCAGGGCACCGATGCCGACACCGCGCAGGTGCAGGTGCAAAACAAGCTACAACTGGCTACCCCGCTGCTGCCGCAAGAAGTGCAGCAGCAAGGCATTCGGGTGACCAAGGCGGTGCGTAACTTCCTGATGATTGTGGGTGTGGTTTCGAAAGACGGCAGCATGGATCGTAACGATCTGGCCGACTATATCGTCACCAATATTCAAGACCCGCTGCTGCGCGCCAAGGGCGTGGGCGACTTCCAGATTTTCGGTGCGCAGTACGCCATGCGGATCTGGCTCAACCCGGAAAGCCTGAACAACTACCAACTGACGCCAGTCGACGTCAAAACCGCGATTCAGGCGCAGAACGTTCAGGTTTCATCGGGCCAGCTGGGCCAGTTACCGGCACAGGCCGGCCAGCAACTGAACGCCACCATCATCGGCAAAACGCGCCTGCAAACGCCTGAGCAATTCGAAAACATTCTGATCAAGGTCAACACGGACGGCTCGCAGGTTCGCCTCGGCGATGTCGCCAAGGTTGAGCTTGGCGGCGAAAACTACAGCACCTCGGCCGAATACAACGGCAAGCAGGCTGCGGGTATGGCGATCAAACTGGCGACGGGTGCCAACGCGCTGGAAACCTCGGCCGCTATTCGCAGCACCCTCAAAGACCTTGAACCGTTCTTCCCCGAAGGCCTGGAAATCGTTTACCCCAACGACACCACGCCGGTGATTGCCGGCTCCATCGAGGAAGTGATTTACACCCTCATGGAAGCCATCGTGCTGGTGTTCTGCGTGATGTACCTGTTCCTGCAGAATTTCCGCGCCACATTAATCCCGACGCTGGCAGTGCCGGTGGTGCTGCTGGGCACGTTTGCGGTGCTCGATGCATTCGGTTTCAGCATCAATACCCTGACCATGTTCGGCATGGTGCTGGCGATTGGCTTGTTGGTGGACGATGCCATCGTGGTGGTAGAAAACGTCGAGCGGGTAATGGCAGAAGACAAGCTCTCGCCACTCGAAGCAACGCGCAAATCGATGGGTCAGATTCAGGGCGCTCTGGTCGGCATTGCGCTGGTGTTGTCGGCGGTGTTCTTGCCAATGGCATTCTTCGGCGGCTCCACCGGGGTTATCTACCGCCAGTTCTCGATCACCATTGTCGCCGCCATGACCCTTTCAGTGCTGGTGGCGCTGATCTTCACGCCAGCGCTGTGCGCCACAATGCTCAAGCCGATAAACGGCGAGGTTCATACCAAGCGCGGTTTCTTTGGCTGGTTCAACCGCACCTTCGAGCGCGGCGTGAGCGGCTATGAGCGCAGCGTGGGCGGGATTCTCAAGCACAAGCTGCCATACCTGATTCTGTACGGCCTGATCCTGTGCATCATGGCCTGGATGTTCAGCCGCATCCCGACCGCGTTCCTGCCAGAAGAAGATCAGGGTTCGTTCTACGCGCAGGTGCAAACACCGTCCGGTTCAAGTACCGCGCGCACCAAGGAAATTGTCGATCAGGTGCGTGATTACCTGCTAGATGAGGAAGGCGATATTGTCGAGTCGGTGTTCAGCGTTACCGGCTTCAACTTCGCCGGTCGCGGGCAAAGCTCGGGCATGGCGTTTGTCACCTTGAAGCCTTGGGATGAACGGCCGGGCGAGGTGAACAGCGTATTCAGCCTGGTCGACCGTGCGCAGCAGCGCTTCCGCACGATCACCGATGCGATGGTTTTCGCCTTTGCACCGCCCGCGATCCGCGAGTTGGGCAACGCCAGTGGTTTTGACATGTACCTGCAAGACCGCGCAGGTGTCGGCCATGAAGTGATGAACGAGGCCCGCGATCAGCTACTCAAAATGGCCCGGGAAAACCCCAAGCTGAGCGGTGTGCGGGCCAACGGCCTGCGCGATGAGCCGCAGTATCAATTGCTCATCGACGACGAGCGCGCCCGCGCTCTGGGCCTGAGCCTGAGTGACATCAACGACACGTTGTCGATTGCCTGGGGCTCCAGCTACGTGAACGACTTTATCGACAAAGGCCGGGTGAAAAAGGTCTACCTGCAAGGCGAAGCTGCGGCGCGGATGGCCCCCGAAGACCTGAACAAATGGTACGTGCGCAACAGCGAGGGCAAGATGGTGCCGTTCAGCGCATTCGCCGGCGGCACATGGATTTCCGGCTCACCGAAACTGCAACGCTACAACGGGGTTTCGGCGATGGAAATCCTCGGCTCACCCGCCGAGGGCTACAGCACCGGCGATGCGATGCAGGCAATGGAAGAAATGGCCGCAGAACTGCCCAAAGGCGTCGGTTATTCATGGACCGGCATCTCCTTCGAGGAACGTCTTTCGGGCTCGCAAGCGCCCGCGCTGTATGCCTTGTCGATGATATTCGTGTTCCTCTGCCTCGCGGCGCTCTACGAGAGCTGGACAATTCCGCTGGCGGTGTTGCTGGTGGTGCCACTGGGGATTGTCGGCGCACTGCTGGCCACCAGCATGCGCGGGCTGTCTAACGATGTTTTCTTCCAGGTGGGCCTGCTCACCACAATTGGTCTGGCAGCCAAGAACGCGATTCTGATTATCGAGTTCGCCAAAGAGCTGCACGACAGCGGCAAAAGCCTGGTCGACTCTGCACTTGAAGCCTGCCGGATGCGTTTACGCCCGATCATCATGACCTCGCTGGCCTTCATTCTCGGCGTGGTGCCTTTGGCCATCTCTTCCGGCGCAGGCGCTGGCAGCCAGCATGCCATCGGTACCGGGGTTATTGGCGGGATGCTCAGCGCAACCGTGCTGGCGATTTTCTGGGTGCCGTTGTTCTTCGTGTTGATCACCTCGTGGTTCAAACCGAAAGAAAAACCCGCGCCTGTGCAAACCGAGGTGCAGCCATGAACAAGTTTGCCTTGAGCGTGCTGACACTGGCGTTGATCAGCGGTTGCTCGATGAACCCTGAATACAGCCAGCCGGCGGCGCCGGTAGATAACGCCTGGCCAGCGGCAGACAGCTATCCGTCGGGCACATCGACTCAGGCGGCGGAATTGGGCGACTGGCGCGGATTTTTCAAGGACCCGGCGCTGGTCAAACTGATTGATAACGCGCTGAACAATAACCGCGACCTGCGCGTGGCAGCGCTGAATGTCGAGTCTTATCAGGCGCAGTACCGGATTCAGCGCTCGCAGCTGTATCCGCAGCTCGACGCCAACGGCTCAGGCACGCGCCAGCGTTTGCCGGACGGAATCAACCAGTCGGGCGAGAGTTCGATCAGCAGCCAGTACAGCGCCACGCTGGGTGTGAGTGCATGGGAACTGGACTTCTTCGGTCGCCTGCGCAGCCTCAATCAGGCCGCGCTGGAGCAGTACTTTGCGACTATTGAGGCGCAACAAGGCGTACGTATCAGCCTGATCGCCAGTGTTGCCAACGCCTGGTTCACGCTTGAGGCCGACCGCCTCCAGCTTGATCTGACCGAGCAGACGCTGACTGCGTATCAGCGCAGCTATGACCTGACCAAACGCAGTGTCGACGCCGGAGCCGCCTCGGCAATCGACTTGAGCCAGGCGAAAACCGCGCTCGACGGCGCCAAGGTTGCGCGCGCGCAATATCGGCGTTTAGTGGCGCAGGATCAAAACGCCCTCGCGGTATTACTCGGCGGCCCGATCCCGCAAGACTTGCCAGCCAGCTTGCCGCTCACCGACTCCCTGCTCACCGAAGTGCCTGCCGGGCTGCCCTCGCAATTGCTGCAACGACGTCCGGATATTCTCCAGACCGAGCACCAGCTAAAGGCCGCCAATGCCAACATCGGCGCGGCGCGGGCCGCATTCTTCCCGAGCATCAGCCTGACCGCCAATGCCGGCAGCATGAGTTCGTCGCTGTCCGATTTGCTCCAGAGCGGCACCGGCACCTGGTTGTTCCAACCTGAAATCAACCTGCCGATCTTCACCGCCGGGCGCTTGCAAGCGTCGCTGGATGTCGCGGAGATCGAGAAGAACAGCCAAATTGCGCAGTACGAAAAGGCCATTCAGCAGGCCTTTCAGGAAGTCTCGGATGGGCTCACCGCGCGTCAGACCTATCGCGAACAACTCGATGCCCAGCAACAATTGCTGAGCACCACCGAGCAGTATTACACCTTGGCCGAGCGACGTTATCGCGGCGGCGTAGACAGTTATCTGGTCCTGCTCGACGCTCAGCGACAGTTGTTTCAGGTGCGCCAAGACCTGATCAACGACCGGCTCGCGCAACTTTCGAGCGAGGTCAATCTGTACAAGGCGCTCGGCGGTGGCTGGCAACCGGGCAGCGAACAGGCGGACGGTTCAAGGCCGGGCGACTGATTCCCGCGCAACCAAAAAACGCAGCCTCGGCTGCGTTTTTTGGTTTAACCACTGTTTATGCGTTTAGCGCAAAAACGTCCAGCAGGTGCTGGGTGTAGCGCGCGCAATCGGCTTCGATGGCGGGCACTTTCATCACATCGTTGCAGATGAAAGTCGGCAGTGCGCTCATGCCGAGAAACTCGTTGGCCTTGTGAAACGGCAAGTACACCGCGTCCACCCCGGCACCGGCAAAGAAGTCCGACGGGTCATCGAATGCTTGCGCCGGTGCATTCCAGGTCAGCGACAACATGTATTGTTTGCCTTGCAACAAACCACCGCTGCCGTACTTCTGCGAGCTGTCGGAACGCGTGCGGCCGTCGTTGGCGTAGAGGCTGCCGTGGCCTGCAGTGAACACTTCATCGACGTACTTTTTCACGGTCCAGGGTGCGCCCATCCACCAGCCCGGCATTTGGTAGACGATGACGTCGGCCCAGAGAAATTTCTCAACTTCCGCCTGAACATCGTAACCGTCGTCTATGCGCGTGGTTTTCACGTCGAAACCGGCATGGTCGAGCACTTGCAAGGCGGTCTCATGCAGCGTGGCGTTATAACGACCATCGGAGTGGGCGAACTGCTTGCCGCCGTCGAGCAGGAGTATTTTTTTCATGACTGTGCATCCTTGAATTTTCAATGGTGCGCAGCCTATCGCCCGCAACAGGCTCGAAACAGCCCATGACCGGCAAATGATATTTGCTTAAAAATCACGAATACACACCAAACTATTGCCTTATTGTTGCCTCCCCGCTAACCAACCCGAGGCTCGACATGATCTTTACCGCCACTGCCTATACCCGCCCTGAACGCGCCGACGACTTCGCCGAACTGTTTGGCGCCTTCGTTCAACCCAGCCGCGAAGAGCCTGGCTGCATCGAATATCACATGCTCCGCGATCAAGCCGACCCGAGCATTTTCACCTTCTTCGAAATCTGGCGATCGGAGGCCGATCTTGAGGTACACAAGGCCTTGGCGCACATGCAGGCATTTCATGAAAAACGCATGGAATACCTGCTTCGCGACTTTGAGATCCGCCAGTTCGATGCGGTCGTCAAAAGCCCGCATCGTTGATGTTCAGGGCGCTTGCGTAGCGCTGGGAGTCGGGTAATTTGCTCACCCGGCGGATAATATTGATTGATCGTTCAACAATAATCGGCCTAGACTTTGAGCTTTACCCGCCGCCCTGTTCAATACATCCGGAGTGATAATGCCCAAGGTTGGAATGCAGCCAATACGCCGCTCACAATTGATCAACGCCACGCTCAAGGCGGTTGATCAAGTTGGCATGAGCGATGCCAGTATTGCCTATATCGCCAGGTTAGCCGGTGTTTCCAACGGCATTATCAGCCACTACTTTCAGGACAAGAATGGCCTGCTCGAAGCCACCATGCGTCACCTGATGCTGGCCCTGAGCGATGGCGTTCGCGAGCGCCGCGCTGCGCTCAAGGACAGCAGCCCGCGCGCTCATTTGCGCGCCATCATAGACGGTAACTTTGATGAGACGCAGGTGAACGGCCCGGCCATGAAAACCTGGCTGGCATTCTGGGCATTCAGCATGCACCAACCCTCGTTGCAGCGCTTGCAGCGGGTCAATGACCGGCGCCTCTACTCCAATCTCTGCGGCCAGTTCCGTCGCGTGCTGCCGCAAGACCGTGCCCGCGTCGCGGCCCGTGGCATGGCTGCTTTGATTGATGGCCTGTGGCTGCGCGGTGCATTGTCTGGTGCCCGGTTCGACATCAAATTAGCCCTGAAAATCGCCTACGACTACCTCGACACACAAATCGGTTTTATCGAGCCGGCCAAGGTTTAACCCGTCGCAAACGGCTTTTCTGACCAACGCGAGCAAATTCCTCAACCCCCCATTCCCACTGGCTTCGTGGCGGGATTAGGCATGTCCGGGTCTTTTTATTGATTGATCGTTCAATATAAATCCCGTAGTCTGGGTGGACCTTTCCGGCACCAGCGGCTTAGCTAAACCTCCATTAAGCCCCCGCCACCGCGACAAGAGGACAACTCCATGGCCCGATTCGAAGAACAGCAACTCTACATAGGCGGCGAATATGTCGCAGCCAGCAGCGGCGCTACTTTCGAGAGCATCAACCCGGCAAACGGAGAAGTTCTGGCGAACGTGCAATGCGCCAACAGCGCCGATGTCGAGCGCGCCGTTGAGTCGGCCAAGGCCGGGCAAAAGGTCTGGGCGGCGATGACCGCCATGCAGCGTTCGCGCATTTTGCGCCGCGCTGTGGATATTCTGCGTGAGCGCAACGATGAGCTGGCAGCGCTGGAAACCCTCGACACCGGCAAGCCGCTTTCAGAAACCCTTTACGTCGATATCGTCACCGGTGCCGATGTACTCGAATACTACGCCGGCCTGATCCCGGCGATTGAAGGCGAGCAGATTCCACTGCGCGACACTTCATTCGTTTACACCCGCCGCGAGCCACTCGGGGTTGTGGCCGGTATTGGCGCGTGGAACTACCCGATCCAGATTGCCCTGTGGAAATCCGCACCGGCGCTGGCTGCCGGTAACGCGATGATCTTCAAGCCCAGCGAAGTGACCTCGCTAACCGCGCTTAAACTGGCTGAAATCTACACCGAAGCCGGTGTACCCGCTGGCGTGTTCAACGTGGTGACCGGCACGGGCGCCGAGGTTGGCCAGTTACTCACCGAGCATCCGGGCATTGAAAAGGTTTCCTTCACCGGCGGCACCGCCACCGGCAAGAAAGTGATGGCCAGCGCGTCCAGCTCCTCCATGAAAGAAGTGACCATGGAATTGGGCGGCAAGTCGCCGCTGATTATCTTTGCCGACGCCGACCTCGAACGCGCGGCCGACATCGCCATGATGGCCAACTTTTACAGCTCCGGTCAGGTCTGCACCAACGGCACCCGCGTGTTCATCCCGCGTGAACTGCAGGGCCGCTTCGAGGCGCTGATCAGCGAGCGCGTGCAGCGCATTCGCATCGGCAGCCCGGAAGATGAGAACACCAACTTCGGCCCGCTGGTCAGCTTCGCCCATATGCAACGCGTACTCGGCTACATCGAGCTGGGCCGCGAGCAAGGCGCGCGCTTGCTGTGCGGCGGTGGGCGCATCACCGAAGCTGAATTCGCCAACGGTGCCTACGTCGCGCCGACCGTGTTCACCGATTGCAGCGACGACATGACCATCACCCAGGATGAGATCTTCGGCCCGGTCATGAGCATTCTGGTTTATGACACGGAAGAGGAAGTAATCCGCCGCGCCAATGCCACCCATTACGGTTTGGCAGCAGGCGTGGTAACAAGCGATTTGAACCGCGCGCACCGGGTTATTCATCAACTCGAAGCCGGTATCTGCTGGATCAATACCTGGGGCGAGTCCGCCGCCGAGATGCCGGTTGGCGGCTACAAGCAGTCCGGAGTCGGCCGTGAGAACGGCTTGAGCACGCTGGCTCATTACACTCGAATCAAATCGGTACAGGTTGAGTTGGGCGACTACGCCTCGGTGTTCTAGAACGCTGCGCCAAGGGCTGCATCCGAACCTGCCGGGCCACTCGCGCACTGACGCGCTTGGCCGCGCAGGCTGCCTTTGGATTTATCGCCAGTAGCTGCGTGCGACGCAAGACGCAGCCGAATTGATATCGCCAGAGCCCGGCTGTGAGTTGGGCCAAAGCAGGTCAAAACATGATTGAGAAATACGATTACATCATCATCGGTGCCGGCTCTGCCGGTAACGTGCTCGCCACCCGCCTGACCGAAGACAGCGACGTTAACGTGCTGCTGCTCGAAGCCGGTGGCCCGGATTATCGCTTCGATTTCCGCACCCAAATGCCCGCCGCGCTGGCGTATCCATTGCAAGGCCGTCGCTACAACTGGGCTTACGAGACCGACCCGGAACCGTACATGAACAACCGCCGCATGGAATGCGGGCGCGGCAAAGGCCTCGGCGGCTCGTCGCTGATCAACGGCATGTGCTACATCCGTGGCAATGCTATGGACTACGACGGCTGGGCCAAAGCGCCAGGCCTTGAGGACTGGAGTTATCTGGATTGCCTGCCGTATTTTCGCAAGGCTGAAACCCGCGATATCGGCGCCAACAATTACCACGGCGGCGATGGCCCGGTCAGCGTAACCACGCCCAAGGCCGGCAATAACCCGCTGTTTCACGCCATGATCGAGGCCGGCATGCAAGCCGGGTATCCGCGCACCGATGACCTCAACGGTTATCAGCAGGAAGGCTTTGGCCCGATGGACCGCACCGTAACGCCGAAAGGCCGGCGCGCCAGCACCGCACGCGGTTATCTCGATCAGGCACGCGGGCGCAGCAATCTGACCATCGTCACGCACGCCCTTACCGACCGGATATTATTCAACGCTAAACGCGCGGTCGGTGTGGCGTATCTGCAAGGCGACAGCAATGAGCCCACCATCGTGCATGCGCGGCGCGAAGTGCTGTTGTGCAGTGGCGCGATTGCTTCACCGCAAATACTTCAGCGTTCCGGTGTGGGCGCGGCCGAGCTGATTCGCGAGCTTGATGTCGAGTTGGTGCACGACCTGCCGGGTGTCGGTGAAAACCTGCAGGACCACCTTGAGATGTACCTGCAATACGCCTGCAAGCAGCCGGTGTCGCTGTATCCGGCGCTGCAATGGTGGAACCAGCCGAAGATCGGCGCTGAGTGGATGTTCCTCGGCAAAGGCGTCGGCGCCAGCAATCAGTTCGAGGCCGGCGGTTTCATCCGCTCGCGTCCCGAGTTTGAGTGGCCGAATATTCAGTACCACTTCTTGCCGGTGGCGATTAATTACAACGGCAGCAATGCAGTCAAGGAACACGGTTTTCAGGCGCACGTCGGTTCCATGCGTTCGCCGAGCAGGGGTCGCGTGCGGGCCAAGTCGAAAGACCCGCGCCAGCACCCGAGCATTCTCTTCAATTACATGTCGCACGAACAGGATTGGCAGGAGTTTCGCGACGGTATCCGCATCACCCGCGAGATCATGTCGCAAGTGGCGCTCGATCCGTATCGCGGCCGCGAGCTGAGCCCTGGCGTGAACGTGAACAGCGACGCTGAACTGGACGAATTTGTCCGTCAGCATGCCGAAACCGCATTTCACCCTTCATGCACCTGCAAGATGGGCACAGACGACATGGCCGTGGTCGACGGCGAAGGCCGCGTGCATGGTCTGGACGGTTTGCGCGTGATCGATGCCTCGATCATGCCGCTGATCACCACCGGCAACCTCAACGCGCCAACGATCATGATCGCCGAGAAAATCGCCGACAAGATCCGTGGTCGTGCGCCCCTGCCGCGCAGCACCGCGCCGTATTACGTGGCCAACGGCGCCGCCGTACGCGGCCCGTCAATGCGCTAGTCGGCCTGGCGAAACGCATTGTTCGCCCGCCAAAGCTGCGGACTCCACCCCATTAAAAGGTGGAATCCGCAACGCAGTTTGCCCATGAAACCGGTCAAACCAAGGCGCCTTGAATGCCCTACCCGGTTGGCAGCCACGGCGCGTAACGGGCTCTGGCACGCAGTTTTATGGGGCCAGCCGCAGGCAAAAAACACCATGATGGATTAAAGTTGCTGGCACGCCCTCGCCAGTAATCGACCCCATCATGCTTGATGCCCGCACCGCCAAGATGCTGCCCTGGATCGTCGCGATTGCATTCTTCATGCAAACCCTCGACGGTACGATTCTCAATACTGCACTGCCAAGCATGGCGGCGGATCTGCAAGAGAATCCGCTGCGCATGCAATCGGTGGTGATTGCCTACATGCTCACCGTGGCGGTACTGATTCCGGCCTCGGGCTGGATCGCCGACCGCTTCGGCACACGGCGCATCTTCTTCGGCGCAATCCTGCTGTTCACCCTCGGTTCCCTGCTCTGCGCGCTCTCGCCATCGCTGAATATGCTGGTCGGCGCGCGGGTGATTCAGGGCCTTGGCGGCGCCTTGATGATGCCCGTCGGGCGCTTAGTGGTGTTGCGTGCCTATCCGCGCACAGAGCTGGTGCGGATCATGAGTTTCATTACCGTGCCGGCGCTGCTCGGCCCACTGATTGGCCCGACACTGGGCGGCTGGCTGGTTGAATACACCAGCTGGCACTGGATATTTCTCATCAACATCCCGGTCGGCATATTGGGTTGCTGGGCGGCGTGGAAGGTCATGCCGGATCTGCGCGGCGCCGAGCGTACCCGTTTCGACCTGCCGGGCTTTTGCCTGTTTGGCGCGGCCATGTTGCTGATCAGCATTGCTCTCGAAGGCCTCGGTGAGATGCACCTGCCACACGTTCGCGTGTTGATGTTGCTGCTCGGCGGCATCGCGTGCCTGGCCGTGTATTGGTTACGTGCCGGGCATACCGAGAACGCCTTGTTCCACCCGCGCCTGTTCAACACCCGCTCGTTTGCCGTGGGCATTCTCGGCAATCTGTTTGCCCGCCTGGGCAGCGGCGCGTTGCCGTTCCTCACGCCTTTGCTGCTGCAGGTAGCGATGGGTTACTCACCGGCGCAGGCCGGCATGAGCATGATCCCGCTGGCATTGGCGGCGATGCTGGTCAAACCGCTGGCCAATCCACTGATCAACCGCCTCGGTTATCGCCGCGTACTCACCACCAACACCTTGCTGCTGGGTTTGCTGATTGCCAGCATGGCGTTGATTGATAACGACAGCTCGCGGATTCAGCTTCTGGTGCAACTGTTTCTGATTGGCGCGGTGAACTCGCTGCAATTCACCGCCATGAATGCTGTGACCCTGATTGATCTGCCCGACGCCGACGCCAGCAGCGGCAATGGCCTGCTCTCGGTAGTGGCGCAGTTGTCGATGAGTTTCGGGGTGGCGGCGGCGGCCGCATTGCTGGGCGGTTTCACGCTGGACAATGAGGACAGCGCAGACGGCGTACTCAGGGCTTTCCATGCCACGTATCTGTGTATCGGCGGTTTGTCGATGCTCGCCGCGGCGCTGTTTCTGCAACTGCCACGGCGCGGCAGCCGTCATCGCAAGAAGGACATACCGGACGTAGACGACTGAGCAGCGGCGAGGCGCTGTCGGATTACGGCCACTTTTAGCGATCAAAGGCGCCCATTACCCCACAGGTTGGCGCAAGTTACGCCGCGCCACCTGCTACACTGCGCGCCATTCCGTTCTGCAGGTCTTTACCGTGACTAACACCGCTTTTTCTTCACTGCCGCTGTCTGATGCCATGCTGGCCAACCTTGAATCCCTCGGCTACGCCGAAATGACCCCGATTCAGGCGCAAAGCCTGCCGGTGATCCTCAAGGGTATGGACCTGATCGCTCAGGCCAAGACCGGCAGTGGTAAAACGGCCGCCTTTGGTATTGGCCTGCTCAACCCGCTCAACCCGCGCTTTTTCGGCTGTCAGGCACTGGTCATGTGCCCGACCCGCGAATTGGCCGATCAGGTTGCCAAGGAAATCCGCCGGCTGGCGCGCAGTGCCGACAACATCAAGGTGCTGACCCTGTGCGGCGGCGTGCCCTTTGGCCCGCAGATCGGCTCGCTGGAGCACGGCGCGCAGATCATCGTCGGCACGCCGGGGCGCATCCAGCAGCATCTGGCCAAAGGCACACTGAAACTCGACGGTCTGAATACTCTGGTTCTCGACGAAGCCGATCGCATGCTCGACATGGGTTTCTACGACAGCATCGCCGAAATCATCAGCCACACCCCGGACCGCCGTCAGACGTTGCTGTTCTCGGCCACCTACCCGAGCAGCATCAAGCAGCTTTCGGCATCGTTCATGCGCGACCCGCAGCGAGTTAAAGCCGAGGCCATGCACGACGACACGCAAATCGAACAGCGCTTCTACGAAATTTCCCCGGAAGAGCGCATGGACGCCGTGGTCAAAGTGCTTGCCAGCGCTCGCCCGGAGTCTGCGGTGGCGTTCTGCTTCACCAAGCAACAGTGCCAGGAAGTGGTCGAGCACCTGACCGCCAACGGCATTTCTGCCGGCGCGTTGAACGGCGACCTTGAGCAGAAAGACCGCGACCAGATTCTGGCGATGTTTGCCAACCGCAGCCTGTCGGTTCTGGTGGCCACCGATGTGGCGGCGCGAGGTCTGGATATCGACGCACTCGACATGGTGATCAACGTCGAGCTGGCGCGTGACTCGGAAACCCACATTCACCGCGTAGGCCGTACCGGTCGTGCGGGCGCCAAAGGGGTTGCCGTCAGCCTGGTAGCGCCGCCAGAAGCGCATCGCGCTCAGGCGGTGGAAAAGCTCCAGCAGGGTGCGCTGACCTGGCATCCGCTGAGCAGCCTCAAGCCGATGGCAGGCGAGCCGTTGCAGCCGCCGATGATCACCCTGTGCATTGGCGCCGGGCGCAAAGACAAACTGCGCCCCGGTGACATTCTCGGCGCCCTGACTGGCGATGCCGGAATTCCGGGCTCGGCCGTCGGCAAGATTGCGATCTTCGACTTCCAGGCCTATGTCGCGGTCGAACGCAGCGCTGCCAAGCAAGCGCTCAGCCGCCTCAACAGCGGCAAGATCAAAGGCCGCACGTTGCGCGTTCGCGCCCTCTGAGCGCTAACCGCTCCGGCCGATTGTTTGATCCAGCCTATGCGCTGAAACAATCGGCCGCTTTACGGCTCTACTAAGCTAATGGCCTTGCCATATCAACCTTAGGAGCCAAACGTGAATCTGATTAAAACCCTCTCAACTGTTGCACTGTTGGCGCTCGCCTCCTTGAGCTACGCCGCAGACGGCCTGACGGCCCTGAAAAGCCCACACAGTGTCGACGAGACCCTGCAACGCATCGAGCAATCACTCGCCAAGCGCGAGCTGAAAGTGTTCGCCAATATCGACCACAGCGCCGGCGCAAAAAGCATCGGGCAAACCTTGCGGCCAACCCGCCTGCTGATATTCGGCAACCCCAAGGGCGGTACGCCGCTGATGCAGTGTGCGCAAACCAGCGGGATCGATCTGCCGCTGAAAATGCTGGTCTGGGAGGATGAGGCAAAACAGGTTTGGGTGGGTTACAACGACCCGGCCTATATCGGCAAGCGCCATGATGCGGGCGATTGCGCCGTGATTCCCAAACTGGAGAAAGCCCTGCAGGGCATCGCCGCTGAAGCCACTGCATCCTGATAATCGCAATCGCGACTGCGCACACACAGCGCGCAGCAGTTTTGCAGAGGATTACCTAACCTTCGGGTAAACTGCGCGCTTGTGCGCCGGCGATTCGGCGCTGCGTCGTGTTGAGGGAAATGCTGTGCTCGCTGCAAATGTCGTGATCATCGGTGCCGGTGCTGCCGGTTTAATGTGCGCCCTGACAGCCGCTGGCCGTGGCCGCAGCGTGCTGCTGCTGGATCACGCCAACAAGGCCGGCAAGAAAATCCTCATGTCCGGCGGCGGTCGCTGCAACTTCACCAACATGTATTGCGAGCCAGAGAACTTTCTCTCCACCAATCCGCACTTCTGCAAATCTGCTCTGGCGCGTTATACCCAGTGGGATTTCATCGGTTTGGTCGGCAAGCACGGCGTGCCGTATCACGAGAAAAAACTCGGCCAGCTGTTTTGCGACAACAAATCGAGTGACATTCTCGCCATGCTCCTCGCCGAGTGCGATGAAGCCGGCGTGGACCTGCGTCTTGAAACCTCGGTCGAACAAATCGACAAAACCGACGCGGGCTACACATTGCTCACCAGCGCTGGCAAAGTCAGTTGCGAGTCACTGGTGATTGCCACGGGCGGCCTGTCGATTCCAACACTGGGCGCCACCGGCTTCGGTTATCAGGTGGCCCGCCAGTTCGGCCACAGCATACTGCCGACCCGCGCCGGCCTGGTGCCGTTCACGATTACCGACCCGCAGCTGAAAACCCTGTGCACGGAATTATCCGGCACCTCGGTTGAAGATTGTCTGGTGAGCTGCAACGGCACCACGTTCCGCGAGAACATCCTGTTTACTCACCGCGGCCTGAGTGGCCCGGCGATTTTGCAGATTTCATCGTTCTGGCAGCCGGGCGATACCGTACACATCGACCTGCTGCCGCACATTGACCTGCCCGAATGGCTGGTCACCCAGCAGCAGGAACGCCCCAACAGCGAATTGAAAACCCTGCTCAGCGAATTGCTGACCAAGAAGATGGTCACCCTGCTGGCAGACAACTGGTTCAGCAACAAACCCATGAAGCAGTACACGCCTGCCGAGCTGAAACAGATCGCCAGCAAGTTCTCGGACTGGCAACTGGTGCCTGCAGGCACGGAAGGCTATCGCACCGCCGAAGTAACGCTGGGCGGGGTTGATAGCCACGAAATCTCGTCAAAAACTATGGAGTCGCTAAAGTCTCCGGGGCTGTATTTCATCGGTGAAGTACTGGATGTTACCGGCCATCTTGGCGGGTTCAACTTCCAATGGGCCTGGGCTTCCGGATACGCCGCTGCGCAATACGCGTGAGGCGTCTCGGAACCAACTCACACATTTAGGTTACTTAAGCAGTAGGACTACTGTGTTTGCATCAATGATGTTTCCTCAGACAAGGAAAGCAACCTGAATGACCCAAGACCAAGGCCTGATTTTCGCCATTTTGGCGGCCACAATCGGATTGTTTATATGGGGCCGCTGGCGACATGACATTGTCGCACTCGCCTCCTTGCTCGCCTGCGTAATCACCGGCCTGGTCCCAGAACAGGATGCGTTCGCAGGCTTTGGCCATCCCGCCGTGATTACCGTAGCCTGCGTGTTGGTGCTCAGCTACGGCCTGCAAACAACCGGCGCCATTGATGCTCTGGCGCAGCGCGTGCTGCCGAAAAATCTCGGCCCGGTGATGGCCATCGCCTCACTCACGGCGCTTGGTGCGCTGCTCTCGGCGTTCATGAACAACGTCGGTGCGCTGGCGTTACTCATGCCCATTGCGCTGCAAATCGCCAAGAAGCAAGACCTGCCGCCCGGACGCATCCTCATGCCGCTGGCCTTCGGTACCATTCTCGGCGGCATGACCACGCTGATCGGTACGCCGCCCAACCTGATTGTTTCAAGCTTTCGGGCCAAGACCGATGCCGGCCACTTTGCCATGTTTGATTTCAGCCCGGTTGGGGTCACCGTGGCGCTCAGCGGCGTGCTGTTCATCGCCCTGATCGGCTGGCGACTGGTGCCGAAACGTCAGGTCGGCAACGCCGCCAGTTTCGACACCGGCACCTACCTCACCGAAGCGCGGGTCAAGGAAGGCGGCAAAGCCGATGGCAAAACCCTGCGCGAAATAGAACAGTTGCTTGAGGAGGCCGATGCACAGGTGGTCGCCATGGTGCGCAATGCCTTGCGCCTGTCCGCGCCCAACCCCCGGCGCATCCTGCAAGCCGATGACGTTCTGGTAATCGAGGCAGACCCCGAGGCTCTTGGCTCGGTGCTGAGCAATCTCGGTTTGGGGCTGGAAGCCAAGATTGAAGCCGAGGCCAAGGCCGAAGAAGACGAAAAAGCCAAAAAGACCGAACCGAAAAAAACCGAGAAAGACGACAGCGAGAAGAAAGACAGCAACGGCGATGAGAGCAGCATGCTCGAAATGCTGGTTCGCCCCGACTCAACCCTGATCGGCCGCTCGGCACAAAGCATTCACCTGCGCAGCCGTCACTCACTTAACCTGCTGGCGATCTCCAGAGAAAGCCATCGTTCGGTCAAACGTTTGCGTTCAACCCTGATTCAAAGTGGCGACGTGCTGCTGATTCAAGGCCTGGCAGAGGACGCCGCCGAGTTCGCCAGTGAATACTCCTGCGTGCCGCTGGCCGATCGCTCAATCAGCATTCCCGACCCCGGCAAGGCCACACTGGCGCTTTGCGTCATGCTGTTGTCGATTATTGCGGCAGCATTCGGCCTGCTCTCTGCGGCCGTGGCATTCGCGCTTGGCGTGCTGGTTTACATGGTGATGCGGGTCATTCCGCTGCGCTCGCTGTACACCTCAATCGACTGGCCAGTGATTGTTTTGCTCGCGGCAATGATTCCGGTCGCAGGCGCCATGTCCGCAACGGGTGCGGCCGACCTGATCGCCAGAGAGTTGATGGAAACAGTCGCCCGGGGCCAACCGATTGCGGTGCTGGCACTGATTCTGGTGATCAGCATGACGCTCTCGGATTTCATGAACAACGCAGCTACTGCGGCGGTGATGTGCCAGATTGCCCTGAGTGCGGCCAATCAGCTGGGGGTTAATCCGGACTCGATGCTGATGGCGGTGGCGATTGGCGCGTCATGCTCATTCCTGACGCCGATTGGCCACCAGAACAACACGCTGATTCTCAGTCCCGGTGGCTTTCGCTTTGGCGATTACTGGCGGCTGGGTTTACCAATGGAGATACTTGTGGCGCTGATTAGCATACCCATGCTGCTGTGGGTTTGGCCGCTGTAAGCCGGCGTAACGTCTGGGCTAGGATCGATGCGCAGCCAGCGCGGTTGGCGGCGCATTGAGGCCAAGCACGATATCGAACCTGGCGACTTGCTTCTCAACTTTGGCGCCCGCGACCGGCACAAAAGGCACGATCAGTTTTTCGCGCCGGGCAGGACTGCTCAGTGCATTAAGTTGCGGGTCGCTGGCATTGTGCCGTTCACCGCGGATATAGCATTGCGTCACGAAACGTGGCTTGCCGGCCACACTCACGGCGATATTAATGTGCGGCGCACGCGTGCCGACTGCACCGGGGCGCACGGTTACAAAACTGTATTGGCCGTTGCTGTCGGTAATGGCCTGCCCGTAGCCCTGAAAATTTTCATCGCGTCCATGATGCTCATTGAAGTAATGGCCGCCGGCATCGGCCTGCCAGATTTCGACCTGAGCGCCCGCAACTGGCTCGCCCTGCGCATCGACAATTTGCCCGAATAGCTCGACCACAACACCGCTGGCCGCTTGCGTGTGCATGCGCACCTGGGTGAGATCATTGTCGCGGTCTTCGGGTAACTGCACCGGATAAAACGCCACGGATGCCTGCGCGGGGGTTGGCGCGCTGACCGCCCAAGCGGCAGGCGCCAGCAGAAAGCAGCTGCTGGCGATGGCAGTAACCCACAAGCGCTGGCGACCGAGGCACGGCATACAAAGCTCCCTGAGCAAGACGTACCTTCAGTTTAGCCACAGATCAAAGATGCTCCAGCACACTGGTTGCAGACTTATAGGCAAGGCCATGCGCCTGCGCAACGCTGTCGCAGGTGATAACGCCCCGGGCCACGTTCAAGCCGTTGCACAGATGGGCGTCGCTCTCCAGCGCTGAGCGGGTGCCCTTCTCGGCCAGGGCAATGACAAATGGCAGCGTTGCATTATTCAACGCCAGCGTTGAAGTCCGCGCCACAGCGCCCGGCATGTTGGCGACGCAATAGTGCACCACCTCATCCACCACGTAAGTCGGTTTGTCGTGAGTGGTGGCCTTGGAGGTTTCGGCACAGCCGCCCTGATCAATCGCCACATCCACCAACACCGAACCTGGCAACATGCTGCTGACCATCTCCGCCGTCACCAGTTTTGGCGCCGCGGCGCCAGGAATCAATACACCGCCGATTACCAGATCGGCTGCCAATACTTGCTGGCGCACCACGCTGCGTGTTGAGTAGAGCGTGGTGATGCGATTGCCATACAGCGAATCCAGCCGGCGCAGTGCATCGACGCTCTTATCCAGCACCGTGACATCAGCGCCGAGGCCGACGGCCATCGCCAGTGCATGACTGCCAACCACTCCACCGCCCAGTATCACCACCTTGCCCGGCGCGACGCCTGGCACGCCACCGAGCAACACGCCGCGCCCGCCTTTGGCTTTTTCCAGACAACTGGCACCGGCCTGAATCGACATGCGCCCGGCAACCTCAGACATCGGCGCCAGCAAGGGCAACCGTCCGTGATTGTCGGTGACCGTTTCGTAGGCAATGCAGGTGGCGCCGCTGGCGATCAGGTCATCGGTTTGCGCCCGGTCCGGTGCCAGATGCAGGTAGGTAAACAGGGTGTGATCGGGCCGGAGCATGGCGCGTTCAGCGGCTAACGGTTCCTTGACCTTAACCACCAGAGAGGCCGATTCGAACACAGCCTGAGCGCTGCTGGATATTTGCGCGCCTGCCGCAATGTAATCCTCATCGCTGAAACCTATCTCGGCACCGGCGCGGGTTTCGATAAAAACCTCATGGCCCAATGCAGTGAGTTCGGCTACCGAATGCGGCGTGAGGCCGACACGGTATTCATGGTTTTTTATTTCTTTGGGTACGCCGATGCGCATAGCCACCTCCAAGCAGTCAGGGAGAACGGGTTGCCATCCATTCAGTCTAGAAAACCCGCTGCCTGTACCAACCTGAATAGTCGGACTTTTTCAGGGATATCACCTGAATCGAACGAATTTTCGCCAATCCAGAAACAAAAAAGGCGCCGAGCACTGTGTCTCGACGCCTTGATCGTATCGCGTAGGGCTTAGCTGCCTTGCCCGAACAGTAACTTGCGCGCCTCGGGAGTGAGCAGCGCCTGCGCATCCGGATTAACTTCCAGCGCCATCGCGTAAGCGCGTTGAACCGCAGGGCGTGCAGCCATGCGTTCAAGCCAAAGCGCCATGTTCGGGAAGTCTTCAATGCGCTGTTTTTGCCCTTCCCAGACTCGCGCCCACGGATAAATAGCCATGTCGGCGATTGAATAATCACCGGCAACATACTCGCGGCCATCCAACTGGCGATCCAGTACGCCGTATAAACGCGCCGTTTCCTTCACGTAGCGCTCAATAGCATACGGCACGGGCTCGGGCGCATAGCGATTGAAATGGTGATTCTGCCCGGCCATGGGGCCTAAACCGCCCATTTGCCAATGCAGCCATTGCAACACCTGCATCCGCGAACGCACAGCCGTTGGCAGAAACTGCCCCGACTTATCGGCAAGGTACTCAAGGATCGCGCCCGACTCGAACAGCGCAAGCGGCTCGCCGCCATCAGCGGGCTGGTGGTCGACAATCGCCGGGATGCGGTTGTTCGGGGCAATCTTCAAGAACTCTGGCGCAAACTGCTCGCCCTTGCCGATATGAATCGGGCATACCCGATAGTCGAGCCCTGCCTCCTCAAGGAAAATACTCACCTTGTGGCCGTTTGGCGTCGTCCAATAATAAAGGTCGATCATCGCAGGGCTCCGTTGTATCAGGCGGCGCGGACAACCGGGCCATGTTGAGTTTCATAATCCTTGAGGATGCGCTGGAACCAGGCGTCCACGGCCGAGCCAGACTCCCAGGGCTGCTCGCCCAAACACCAGGCCCAGAAGAACAGGCCGGCAATCAGGTAATCAGTGCCCGCTGGCGTTTCGCCATCCAGATACGGCTGGTCTTTAAGCCACCCTTCAAGCGGTGCAGCGGCTTTGCCGAATGCGTCAATTCCAGCTTCGCGGTCGGCAAAATCTTCCAATGTAGTGCCCAGGGCCTTTTCACGGCTGGTGCGGAAATATTCTTTGTCGGCTTCGTCGATGCAGGCGAATACACGCGGCACCAGAATCTTCAGCAACGGCATGCGCAGTGCGCCGAAAATCAGGCGCTCCAGAAGACGTGCCCGGTTGGCTGAAACAGCATCACCGAGCAGCGGCTTTTGCGGATACTGCGCATCGAGGTAGCTGAAAATTGCCATGCTGTCGTTCACAGCGGTTTCGCCGTCACGGATGACCGGCACCGCTTTCTGACCGGAAAACTCAATCGGCTGTTTATCGGTAAAGCGCAGCGGCTGGCTGGTGAAAGGCAGGTCCTTGTGCGCCAGCGCCAATCTCACTCGCCAGCAGTACGGTGAAAACAAATGCTCGGGGTTGGCACCGCGTAGTTCGAATAACTCAATCATCATCGTTCCCTGTAATGGTTCAAGGTGGTATTAGCGCAAGGTGCTCATGACCGTTGCGACGGTGGACTCGATGCTCGCGGCCGGTAACCCTGACTTGACCTGGGTACGTAAACCGCTCATCACGCATTGCAAATAGCGCCCAAGGGCGCGGGTGTCGGCGCCCGGAGCCAACTCGCCAGCGGCTTGAGCGCGCTCCAGTGCAGCACTGAATACCTGACAAAAGCCTTCGGTGGCCGCTTGCACCTGGCTCAAGACCTGTGGCTCGCTGAGCGAGAACTCATTGGCCACATTAACCAGCATGCAGCCACGCGGGACGCCATCAAGGCCTTCGTCATCAAGCACACCGAGCAGGCGACTGCGGATGTACTCAAGTGGCGAATCCGCCTCCTCCAGCAACGTCAGCAACATTTGCTGGCGTTGGCCGCAGTAATGGCTGAACGCAGCCTCAAACCAGGCCAGCTTGCTGGGGTAGGTTTGATAGAGACTGCTTTTCGACAAGCCGGTCGCGCTAAGCAGGTCTTGCAGGGAAGTGGCTTCATAGCCACGCTGCCAAAAGACCTGCATGGCACTCTCAAGGGCCTGCTCGGGGCAAAATGATTTGGGGCGTCCACGGTTCATGGATCTATTTATGAACCGAGCGGTTCCAAATTGCAACCCCCGAACAAACAGCGCGCCCTCAAACAATTGTTTTCAATCACCGGCAACAGGTCGTAGCACCGCGCCTAGCTGATCCGCTAATCTTTAACGACTCATGTCTGCAAGGCCAGTCGATGCCCAGCACCTCACTTCGTCATTCGCTTCGCCGCCTCTGGGCACTGGAAAAATTTGGCTACAGCTTGCGGGTGTTCATTGCCCTCGCCGGCGGCTTGATCCTTTGCTGGAGTCAGGGCTGGATGGAGGCGCTGATCCCGGTTTTTCTCGGGGTGATCGCCAGCGCGCTGGCAGAAACCGATGACAGCTGGAGTGGCCGCCTGCGGGCGCTGCTGGTCACCCTCGCCTGCTTCACGGCCGCGGCCTACGCGATAGAACTGTTATTTCCCTACCCTTGGTTATTTGTCAGTGCGCTGGCGGTTTCCGCCTTCTGCCTGACCATGCTCGGCGCTCTGGGCGAGCGCTATGCAACGCTGGGCCAGGCCACGTTGATTCTCTCGGTTTACAGCATGATCAGCGTCGAGCAGCGCGGCGTGTCTGATCACTTCAGCTTGCAGCCGCTGATTCTGGTGGCCGCCGCCGCGTGGTACGGCTTGCTCTCGGTTCTCTGGCATGCCCTGTTTGCCAATCAGCCCGTGCAGCAGAGCCTTGCCCGGTTGTTCCGCGAGCTGGGCCAGTACCTCAAGCTCAAGGCCGCGCTGTTCGAGCCATTACGCCAGCTCGATGTCGAAGAGCGCAGGCTGGCACTGGCCAAGCAGAACGGCAAGGTTGTCGCCGCACTGAATGCGACCAAGGAAATAATCCTACACCGCGTTGGCAGCGGTCGGCCCGGCGTTAAAGTCAGCCGCTACCTGAAGCTGTATTTCCTGGCGCAGGATATTCACGAGCGCGCCAGCTCATCGCACTACCCGTACACCCAACTGGCCGACGCATTTTTTCACAGCGACGTACTGTTTCGCTGTCAGCGCCTGCTGCGTTTGCATGGCGAAGCGTGCCAGCGGCTGGCTCAGGCCATTGAGCTGCGCCAGCCTTACGAGTTTCGCGCGCTGTGCTCCGAGGCGCTGGAAGACCTGCATCAGTCGCTCGACTACCTGCGCCAGCAGAACAACCCGCAGTGGCGGCACCTGCTGCGCTCACTTAAGGCGCTCACAGGCAACCTCGGCACGCTGGACCAACTGCTGAGCAACGCCAGCAATCCCGATGCACTGGCCGAAGAGCAGGACAGCAGCCTGTTCGACCGCGAGCCGCAATCGTTCAAGGATGTCTGGGAGCGACTGCGCCAACAACTCACCCCGACCGCCCTGCTGTTTCGCCATGCGCTGCGCTTATCCATTGCACTGGCGGTGGGTTACGGCATTCTGCAATGGATTCACCCGACCAAGGGCTACTGGATTCTTCTGACCACGCTGTTCGTCTGCCAACCCAACTACGGAGCAACCCGACGCAAACTGGTGCAGCGTGTGTGGGGCACCGTGTTGGGCCTGGTCATTGGATGGGCGCTGTTCGACCTGTTCCCTTCGCAGGAAGTACAGGCCCTGTTTGCAGTGGTCGCCGGTGTGGCCTTCTTCGCCACACGAAGCACGCGTTACACGATGGCCACAGCGGCGATCACATTACTGGTGCTGTTCTGCTTCAACCAGACCGGCGACAGCTACGGGCTGTTCGTTCCACGATTGGTGGACACACTGATCGGCGGTTTGATTGCCGGCCTGGCGGTGATGCTGATTCTGCCCGACTGGCAAGGCAGGCGTTTGAGCAGCGTGGTGGCTAACACGCTGACCTGCAACAGCGTGTACCTGCGCCAGATTATTACCCAGTACGCACAGGGCAAACGCGACGACCTGAATTACCGGCTGGCCCGGCGCAATGCGCACAACGCCGATGCGGCGCTGTCCACAACGCTGGCCAATATGCTGATGGAGCCGGGGCATTTTCGTAAGGATGCCGACATCGGCTTCCGCTTTCTGGTGCTGTCGCACACCCTGCTCAGTTATCTCTCCGGGCTCGGCGCGCATCGTGGCGAATCGTTACTGGCACCCGAACAGACTCACCTGCTTGATGACGCCTCAAGCATTGCCGATTCGCTTGAGGAGATTGCCGGTCACTTGCGCGCCAAGACCCGCGTGCCGATCCACAGCGATAGCGAGGAGCAATTGGCGCAAAGCCTTGAGCAGGTCAGCGAAGACCTCGATGACCAACAGCGTCTGGTGCAAACCCAGCTGGCCTTGATCTGCCGTCAGCTCGGGCCGCTGCGCACCCTGGCCGCGCATTTGCTCAAGCCCCCCAAGAATCAAGCTGCCGAAACCTGAGCCGCTGGGCTCAGGCCTGTTCTGCAGCAGGCAGTTGGTGCCGGCGGCGAATGGTCAGGTCGATTTTCAGGCAGATGCCGGTGAGCAGCAAAAAAGCCACAGCTAGATTGCCGCGTGTAAATTCGATACCCAATGTGCTGCCGATCCACCGCGCAAACGCATCCGGATTGCTTGCCAGCAAAGCACCAACCGGCACCACCACACACAGAAACATGAATCCAATGGCGCGAAGAAATGACATGGGAACCCTCATTGTTGTTTTCTGCCAGCATGCGATGCCTGGCCAATCAGGCAAACTAGACCTTGGTACAAAGCGCAGCCTCCACAGCGCAGCGAGCCGCCACACTTTCAGTTAACCTGCGCGCCTGCCCAGCCGATACGAAATCATGACCTTCAACAAGAGCACTCTGCAAGACCTGGTAATCAGCCACCTTGGCGCTGAACTGCAACGCGCCGAACAGGCCGCCGTGACTGCGCACGAAACCGCCACGCATGAAGAAAACAAAGCCGAAAACAAGTACGACACCCTCGGTCTGGAGGCAGCGTATCTGGCCAGTGGGCAAGCACGACGGGTGGCCGAAATACGCCAGAACATTCTCACCTGGCGCCAACTGAAACCCCGCGATTTCAGCGATGCGCGCGGCGTCGAGCTTGGCTCAATAGTGTGTCTGGCCAATATGGATGACGTACACACGCTACTGTTCATCGGCCCCGATGGCGCCAGCATGAAGTTGCACCATGAAGGCCACAGCGTGCAGGTCATCAGCGCCAATGCGCCGCTGGCCAAGGCCGCACTGGGCAAACTGCCGGGCACTGAAATCAGCATCAATCTGGGCGGCAAACTGCAGCAGTTCGAGCTGCTGTGGGTGCAATAAATCGGGTGCTTGCCACTGTATCAGGGAACTTGCGCTAGGGTGATAACACCAATATAGGTATTACCCCACATTGCAAAGGAATCTCTCATGGACGCGCCCACCCACGATCTCTCCTCCCTGTTCAAACAACTGGGCCTCGATGATGACCCCGCCAGCATTGATGCTTTTGTTAAAGCGCACGCCCCGCTGGCAGACGACACCGAACTGGCCGATGCCAGTTTCTGGAGCGCCTCCCAAGCTGCATTTTTACGCGAGGAAATCCGCGAAGACGCCGACTGGGCCGAAGTGGTTGACCAGTTGAACTTGATGCTGCGCAGTTGATTGCGCGCCAGTCGGTGTTTCTGCTGGTTGCAACACAGTGCCATCACGCTGCCTGCACTCCTGGTCTAAGCTGTTAGCGATTACCCATCGCCACAGTTGGAGCTGCTATGAAACACCCTCTACGGACAGGCATCTGCCTGTTTCTGGCGCTACCTGCCTTTGTCTCGCTGGTTCATGCAGCCGAAGACGCCGACGCTGAAGGGCCTGCGGTAACCCCGGAGGCCAAAGCTGTATACGATCGCATGAGCGCAACGCTGAAAGGGCTCAAGCAGTACTCGGTCACCGTGCAGTCGAGTCAGGATGAAGTGCTCAACTATGGCTACAAGTTGCAGCACAACGCCAATTCACGACTGGATGTCGAGCCACCCAACCATCTGTTCGCAGAAGTCGGCGGCAGCGTGCCCAAGCGCTATGTGTACGACGGCAAGACCCTGACCCTGATGAACGTTGCGCAAGATTACTATGCGCAAACCCAAGCGCCAGACTCACTCGGCGGCCTGGTCGATGCGTTGATCAACCATGATGTCGAAGTACCGCTCATGGACTTTCTCAGCCAGAGCTTGCAAGACAGCCTGCTCGATGGCGTCAAGCGTGGCCGCCTGATAGGTACCTCGCAGCTCGACGGCAAAACCTGTGATCACCTGGCATTTCGCGAACCCGATGTCGACTGGCAACTCTGGGTCAGTCAGGGCAAGGAAGCATTGCCCTGCAAGATAGTCATCACCACGCGCTACACCCTTGGCGACCCGCAATATCAAGCCGTCCTGAAGTGGAACACCAGCCCGGGCTTTAAAACCGATCACTTCACGTTTGTTCCCGGCAAAGACGCCACGCGGATTCCGTTCACCGCAAACAACCTGCCTGCCAGCCAGGAGGAACAGCCATGATTGCGAAAATCCCGTTTAACGCCTACTGCGCCAGTCTGGCGCTGGCAGTGGCTGTCGCGGCAGCGCCGATTGTTGCCGAAGCCGGTCGACTGGCCGGACATGGTGGTGGCGGCGGAGGTGGCGCGCGGGCGCATAGCTCGGTGCATCAGGCACGTTCTGCAAGCCGGCCAAATGTGCAAAGGCAGCGGCCAAATGTTCAACGCCCAAGCAAACCACAACACTCAAGTCCTTTGATCAACAGCAAGCCGGACAAGAACATCAACATCAGCAATAACAACGTCAATATCAACGGTGGCCACAACAACTGGAATAACGACCACCACGACGACCATTACGATCACCATGATGATCACCACCATCACCATAATGACTGGGATATCGACTATCACCCGATCGCAACGGCGGCGATTGTCACCGGCACGGTGCTGGCCATCGGCTCGATCGTGAACAGCATTCCACCGGACTGCTCGCAGGTTTATCGCAACGGCACCGAGTATTACTACTGCAACAACCAGTACTACCAGCCGCAATGGCAAGGCGACAACGTGGTGTATGTGGTGGTGAATAACCCCTAGCGTGCAAGCGCTGCCTGACTCTGAGGTTTGGCCGCAGGCTGTATTTCAGAGCAGGCTCAGCCTTGTGACTGGCGCTCAAGCTCCTGCCAAGTGAGGTACAGGCGCAAATCAAATTCGACCTGCTGATAGCCTGGCAGCATGTGCTCGCAGAGTTTGTAGAACGCCTTGTTGTGGTCGGCTTCCTTGAAGTGGGCCAGCTCGTGCACCACGATCATCTGCAAAAACTCCGGCGCAGCATCCTTGAACAAAGAGGCCACACGGATCTCTTTTTTCGCTTTCAGCTTGCCGCCCTGCACCCGTGAAACAGTGGTGTGCAAACCCAGCGCCCGATGAGTGAGATCGAGACGGTTGTCGTAAAGGACTTTGTCGATTGCCGGGGCATTGCGCAGATGCGCCTGCTTGAGATCCACAGTGAAGGCATACAGCGCCTTGTCGCTCTGAATCCCGTGCTTGCCCGGATAGCGCTGGCTCAGATACGCGCCCAGACGGTCTTCGGCGATCAGGCGGTTAACCTGATCGTGCAAGTGTGCGGGATAACCCTGAAGGTACTTGAGCGGTTTCATGCAATTGGCCAGAACGTGAAGCGGTCATTATGCCACGCGCAGGCGCTTATTCGGCCGGCAGGACTTTGAGCACGCGGCCGTCACTGCTGTCCGTCAGCAAATACAGCGCACCATCCGGCCCGCCGCGCACGTCACGAATACGCTCGTCCAACTCCTCGAACAGCACCTCTTCACCCGCCAGCATCGAACCCTTCATGCGGATTCGCCGCACACTGCGCTCGGCCAGCGTCGAAACAAACAGATCACCGCGCCATTGCTCAAACTTCGAACCGTTGTAAACCGTCAGGCTTGAGGGAGCGACTGATGGCGTCCAGTGCAACAAAGGAGGTTCATAGCCAGGCAGCTCGGTGTAGGGCGAGATTTGCGCGCCGTTGTAATCGACGCCAAACGTGGCCAATGGCCAACCGTAGTTCTTGCCCGGCTCGAGCATGTTCAGTTCATCGCCACCCTTGGGCCCATGCTCGGTGCTGTACAGCCGGTTCAACTGCGAGTCATAGACAATGCCCTGCACGTTGCGGTGGCCAAGGCTGTAGATTTCGGGGGCGGCATCTGGCTGATTGATCACCGGGTTATTCACCGGAACACTGCCGTCGCGATTAAGTCGCACAATTTTGCCGAGGTGATTGGCGGCGTTTTGCGCCTCTTCGCGGTAGTCAAAACCATCGCCCAGTGTCAGCAACAGGGTCTTGTCCGGCAGAAACGCGATACGCCCGCCGTAATGCGAAGTCCCGGCCTTGGCTGGCAGCGCCGAGAAAATCACCGTCAGATCTTGCAACGCGCCATCAACCAGACGCGCCCGCGCAAGGCGGGTGTTATTGGCACCTCGATCGCCATAGGCGTAACTCAGGTAAATCTGCTGATTACTGGCAAAGTCCGGGTCCAGCGCGACTTCCATCAAACCGGCCTGGGAGCTGACGAATGCCTCGGGCACCCCGCTTACCGGCGTCTCGCGCAACGTGCCGTCCGCCTCAATGATGCGCAACCGGCCAACGCGCTCGGTAACCAGCATCCTGCCATCAGGCAAGAACGCCATCGACCACGGATGATCCAGCCCTTCGGTGTAGGTACTGACTTTGTAGTCCATTGCCTGCAGCGAGCTGCTGAGCAAAACCGTCGCCAGCAAAAGGCCGCTACGCAGATTTTTCATGAGTAATTCCTTGGCTCGCATGGACTGGGGCACAGCGAAGTTTGTCATACAACAAACCTCCGAGCGCACCGCACAACATTAAACCCAAGGTGCCATCCAGGCTGCGATTGGCACCAATAAACGTAGGCATGGGCAACGCCGCATTGACGGCACAAAGCGCAGTGAAGATTGCCAAAGCGCCTGCCAGGGCAAAAACAAGCCAGTGCAAGGCTGGCAGAAGCTTGCTCACCAGCGTGGCCAACGGCAATGCCAGAGCAAATCCAAAGGTCACCAGAATGGCAAAGACCGGCGCAAAACCAAGCAGGTCAAGCCCGGTGGTTTGCAGGCGAACCTCCAGCGGTACGGGCGCTCCAAGCGCCTCGAGCATGGCCAGGTTGTATTGAGTTTGCAGCACAGCGCCGATCAACGCGACCAGCACCACCGCCATCACGAACGACCAGAGGGTGCGCGAAAGTCCAGACATCTTGAGCGTATCCCTTGGGGTAATACGCTCAATTATGAACCAGGCCCCGCCGCTGAGGGGCAGGGCTTTCGAGGGGGAGTTTTACCCAATATTTCAGGGCCGTTGCGCCGCCTGCCGGATTGCCCGAAACAGACGGCGTCGGGGACTCAAGATGAGAGGTAGGATGAGCGTGTCAGGCCCAGACGCAGCGCGTCGAGGAACTGGGTGCGCTCACGTGCGCTGATCTTGGCGCTGGCGACTTTATCGCGGTAGTGAGTCATCAATTCCTCCGGCGACAAGTGCACGTAACGCAGCATGTCTTCGATGGTGTCATGGGTCTCGATACCGGCGTGATACACACTGCCGTCCTGATTCTGGTAGATATTCACCGAGTCGGTATCACCGAACAGGTTGTGCATGTCGCCAAGAATCTCCTGATACGCGCCAACCAGGAATATCCCCAGCAGGTAATCCTCGCCTTCGCGCACTTCGTGAACCGGCAAGCTGCTTTCAATGCTCTGCTCATCAACGTACTGGCGAATCTTGCCATCGGAATCGCAGGTCAGGTCTTGCAGCACGGCGCGGCGCAGCGGCTCTTCATCAAGACGATTGAGCGGCAGAATCGGCAATACCTGGCCAATTGCCCAGGTGTCCGGCAGGCTCTGGAAAACCGAGAAGTTGCAGATGTACTTGTCGGCCAGCTTGTCGTTGAGTTCGTCGAGCACCTGACGATGCGAGCGCTGGCGCGCCTTCATCGAGTTGTACAGGCGACGGCACACGGCAAAGTAACACTGCTCAGCCAAAGCCTTTTCAACCAGACCGATCTTACCTTCGGCATATTGGCTGGCCACATCACTCATGTAGTGCGTCGCGCGCCAGTAGGTTTCGGTGGCCATCTCGTAATCGGTAGGCGCCAGCAAGTCGGCCAGATAACCGACAGTTTCCGGCAGGCTCTCGCGATCTTCGATCTTCGGGATTTCGTCGTTGTGCTTCTCAACGTCGGTCACCTGAACCACCAGCATGGCGTGGTGTGCAGTCAGCGAGCGGCCACTTTCGGAGAAAATGTTCGGGTGTGGCAATTCCTGCGCATCGCAGAACTCTTTGAGCATGCCGACAACAACACCGGCGTAGTCGTCCATGTCGTAGTTGATCGAGCTGGCGTTACGCGAGTGAGTGCCGTCGTAATCGACGCCCAGACCGCCGCCAACGTCGATGTGGTCGACAGGCAGACCAAGACCGCGCAGCTCGCCGTAGTAGCGAATCGCTTCCTTGAAGCCATGCTGATAGTCCGCCAGGTTGGCGATTTGCGAACCCATGTGAAAGTGCAGCAAGCGGATGCCCTGATCCAGCTTGGCTTCGCGGAAACGCTCAACCACCGAAAGCAGTTGCGCTGCCGACAAACCAAACTTGGATTTCTCGCCACCCGTATCTGCCCACTTCGACGACGCCAAAGACGACAAACGCACACGCAGGCCAATCTGTGGCGCCACCTTGAGTTCGGCCGCCTCATCAATCACCAGCTGTACTTCGGATTCCTTCTCGATAACGATGAATACGTTATGCCCAAGCTTTTGCCCCATCAGGGCCAGCTTGATGAATTCGCGGTCTTTGTAGCCGTTGCAGACAATCGTGCCGCCCTTCGGCGCCAGCGCCAACACCGCCATCAGCTCGGGCTTGGAACCGGCCTCCAGACCAATCGACACATCCTTGGTGGCGATAATGTTCTCGACGACCGCCTCCTGCTGGTTGACCTTGATCGGGTACAACGCCATGTACTTGCTCTGATATTCGAGGCGCTCAATGTTCGCATCGAATGCGCCGGTCAGTTGGCGTACGCGGTCTTGCAGAATATCCGGGAAACGCACCAGCAGCGGCAGGCTCAGGCCGGTCTTGCGCAGCTCCTCGACCTCCTCGAACAGATCAATTGGCGTGCTATCCGGGCCATTCGGACGCACTTCAACGCGGCCGCTGTCATTGATCGCGAAATAACCCGCGCCCCAATGGCGAATACCGTAAACGCTGCGGCTGTCCGCAACTGTCCATTGGCTGCCGTCATCTTTACGTGTGCGTCGTGCAGACATTGATGTCTCCCTTGCTTGCGATAAATAGCGTTGGCCGTGCCAGCGCCGATACAGATTAAAGTCAGGAAATGACGATTACCCGGTAGTTGATACCCGAACTACCGGGAAAGTTTAGAGGCATTAACGGCGAGTACCGGACTCAGCCGCCGGATTTCTTGGCTTTGAAGCCGCGCTTGAGCAATTCATCAAGCAGCAGCTGGACGTGGTCGCCCTGAATCTCGATCACGCCATCCTTCAACGAGCCACCGCAGCCACAGCGTTTCTTCAACGCGCTGGCGAGGTCTTTCAAAGGATCTTCAGCCAAAGGCACACCGCTGATCGTGGTAACGGTTTTACCGCCACGACCCTTGGTTTCACGGCGCACACGGGCAATGCCGTCGCCTTCTGGAATTTGCGTTTTCTTGCAGATGCAGGCGTCCACCGGCTGACTACAGTCCGGGCAATGCCGGCCTGTATCGGTGGAATACACCAGGCCGCTCAGGGCGGCGAATGACGAAGCTTTCTTGACCACCGGTTTTCCTCTTGGGGCAGGTCAGAAACGTATTGCTGGTTCGTTCAACTGAACGCAACGCCACGTTTGAAAGCGACTGGCTGATAAGTATCAGCCGCGAAGCCCCACTCAGGCAGGGGCAGCGCACCCAAACCAAATGATCTGGGCTGACAGGCCGTTGAAAAACCAGAAGCTTTTCGACGATCTGTACAAGGGCGCGCAGTGTAACGACAAATAAACCGACTGCTAAGCACAAATATGCGCCATTAATCAGCAAATTCGCGACTGTTTGCGCCCATCGTGCAACATCATGGACAGCGTGTGCGCAGATCCTGCACAAAAGCGTAACTTACACAGGTGCTGCGCTTATGAGTCGCGCGCAGCTGAGCAAAGGTCACAGTGATTGGGATGCCAGATAATTGCGCAGCGCTTGCAATGAGTCCGGGCAATAGTCGCGCACGGTTGCTTCCCGCAGAGCCTGTTCGGGGCTCATGAAACAGGCTTCCAGAACCTCTTCCGGCTGAAGGATCAACGGCGCATCGGACACGGCGGAAAACACTGCACACCACAGACGGTTGTCGCGCTGATCGAAGTAGAAGCGCTGATGTTCGCGTAACTCGACACCTGAAATGCCCAGCTCCTCTTCAAGCTCACGCGCCGCAGACTCGGCGTAGCTTTCGTGCGCCTGCACCATACCGCCGGCCGCTACATCCCAGAAGCCGGGATACAGCGCCTTGCTCAAGGTGCGCCGGTGCACGCAAAGCTGGCCAGCCGAGTTGAACAGCAGAATAAAGGTGCCACGACCGATCAGCTGACGCTCACGCAATTGCGCGCGGGGCAAACTGCCGAGTAGCTGATCCTGCTCATCCACCCATGCAATCAGCTCGGCATCAGAGGCTGCACGGTGCGCAGCCTCAAGGTTCGATACTGGCATCTATCAGCCCGACGACAGCAGTTGGCGCAGATCGATGATCCCGGCACTGGCGCGCGAAATGTAGTTGGCCATGACCAGCGAGTGGTTTGCCAGCAGACCATAACCGCTGCCGTTGAGAATCATCGGGCTCCACATTGGCTCTTGCGCCGCTTCCAGCTCACGAATGATCTGGCGCACGCTAACCGTGGCGTTCTTCTTCTCCAGCACATCGGCGAAGTCGACTTCAATCGCCCGCAGAATATGCGAAAGCGCCCATGCCTGACCGCGTGCTTCATAGAACACGTTGTCGATCTGCATCCACGGCGTCTCGTAAGTGCCCTCAACAGTCGGCTTGATGCCGGAGGCAACCAGCGCCGGATCCTTGACCATATTGGTATTGATCTGAACCCGCCCGATGCTGGCAGACAAACGCTGCGACAACGAACCCAGACGCGTGGCCGCATCACCCAGCCAGTTGTTCAGGTTGTCGGCGCGCGCATAGAACTGCGCAGCAGGCTGCTTCTGACCGGACAGACGAGCAAGGTAGCGATCCAGCGCCTTGATGCCTTCCTGATACTCCGACTCGGAAGCGGGCAGAGCCCAGCTCTTGTTGTCGAAGTTGAAACGCGGCTCGGCCTTGGTCAAGTCAACATCTTCGGTCGACTGCGACTGGGAACGGGCGAAATCCTTACGCAGCGCACGCGACAGATCGCGCACCTGAATCAACACACCGTATTCCCAGCTCGGCATGTTATCGAGCCACAGGCCCGGCGGTGCCAAGTCGTTGGAAAGGTAGCCGCCCGGTTTGCTGAGCAGCGTGCCCGCAACCTGTTTAAGGGTTTCCACCGTGGTGTAACCGTTGACGACTTTACGCTGGGCGCTTTCAGCAGCGGCCTGAGCGCGCTGCTGCACCGGGAACGTTTCCGGCTCCTGGCTCCAGTACCAACCGACAATAACGGTTACCAATAAATAGAGTGCGAGCAGCCCACCGATAACACGGGTGAACCAGCCTCCGGCGATTTTACGATTACGCGTACTGCCGACGGACTCGTCGGCGTTGTCACGCACGCCAGAAGCGCGATTTTTCCAATCAAGCATGGCAATGTCCTTCTTCCACAGCATCTGGGTTGTTCGACCACAACCCCGTGCAAGGGTTGCGTAATATTTATCCACTATAAGGGATAGGCGCAGCAAAGCGCAGCCTGCGGGGCAAACTAAAGCCCTTAAGAATGGGCGTGCAGGCAAAAAACTGCGGCGCAATTAGCCCTTATGCCGCGTGAATAGGCCGGCGTCGCTTTCATTCTAGCGACGCAACCTGGATTGCGCAGGACAGCGAAGCCAGGCAGCCAGAATACCCAGCGTAGCCCCGACCTTGCTGAGCGCGCCCGCAGTCACTCTACTGTCATAAAAAATTAATAACTTCAGGTGCTTAGCGGCAGTATCAAACTGCCATAACCGTTCTGCAGTCGGTTGAATCTCATGCGCCAGAAATCGCTTACCAATCTCAACACCCTGCTGTTAATCAGCGCCTGCCTGATCCTGGTCGCCACGCTATGGTGGTCACAGCGGGCGCTCGAACGCCCCTACCAATTGATGGAAAGCTACATGAGCTTGTCGCAGCAACTGCAACAAGACGTGGTACGCAACATCAACACCTACCTCGACAGCGGCGACGCCTTGCGCAACAACAGCGCATTGCAGGCAATTGATCAGCTTGATGCAGAGCTGGCGGAACTGCCTGCTGGCCTCACCGCAGACTTGCGCCCAAGGCTTAAGCAACTGCGCGGCTTTACCGCTGGCAAATTGCTCGCAGCCGGCAAACTGGCCGGCGATCCGCAAGGGTTGTTAGCGCAATCTGAGCGCGAGTTGAACAGTACGGTGCAGCAACTCTGGCAGTACGCCGATCAATCGCAGAGCAGCCAGGCCAATGCCTATCGCCCGCCCCTGTTTGCAATTGCCGAACATCTGGCGCGCCTGACCCACGCCCGTAACAAGCTGGTGAGCAGCGGCAAAGCGGCGCTGGCAGACGATGTCAGCCGCGAAGTGAGCGCAATCAATCAGCAGGTCGAACAACTCCAAGGCCTGCAACTGCTCGGTGTCGAATCATCAGCCCAAAGCGCCGAAGATGACTTTTCGGCGTTGCTGGGTCTGGATACCGAGCAAAGCAGCACAACCGCAGAAGATCAGGGCGTCGCCCTCAAGCGCACGCTGGCCAGCTTGATTGGCCGCTACCCCGCTGAGTTACAACGCACGCTGGGGCTGATCGAGCAGCGCAATCAGCTAAGCTTGGCCACAGCTGAACAGATTGCCAGCGTGCAGCAGGCACTGGCCGAGATGGAGCCGATCGTGCGCGCCGAGCATGGCAAGCTGCAGGCCGAAATCCGCTTGGTTCAGGGCGCGGTAATCGCCCTGATCGTGTTGATTGCCCTGATCAGCGACACCCTGCAGCGCCGCCTGACCCGCGTACTCAATCAGTTGGTGCCAGCCCTTTCAGTCTGGGCCAGCGGCGACTTTGCCGAACCGGTGAAGCTGGCGACCCGCACCCGCGAACTCAAAGACATCGAGAGCTCGCTCAATCATTTGCGCAGTTATCTGGTGGATCTGGTCGACACCATTCGCCAGCACACGGACCAAGTGTCGGGCGCCAGCCAGACGCTGGCCAATCTCAGCGGCAACCTGCATTCAGGGGTAGAGCGTCAGGCCGGCGACACTGCGCAGATCCGCGACTCGCTCGGCGAACTTGAGTCGAGCATCCAGCAGGTGGCCAGCGAGGCCAGCCAGGCGGCAGACGCCAGCCGTGGCGCCGATCAGGCACTGGAACAGGGGCAACAGGTTATCGGTCAGAGCCTGAACGGCCTGCATGCGTTGGTCAGTGAAGTGCAGGAGAACGCTCAGGCGATTGAACAACTGGGCACGGAAACCGCAGCTATCGGCAACGTACTGACGGTTATCCACAGCATCGCCGAACAAACCAACCTGCTGGCCTTGAACGCCGCCATCGAAGCTGCACGCGCCGGCGAGTCCGGGCGCGGCTTTGCGGTTGTCGCCGAAGAAGTGCGCTCATTGTCGCAGCGCACCAGTGGCGCCACGACAGAAATTCAGGCGCTGATCAGCCGCCTGCAACAAGCCGCGCAGGACTCGGTAACGGCCATGCGCCGGCAGGTCGAGCATGCGCAAACCACGGCTGATCAGGCGGCCGCCGCCGATGGCGCGTTGCAGCAGATGGTCAGCGCGATCAGCACCATTGCCGCGATTGCCGGACGCATTGCCGAGGCAACCGCGCATCAGAGTGACGCGGTTAGCGAGATTCGCGACCACAGCGAGCGTATCCATCAGCTGGGCGGCAACAATCTGTCACGCATTGGCGAAGGTCGCCAACAAGGCGAGCAATTGCTGCAACTCGGTGGCGAACTGAGCACCGCAGTGAAGGCGTTCCGGCTCTAGCACGGGCCTTGCGATGCAACTAAGGCTAGGCCGTGCGGTCATAAGCGCTCGACCGGGCTTATACAGGGCGGGCGTGGACACTTTGCCAAGCGCGTCCAAGGCTGTATTTTGGCGTTTGCTGGCGGTCCATTCATCGCTGTGAAAAAACCGCTTACAGCCTTAACTGTGCTCCAGCCATAGATGCTCCGCTATCATGCGGGGACTCCTGCATCTCGAGACCCCAATGCGCCGTATACTCAGCTTGCTTTTGCTACTCGTCATTCTGCCGGTCAATGCCGGCCTGCTGGATAATCGCCCCAGCGGAAACCTTCTTGGCGGCGCGCTGAATAACAGTGCTGAATTTCTGCCGGTTCACCAAGCCTTTCAGCTCAACCTGATCAGCAGCAGCGCCGACTCGATCAAGCTGCAATTCGTCGCCACCGATGGCTACTACCTCTACAAACACCGCTTCAAGTTCAGCAGTGAACCGGCGGATATCGGCCTGGGCGAGGCCAAACTGCCGGCAGGCGAGCAGAAAACCGATGAGTATTTTGGCGAGGTCGAGGTTTACCACGGCACTCTTGATGTCGAAATCCCGGTAAATAACCCGCAAAACCGCCCATTTACGCTCAACGTCACCTATCAAGGCTGCGCTGACAAAGGCCTTTGCTACCCGCCGGAAACCGAGCAACTGAATATCGGCCAGGGCAAGCCGGCCGGTGCAGCTTCTGCAAGCAACGGCAGCAGCGAAGCCAACTGGAGTTGGAGCGATCTGGCGCTGTTCTTCCTTGCAGGCCTGGGGCTGACCTTCACCCCGTGCGTGCTGCCAATGCTGCCGATTTTGTCCGGCGTAGTGCTGCGCGGTCGCCCGAGCAATCGTCGCGGCCTGGTATTGTCCCTCGCCTACGTATTACCGATGGCTGCTTGCTACGCCGCACTCGGCGCGCTGATGGGCCTGTTCGGCGCCAGCCTCAACCTGCAAGCCATGCTGCAATCGCCCTGGGTATTGATCCCGTTCGCGCTGTTCTTCAGCCTGTTTGCGCTGGCCATGTTCGGCCTGTTTGAACTGCGCCTGCCGCGTTTTATCAGTGAACGACTCGACCGCAAAGCAGCACAAACCCAAGGCGGCTCGATTGCCGGCGCGGCGACGCTGGGCGTGCTTTCCAGCCTTATAGTCTCACCCTGCGTCACCGCCCCGCTTACCGGCCTGCTGCTGTATATAAGCAGCACCGGCGATGCGCTGGGCGGCGGTCTGCAGTTGTTCGCCCTCGGTTTGGGCATGGGCGCACCACTTGTGCTTATCGGTGCAGGTGGCGGCGCTTTGCTGCCCAAGACCGGCGCCTGGATGAATGCTGTGCGCAATCTGTTCGGCGTCATGCTGCTGGCCGTATCGCTGTGGCTGCTTGACCGCATTCTTCCGGAATCACTGACCCTGGCGCTGTGGGGCTTACTCGCCGCTGGTTGCGCCCTGTTTCTCGGCGCGCTTGAGTTTGGCCCCAAGACCAGCCGCCAGAAGCTTGCCCAACTGCTCGGCTTGGCATTGCTGGTTTACGCATTCGCCGCCTGGACCGGCGCTTTGCAAGGCCAGACCGACCCCATGCGCCCATTAGGCAGAATGCAGGCACAAGGGGTCGCGGCGACGGGCGCAAGCCAACACAGCGGCTGGCAGACCATTACCACTGGCGCCGAATTGACCGCAGCGCTGGCCAACGCCAAGCAGAACGGCCAGCCGTTGATGCTCGACTGGTATGCCGACTGGTGCATCAGTTGCAAAGTAATCGAGCGCGAAGTGCTGACCGATCCAACGGTGGGCGCTCAGCTGAAAGATTACCAACTGGTGCGCTTCGATATGACCGACAGCAATCCGGCGCAGCGCGCACTGCTCGACAGCTACAAACTGTTCGGCCCTCCGGCCATCCTGCTCTTCGACAAACAGGGCGCCGAAATCAGAGATTTGCGCGTAGTTGGCGAGATCGATGCTGAAACCTTTGCCGCCCGTCTGACTCAGGCGCGGGAACGATTTTAGTGCTTATAGTCATATAATTGCCGCAAATAGCCGTCATCGTGTCGGCTATTGCAGAGAACTGGACAGTCACGCGTTGACTCCGGCATAGTCGCACCGTCGCAATAAAAACAAGGACCACATTTTTCATGGCCACCCTTCTGGTCCTCAACGGACCTAACCTGAATTTGCTGGGCACACGCGAGCCCGGCGTCTATGGCGCTACCACGCTTGAGCAGATCAACCTCGATCTGGAGCGCCGCGCGCGTGATGCTGGCCATCATCTGATGTATCTGCAAAGCAATGCAGAATACGAGTTGATCGAGCGTATTCACGCCGCAAAGGGCGAAGGTGTCGACTTTATCCTGATAAATCCCGCCGCTTTTACACATACAAGCGTCGCTATACGTGACGCATTGCTGGCGGTGAGCATCCCATTCATCGAAGTGCATTTATCTAACGTGCACAAACGTGAACCTTTTCGCCATCACTCCTACTTTTCCGATGTTGCGGTAGGTGTGATCTGCGGCCTTGGCGCCAGTGGTTACCGACTGGCCCTGGAGGCGGCACTTGAACAACTTGAACTTGAACGACCCTGACCCAACTGGGAGTTGAAAGCTATGGATATCCGTAAAGTCAAAAAACTGATCGAGCTGCTGGAAGAGTCTGGCATCGACGAGCTGGAAATTCGTGAAGGCGAAGAATCGGTTCGCATCAGCCGCAGCAGCAAACAGCCTGCTTACGCTCAGCCAATGTACGCTCAAGCGCCTGCACCGGCTCCAGCACCTGCCTCTGCTGCTCCTGCTGCCGCACCTGCAGCCGACGCAGCGCCTGCTGCACCGAAGCTGAACGGCACCGTTGTTCGCTCGCCGATGGTCGGTACCTTCTACCGCGCTTCTTCGCCGACTTCCGGCAACTTCGTTGAAGTTGGCCAGACCGTGAAGAAAGGCGACATTCTGTGCATCGTTGAAGCGATGAAAATGATGAACCACATCGAAGCTGAAACCAGCGGTGTGATTGAATCCATTCTTGGAGAGAACGGCCAGCCGGTTGAATACGACCAGCCCCTGTTCACCATCGTTTGATCAACGGGGAGCCAGCGATGTTGGAAAAAGTTCTGATCGCCAACCGCGGCGAAATCGCTCTTCGCGTGTTGCGTGCCTGCAAGGAACTGGGCATCAAGACCGTCGCCGTGCACTCCACGGCAGACCGCGAATTGATGCACCTGGGCCTGGCGGACGAATCCGTATGTATCGGCCCTGCCGCCGGTACCCAGTCTTACCTGAACATTCCGGCGATCATCAGCGCAGCTGAAGTAACCGGCGCCACCGCCATTCACCCGGGTTACGGTTTCCTTGCGGAAAACGCCGACTTTGCTGAACAAGTGGAAAACTCAGGCTTCGCCTTCATCGGCCCGCGCGCCGAAACCATTCGCCTGATGGGCGACAAGGTTTCAGCCAAGGAAGCCATGATCAAAGCAGGCGTGCCAGTGGTTCCAGGCTCCGACGGCCCATTGCCGGAAGACGAAGAAACCGCACTGGCGATTGCCCGCGAAGTGGGTTATCCGGTGATCATCAAAGCCGCTGGCGGCGGCGGTGGTCGCGGCATGCGCGTGGTTTACGACGAAGAAGACCTGATCAAGTCGGCCCGCCTGACTCGCAGCGAAGCGGGTTCAGTGTTCGGCAACTCGATGGTTTACCTCGAAAAATTCCTCGGCAACCCGCGCCACGTTGAAGTTCAGGTGCTGTCGGACGGCCAGGGCAACGCGATTCACCTCGGTGACCGTGACTGCTCGCTGCAACGCCGCCACCAGAAAGTTCTGGAAGAAGCGCCAGCGCCGTACATCAACGAAAAAGCCCGCGCTGAAGTTCTCAAGCGCTGCGTCGATGCCTGCATCGAGATCGGCTACCGCGGTGCCGGTACGTTTGAGTTCCTCTATGAAAATGACAGCTTCTATTTCATCGAAATGAACACCCGCGTACAGGTAGAGCACCCGGTAACTGAAATGGTGACCGGCGTCGATATCGTCAAGGAAATGCTCAGCATCGCCGCTGGCAACAAGCTGTCGATCAAGCAGGAAGATGTGGTTATCCGCGGGCACGCCCTCGAATGCCGGATCAACGCTGAAGATCCAGACAACTTCATGCCATGCCCGGGCAAAGTGAAAACTTTCCACGCGCCAGGCGGTTTCGGCGTTCGCGTCGACTCGCACCTGTACAGCGGCTACACCGTGCCACCGCACTACGACTCGTTGATCGGCAAGCTGATCACCTACGGCGAAACCCGCGACGAAGCACTGGCGCGCATGCGCAACGCGCTGGACGAGATCGTGGTTGACGGCATCAAGACCAACGTCCCGCTGCACCGCATGCTGGTCCGTGACAAGGGCTTCTGCAAAGGTGGTATCAATATCCATTATCTGGAAAAGAAACTGGGTATGGATAAGCACTAATACAGTGCCTGCACGTCAACAAGGGCTACCATTTTGGTGGCCCTTGTTGTTTCTGGCATCGGCCAAACTGGCCAACGCTGGCAGCCGCAACGCCGCTCAAGTAAGCTTGCCGGCTATTCACGCCTAACCGCCCTTCGCTTTCGAGGTATCCCATGCCCTGGTTACAAGTCCGTCTCGCCATTACTCCGGAACAGGCCGAGACCTATGAGGATGCCTTGCTTGAGATCGGCGCGGTTTCGGTGACGTTCATGGATGCCGAAGACCAGCCAATCTTCGAGCCGGAGCTGAACACCACGCCGCTGTGGTCGCACACTCATCTGCTCGCCTTGTTCGAAGCCGATACCGACGCAACTGCGCTGATGCCTCACCTGCAATTGCTCACCGGCGCCGAATTGCCCGAGCACCATATCGAGCGCATTGAAGATCAGGACTGGGAACGCAGCTGGATGGAGAACTTCCAGCCGATGCGCTTCGGCAAGCGCCTGTGGATTGTGCCGAGCTGGCACGCCGCTCCCGAGCCGGACGCCGTCAACCTGTTACTCGATCCGGGCCTGGCATTTGGCACCGGCACCCACCCGACGACCGACCTGTGCCTGCAATGGCTCGACGGCCAGCCACTGGAAAACTGCTCGGTGCTCGACTTCGGTTGCGGCTCGGGCATTCTGGCGATTGCCGCCCTCCTGCTTGGCGCCCCTAACGCCGTGGGCACCGATATCGACCCGCAAGCGCTTGAAGCGTCACGCGACAACGCCGGTCGCAACGGCATCGACCCGCAACGCTTCCCGGTTTACTTGCCGGCAGATCTGCCACAAGTACAGGCAGACGTTGTAGTCGCCAACATTCTGGCCGGCCCGCTGGTTGCACTGGCGCCGCAAATCACCAGCCTGGTCAAGCCCGGCGGTCGTCTGGCGCTGTCCGGTATTCTCGCCGAACAGGCTGAAGATGTTCGCGCCGCTTACGCTGATAATTTTGACCTGGACCCAACCGCGACGCTCGAAGGCTGGGTGCGCATCAGCGGCGTTCGCCGCTAATTATGGAGACCTGCAGGACGCAGGTTTCTTGCGTTAGACTAATTGCTTCGATTCACCGGACAGTCGCATGACCGAAAGTTTCGTCACCCAGTGCCCGCACTGCAGTACCCGCTTCAAGGTTACCGCGCCTCAGCTTCGTGCTGCGCGCGGCGCCGTGCGTTGCGGCTCTTGCCTGCAGGTATTCAACGCCGCCCAGCAACTTCAGGAACAAGGCCTCTACACCCCCGAGCCGGTGCAACCGACGCCTGCGCTGAAGCCTGAGCCCGAACCGGCGAATGAGCCGAGCGCGCCAGTAACTAGGCCAAGCGATGACACCCTGTGGATTCATGACGACCTCGACCTGGATCTCGATCACCTGGACCTGGACCAGGAACTGGCGCGTCTGGAGCAACAACAAAGCGAGGAAAGTGCCGCCAGCAAGCAACCGGCCGCACAACCGCTACTCCCCGAAATAGAACCCAGCGAATACGAAAAAGCCGATGAAAGCTGGGCAGAGGAATTGCTCAAGGCCGAACAGGCTGCAAGCGAGCGTGCCGCGCAACAGGCGCGTGCGAGCGATGACGACAAAGAGCTGCGTCGCCCACAAGGCCCGATTCAGCCACTGACCCTGATCGAGCGTAAAGAGCCCAGACTCACCGCCGACGAGGCGCTGTACGACACCACGGCGGAACCCGAAGAAGAGCCAGAAGAAGACTTCGGGATCAATGCCAGCCGCCACGACGACAACGATGACGGCCAGCTGCTGCAAGGTTTCAGCGCCACCCATAAAGGCGGCAAGCTAAACCCGCAACTGGATGACAAGCGCCTGATTGAGCTGGATGACGAGCCACTCAGCCTCGACTATGAGCCCGTCAAAAAGGGCGGCGGCATGCGCGTGCTCTGGACGTTTTTGGCACTGATAGCCGCGCTCGCGCTGGCGGGCCAGTATGTGGCTTATCACTTTGAGGAACTGGCCAGACAGGACCGCTATCGTCCCTGGTTTGAAAAGGCATGCCCGATCGTCGGCTGCACTCTGCCGAGCAAGGTTGATATCAGTCAGATCAAAAGCAGCAATCTGGTGGTGCGCAGCCACCCGGATTTCAGCGGCGCGTTGGTGGTCGATGCGATCATTTACAACCGTGCGCCGTTCAGCCAGCCCTTCCCCCTGCTGGAGATGCGCTTTGCCGACATCAACGGCAAATTACTCGCCAGCCGTCGTTTCAAGCCCAGTGAATACCTGGCCGGAGAGCTTGCCGGGCAAACTGAAATGCCCTCGCAAATCCCCATCCATATTGCCCTGGACATCCTTGATCCGGGGACCAAGGCCGTCAACTACAGCCTGAGTTTTCACTCGCCGGAGTAGTTGCCCGGTGCCCGACAGAGAATCGTCGGGCACAACCAAACCCACGGGAATAAGAACACCACTGTTCAGATTTTGTTCAAAACAGCCTTTATCCGGTCATCCAGAGCGGGTATGATTCCCACCCTTTTTCGCAGTCTCCTATTGGTCTCAACAGCTTGTCTCTTGAGCAGGGAAGCCCTATGTCGACGCTACGCATCGGCCCATACACATTGCCTAACCGGCTGATCCTCGCGCCTATGGCCGGAGTCACCGACAGGCCATTTCGCCAACTCTGCCAGCGCATGGGTGCCGGCATGGTGGTATCCGAAATGGTCACGAGCGATGTGCGGTTGTGGAATACCCGCAAATCAAGCCTACGCTTGATTCACCAAGGTGATCCCGAACCGCGCTCCGTGCAGATAGCCGGAGGCGATGCGCAAATGATGGCTGAAGCGGCTAAGCGCAACGTCGAATTGGGCGCCCAGATCATCGATATTAATATGGGCTGCCCGGCCAAGAAGGTCTGTAACAAGGCCGCAGGCTCGGCGTTACTGAAAGATGAAGCACTGGTCAGTGAGATATTGCAGGCGGTAGTGGACGCGGTCGATGTACCGGTCACCCTGAAGATTCGCACTGGCTGGGACAGACAGAACAAGAATGGCGTAACAGTGGCAAAGATTGCGGAGCAATCCGGAATTGTTGCACTCGCCGTACATGGCCGCACACGTGCGGACTTGTACACCGGCGATGCCGAATACGAAACGATCGCTGCGATCAAACAAGCAGTGTCGATTCCGGTGCTGGCCAATGGCGATATTACTTCGCCAGAGAAGGCCGCCGAGGTATTCGCAGCCACAGGCGTTGATGGATTACTGATAGGCCGGGCGGCACAAGGTCGCCCTTGGATCTTCCGTGAAATCGAGCACTACTTGCGCACCGGTGAAAAGCTCGCCGCGCCAAGCTTGATGGAAGTTGAAAGTATTTTGCTGGAGCACCTGGCAGCACTTCATGCCTTTTACGGTGAAGTGATGGGTGCGCGTATTGCCCGTAAGCATGTCGGGTGGTACATGGCAACCTTGCCACGGGCCAAGGAGTTTCGTGCCCAGTTTAATCGTCTGGATTGTACGGACGCACAGTGCGCCAGCATTCGCGAATTTTTCCGCGAACGTTATAACGATGGAGATGGGGTGGCTGCATGACGATGTTGACCGAGACTTTAGGAAGTGGAATTACACCCGTGAGTGACAGCACCAGTTTGAAGCAGCACCTCAACACGCCGAGCGAAGAAGGGCAAACCCTGCGCGGCAGTGTCGAAAAAGCCCTGCACAATTATTTCGCCCACCTTGAGGGCGCCGATGTCACCGATGTTTACAACCTGGTACTCACCGAGGTGGAAGCCCCGTTGCTGGAGACCGTGATGAACTACGTCAAAGGTAACCAGACCAAAGCCTCCGAGCTGCTTGGCCTGAACCGTGGCACGCTGCGCAAGAAGCTCAAGCAGTACGACTTGTTGTAACCCCCTCTTCTCAAAAAGGGCGACCTAAACAGTCGCCTTTTTGTTTTTTCCCTGCTCTGATGGACTCTGAAATGACCGACCAGACCACCCGCCTTCCAGTACGCCGCGCCTTGATCAGCGTTTCCGACAAGACCGGCATTCTTGAATTTGCCCGCGAGCTTGTTGCCCTCAACGTGGAAATCCTCTCCACGGGCGGCACCTACAAGCTGCTCAAGGACAACGGCATCGCAGCAGTTGAAGTTGCTGATTACACCGGCTTCCCGGAAATGATGGACGGCCGCGTCAAGACCCTGCACCCGAAGATTCACGGTGGCATTCTGGGCCGTCGCGCCATCGACGGCGCGGTCATGGACGAGCACGGCATCAAGCCGATTGATCTGGTTGCGGTCAACCTGTATCCGTTTGAAGCCACCGTCGCCAAGCCGAACTGCGATCTTGCAGACGCCATCGAGAACATCGATATTGGCGGCCCGACCATGGTTCGCAGCGCCGCCAAGAACCACAAAGACGTGGCGATTGTGGTCAACACCAGCGACTACGCCAGCGTCGTCGAAAACCTCAAAGCCGGCGGCCTGAGCTACGCCCAGCGCTTCGACCTGGCCCTTAAGGCATTCGAGCACACCGCAGCATACGACGGCATGATCGCCAACTACCTGGGCACCATTGATCAGGCCGCTGAAACCCTCAGCACCGAAGCCCGCGGCGACTTCCCGCGCACCTTCAACAGCCAGTTCATCAAGACGCAGGAAATGCGCTACGGCGAGAACCCGCACCAGAAAGCGGCGTTCTACGTTGAAGCCAAGAAGGGCGAAGCCAGCATCGCCAGCGCCGTGCAGTTGCAGGGCAAAGAACTGTCTTACAACAACGTAGCCGACACCGACGCTGCACTTGAGTGCGTGAAAAGCTTCGTCAAGCCGGCCTGCGTTATCGTCAAGCACGCCAACCCATGCGGCGTTGCCGTGGTACCGGAAGACGAAGGCGGCATCCGCAAGGCCTACGATCTGGCCTACGCCACAGACACCGAATCGGCCTTTGGCGGCATCATCGCCTTCAACCGTGAGCTGGACGGCGAAACAGCCCAAGCCATCGTTGATCGCCAGTTTGTTGAAGTTATCATCGCCCCGCGCATCAGCGCTGCAGCCCGTGAAGTAGTGGCTGCCAAAGCCAACGTGCGCCTGCTCGAGTGCGGCGAATGGCCAGCCGAGCGTGCTGCCGGCTGGGACTTCAAGCGCGTTAACGGCGGCCTGCTGGTACAGAGCCGTGACATCGGCATGATCACCGCCGACGACCTGAAAATCGTCACCCAGCGTGCGCCGAGCGAGCAAGAAATTCACGACCTGATCTTCGCCTGGAAAGTCGCCAAGTTCGTTAAGTCCAACGCCATTGTCTACGCCAAGAACCGCCAGACCGTAGGTGTTGGCGCCGGCCAGATGAGCCGCGTCAACTCCGCCCGCATTGCCGGTATCAAAGCCGAGCACGCTGGCTTGCCAGTACCGGGCGCCGTGATGGCCAGCGACGCGTTCTTCCCGTTCCGCGATGGCATCGACAACGCAGCCAAGGCCGGGATTACTGCGGTAATCCAGCCAGGCGGCTCGATGCGCGACAACGAAGTGATTGCTGCAGCTGACGAAGCCGGCATTGCCATGGTCTTTACCGGCATGCGCCATTTTCGGCACTGAGGTCGGTCGCGCTGAAGTGAGCGTCTGCGGCGTTGCGGACAGTTTCGATAATGCTCATTGCCACTCGGCAACTGCGCTTCTCGAAACAGCCCGCGCCTTGCAGCCACTCGCTTGATCGCAACCTTGATGGTGTTGAATGTGATTGTTGAAGCTCCGCAGGGTGGATGACGCTTCTGTCATCCACCGAAAGCTGCAGCCAACTTGAAGTTTCTTAGTGTGGATAACGCTTTATTTATCCGCCATTCGGGCCAAAGGCCCGCCTCCTTGAGGAGACTGACATGAACGTATTGATTATCGGCAGCGGCGGTCGTGAACACGCGCTGGCCTGGAAAGTGGCGCAAGACGCGCGCGTAGAAAAAGTTTTCGTCGCGCCGGGCAACGCCGGTACCGCGACCGAAGCCAAGTGCGAGAACGTGGCGATTGATGTATTGGCGCTGGAGCAACTGGCCGACTTCGCCGAGAAGAACGTGCAGATGACCATCGTTGGCCCGGAAGCGCCGCTGGTGGCGGGCGTGGTTGACCTGTTCAACAAGCGCGGCTTGCACTGCTTCGGTCCGACCGCAGGCGCTGCTCAGCTTGAAGGTTCGAAAGCCTTCACCAAGGATTTCCTGGCCCGTCACAAGATCCCGACGGCGGACTACCAGAACTTCACCGAGGTTGAGCCGGCACTGGCCTACCTGCGCGAAAAAGGCGCGCCTATCGTCATCAAGGCCGACGGCCTGGCGGCAGGCAAAGGCGTTATCGTCGCCATGACTCTGGCTGAAGCTGAAGATGCCGTGCGCGACATGCTCGCGGGCAACGCTTTCGGTGACGCCGGTTCGCGCGTGGTTATCGAGGAATTCCTCGATGGCGAAGAAGCCAGCTTCATCGTCATGGTCGACGGCAAGAACGTATTGCCGATGGCCACCAGCCAGGACCACAAGCGTGTTGGCGACAAGGACACTGGCCCGAATACGGGCGGCATGGGCGCTTACTCGCCGGCTCCGGTTGTGACCGACGCCGTGCACCAGCGCGTAATGGACGAGGTCATCTGGCCGACCGTTAACGGCATGGCTGAAGAAGGCAATGTCTACACCGGCTTCCTGTATGCCGGCCTGATGATCGACAAATCCGGCGCACCGAAAGTCATCGAGTTCAATTGCCGTTTTGGTGATCCGGAAACTCAACCGATCATGGTCCGCCTGCAATCAAGCCTGCTGTTGCTGCTCGAAGCGGCTCAAGCGCAAGCGCTGAACATTGTCGAAGCACAATGGGACCCGCGCCCGAGCCTGGGCGTTGTCATGGCAGCAGGCGGTTATCCGGCGGATTACGCCAAGGGTGATGAAATCAACGGCCTTGATGCCGCGAGCCAGGCGCCAGGCAAGGTTTTCCACGCCGGCACCACGCTCAAAGACGGCAAGGTTGTGACATCCGGTGGTCGCGTACTGTGCGCAACCGCGATGGGCGACACCGTTCTGGATGCTCAGCAAAACGCTTATGCGCTGGCCCGCAAGGTTGACTGGAACGGCTGCTTCTACCGCAGCGATATCGGTTACCGTGCAATTGCCCGCGAGCAAGGCGACAACTAAGCTGGATTTGCGCCGGGGCTGAGCTGAATAGACATTGTCCGTTTTAGTCAGTCCCGAGCCGAATTTGCTTAGCTATAATTGTACAATTGACCGTATGAAGGGATTCCATAGTGTGTCGGCCCTGGATTGCCATCGGACTACTCATCAGCCTTTTTCTGTCGGCTTTGCCGCAGGCTGCCTCGGCGGTGGGCTGGTCGATGCTCGAAGATCCCAGCGCAGCACTGACACTCGACGAAATCCGCACCCCGCAATATAGCGCGCAGTTTCACCCGGTCGACCTCAACAAGCTCTATATCAAGGGCGGCGCTGACGTTTCCTGGCTGCATTACCAACTGCCGGCCAAGTCCGACACGCGCCTGCTGAAGATTTTCTCGCCTTACTTATCGTACCTCGACTTTTACGTCTTCAGTGGCCCTGAGCTACTGTCGCATGTGCGCACGGGCAACAAACTGCCGTTGTCTACGCGACCGCTGCAGAGCATCGACTTTCTGCTGCCCGTCCCGCATTCGGACAGCGCAGTGGATATCTACCTGCGCCTTGAGTCCGAAGATGCCCTGCGCCCGGTCATCCGTCTCAAGAGTTCGGAGCAAGCCGCCACCGAGTTCTCGCAACCATTGCTGATAGGCCTGCTAATCGGCTGCATGCTGATGCTGGGGCTATACAACATCATCCGCTATGCCTATTCGCGCAGCGTCAGCTGCCTCTGGCTGGCCGGTTGCCAGCTCTGCCTGATCATCATGAGCACCAGCTTGCTGGGGATTACCACGCCTATTCTCGGACCGTTTCAGGGCATGCAAGCGGATATCGCCAGTGCCGCGATCATTGCGGCGATTGCCTGCATGCTCGGTTTCACCATCAGCTTTTTTCGCCCCGCCCACTCCGCGACCAAGGTAAGCAAACTTTTGCGCTGGGAGATGCTGGTTTTGCTGCTGCTCTGCGGCGCGCTGTTTTTTGTCGCGCAGATGCCCTACAACCAGCTGACCTATCTGCTCACGGGCGCCGCTTCGCTGAGCATTCTGGCGGTTGGCCTGTTCTTCTGGCATCAGGGCTATACCCCGGCTCGTCCGTTCAGCATTGCGTTGATGCTGTTTTGCCTGTGTCTGATTTTCGCCCTGCCTGTGCTGTATGGCGTGTGGGCGGTTCGCCCGGACTGGATGGCGTACACCTTGCTGATTGCCTGCGTGATCTGCGCGTTCATTCTCAGCATTGCCCTGAGCGCACGCGAACGACGGATAACCCAGGAGCAATTCAGCATCAGTCGGGCACTGGCAGCTAGCTCCGCCGAACTCAAGGCCAAAGGCGACTTTTTAGCCAAGATCAGCCACGAAATCCGCACGCCCATGAACGGCGTATTGGGCATGACCGAGCTGCTGCTGGGCACGCCACTTTCGACCAAACAACGCGATTACGTGCAGACCATTCACAGCTCGGGCAACGAGCTGCTGACCCTGATTAACGAAATTCTCGACATCTCCAAGCTCGAATCCGGCCAGATTGAACTTGATGACGTGCAGTTCGATATCAACGCGCTGGTCGAAGACTGCCTGACGATTTTCCGCGCACGCGCCGAGCAGCAGCAGATTGAGCTGATCAGCTTCATCCAGCCGCAAGTGCCACGCATTGTCAGCGGTGACCCGACACGTTTACGCCAGACCGTATCGAGCCTGCTCGACAACGCCTTCAAGCAGACCGAGGAAGGTGAAATCCTGCTCGTGGTGGCGCTGGATAACAACCTGCTCAAACCGCGCCTGCGCATTGCTGTACAGGACAGTGGCCGCCCGCTTGAGGAAGAAGAGCGTGAAGCACTGCTGCACGCCGAATTGCACAGCCGCGACTTCCTTACAGCCAGCCGCCTTGGTGGACGCCTCGGGCTGATTATTGCGCGCCAATTGGTACGCCTGATGGACGGCGAATTTGGTATTCAGAGCAGTAGCGGGCAAGGCTCGACCCTGTGGCTGACCCTGCCCCTCGACCCGGACCGCATCGAGCAGCCCGCCACGGACCTCGACAACACGCTGCAGGGCGTACGCCTGCTGGTGGTGGATGACAACAACACCTGCCGCAAAGTGCTCCTGCAACAATGCAGCGCCTGGGGCATGTATGTCAGTGCGGTGCCGTCGGCCAAAGAAGCGCTGGCGCTGCTGCGCACCAAATCGCACCTGCGCGAATATTTCGACGTGGTCCTGCTCGATCAGGAAATGCCGGGCATGACCGGCCTGCAACTGGCCACACGGATCAAGGAAGACCCGAGCCTGAGCAACGACATTCTGTTGATCATGCTCACGGGTATCAGCAACGCGCCGAGCAAGGTGATTGCGCGCAATGCCGGTATCAAGCGAATTCTCGCCAAGCCGGTTGCCGGTTACACCCTCAAAGCCACGCTGGCGGATGAGCTCGCCCAACGCCAGAGCGGTGTCGCCCGCGCGATACCGGCAGCGACAGCGCCTGGCCCGCAAGAGGTGCCAAGTGATTTTCGCGTGCTGGTCGCCGAAGACAACAGCATCTCCACCAAAGTCATCCGCGGCATGTTGGGCAAGCTCAACGTCCAGCCCGACACCGCCAGCAATGGTTTGGAAGCACTTGAGGCCATGCAAGCACAGCACTACGATCTGGTGCTGATGGATTGCGAAATGCCGGTGCTCGACGGTTTCAGTGCAACCCGACAACTGCGCGAATGGGAGCGTGCCGGTAATCATCCACACACTCCGGTGGTGGCCCTGACCGCGCATATTCTCAGCGAGCACAAAGAGCGGGCACTTCACTCGGGAATGGATGGTCACATGGCCAAACCGGTCGAGTTATCGCAACTGCGCGAGTTGGTCGGCTACTGGGTCAACCATCGCCAGACCACTGAGAATCACTAACCCGCAAGCCGGCTAACGCTCAACCCGCAATCATCTGTGACTGCCAGTGAGCATTGGCGCTGTCGGTGCTAGCCTTGCTATCAAACCTTTTGACGTAAACGAGTCGCGACATGGCATCTGAGTTGTTCAGTGTGTATTTGAAACTGTTGGTGCTCTACGGCCCATTCTTTGTGCTGTCCTGTTTTATCGGCATGAGCCGGGGGTACACGCTTAAAGAGCGTAAGCGGCTGGCCTGGAAAGTTGCCACCGGCGCATTCATTGCCAGCGTATTGCTGTACCTGTTCGGCAAATACATTTTCAGCGTGTTCGGCATCACCATCGACGCCTTCCGCATCGGTGCCGGCAGCGTCTTGTTCATCTCTGCGCTGGGCATGGCTCAGGGCAAAACAGCCATGCAGCCAGACAACGTGCAGCAGGATGTGGCCATTGTGCCACTGACGATTCCGCTCACCGTCGGCCCGGGCACCATTGGTGCAATGCTGCTGATGGGTGCAGGCCAGCCGCTGTGGAGTGACAAACTGGTCACCGTATTTGCCATCGCCCTCGCCTGCCTCACCGTTGGCTTGGTGCTGTATTTATCCAATCAGTTCGAGCGTTTGCTGGGTGAGCAAGGGCTGCAAATTGTCAGCCGTCTGATGGGCCTGTTCGTCTGCGCTCTGGCAGCGCAAATCATCTTTACGGGCATCAAAAACTACCTGGTGCCCTGATACAGGGCATCGCACCCGCAAAGTGCAGATAGAGCAAACTCACTGCACCAGCACAGCGCACAGGGCGTTTCGCTAACGCCCAAAATCTGACCACATTCTCAAGAAAAACAGGCACTTGCGCTAATTGGCACGGATGCTGCCAATGGTTATTGGACCCCGGCTTTTAAAGCCCCGGTATTTCAACCCGGTCTAATCCAACCGTTGCGCATGGAGCCATAATAATGAAACGCCGTCCTCTCCTGAAATCGACCCTAGCCGCCAGCGCCCTGCTGCTGACCGGTTTGTTCCCATTCAGCGCGCATGCCGCCGACACCATCAAGGTCGGTATTCTCCACTCGCTGTCCGGCACCATGGCTATCTCTGAAACCTCATTGAAAGACATGGCGCTGATGACCATCGACGAGATCAACGCCAAAGGCGGTGTTCTCGGCAAGCAATTGGAACCGGTTGTAGTTGACCCGGCTTCGAACTGGCCACTGTTCGCCGAAAAAGGCCGTCAGTTGCTCAGCCAGGACAAAGTGGCCGTAACCTTCGGCTGCTGGACGTCGGTATCGCGTAAATCGGTACTGCCGGTTTACGAAGAACTCAATGGCCTGTTGTTCTACCCGGTTCAGTATGAAGGCGAAGAGCTGTCGCCCAACGTGTTCTACACCGGCGCGGCGCCAAACCAGCAGGCCATCCCGGCGGTTGAATACCTGATGAGCGAAGACGGCGGCGCAGCCAAGCGCTTCTTCCTGCTCGGCACCGACTACGTCTATCCGCGTACCACCAACAAGATTCTGCGGGCATTCCTGCACAGCAAAGGTGTCGCCGACAAAGACATCGAAGAGGTTTACACCCCGTTTGGTCACAGCGATTACCAAACCATCGTAGCCAACATCAAGAAGTTCTCGGCAGGCGGCAAAACCGCAGTGATCTCGACCGTGAACGGCGATTCCAACGTACCGTTTTACAAAGAGTTGGCGAATCAGGGCATCGAAGCCACCGACGTTCCGGTTGTAGCCTTCTCGGTGGGCGAAGAGGAATTGCGCGGCATCGACACCAAGCCACTGGTTGGCCAGTTGGCCGCCTGGAACTACTTCGAGTCGGTTGAAAACCCGGTCAACACCGAGTTCGTCAACAAGTGGAAAGCCTACGCCAAGGCCAAGAACCTGCCTGGCGCCGACAAAGCCGTGACCAACGACCCGATGGAAGCCACTTACGTCGGTATCAACATGTGGGCGCAGGCTGTGACCAAAGCCGGCACCACCGATGTCGACAAAGTGCGTGAAGCCATGGCCGGCCAGACCTTCGCCGCGCCGTCCGGTTTCACCCTGACTATGGACAAGACCAACCATCACCTGCACAAGCCGGTCATGATCGGTGAAATTCAGGAAGACGGTCAGTTTGATGTGGTCTGGGAAACCGACAGCCCGATCCGCGCCCAGCCTTGGAGCCCTTACATCGAGGGTAACGACAAGAAGCCGGATTACGCAGTGAAGTCCAACTAAACGCATGGACTGCCAGCCGGGCAGCCACACGGCTGTCTCGCTGGCATCGCTATTGGTTGCTGAGCGTCGGACCAGATCCGGCTGCAAGCTCACCGGAAAGCTCCGACAAGAGAGTTGCCGGAGTTTTCAAAGGGAATCTCACCATCATGATCACTGCCCTCTACCGGCTTTCATTCGCCCTGCTGCTGTGCCTCGTCTGGAGCACCAGCCATGCAGGTGACGCGGCAGATTTCAGCGCCGCCAATTCTTCAAAGCAAGCGAAATTGCTCCAGGCTTGGGCTGCCGAGCCCGATCCAACTCGCTTGCCATTGCTCGATGCGCTGCAAAACGGCCGCGTCGCAGCTGACAGCAACAAAACCCCGTTTTACAAGACCGACAGCGGTTACCAGAGCGCTGAAGGTGAAACGCTTCCCGTAGGCAAACTGCGTAAATTGCGCCTGAACAATCGCCTGCGCGGCCTGATTGCCACCACCGTTGCCAGCCACCAGTTGCTTTCGAGCGATCCGGCGGTGCGTCTGCAAGGTGCCACGCTGCTGCAGAAAAGCGCCAAGCCTGCACAGTTACCGCTGCTCAATGAACGCCTGAGCAATGAAAGCGACGATGATGTTCACGAAGCGCTGGCCCTCGCGCTGGCCAGCCTGCAACTGGTCGACACTGATCCGGCGGTGCGGCTGGCGGCAGTACGCCTGCTCGGTGAAACCGGCCAGCCGCTGGCCCGTGTGCGTCTCGAACGACTGCTCGAAGAAGGCGTAGAAACTGACGCTGCCGTGCGCACCGCTGCTGAAACCAGCCTGGCGCAGGTGAAGCGCCGGCTGCTGATAGGCGAGTTACTCGGCCAGGCTTTCAGCGGCATGAGCCTCGGCTCGATTCTGCTACTTGCCGCGCTGGGCCTGGCAATTACCTTTGGCCTGCTTGGCGTGATCAACATGGCGCACGGCGAAATGCTGATGCTCGGCGCCTATTCGACGTACATGGTTCAGGTGATGTTCCAGCGCTATGCGCCCGAGGCGATTGCCCTGTATCCGCTGATCGCTCTGCCCGTCGCGTTCTGCGTAACCGCCGCTATTGGCATGGCGCTGGAGCGCACGGTGATTCGCCACCTCTATGGCCGCCCGCTGGAAACACTGCTGGCCACCTGGGGCATCAGCCTGATGCTGATTCAACTGGTGCGGGTGATCTTCGGCGCGCAAAACGTCGAAGTCGCCAACCCTTACTGGCTCTCCGGCGGCATTCAGTTGCTGCCTAATCTGGTGCTGCCGTACAACCGCATCGTCATCATCGCCTTCGCCCTGTTCGTGGTCGTGCTGACCTGGCTGCTGCTGAACAAAACGCGTCTGGGCCTCAACGTCCGCGCCGTCACCCAGAACCGCAACATGGCGGCCTGCTGCGGCGTCCCGACCGGGCGTATCGACATGCTCGCCTTTGGCCTCGGTTCAGGCATCGCAGGCTTGGGCGGCGTGGCCCTGAGCCAGATCGGCAACGTCGGCCCGGACCTTGGCCAGAGCTACATCATCGACTCGTTCCTGGTGGTCGTACTCGGTGGTGTCGGCCAGTTGGCCGGTAGCGTAATGGCGGCCTTCGGGCTGGGCATCGCCAACAAAATTCTCGAACCGCAGATTGGTGCGGTGCTCGGCAAGATCCTGATTCTGGCGCTGATCATTCTGTTCATTCAGAAACGCCCGCAAGGCTTGTTTGCACTCAAAGGACGGGTGATCGACTAATGACTATGCCTCTAAATCAAACCGTACTGGCGCGCACCAGCGCCAGACTCGGCCCGCGCGTTTCAATAGCGCTTGGCGGCCTGATTCTGCTGATACTGATCGCCATGCCATTGCTGCACATGCTGCCGGCAGACAACAGCCTGCACCTGAGCGCTTACACCCTGACGCTGGTCGGCAAGATTCTCTGCTACGCCGTGGTCGCGTTGGCGCTGGATCTGGTCTGGGGTTACGCCGGCCTGCTATCGCTCGGCCACGGCCTGTTCTTCGCACTCGGCGGCTATGCCATGGGCATGTACCTGATGCGCGAAACAGCTGGCGATGGCCTGCCCGCGTTCATGAGCTTTCTGGCCTGGAATGAGCTGCCTTGGTATTGGTACGGCACCAGCAACTTCCTTTGGGCCATGTGTCTGGTGGTATTGGCGCCCGGTTTGCTCGCGCTGGTGTTTGGCTTCTTTGCCTTCCGCTCGCGGATCAAGGGCGTGTATTTCTCGATCATGACCCAGGCGCTGACGTTCGCCGGCATGTTGCTGTTCTTTCGCAACGAAACCGGCTTTGGCGGCAACAATGGCTTCACCGATTTCAAGCGCATTCTCGGTTTCGATATCACCGCTCCAGCCACGCGTGCGGCACTGTTTCTGGCGACTGTAGCGCTACTGGTCGGCAGCTTGCTGCTGGGCTGGAAACTGGCGCGCAGCAAGTTCGGCCGGGTACTCACGGCGCTGCGTGACGCGGAAAACCGCCTGATGTTCTGCGGCTACGATCCACGCGGCTACAAGTTGTTTATCTGGGTGTTGTCCGCTGTGCTCTGCGGATTGGCCGGTGCGCTGTATGTGCCGCAGGTCGGCATCATCAACCCCAGCGAAATGTCGCCCACCAACTCGATTGAGGCTGCTGTTTGGGTCGCACTCGGCGGTCGCGGCACGCTTATCGGGCCGATTCTCGGCGCTGGAATGGTCAACGGCATGAAGAGCTGGTTCACCGTCGCATTCCCCGAATACTGGCTGTTTGCGCTGGGCGCACTGTTTATTCTGGTCACCCTGTATCTGCCCAAAGGCGTGGTGGGCCTGCTCAAGCGAGGTGAAAAATCATGAGAGCCGTTCCAATCCCGGAAGCCATGCTGGAGCCGGCCTTTGACCCGGCAGGCGCTGCGCGCGATGCAATCGGTGCTGGCCTGCGTGCCGAAAAAGGCCTGAATGTTCGCCACGGCACCATTCTCACGCTCGAAGGCATCAACGTCAGCTTTGACGGTTTCAAAGCCCTGACCGATCTCAACCTGTACATTGGCGTCGGCGAATTGCGTTGCATCATCGGCCCCAACGGTGCCGGCAAAACCACCATGATGGATGTGATTACCGGCAAGACCCGACCCGACAGCGGCATGGCCTACTTCGGTGAAACCCTCGACCTGACGCACATGAGCGAAGTGCAAATCGCCCAGTCAGGCATCGGTCGAAAGTTTCAGAAACCCACCGTATTCGAGGCGTTGAGCGTGTTCGAGAACCTCGAACTGGCGCAAAAGACCAACAAGTCGGTGTGGGCCAGCTTGCGCGCAAAGATGACCGGCGAGCAGCGCGACCGCATCGACGAAGTACTGACCACCATTCGCCTGGAAACCGCACGGCAACGCCCCGCCGGTTTGCTCTCGCACGGCCAGAAGCAGTTCCTCGAGATCGGCATGTTGCTCATGCAAGACCCGCAACTGTTGTTGCTCGACGAGCCGGTAGCGGGCATGACCGACGCTGAAACCGAGTTCACCGCGCAGTTGTTCAAGTCACTCGCACGCAAGCATTCGCTGATGGTGGTCGAGCACGACATGGGCTTTGTCGGCTCGATTGCCGACCACGTCACCGTACTCCATCAGGGCAGCGTGCTGGCCGAAGGCTCACTCAATGAAGTGCAGGCCGACGAACGTGTGATCGAAGTTTATCTCGGTCGCTGACAGCCCCGCTCTCAGCGCACCAACAAGGAATACCAATATGCTGCACGTTGAACAACTGCATCAATATTACGGCGGAAGCCATATCCTGCGCGGCCTGTCTTTCGAGGCCAGGGTCGGCGAAGTCACCTGCTTGCTGGGGCGCAATGGCGTGGGGAAAACCACGCTGTTGAAATGCCTGATGGGCCTGATTCCCGCCAAAGAAGGCGCGGTGAAATGGGAAAACCAGACCATTACCGGCTTCAAGCCGCACCAGCGCGTGCACGCCGGAATCGCCTATGTACCGCAGGGACGGGAAATATTTGGCAGGCTCACGGTTGAAGAAAACCTGTTGATGGGACTCTCGCGCTTCCCGGCCAGCCAGGCCAAAGAAGTGCCCGCGTTCATCTACGAGTTATTCCCGGTGCTGCAAGAGATGAAACACCGCCGTGGCGGTGATTTGTCCGGCGGTCAGCAGCAACAATTGGCGATTGGCCGCGCACTGGCCAGCCAACCACGGCTGTTGATTCTGGATGAGCCTACCGAAGGCATTCAGCCCTCGGTGATCAAGGAAATCGGCGTGGTGATCAAGAAACTCGCGGCACGAGGCGACATGGCGATCTTGTTGGTCGAGCAGTTCTATGACTTCGCCGCCGAACTCGCCGATCAGTATCTGGTGATGTCGCGTGGCGAGATCATCCAGCAAGGCCGCGGTGAGCAAATGGAAGCCGATGGCGTCAGGGGGCTGGTTGCAATCTGATCCAGCCGGTAATGTGCACAATGCCATCAAGCGTTGCACAACCGCATTCGGCGCTCCGCCGCGTTACCTGTGTAGCGCGGCGTTAATGCCGCAACTTGCCACCTACGCTCTGCCACAGACATAACGAACCAACGCATGAACGCACCGATTACCCCTGCCCTGTTCACACCCAGCTGGCACGCCGAGCTGGAGTTGGGCTACGCCCGAAATGGCGACACCACACGCCCGGTTATGCGCCGTCATAAAGGTCCGCTGCGGGTGCAAAGGCATCTGTACGCGGAAGGCCCCGAGGTGTGTCAGCACATCATTGTCCACCCGCCAGGCGGTATTGCCGGTGGCGACCGGCTGGACATCAGCGCCAATGTTGCAACCGGCGCCTGGGCGCAACTGACCAGCCCCGGCGCGGCCAAGTGGTATCGCGCCGCCGGCCCGGCTTTTCAGCAGCTGAATTTACGCGTTGAAGCGGGCGCGACGCTGGAATGGCTGCCGCAGGAAACCATCGTCTACTCGGCAGCGCAGGCCGAACTGAGCACCTCGATTGAGCTTGAAGGTGATGCGCGGCTGTTTTACTGGGACATCATCGCCCTCGGCCGCCCTGCCAGTGGCGAGCGTTTCGATCAGGGCCATTTCCAGTCGGCGCTGGATATTCGCCGTGATGGCGAACTAATCTGGCACGAGCGCCAACGCGTTTGCGGTAATGATGGCCTGCTCGACTCACCCATTGGTTTAGACGGTAAGCCGGTGTTTGCGACGCTGCTGGTCAGCGCCAAGATTGACCCGCAATTACTCGAACATTGCCGCGAGCAGCTGGGCGTTACCAGCGGCCAGGTGCGTGGCGATCTCAGCCAGTTGCCTGGCATGCTGGTTGCCCGTTGTCTGGCTAGTGAAGCCTTGCACGCACGCGCCTGGCTGATTGAATTGTGGCGCTTGCTGCGCCCTGCCGCGCTGGGCCGCGAAGCCGTGCCTCCGCGTATCTGGAACACCTGAATTGTTTATCCCACAGCATTTTGAAGTATCCGAGCTGGAGAAGCCGAGATGGATTTAAGTCCACGCGAAAAAGACAAATTACTGATATTCACTGCCGGGCTGGTAGCCGAACGCCGTTTGGCTCGCGGGGTGAAACTCAATTACCCGGAAGCGATGGCGTATATTTCTGCCGCGCTGCTGGAAGGTGCCCGCGACGGTCAGACCGTGGCCGATCTGATGCATTACGGCACCACCCTGCTGAGCCGTAATCAAGTGATGCCAGGCATCCCCGAAATGATCCCGGAAATTCAGGTCGAAGCCACGTTCCCGGATGGCACGAAGCTTGTCACCGTGCATCAACCCATCGTTTGAAAGGTGCCTTGATGATATTGATCAACGATGCCAGCGAGGCCGACGCCCCGCACATTCTGGCGATTTACAACGATGCAGTGCGCAACACCACGGCGATCTGGAACGAGACAGAAGTCGACCTCGACAATCGTCTGGCCTGGCTCAATGACCGCCAGCGCGCAGGCTTTCCGGTTCTGGTTGCCCATGACGCTAATGGCCGTCTGGTCGGCTATGCCACCTACGGGACCTGGCGCAGCATTGAAGGCTTCCGCCATACCGTCGAGCACTCGGTGTATGTCTGTGGCGACCAGCGCGGTCTTGGTATCGGCGCCCAGTTGATGGAAGCACTTATCGAGCGCGCGCGTGCAGACAAACTGCATGTGATGGTGGCGGCGGTCGAGAGTGAAAACCGCGCCTCGATCCGACTGCACAAGCGCCTCGGCTTTGAAGTGACCGGGGTCATGCCGCAAGTCGGGCGCAAGTTCGACCGCTGGCTGGACCTGACCTTTTTGCAATTGATTCTGGAGTGAGCGCAATGATCCCCGGTGAATACCAAATCAAGGACGGCGAGATCGAACTCAACGCCGGCCGCCGCACCCTCAGCATGACGGTTGCAAACAGCGGTGACCGGCCGATTCAAGTCGGCTCCCACTTTCACTTTTTCGAAACCAACGATGCGCTGACCTTCGACCGCCCGGCTAGCCGTGGCATGCGTCTGAATATTCCAGCCGGCACCGCCGTGCGTTTCGAGCCGGGTCAGTCACGTGAAGTCGAGCTGGTTGATCTGGCCGGCCATCGCCGCGTGTTCGGCTTTGCCGGACGGATCATGGGCGACCTGTAACGGGTGGCTGCAAACGCTTTGTGAAATCGATATTTCGACCTCGGACACGTAACGCCGGGGCAGCCTGAAACAGGATTAGCACACCATGAAAATCAGCAGACAAGCCTACGCTGACATGTTCGGCCCAACCGTTGGCGACAAGGTTCGCCTGGCCGATACCGAGCTTTGGGTCGAGGTCGAGAAGGACTTCACCACCTACGGCGAAGAGGTCAAGTTCGGCGGCGGCAAAGTCATCCGTGACGGCATGGGCCAAGGCCAGTTGTGCGCCAAAGATGTGGTCGATACGCTGATCACCAACGCGCTGATCATCGATCACTGGGGCATCGTCAAAGCCGATGTGGGCCTCAAGGACGGGCGCATTGCGGCAATCGGCAAAGGTGGCAACGCCGACATCCAGCCCGATGTCACTATCGCAGTTGGCGCAGGCACCGAAGTTATTGCCGGTGAAGGCATGATCCTCACCGCTGGCGGGATCGACTCGCATATTCACTTCATTTGCCCGCAGCAGATCGAAGAAGCACTGATGAGCGGCGTGACCACCATGATCGGTGGCGGCACCGGCCCAGCAACCGGCACCAACGCCACGACCTGCACTTCCGGCCCGTGGCACATGGCGCGCATGCTGCAAGCGGCCGACTCTTTCGCGATGAATATTGGCTTTACCGGCAAGGGCAACGCCAGTTTGCCGGAGCCGCTGATAGAGCAGGTCAAAGCCGGCGCTATCGGCCTCAAGCTGCACGAAGACTGGGGCACGACGCCTGCCGCCATCGACAACTGCCTGAGCGTGGCCGACGAGTACGACGTACAGGTGGCGATTCACACCGACACACTCAACGAGTCGGGTTTTGTTGAAACCACCCTGGGCGCATTCAAGGGCCGCACCATTCACACCTATCACACCGAAGGTGCCGGTGGCGGCCATGCGCCGGACATCATCAAGGCGTGTGGCTTTACGAACGTGCTGCCAAGCTCGACCAATCCGACCCGGCCGTTCACCAAGAACACCATTGATGAGCACCTCGACATGCTCATGGTTTGCCACCACCTCGACCCGAGCATTGCCGAAGACGTGGCTTTCGCCGAGAGCCGTATTCGCCGCGAAACCATCGCCGCCGAGGACATTTTGCATGACCTCGGCGCCTTCTCGATGATCAGCTCCGACAGTCAGGCCATGGGCCGCGTCGGCGAGGTGATTACCCGCACATGGCAAACCGCCGACAAGATGAAGCAACAGCGCGGTGCATTGCCGGGCGATGGTGAAGGCAACGATAACTTTCGCATCAAACGCTACATCGCCAAGTACACCATCAACCCGGCGATTACCCATGGCATCAGCCATGAAGTGGGCTCAATCGAGGTCGGTAAGTGGGCAGATCTGGTGCTCTGGCGTCCGGCGTTCTTCGGCGTCAAACCGACCCTGATTCTCAAGGGCGGAGCCATTGCGGCCAGCCTGATGGGAGATGCCAACGCGTCGATCCCGACACCGCAGCCGGTGCACTATCGTCCGATGTTCGCCAGCTACGGCGGCTCGCGCCACGCCACCAGCCTGACCTTTATCAGTCAGGCGGCCAAGGATGCCGGCGTGCCCGAGCAATTGGGTTTGAAGAAGCAGATTGGCGTGGTCAAAGGTTGCCGCGATGTGAAGAAGACCGATCTTATCCACAACGACTACCTGCCCAACATCGAAGTCGATGCGCAGAATTATCAGGTCAAGGCAGACGGTCAACTGCTCTGGTGTGAACCGGCAGAAGTGCTGCCAATGGCGCAGCGCTACTTCCTGTTCTGACCGCTCAGCTCGGTATCCGTTGTAAACGCAAACAGGGCCCGACATGGGCCCTGTTTGCGCTGAGCAGGCTGATCGCCGGTTGATATTCTGCGTTTGGATTCAAGCATGCGGCGAATCGGCGCCAGTCATGCGTCAGCGCAACTGGCTGTCTTTACTCGCGCGCCGGTTGTAACCGGCACCTGCGGCATTGGCTTTATCGTCTTCGGCCTGACAGGTTATGCACAAGCGCACCCCGCGAACGGCTTCTCGCCGCGCTTGCGGGATGGGCGCATCACACTGCTCGCAATGCGTCAGGCTCTGCCCTGTATGCAACTGGCTGCGGGCACGCTGAATCGCATCGTCGATGCTGCTGTCGATTTGCTCTTGTACCGCACCATCACTTGCCCAACCACCGGCCATGATCGACTCCTGAGTTGTTTACCAACACGGGATAGATATGCGCGCTCAGCGCAAAAAATTCAAGATCTGCCGGGCGCGGAGCACTCTACTCTTTAACGTCCATGAACTCTTCGGCCCATGCCACATACTCTTCGGGCATGGTGTACTTGTGCGCCAGTTGCGAGGCGCTGAGGTCACTGCCCAGTGCTTCACGCTGCTCACGCAGGCAGTCGTAAGTCGCCTTGATCGCCGCAAAGTAGGCCGCGTGGCCGTTAACCACGATACGCACACCCAGGCTGGCCAGACGCGCGTTATCGCGCAGCTTGGGGTTGCCGTAAGTGACCAGCATCAGCGGCACGGAAAGCGCCGCCGAGACCTGCTCCAGATGCTCGAAGTCTTCAATGCCGACGATGCAAATGCCGTCGGCGCCAGCGGCCTGATAAGCCTGAGTACGGCGGATCACCTCATCAATACCCAGTACGCCTGCATGCGTTCGGGCGATGATGGCGAGGTCCGGATCAACCCGCGCTTCAAGCGCAGCGCGGATCTTGCCGACGCCTTCTTCGACGCTGATCAGGTCGGTTGATTTGCGCCCGAACTGAGCTGGCAGAAGGGTGTCTTCAATGGTCAGCGCCGCGACGCCTGCGCGCTCAAGCTCAACCACCGTGCGCATTACGTTCAGGGCGTTGCCGTAGCCGTGGTCGGCGTCAGCAATCACCGGCAGGCGGCTGACACGGCCAATGCGCGTGGCCTGTTCGACAAACTCGCTGAGGGTGATCAGGGCAAAATCCGGAGCGGCCAAAACCTGCAACGAGGAGACCGAGCCACCCAGAATACCCACCTCAAAACCCAGATCGGCAGCAATGCGCGCCGACATCGGATCAAACACCGACGCCGTGTGGTAACACTCGCTGGACGCAAGCAGCTGCTGGAAAGCACTGCGCAACTGGTGATGCGAGGCGCGTTGAATAATGGGCATATGACGGCTCCAAAAAGTTAATCCGGCCAGCCGCAAAAGTCGGGCTGGCCTAGCGAATATTGGGTGTAAGACGCACGCTGCAAAGATCGGGTGACAGCCCGCCGGGGGCCGTCTGTCACTCGGCGCTGGTGTTAACGTCTACGTGGGGCAGCCACTTGTGAACAATCTTTTCGTAGCTGCCATCTGCGCGCATGTCGTCAAGCGCGCTTTGCCAAAGGGCAACCTTGGCCGGGCTGGTCGCCGGTGAAAAGGCGATATAGTAAGCCGACTTCATGAAGCTCATATGAGCACGAACGTCAGCCGGTACCAGCCCGCCAGTGGCAAGCTCCTGCTCCAGCGTCAGGTCCTGAGTGGCAATCAGGTTGACCCTTCCGCGCTTGAGCATTCTGACCATGATCTTCGCGCTGTCGACACCATAGAGGTTGGATAACCCCATATGTTGCAAACTTTCGTAGCTGTACCATTTTTTCGGTAGAGCCAAGGGGCCGCTGGCCGCTGCATCTTGCAGGCTGTTGACCTCAATGGGGTTACTTTTGAGCGAGTAGAAACGGCTGCTGCCCACCAGAATCGGCCCAACCCACTGGAAGCTGGCTTCGCGCTCGGGTGTGCGCACGGTAGAAAACAGCGCCGTGTCCGGCTCACGCTGAGCCAGATAATAGCCACGTGTCCAGGGCACTATTTCGACAGTTGAAGGCTCGCCGGTACGGGCGATAAGCGCGTTGACCAGCTCCGCCGACATGCCGCGCATTTCGCCGTCTTGCATAAAAGCCAACGGCGCTGCCTCTTCAGTGTAGAAACGCATAGCCGCCGAGGCTTGAACCCCGAGCAAACTCAACAACACGGCACAACTCAGTTTCTTTGCAAAACACCCCACTCAGCCTTACCCCTGTCGCCAATTCTTGGTACTAACAATGTGCCACCATGATGCGCGAATACACGATCATAACTCACTGAAACGCACCCGCCATCTACGCCTTTTGGTTACCGATAATTCAGCTGGCAGTAAATTTTGACAAATTCTTCAAGCTACAACCGACAATCGGACTAGCCGCCAAGCCTCAAGCAGGCGATGATCGCACCTCAACTCTGCTATTTGATAGACATGACTGACATAACGCATACGCCGACAGAAACGCACAAGCCTCGCCCGCTGATCGATATGCTGGTGAGCATTGTTATTCCCTCGCTCATTCTGATGAAACTCAGCGGCGAAACGCGTCTTGGCGCTGATGGCGCACTGATCCTCGCACTGGCATTCCCGCTGGGCTGGGGCGCTTTCGAGCTGATCAAATACCGCAAGTTCAACTTTATCGCGCTGCTGGGTCTGGTAAGCGTATTGCTTACCGGCGGCATCGGCCTGCTGAAACTCGACAACCAGTGGCTGGCCATCAAGGAAGCTGCCGTTCCGGGGCTTATCGGCATCGCCGTGATTATCTCGACCCGCACCCGCTACCCGTTGATCCGCACCATGCTGTTCAACAAAGCGGTGCTCAATGTCGACAAGATCCAGGAACGGCTCGAACAAGGCGGCAACACCGAGCAATTCGAGCAACGCCTGCTTAAAGCCACTTACTGGCTGAGCGGCACGTTCTTTTTCTCCTCGGTAATGAACTACGTGTTGGCCAAGTGGATTGTCACAAGTCCGGGGGGCTCCGAGGCCTTTAACGAAGAGCTGGGTCGCCTGACCTTGCTCAGCTACCCGATGATCGCCATCCCGTCGATGATCATGATGATGGCCATTTTCTACTACCTGTGGAAAACCATTCATGGCCTCACCGGGCTCAAGCTCGAAGAGATCATGCACAACACCGGTCAAGACGACTGACCCGCCGGCTGGCTGACGCCCTTGTGCCTGGGCGTCAGCAGACCTTAACGCCTTGCTGACAATCTCGGTCTACCTCGGCCTGTTCCTCTCGGCCTTCGGCGCCGCCACGCTGCTGCCCCTGCAGTCAGAGGCGGTGCTGGTCGCGTTGCTGCTCAGTGGTGACTACAGCCCTTGGTGGCTGGTTGTCATCGCCAGTTGCGGCAATGTTCTGGGCTCGCTGGTGAACTGGCTGCTGGGACGCGCCGTCGAGCGTTTCAGAGATCGCCGCTGGTTTCCGGTCTCCGCACAGCATTTACAACGCGCGCAAACGCAGTATCAGCGCTACGGCCACTGGAGCCTGCTGCTCAGTTGGATGCCGGTAATCGGTGACCCGCTGACCCTTATCGCCGGCGTTATGCGCGAGCCGTTGTGGCGCTTCATGCTGATCGTCACGCTGGCCAAATCAGCCCGTTATGCGATTCTCGCCGCCATAACCCTTGGCATAACCCAGCCCTGAATAAAATCCCCGACAAACTTACCAGTGGGGGCAGCAATGCGCGGCCAGCTCGCTTAGAATGCGCGGCCGTTTTTTTGGAACAGCGCGCCGCATGTCATTTACTACTCCCGCCCGCGCCGTCGGCATAGATTTTGGTACCTCAAACTCCACCGTCGGCTGGCAACGCCCCGACACGCAGGCCTTGATCGAGCTCGAAGACGGCAAGATCACCCTGCCCTCGGTAATTTTCTTCAACTTCGAAGAACGCCGCCCGGTATACGGCCGTCTGGCCCTGCACGAATACCTCGAAGGTTACGAGGGACGCCTGATGCGCTCCCTGAAAAGCCTGCTGGGCTCGAAACTGCTGAAAAGCGAAACCACCGTCCTCGGCAGTGCACTGCCCTTCAAGGACCTGCTGGGCTTCTTTATCGGCGAGCTGAAAAACCGCGCCGAAGCCGTGGCAGAACGCAGCTTTGAAGAGGTGGTACTGGGCCGCCCGGTGTTCTTTGTCGATGACGATCCGGTCGCCGACATGGAAGCACAAAACACCCTGGTCAGCGTTGCCCACAAGCTCGGCTTCAAGGATGTGTCGTTCCAGTTCGAGCCGATTGCCGCGGCCTTCGACTACGAAAGCACCATCACCGGCGAAGAGCTGGTACTGATCGTCGATATCGGCGGCGGTACTTCGGACTTCTCACTGGTGCGTCTATCACCCGAGCGGCGCGCAGTTGCAGAGCGCCAGGACGATATTCTGGCCACTGGCGGCGTGCACATCGGCGGTACCGACTTCGACAAGCAACTCAGCCTGCAAGGGGTGATGCCACTGTTCGGATACGGCAGCCGGATGAAAAGCTCGGCGCTGATGCCCACCAGCTCGCACCTCAATCTCGCAACCTGGCACACCATTAACGCGGTGTACGCGCAGAAATCGCAGCTGGCGTTGCAGAACATGCGCTACGACATCGTCGACCCGACTGGCATCGACCGCCTGTTCAAGTTGATTGACCAGCGCGCTGGCCACTGGCTGGCGATGCAGGTGGAAGACAGCAAAATCGAGCTGACTGAAACCGATAATCGCGAAATCGACCTCAAGCGCATCGAGCCGGGCCTGGTCGCTGAACTGACTCGCGAGCTGTTCGACAGCTCGATTGATTCGCTGCTGGAGAAGATTCGCGCCAGCGTTACCGAATTGATGACCCGCGCCAATGTCAGCGTCGATCAGGTCAATACGGTGTTCTTCACCGGCGGTTCAAGCAGCATCCCGGCGCTACGCCAAAGCGTTGCCGCCATGCTGCCGAATGCCCGTCATGTCGAAGGCAACAACTTCGGCAGTATTGGCAATGGCCTGGCGATTGAGGCGCAGAAGCGCTACGGCTGAGTAAACAAGCTGGATGAGATGCAGGCTTGGCGCGGCATCTCATCCGCGCCCAAGGCAGGAGCTTTGGGCGCGGGCTGCACAAGCAGCGCCGGCACCCGCAACATCATTTAGCGCGGCACAGCGGCCGGTTTGGAAGGCTTCTTGCCTTTGCCCTTCTTGGCATTGGCACGCTCACGCGCCGCTTCCTGATTCTTGGCGAACGCGGCTGCTTTGGCCTGCTCACGCTTGTCCCAAGGATTCCCGCCATCACTGGCGCGCGGCGGCAAGCCGGTGTGCTGGGTAAGCATGGCCTTGCCGACCTTCTTGCTACCGGCTGGCGTCGAGTTCTTGCGACGTGCGCTCTGGTAGCTGTCGGTGGCAGGCTGGTGCGCCGGAATCAGCTGGTGCTTACCGTTACCAATCAGGTCGCTGCGGCCCATGCGCTCAAGTGCTTCACGCAACAGCGGCCAGCCACGCGGGTCGTGATAACGCAGGAATGCCTTGTGCAGACGGCGCTGGGTTTCGCTCTTGACGATGTTCACCCCGTCGCTCTTGTACGTCACCTTGCGCAGCGGGTTCTTGCCTGAGTAGTACATCGCGGTGGCGGTGGCCATTGGCGACGGATAGAACGCCTGCACCTGATCCGCACGGAAGTCGTTACTCTTCAGCCACAGCGCCAGATTCATCATGTCTTCATCGGTGGTGCCCGGGTGAGCGGCGATGAAGTAAGGAATCAGGTACTGCTCTTTGCCGGCCTCTTTCGAGTACTTCTCGAACATGCGCTTGAACTTGTCATAGCTGCCAATGCCCGGCTTCATCATCTTGTTCAGCGGGCCTTCCTCGGTATGTTCCGGGGCAATCTTCAGATAGCCGCCAACATGATGGGTCACCAACTCTTTAACGTACTCTGGCGACTCGACCGCGAGGTCGTAACGCAAGCCCGAGGCAATCAGAATCTTCTTCACGCCCGGCAAATCACGCGCCGAGCGATAAAGCTGAATCAAGGACGAGTGGTCGGTATTCAGGTTCTCGCAAATCCCGGGGAATACACAGGACGGCTTGCGGCACGCGGCTTCAATTTCCGGGCTCTTGCAGGCGATACGATACATGTTCGCGGTCGGGCCACCCAAGTCGGAGATAACGCCGGTAAAGCCGGGAACCTTGTCGCGAATTTCTTCGATCTCGTTGAGAATCGACTCATGCGAACGGTTCTGGATAATCCGCCCTTCGTGCTCGGTAATCGAGCAGAACGTACAGCCACCGAAGCAGCCGCGCATAATATTCACCGAGAAGCGGATCATGTCGTAGGCCGGGATTTTCTCCTTGCCATACGCCGGGTGCGGGATGCGCGCATAAGGCATGCCGAACACGTAGTCCATCTCTTCGGTGGTCATCGGGATCGGTGGTGGGTTGAACCACACATCGACCTCTCCGTGCTTTTGCACGAGCGCACGGGCGTTGCCGGGGTTGGTCTCAAGGTGCAACACGCGGTTGGCGTGCGCATAGAGCACGGCATCGGAACGGACTTTCTCGAACGATGGCAGGCGGATAACCGTCTTGTCACGCTCCAGACGCGGGTGCGGCAGCAGTTGCACGACCTTGGCTTCGTTCGGGTCATCAACCGGGCCTTTTTCTTGCTCGATCGCGCAGGCCTGAGTGTCCTGAGTATTCACATACGGGTTGATGATCTTGTCGACCTTACCGGGACGATCAATACGTGTGGAGTCGATCTCCATCCACTCTTTCGGCGTGTCACGGCGAATGAACGCGGTGCCGCGAATATCAGTGATGTCTTCGATTTTATGACCGAAGGCCAAACGCTGGGCCACTTCAACGATGGCGCGCTCGGCGTTGCCGTACAACAGGATGTCGGCACAGGCATCGATCAGAATCGAATGACGCACCTTGTCCTGCCAGTAATCGTAATGCGCAATACGACGCAGCGAGGCTTCGATACCGCCCAGCACAATCGGCACATGCTTGTAGGCTTCTTTACAGCGCTGGCTATACACCAGGCTGGCCCGATCCGGACGCTTCCCGGCCAAACCGCCTGGCGTGTAGGCGTCGTCCGAGCGGATTTTCTTGTCGGCGGTGTAGCGGTTGATCATCGAGTCCATGTTGCCAGCAGCCACCCCGAAGAACAGGTTGGGCTCGCCGAGCTTCATGAAGTCATCTTTCGATTTCCAGTCAGGCTGCGCAATGATGCCGACACGAAAACCCTGCGCTTCCAGCAAACGGCCGATAATGGCCATGCCGAACGACGGATGGTCAACATACGCATCGCCGGTCACGATGATGATGTCACACGAATCCCAGCCAAGCTGATCCATCTCTTCCCGGCTCATCGGCAAGAAAGGCGCTGGACCGAAGCACTCGGCCCAGTATTTTGGATAATCGAATAACGGCTTGGCTGCGTGCATGACAATGACCGGGTGAAGGATTTTAACGGGCGCGGAGAATAGCACAAATTTTAACCAATTCCGACCTCCCCGCTGGGTTTATCTGCCGCATGGGCAGGCAGCCGGGTATTGGTTAAATTTTCCGCCTATCGGCCTCGCGTTCATTCAACCAACGCTAGCACCGCGCCCAGCTCAGAGTAGTCGCCCCGACAACACACGCCGGCCTTGCCCCATTATCACCATGTCGGAAGCCGCAATGCGGATTCCAACCTCCATAAAGCCACACCGATCACGGAGGATGGATTAGCCGCAACGCGGCGTAATCCGTCATGGCATTTCGTCGATGGAATGCATAACCGAACACCCAAAAAACCCGCCAACGATCAAAAGCCGACCGCGCACAGCAGGCCATCCGCCATGTCGGAAGCCGCGATGCGGATTCCAACCTCCATAAAGCCACACAGATCACGGAGGATGGATTAGCCGCAACGCGGCGTAATCCGTCATGACATTGCATCGGTGGAATGCATAACCGGATACCCAAAAACCCGGCAACGATCAAAAGCAGACCGCGCACAGCAGGTCATCCGCCATGTCGGAAGCCGCGATGCGGATTCCAACCTCCATAAAGCCACACAGATCACGGAGGATGGATTAGCCGCAACGCGGCGTAATCCGTCATGACATTGCATCGGTGGAATGCATAAACCAGCACCCCAAAACCCACCAACGATCAAAAGCAAACCGCGCACAGCAAGCCATCCGCCATGTCGGAAGCCGCGACGCGGATTCCAACCTCCAGGCCGCACGGATCACGGAGGATGGATTAGTCGCAACGCGGCGAAATCCGTCATGGCATTGCGTCGATGGAATGCATAACCGGACACCCAAAAATAACCCGGCAACGATCAAAGCAGACCGCGCACAGCAGGCCATCCGCCATGTCGGAAGCCGCGTTGCGGATTCCAACCTCCATAAAGCCATACAGATCACGGAGGATGGATTAGCCGCAATGCGGCGTAATCCGTCACGGCATTGCGTCGGTGTAATGCATAAACCAACACCCGAAATTAATCCGGCAAAAATCCTCAACCGACCGCATCAAGCCCAGACACCGCAAACGCCCCATTCCAGCCGGCCAAATGCAATCGTTGCGTAGTGGGTTGAGCCGCATGGATGCGGCGAGAGTTGCGTTGGGCCAAGGACGGCCCATCGCGGCGTGCCCACGGAACAACGATGGAATGCGGGAAGCCGAGCAAAGCGAGGCCCAATGGAGGGGCATAGACCTTTGGGTTACTTTTGTGTCGACTGACAAAAGTGACTCGCCGTAAGGGCGAAAAGGTGGCGCAAGAACAATACAAATTCAGGCTTAGCGCCAGCGTTCAAAAACCAAAAACCAAAAGCCAATCAAGAGCAGACCGCGCACAGCAGGCCATCCGCCATGTCGGAAGCCGCGTTGCGGATTCCAACCTCCAGTTCGCGCGGTTCGCTGAGGATGGATTAGCCGCCACGCGGCGTAATCCGTCATGGCATTACGTCGGGTGGAACGCATATCCGGATACCCAAAACCCCGGCAACGATCAAAGCCGACCGCGCACAGCAGGTCATCCGCCATGTCGGAAGCCGCGATGCGGATTCCAACCTCCAGGCCACACGGTTCGCGGGGGATGGATTTGCTGATACACAGCAAATCACGGAGATTAGACTCCGCGTCTTACCCCAACCTCACTCCTCCTGCACATACCGCCGCGGCACCCGCGAGGTCACCTTGGTCAACAACTCATAACCAATCGTCCCCGCCGCACTGGCGACCTCATCAACGGGCAACTGCTCGCCCCACAGCTGCACCGCATCGCCGACCTCGGCTTGCGGCAAATCAGTCAGATCAACCGTGAGCATGTCCATCGACACTCGCCCTACCAAGGGCACACGCTGCCCGCGAACAACCAACGGCGTACCGGCCGGCGCATGACGCGGATAACCATCCGCATAGCCGCAACTCACCGTACCAATCCGGCTCACCCGCAGCGCCTCCCAGCCAGCGCCGTACCCCACGGTCTCACCCACCTCGACGGTACGAATCGCAATCAGCTCGGCATCCAGTTGCATCGCCGGTTTAAGGCCCAGCTCAGCCGCGCCGAGATCAGCAAACGGCGTGGCGCCATACAACATGATCCCCGGCCGCAACCAATCCATATGCGCTGCCGGGATGGTCAGAATCGCCGCCGAGTTAGCCAGTGAGCGCTGATCAAAATCCAGATCCAGCACCTCAAGAAAACGTTCGAGCTGATCTTCAGTCAGCGTATGCCCGCGCTCATCTGCACAGGCAAAATGGCTCATCAGATTCAGTTCGCCGACCTGTTTCGCGCCTCTCAGTCGGGCATAGTTTTCGCGCAGCAGATGATCATCAAAGCCCAGCCGGTGCATGCCGCTGTCGAGCTTCATCCACACATTCAGCGGCTGCTCGATGTCCAACGCCAACAGCTGGACCACCTGACGCTGGCTTTGCACCACGACATCGAGATGCAACTGCGCCGCCAACTGCAACTCGACAGCCTCAAAGCAGCCCTCAAGCAGCAACACCCGGGCGTTTGCATGCAGCGCCCGAACCTCACAGGCCTCCTCAAGACAGGCCACGGCGAATCCATCGGCCTCGTCATGCAGCGCAGTCACCACTTCGCGCACGCCATGCCCGTAAGCATTGGCTTTGACCACGGCAAATGCTTCGCGGCCCGGCGCACAGCGCTTGGCAACGGCATAGTTGTGGCGGATGGCAGACAGATTGATGGTGGCGACGAGCGGGCGCATGAATACGGCATCCTCAAACAAAACAGGCGCTCAGTTTAACCACTGAACGCCTGTTTTAATCATGCTGCGGCATTTAAACCGCTGAGAGCCGCTACGCCTTAGTCGTCATCGAACTGGTAGCTGCCCGGCGCAAGGTTCTCGAAGCGCGAGTATTTGCCGAGGAACGCCAGACGCGTGGTGCCGATTGGACCGTTACGCTGCTTACCAATGATGATTTCCGCCACGCCCTTGTACTCGGTTTCGGGGTGATAAACCTCATCGCGGTAGACGAACATGATGATGTCGGCGTCCTGCTCGATCGCACCCGATTCACGCAAGTCAGAGTTGATCGGGCGTTTGTTGGGGCGCTGCTCAAGGCCACGGTTAAGCTGCGAGAGCGCAATAACCGGGCAGTTGAATTCCTTGGCCAGGGCTTTTAGCGAGCGGGAGATTTCAGAAATCTCATTCACCCGGCTTTCGCTGCTGGAGCCGGGGATCTGCATGAGCTGCAGGTAGTCGACCATGATCATGCCGATCTCGCCATGCTCACGCGCCAGACGCCGCGTGCGCGCGCGCATTTCAGACGGTGAAATACCGGCGGTATCGTCGATGAACAGTTTGCGGTCGTTGAGCAGGTTGACCGCCGAGGTCAGGCGCGGCCAATCGTCATCATCGAGACGCCCGGCACGCACCTTGGTCTGATCGATGCGCCCCAGTGATGCGAGCATACGCATAACGATCGAGTCGGATGGCATCTCCAGCGAGTAAACGATAATCGCCTTGTCGCTGCGCAACACGGCGTTCTCGACGAGGTTCATGGCGAAGGTGGTCTTACCCATCGACGGACGACCGGCAACGATCACCAGATCCGCTGGCTGCAAGCCGCTGGTCTGTGCATCCAGATCAGTAAAGCCGGTGGACAGGCCGGTAATGTCGTCACCGCTGTTGAACAGGGTGTCGATGCGGTCGATGGCCTTGACCAGAATATCGTTGATCGCCATCGGCCCGCCGGTTTTCGGCCGTGCCTCGGCAATCTGGAAAATCAGCCGCTCGGCTTCATCGAGGATTTCCTCGCCAGTGCGACCTTCCGGTGAGTAGGCACTGTCGGCGATCTCGCCGCTAATGCCGATCAGCTGACGCAAGGTGGCGCGCTCACGGATGATCTGCGCGTAGGCCTTGATGTTGGCAACCGACGGGGTGTTTTTCGCCAGCTCGCCCAGATACGCGAGACCGCCGGTTTGCGAGAGCTGGCCTTCTTTATCCAGCTGCTCGGACAAGGTGACCACGTCAAACGGCTGATTGCGCTCGGCCAGCTTGTAGATTGCACGGAAGATCAACCGGTGATCGTGGCGATAAAAGTCGCCATCAGACACCTGATCAAGCACCCGCTCCCAGGCGTTGTTGTCGAGCATCAGGCCGCCAAGCACAGCCTGCTCAGCCTCGATTGAGTGCGGCGGCACCTTGAGGGCAGAGGTTTGCAGGTCGTATTGCTCGGGAATGCTGATCTCGTTCATAAGCTCTGAGAAAAATGAGTGGCAATAAAAAACAAAAGGCACGACATCGCTTGCGCAATGACGTGCCTAATTGTCAGCAGACCTGCACCGAAGTGCAAGACCGCTATGTCGCATACTGCTTACGCAGCAACAACAATCAGCTTAACAGTCGCTTCAACGTCAGTGTGCAGGTGCACAGCAACGTCGTATTCGCCAACTTGACGAATAGTGCCGTTCGGCAGACGAACTTCAGCTTTAGCTACTTCAACGCCAGAGGCGGTCAGTGCGTCAGCGATGTCGTGAGTACCGATCGAACCGAACAGCTTGCCTTCGTCACCCGCAGTAGCGGTGATGGTGACTTCCAGTTCGCCCAGTTGAGCAGCGCGAGCTTCAGCCGAAGCTTTCTTCTCAGCAGCCAGCTTTTCCAGCTCGGCGCGGCGTGCTTCAAAAGCAGCAACGTTAGCAGCGGTAGCAGCAGTTGCTTTGCCTTTCGGCAGCAGGAAGTTACGGCCGTAACCAGCCTTAACATTCACTTTGTCGCCCAGGTTGCCCAGGTTGGCGATTTTTTCCAGAAGGATGACTTCCATTTGGGTCTTACCTCTTAACTTTTAACCTTCACCGTTCGTGGGGCCAGTGCCGTTTTTGCGCACGTAACGACCACGAAAATCAAACAGACTATCGACTATGGCCAAGACCACGAGTAACGGATAAGTCAGCTGCATAAACAGCAACAGCGTGATGTACAGCCCAACCAGCCAGAACTTCGCCAGCCGCCCTTGCGCCACCAGCCCATGAATCAGGGCGATGCCCGCAAACGCCAACGGTACGCTACACAACGGTGTCAGCATTGCCAGTTGCAGGCCCAGATTAGGACCGACCAGCATGCCTACCAGTAGCAACATCGCCAACGGCGGCGGCAATCTCAGTGCGCGAAACTCGCGCCCAAAACCACCCGGGTTGTACAGCAACGCCTGCCAATAACGCCCAAGAACCAGGCTTAACAGGCTGACTATCTGCAACAATGCTGCTATCAATCCGGTCAAGACCGGTGCAATCAGGCTACCCAAGCGAGCTTGCTCGTCTACCGACATCTGCTGGTAGACCCCATCTAGCATTTGCGGCATGAGCTTTTGGATCTCACCCGCCATTGCATCGATGGGTTCGCGAAATTGCGCACCCAGAACCAACCCATACACCAGGCCCAATGCCACGCTGCAAAGCAGCACACGGTTCCAGGACTCGCTGGCGCGCAACAACAACGCCAGCCCTAATGCACCGAACAACACCAAAAGGGTGCGCGGCTCACCAAAATACCACCAGCCAATGGCCGGTAATAAAGCCCAGATCAGAATGCTTAACGCATCCCTCAAACCGCGCCGCAGGAGCACCAGGCAACCTGCAGCAGCACTTAACCAGAACAACAGCGGCAATGCCGCCGAAATGACCACTACCAGAGTGGCCTGCACACGGCCGCGCATAATGAATTCAGCGATGGCACGCATGCGTATATCCCTTACTACTTGTCGAACATCCGGTCTTAGCGGCCGTGGCTGTCGGTGTAGGGCAGCAGGGCCAGGAAGCGGGCGCGCTTGATAGCGGTAGCCAGCTGACGCTGATAACGAGCCTTAGTACCGGTGATACGGCTAGGAACGATTTTGCCGGTTTCCGAGATGTAAGCTTTCAGCGTGTTGAGATCTTTGAAATCGATCTCTTTCACGTCTTCAGCGGTGAAACGGCAGAATTTACGACGACGGAAGAAACGTGCCATTTGATAGGCTCCTCAATAGATCCGTGGATTACTCGTCAGCGTTGTCGCTGTCGTTGTTGTCGCTGTCATTGCTGTCATTGCTGTCAGAATGCTCAGGACGGTCACGACGCTCACGGCGCTCACTGCGGTTTTCTTCGGCCTTCAGCATCTCGGACTGCTCAACAACAGCTTCGTCGCGACGGATGACAAGGTTACGGATCACAGCATCGTTGTAGCGGAAGTTGTCTTCCAGCTCAGCCAAAGCTTTGCCAGTGCACTCAACGTTCAGCATCACGTAGTGTGCTTTGTGGACGTTGTTGATGGCGTAAGCCAGCTGACGACGGCCCCAATCTTCCAGACGGTGGATTTTGCCGCCGTCTTCTTCGATCAGCTTGGTGTAACGCTCAACCATGCCGCCGACTTGCTCGCTCTGGTCCGGGTGAACCAGAAAGATGATTTCGTAATGACGCATAAATGCTCCTTACGGGTTGTAGCCTGCCGCCAAACGCGGTCAGGCAAGGAGTGAATATCACTTGTTTGTCTTGCCAGTTAACGGCGCGCGCAAGCGCCTGCCGCAACAGCAAGGGCCAACATTCTAGAGAAGCCCCCTGCTCCACGCAAGATTAATTGGTGAATATTTGAACAATCAGGCAACAGACTGCCACCGCAGCCAAAGATAACGCCCAATCCTTACAAGCCGCTGCAGGCGGCGGATGCGTAAAGCGCAGGGCAGCCCGCAGACTGCAAATGAACCCTCAAAGCAACGCTGCAACTGCGCCATCTCTGACACAGTTGCAGACGAGAGGCTTACTTGGGCTTGCGGCGCTGACGCAATGCCTCGAAAAGACACACGCCGGTGGCGACCGAAACGTTCAGGCTGCTGACGCTGCCTGCCATCGGCAGCTTGACCAGATAATCGCAGTGCTCACGCGTCAGACGGCGCATGCCTTTGCCTTCTGCGCCCATGATCAGCACGGTTGGGCCGGTCATGTCCTGATCATAAACCTCAACTTCGGCTTCACCTGCCGTGCCGACCACCCACAGACCACGCTGCTGGAGCTTCTCCAGACTGCGCGCCAAGTTGGTAACAGCCACCAGCGGCACGACTTCAGCGGCGCCGCAGGCCACTTTACGCACCACCGGCGTCAGCGTTGCCGATTTGTCTTTGGTGACGATTACAGCCAGCGCGCCGGCCGCATCGGCGGTGCGCAAGCAAGCGCCAAGGTTGTGCGGGTCGGTTACGCCATCAAGCACCAGCAACAACGGCGGGCCTTCGCAACGATCGAGCAATTCCTCAAGCATCGCCTCGCCCCAGACCTGACTCGGGCTGACTTCCGCAACGACGCCCTGATGCACGCCCTCGACCCAGGAGTCCATCTCGCGGCGCTCGCACTGGCCGATGGTCACGCGCGATTGCGTGGCCAGTTCGACCAATGTTTGCACGCGCGGATCACTGCGCCCATCCGCCAGCCACACGTGCTTGACGCGCTTGGGATGGTGACGCAACAACGCTTCCACGGCATGCACGCCGTAGATTTTTTCCAGTTGACTCATGACTTCGCCTTACGTTTACGCGGCGCGCCAGACTTGCCTTCCGCACCGGCCTTTGGCGGCCCCTTGCGGTGCTTGCTAGGCTTCGCCGCCTTGCTGTCGGACTTGGCCGGCGCGGCTTTGCTGCCGCTACGGCTCTTACCCGACTTAGATTTCGACTCGGCCAGCAATGCCTTCTTCACATCGCGGCTCTTTTGCACATCGGTATTACCCGGCTTGGCGCGATCACCGCGTGAGCTGCGCGGCGCACGGCCGTCATCGCCACGCTTACGGCCGACTGCCGCATTGGCAGCGCCTTCGGACATTTCGAAGTCGATTTTGCGTTCATCGAGATCGACGCGCATGACGCGCACTTCAACCGTATCGCCCAGACGGAAGTTACGTCCGCTGCGCTCGCCAGCCAAACGGTGATGAACCGGATCGAAGTGATAGTAATCGCCCGGCAACGCCGTGACGTGCACCAGACCTTCGACGAAGATATCGGTCAGTTCGACGAACAGACCAAAGCCTGTGACCGCCGTGATCACGCCCGGGAAAACCTCGCCGACGCGGTCTTTCATGAACTCGCACTTGAGCCAGTTGACCACATCACGCGTCGCTTCATCGGCGCGGCGCTCGGACATCGAGCACTGCTCGCCCAGCTCTTCAAGCATGGCCTCGTCGTACGGATAAATCCGCGCTTTAGGCATGCTCGTCGCACCGGCACGCTTGACGTGCGGCGTGTCGATACGCGAACGGATAACGCTGCGGATCGCGCGGTGAATCAACAGATCCGGGTAGCGACGAATCGGCGAGGTAAAGTGCGCGTAAGCATCGTAATTGAGACCGAAGTGGCCCTGATTATCGGCGCTGTACACCGCCTGGCTCAACGAACGCAGCATCACGGTCTGGATCAGGTGGTAATCCGGACGATCTTTGATGGTTTCAAGCAACGCCTGATAGTCCTTCGGCGACGGGCCATCCTTGGATTTGCCGCGCTGCAATGACAAGCCAAGCTCACCCAGAAATGCCTTGAGCTTTTCCAGACGCTCTGGCGGCGGGCCATCGTGCACCCGGTACAGCGCAGGAATTTCATGCTTCTGCATGAACGCAGCCGTCGCCACGTTGGCCGCCAGCATGCACTCCTCAATCAGCTTGTGAGCATCGTTGCGCTGGGTCGGCAGGATTTCGGCAATTTTGCGCCCGGAACCGAAGATGATCCGGGTTTCCTGGGTTTCAAAATCAATCGCACCACGCTCGTGACGCGCCGACAACAGTACCTGATACAGCGAATAGAGCTGCTTGAGATCCGGCAGCACTTCTTTGTACTCGCTGCGCAGCTGTTTGCCTTCAGTGCTCTTTGGCTGCTCAAGCATGGCGCTGACCTTGTTGTAGGTCAGGCGGGCATGCGAGTGAATCACTGCCTCGTAGAACTGATAATCGGTCATCTGGCCGGTTTTCGAGATGGTCATTTCACAAACCATCGCCAAACGGTCGACATGCGGATTCAACGAGCACAGGCCGTTGGACAACTCTTCCGGCAGCATCGGGATAACCCGTTCCGGGAAATACACCGAGTTGCCACGCACCTGCGCTTCAGCGTCCAACGCCGAACCGACTTTTACGTAATGCGAAACGTCGGCAATGGCCACATAAAGCTTCCAGCCACCGGAGAACAAGCGCCAGCTGCCGCCACTCTTCTCGCAATACACGGCGTCGTCGAAGTCGCGGGCATCTTCACCGTCAATCGTGACGAATGGCAGATGGCGCAGATCAACACGCTTCTCTTTGTCTTTCTCTTCGACTTCCGGCTTGAGCTTGTGGGCTTCCTTGATCACGGCATCCGGCCACACGTGCGGAATGTCGTAGGTGCGCAAGGCCACATCGATTTCCATGCCCGGCGCCATGTAGTTGCCCACCACTTCGGTGACATCACCTTGCGGCTGGAAGCGCTGAGTCGGCCAATGGGTGATCGTTACCTGAACGAACTGCCCTTGCTTGGCACCGCCATTGCGGCCCTGAGTGACCAGCACTTCCTGCTGGATTTTCGGGTTATCCGGAATAACGAAGCCAATGCCGCTCTCTTCGTAGTAGCGACCGACGATGGTTTCATGGCCACGCGAGATCACTTCGACCACGGCGCCCTCACGACGCCCACGACGGTCGAGGCCCGCAACGCGAGCCAGCGCACGGTCACCATCGAACACCAGGCGCATTTGCGCCGGGCTCAGGAACAGGTCGTCGCTGCCGTCATCCGGCACCAGAAAACCGAAGCCGTCACGGTGGCCACTGATCCGGCCCAATACCAGATCCAGCTTGTCGACCGGCGCGTACGTACCACGGCGGGTGTAAATAAGCTGACCGTCACGCTCCATAGCGCGCAGTCGGCGACGCAGGGCTTCTACCTGCTCATCTGTTGTCAGCCCGAACTCTTCGAGCAGTTGTTCACGGTTCGCAGGCGAGCCACGTTCGGCGAGATGCGAAAGAATCAACTCCCGACTTGGGATAGGGTTTTCATATTTTTCCGCTTCACGAGCGGCCTCGGGATCGAGGGATTGCCAATCGGCCATTAGAGGGGTTTCACCTTTTCTATATAAATTCGGTTTGCCATGTGCCTATTGAAGCGCGAAAACGGGGTCTAGGTCAGCCGCGATGTGCTCAATAAAAAAAATTTACTCTAGGGCTTTACAAGTAAAAACCTGATCCGTATTATGCGCGCCACAACGACGGCAAACGTAGTTGTAGTTGATAGTAAATGAGCGATCATTGCAATCAATGCCCAGGTGGTGAAATTGGTAGACACGCCAGCTTCAGGTGCTGGTGACCTTACGGTCGTGGAAGTTCGAGTCTTCTCCTGGGCACCAATTCAAAAAAACCGAGCCAAGCGCTCGGTTTTTTATTGCCTGCAATTTGGCATTCCCTGCACCGATTCGCTCACTCACGCTCTCAAGTCTAGGCGCTCAAAGCCGGAAAGGAAATTTCCAGCCTTGAGAACACCTGCGGCAACTATAGCCTAACGCCTGTTGCCGATTCTTTTCAGACCCGGAACTGCCCCAGGCTTGCACGCAATTGCGCCGCCAGCCCATCAAGCACACGACCACTGGTGGCTGTCGCCGCCACTACTTCTTCGGCGCGACGCGCTTCGGTGTGAATCACCTCTACCCGCCCCCGCACAGCATTTGCACCTTGCGCTTGTTGTTCAGCAGCCACGGCAGCAGCGTTGATTACCTCATGCACCTGCTCGACTGCATCACGAACCGCCTGCTGCAAGCGATCGCTTTCACGCAAGGCTGAAAGCCCCTGCTCGGCATGCCGGCCAGCCTGACCAATCGCACTGACGGCCTCCCGCGCACCTTGCTGCAACGCCGTGATGTGCGCCTGAATACTGCCGGTGGACTGCTGGGTCTTGCTGGCCAGCGCCCGCACCTCATCAGCAACCACGGCAAAACCGCGACCCGTCTCACCTGCACGCGCCGCTTCAATGGCAGCATTCAACGCCAGTAGATTGGTTTGCTCGGCGATGCCGTGAATAACGGTCAGCACCTCTTCGATTTGCTCGCTCTGTTTTGCCAGCTTCTCGATAACCGCCGAACCCGTGCCGACGCTCTCGACCAGCTCGGCAATAGAGTTACCCACGTCACGCGCCAATGCGGCGTTATCCTCGGTCGCCTGACGAATAGAGGTGACGCGCTGCTGCGCCTCCTGCATGGAATGGCTTTCGTGCTGCGCTTCCACCGCCATCTGCTGCAAGGCCGCCAGACTGCCCGCGACCTCATCGCGCTGGCGACCTGCCGCCGACTCGGCCGCGGCACTGTGCTGCGCCAAGCCCTGAATTTCCTGACCGGTGCGCACGGCAACTTCACCCGCCTCGCGCACGATTGGCTGCAACTTGGCGACAAAGCGGTTCACCGCAGCCGCCATATCAACGATTTCGTCGTCGCCCCTGATCCGCACCCGACGCGTTAGATCGCCCTCACCGGCCGCCCAGTCGTCCAGCGCCGCGATCAGCGTATGCAATTTGCTGACAACACGCCGCCCCAACACCACCGCCAACAACAGCAATACACCCAGCCCGACCAGCGCCAGACCGACCGTAATATTCCAGCGCAAGCCGGCAGCGGCAGACTCGACTGCCTGACGGCTGTTATCCGACATATTCTTGGCCGCTTGCTGGGCACTGCTCAAACGCGCCGACAACGCTGCACTGCTATCGCTGGCCGCACCGCTCAATCCCTCGGAAACCAACTTACCACTGCTGTCGATCAGGTCATCAAAGCGCTGATCCAGCGCCGCCAGCTCATCACTGACACCGGCTGTGGATACCCCGAGAATAACCTTGCCGATCTCGCTGCCCATCGGACTGATAGACGCCTCGACGCGATACACACCAGGATCATCGCTGGCCGCATTGATCAGCTTATCCAGCGCACCGCGCCCCTCGCCTTTGGCAATCAGCGCCTTGATGCGCGGATCAGCGCGATTGACGTGACGAGTCAGGCGCTCGCCCTGTGCATCCAGATACACCACAAACAACACGCTCGGGTTGCGCTGCGCCATGCGCACCAACTCGGTCAGCGCCGGCACATCGTTATCCCAGATAGCTTTTGGCGATACCGCCGCCAGCAGTTGCGCCAGATCATTGGCCGACTGCTGCAAGTTACGCTCAAGAACGCCGCGCAACTGCTCCTGCTCGCCACTGAGCTTCTGCGAGAGGCCTTGCGCAAGTTTTTCCTGCGTGCGCGCCGACAAGCCCTCAAGGCCGCCAGTCACCTCGCGCCCCGCCTCTTGCAGCTCGGTAGACAGCTGCTGGCTGTCCGCACCCAACCGCTGAGCCAGTTCATCCACCAGCGAAGTCACCGTTGCACTGGTCAACAGCACCGCCACCAACACTTGCACCAACAACGCCAGAATCAGCGCAATAAACACCGGGCGCAGCAAACGACTGCGCAACAACGAAGAAATGGCAAACACGGGGGCAGCTCCTCATAAACCGTATCGACTGTAACGGCGACTTCAGGGATTTATTGAGGGCAGGCAAGCTCCGTACCAAGGTTTATTTTGCAGATGAGACGTAGTCCCGGGGAATGTCTCGGCATGGGGATGTGAACGCGGGTATTGGCATTAAGGATCGCGGCGCGAGTGGTGTGAATATGGGTATTGCCTTGACGGATCGCGGCGGGCGCCGCCATCCATCCTCCGGGAATGGTGCTTCAGAAACAACAAAGGGCCGCCATTGGCGACCCTTCGTGGTGCAGCTGCCTGGCTATCAGGCGAACGGGTGACGCAGAACGATGGTCTCGTTGCGGTCAGGGCCGGTCGATACGATATCAATCGGCGCACCCACCAGCTCTTCAACACGCTTGATGTAAGCACGTGCATTGGCTGGCAGCTCGTCCAGAGACTTGGCACCCACTGTCGACTCACTCCAGCCCGGCACGGTTTCGTACACTGGCTGCAGGCCGATGTAGCTGTCGGCGTCAGTTGGCGCGTCAACCAGCACTTCACCATTCTGGTCTTTGTAGCCGACGCAGATGTTGATGTTTTCCAGGCCGTCAAGAACGTCCAGCTTGGTCAGGCACAGGCCCGAGATGCTGTTGATTTCGATAGCGCGACGCAGGATCACGGCATCGAACCAGCCGCAACGACGGGCACGGCCGGTGGTCGCACCAAACTCGTGGCCACGCTTGGCGAGGAATGCACCGGTCTCATCGAACAGCTCAGTCGGGAAAGGACCCGAACCCACGCGCGTGGTGTAAGCCTTGGTGATACCCAGAATGTAGTCGAGGTACATCGGGCCAAAACCAGAACCGGTGGCGATGCCGCCAGCAGTGGTGTTGGAGCTGGTCACGTACGGATAAGTACCGTGGTCGATATCCAGCAGAGAGCCCTGAGCGCCTTCAAACATGATGTCTTTCGAGTCACGGCGCATTTCATGCAGCACAGCTGTGACATCAGTCATCATCGGCTTCAGCAGCTCAGCGTATTCCATGCACTCGTCGAGTGTTTTCTGGAAGTCGATTGCCGGCTCTTTGTAGTAATTCTGCAGTACAAAGTTGTGGTAATCGAGCAGCTCGCCGAGTTTGGAAGCAAAACGCTCACGGTGGAACAGGTCACCGATGCGCAGGCCGCGACGGGCTACTTTGTCTTCGTAAGCCGGGCCAATGCCGCGACCGGTAGTGCCGATCTTGGCGTCGCCACGAGCCTTCTCACGCGCCTGATCCAGCGCTACGTGATAAGACAGGATCAGCGGGCACGAAGGGCTGATGCGCAGGCGCTCACGCACCGGTACGCCTTTCTCTTCGAGCTTGTTGATTTCGCGCAGCAGCGCGTCGGGCGCAACCACCACACCGTTACCGATGAGGCACTGCACGCCATCACGCAGGATGCCCGACGGGATCAGGTGCAGGACGGTTTTCTCGCCGTCGATGACCAGCGTGTGGCCCGCGTTGTGGCCACCCTGGTAGCGCACAACAGCAGCAGCCTGCTCAGTCAGCAGGTCAACAATCTTACCCTTGCCCTCATCACCCCATTGGGTGCCCAGGACTACGACATTCTTACCCATAACACTTGTCCTCTTAGCGCAAGCTGGTTACCGGAGTCATCCGGCATAACAAATCGTGATGGCCGGTCGAACAGCACATCAGTATGGCCGGTTATGACGCCAGCGGTACTACCTGCCATCGTCCATCAAGCAATTGCAGCTGACTGCCACAGCCAGCTTCCAGTGCATCAGCCATTGTCTGCTCGGGCAGCGCCTGAATCACGCGCGCACCCTGCTGACGAAGCTTTTGCACGGCTTGCCACAGGTAAACATCATGGTTATCCGGAGCCCAGATACCGGGCTCCACTTCATCAAGCTGCATCTGACCCAGGGTGACCAGTGTTTTCAGGTCAGTCGAGAAGCCAGTCGCCGGGCGGGCGCGACCGAAGTCGGCGCCGATGTCATCGTAACGACCGCCCTGAGCAATGGCCGAACCTTCGCCCGGCACGAACGCGGCAAACACTACACCGGTGTGGTAGTGATAGCCGCGTAGCTCACCCAGATCAAAGTACAGCGGTAATTCCGGATAGCGCAGGCTCAGCGCATCAGCAATCGCCAGCAGTTCGTCGAGCGCTGCATGCACATCATCCGGCGCCTCAACCAGACAGGCCTGAGCCAGGTCCAGCACCTCACGGCCACCGCACAATTCAGCCAGCGAGCGCAGCATCTTGCTCAGCTGAGCCGGCAAGTCTTCGGTCAGCGCAGCAATTTCGTCCATCGCCTTGCGCTGCAATGCATCGAACAACTGCTGCTCGACTGCGCCCGACAACTTGGCAGCACGGGCCAGGCCGCGGTAGATCCCGACATGGCCGAGGTCCATATGCACGTCCGGCACTGCAGCCAGCTCAAGGGTGTTCACCAGCAAGCTGATGACCTCGACATCGCTGGCCGGGCTGGCATCGCCATACAACTCTGCGCCCAACTGGATCGGGCTACGCGAGGTGGTCAGCGCACGCGGTTGTGCATGCAGCACGCTACCGGCGTAGCACAGGCGGCTCGGCCCTTCACGACGCAAGGTATGCGCATCAATGCGCGCAACCTGCGGGGTGATATCGGCACGGAAGCCCATTTGGCGACCCGAAAGCGGATCGACCACTTTAAACGTGCGCAGGTCGAGATCCTGGCCAGCGCCGGTCAACAGCGATTCCAAATACTCGATATGCGGCGTTACTACGAATTCATAACCCCAGCGCTGAAACAGATCCAGCACCTGACGCCGCGCCACTTCGATGCGCGCAGCTTCTGGAGGCAGTACTTCTTCAATGCCATCTGGCAGGAGCCAGCGGTCTACCGTCGCCATTTCGCCATTCCCCTCTTGAACCGGGCGGCACAAGCCTTTAGTGAAGCAGATAAAGGAGCGCTGTTCCCAGCAGCATGCTGGCCAGCCCCATGAGACGTAGATTGCGATCCGACAGCTGAGTCAATTGCACAGCCGCACCACGCCAACCGCGCGGATAGAGGAAGGGCAGGATGCCTTCTAGCACCAGCACAAAACACAACGCTATGCCTATTTCCTGCCACATGATTCCCACAGACGCAAAAAAGCCGGGATTTTCCCGGCTGCTGCATCATACCACGTTTTCAACAACGGTCACCCCGAAGCACGCATTGCATGCTTCGGGGATCAGTCTTACGGCTTGGACTTTTCCAGATAACGGAAGAAGTCGCTGCTCGGATCAAGCACCATCACATCGCGCTTATCAGCAAAGCTTTCGCGGTAGGCGCGAAGGCTGCGATAGAACGAATAGAACTCCTGGTCCTGACCGTAGGCCTTGGCGTAAATCGCAGCAGCCTGGGCGTCACCTTCACCGCGCAGCTCTTCAGCTTGACGATAGGCTTCTGCCAGCAGTACGCGCTTCTGACGATCGGCGTCGGCACGAATACCTTCGGCCAATTCCTTACCTTTAGCGCGGTGCTCACGGGCTTCACGCTCACGCTCGGAACCCATCCGGTCGAATACGCTGCGGTTAACTTCTTTCGGCAGGTCGATACCTTTGACCCGCACGTCAACCACTTCAATGCCCAACTCTTTCTGCGCCGCTCTGTTCAGCGATGCCGTTACGTCAGCCATCAGTGCGTCACGCTCACCCGACACCGACTCGTGCAGCGTGCGCTTACCGAACTGGTCACGCAGCGATGCTTCAAGACGACGCGACAGACGCTCATCGGCGATCTGCTTGACGCCAGAGGTCGCGGTATAGAAACGCTCGGCATCCAGCACACGCCACTTGGCGTACGCATCAACCATCAGCGCTTTCTTTTCCAGGGTCAGGAAACGCGAGCTGGAGGAATCCAGGGTCATCAGACGCGCATCAAAAATACGCACCTGGTTAACGTAAGGAATCTTCACATGCAGGCCAGGCTTAACGTCTGGCTCAACGATACGACCGAATTGCAGGAGCACTGCGCGCTCGGTTTGGGCGACGATGTAGAAGCTGTTCCAGGCAACCAGTGCCAGAACCACAGCCACAATCAGGCCAACCAGTGATTTATTACTCATCAGCGGCTCTCCCTAGTGCGCACTTCAGGCATCTGCGGCGGCCTTACCGAGCTTGTGCTTGCATCGTTGCTGCTGCCGGAAATTGAACTGGCAGCCGCACCACTGCGACCATCAATCATTTTGTCCAGCGGCAGATAGAGCAGATTGTTCTGGCCCTTGTCACCGGTGACCATGACCTTGCTGGTGTTACTCATGACTTCCTGCATGGTATCCAGATACAGACGCTCACGCGTCACTTCCGGCGCCTTGCGATATTCCGCTACCAACGCAGTGAAACGATCCGCCTCACCCTGAGCGCGGGAAACCACTTCGTCACGGTAACCGCTGGCATCTTCGATCAGACGCTGAGCCTGACCACGCGCTTCCGGCACGACGCCGTTGGCATAGGTCTCAGCCTTGTTCTTTTCGCGCTGCTCGTCTTCACGCGCACGAATCACGTCATCGAATGCTTCCTGAACTTCACGCGGCGCTGCGGCGCTCTGCAAGTTGACAGTCGTCACGACGATACCGGTCTTGTAGGTATCGAGGAAACGCTGCAGGCGCTCCTTGACTTCGCTGGCCATCAGCTCACGACCTTCGGTCAGCACCTGATCCATCTCGGTCGAACCCACTACGTGGCGGACCGCACTGTCAGTTGCGTGCTGCAAGCTGATTTCCGGCTGATCAACGTTCAACACAAAATCCTGCAGGTTGCTGATTTTGTACTGCACGGTGAGCGGCACTTCGATGATGTTCTCGTCCTCAGTCAACATCTGACCCTGCTTGCTGTAAGCACGCTCACGGGTGACGTTTTCCTGAAACTTGCGATCAATCGGCGGGAAATAGATATTCAGGCCCGGCCCTACGGTTTCGTAATACTTACCGAAACGCAGCACCACCGCCTGTTCTTGTTCGTCGACAACATAGATCGCGCTGTACAACCAAATGGCTGCAAGCACTGCCAGGCCGCCCAGCAGCAGGCCGAAGCCGCCACCGCCTTTACTGCCGCCGCTGTCATTGTCATTGCCACGATTCTTATTACCGCCAAAAAGCCCGTTCAGGCTCTCTTGCAGCTTGCGGAAGGCTTCGTCGAGATCTGGCGGCCCTTTACGATCGCCGCCGTTGTTACGACGACCACCCCATGGGTCCTGATTATTCCCGTTGCCACCCGGCTCATTCCAAGCCATAGCGCTCTCCATCTGATAAAGCGAATACGCGCCAAGCGGCGCGCCTGCCAATGCTATCGAATGCCCGCCCTAATCGGCATATTTAGTAACACGGGCTTTATTGCAAAGTGTGTTGCTCAATAAATTCGACAGGTTGCAAACCCGCCCGACTTACTAATCGATTCAGCTCTGTACGCGGCACGCGAACAGCCAACAAACTGCTGCCATCTTCCGCATGCGCTTCACTCTGTACAACCCCCAAAGCAAAGAACTGGGCACGTAAACTGGCCAATTTGAACGGCAGTTGCAAGGTTCCGACAAATAAATCGTCACCCAGCAGCTCGGCAATGGCCTGTTTCAGCAGCGGCAAACCGCGGCCATCACGCGCCGACAACCAGACCCGCTGGGGTTTACCGTCTTCGCCACGCTGAATCTGCGGCTCTACACCTTCGAGCAAATCGAGCTTGTTGTAGACCTCGAGTATCGGCAATTCCTGCGCGCCAATTTCGCCCAGCACGTGCATTACCTGCTCAACCTGCGCCATGCGTTCCGGCTCATGAGAGTCGATTACATGCAGCAGCAAATCGGAATTGCTCGATTCTTCCAGAGTAGCGCGAAATGCTTCGACCAACTTGTGCGGCAAGTGGCGAATAAAGCCCACAGTATCGGCCAACACAATCGGCCCCAGATCTTCAAGATCGAGACGCCGCAGCGTTGGGTCGAGTGTTGCAAACAACTGGTCTGCAGCGTAGACCTCAGATTCGGTCAGCGCATTGAACAGGGTCGATTTGCCGGCGTTGGTGTAGCCCACCAGTGACACCGAAGGAATATCGGCACGCTTACGCCCGCGCCGCGCCTGATCTCGCTGGCTGCGCACTTTGGTAAGCTTTTGCTTGATCTGGCGAATACGAACGCGCAGCAGGCGGCGGTCTGTTTCCAGCTGGGTTTCACCCGGGCCGCGCAGACCAATACCGCCTTTCTGCCGCTCAAGGTGAGTCCAGCCACGAACCAGACGCGTGCTCATATGATCGAGCTGTGCCAGCTCAACCTGCAACTTGCCTTCGTGGGTGCGCGCGCGCTGCGCGAAGATATCGAGAATCAGGCCGGTACGATCCAGCACCCGACACTCAAAAACACGCTCAAGGTTACGTTCCTGACTGGGCGTAAGAATGTGATTGAAGATAACCAGGTCGGCCTCATGGGCTTTGACCTGGTCACGCAACTCTTCAACTTTACCGCTACCAATCAAGTATTTTGCGGTCAGCCGACCGCTTGGCACACTGAGGAAGGCCACCGCATCAGCGCCCGCTGACATCGCGAGCTCCTGAAACTCCTGCGGATCTTCACGCGCCTCTGAGTCTTGGCTATCCAGATGCACAAGGATTGCCCGCTCACCACCTTCATGACGCTCGAAGAACAATACAGCCCCCTATATCAGGCGTTGCCAGGTTCTGCTTCAGCTGCTTCGGTTTCGCTAGCAGTTGGCAGACGAACAGGACGGCTTGGCACGACAGTCGAAATTGCGTGCTTGTAGACCATCTGGCTGACAGTGTTTTTCAGCAAAATCACGAACTGGTCGAAAGATTCGATCTGTCCCTGAAGTTTGATGCCGTTTACCAGGTAAATGGAAACGGGTACGCGTTCCTTACGCAGGGTGTTCAGGTAAGGGTCTTGTAGCGAATGCCCTTTTGACATGTGCCGCACTCCTTTTGGGATAATTTCAAATAATTTAAGTAAGCAATAAATAGCTGGAGTCGCCATACCCCCAAGGATAGACGGCTATCGGCAGGATCTCATTTCAATATGGAGACCGAAGCCAGATATTTCAAGGCACGTGACAGATTGTCGCAAGATAAACTGTCGAGCCAGTGCAGATTCTCCCAGCTTCTCAGCCAGGTGAACTGTCGCTTGGCCAACTGGCGAGTCGCAACAATCCCGCGTTTCTGCATTTCTTCTTTTGTAGCAGTGCCATCAAGGTATTCCCAAACCTGGCGATACCCCACTGCACGTATAGACGGTAAACCGGCGTGCAGGTCACTTCTCTGATGCAGCCGTTCGACCTCATCAATCAGCCCCTGTTCCAGCATCTGCACAAATCGTTGCTCGATACGGGCGTGCAACACACTTCGCTCAGCTGGCGCAATGGCAATATTGGCCACAGTATAGGGGAAACCGTGGCCTGCGGTCGTGCTCGAATCAATATTATGTTGCGCCTGGCGTTGCCGATGTTCGGTCATGCTGAGACCGCTCACCCGGTACACTTCCAGCGCCCGAATCAAGCGCTGCGGGTCATTCGGGTGAATCCGCGCAGCGGACTCGGGATCAACTGCCTGCAGCTCGGCATGCAGCGACTCCAACCCTTGCTCCTGAGCCTGTTGCTCAAGCACGGCGCGAACTTCGGCATCAGCGGCCGGCATGTCGGCCAGCCCTTCACGCAATGCTTTGTAATAAAGCATTGTTCCGCCGACCAGCAACGGGATCCGTCCACGCGCGGTAATTTCGGCCATTTCGGCCAGCGCATCGCTGCGAAACTCGGCCGCCGAGTAGCTTTCTGCCGGATCACGGATATCAATAAGCCGGTGCGGAAACTCGGCCAGCGTGGCTTTGTCCGGTTTGGCGGTGCCTATGTCCATGTCGCGGTAGATCAGCGCCGAGTCGACACTGATCAAGTCACACGGCAACACGCGGGCAAGCTCCAGCGCCAGGTCGGTTTTACCGGCAGCTGTCGGGCCCATCAGGAAAATTGCCGGCGGCAGGCGCTCAGACATGTTTATAAGGTCTCTTAAAAGTCGGCGAGGTGCCGGGCGCGATCAACGACCGCGCAGGAACAGCTTATCCAAATCATCCATGGCCAGCTGCGTCCATGTAGGACGACCATGGTTGCATTGACCGCTGCGCTCAGTATGTTCCATGTCACGCAGCAAGGCGTTCATCTCCGGCAACGTGAGGCGGCGGTTGGCGCGAACCGAGCCGTGACACGCCATGGTGCCGAGCAACTCGTTGAGGTGCGCCTGAATCCGGTCACTGGTGCCGTATTCGAGCAAGTCCGCCAGTACATCATGCACCAGCCGTGTGGCTTCAGCCTGCTTGAGCAAGGCCGGAATCTGACGGATAGCCAGTGTTTCCGGGCCCAGACGCTGCAACTCGAAACCCAGCCGCTGGAACCAGTCGGCATGCTCTTCTGCGCAATCGGCTTCTCGCTGGCTCAGGGCAATCGACTCCGGCACCAGCAACGGCTGCCCGCGCAGCCCTTCGCTGGCCATCGCGACTTTCAGCCGCTCATAGGTGATGCGTTCATGCGCCGCATGCATATCCACCAACACCATGCCCTGCACGTTTTCAGCGAGGATATACACGCCTTTGAGCTGCGCAATGGCATACCCCAACGGCGGCACGTCGCCCTGCTCGGCAGGCAAACCCATGGCCGGGGAAGACGGCATCGGCGCGAAAAACTCGCGATAGGCACTCTGCGCCTCGGCAGCCGGAACGGCCGCGGCGGGAGAGCCACCCGAATATTGCTGATAGCCAGCGCCCGGCGAGCGCCAGACATTGGTTGCCGGCTGTGTTTCAAGCGTGCTCGCGGCCAGGCCGATTTCACCTTGCGGGCCAAATTCGCCGGCGGCCGCGCCAGTCGGGCGCACCATCTGCTCGACCGCAGCGGGCGCTGCCAGTTGGTCTTCGGGACGAACTTCGCCGAGCGCACGGTGCAGCGTGCCGTAGAGGAAATCGTGAACCATGCGCCCGTCACGGAAGCGCACTTCGTGTTTGGTCGGGTGCACGTTGACGTCAACCACAGCCGGATCGACTTCGAGGAACAACACAAATGTCGGGTGACGGCCGTTGAACAACACATCGCGGTAAGCCTGACGCACCGCGTGCGCCACCAGCTTGTCGCGCACGGTACGACCGTTCACGTAGAAGTATTGCAGGTCAGCCTGACTGCGCGAGAAGGTCGGCAAACCCACCCAACCCCATAAATGCAGGCCATTGCGCTCAATCTCAATCGGCAGCGCCTGCTCAAGGAATGCCGGACCGCAAACTGACGCCACGCGCCGCCCACGGCTGGTTTGATCATTGGCTTCATGCAGCGAAAGCACGGTTTTACCGTTGTGACGCAGATGAAACGCGACATCAAAACGAGCCAATGCCAGGCGCTTGATGACTTCTTGCAGATGATCGAATTCGGTTTTTTCAGTGCGCAGAAACTTGCGCCGCGCAGGCGTATTGAAGAACAGGTCGCGAACCTCAACCGAGGTGCCAACCGGATGCGCGGCAGGCTGCACACGCGGCTGCATGTCGCGACCTTCGGTTTCAACCTGCCAGGCCTGCTCGGCCTCGGCGGTGCGCGATGTCATGGTCAGGCGTGATACGGAACTGATCGAGGCCAGCGCTTCACCGCGAAAGCCCAGACTCATGACTTGTTCAAGGTCTTCGAGCTCGCGGATCTTGCTGGTGGCGTGACGCGCCAGCGCCAGCGGCAGGTCGTCTTCGGCAATTCCACTGCCATCATCACGCACCCGCAGCAGCTTGACGCCGCCCTGCTCGACATCGACATCAATGCGTTTGGCACCCGAGTCGAGGCTGTTTTCGAGCAACTCCTTAATCACCGAAGCCGGACGTTCAACCACTTCACCGGCGGCAATCTGGTTCGCCAGCCGCGGACTTAGCAGCTGGATGCGTGCAGCGTCACTCATGGCTGTGACGCCAACGAAGTCGCCGGGATGTGCAGGGTCTGACCGACCTTGATCACATTCGAACTCAGGGAGTTGGCACTCTTCAATGCCGCCAGGCTGATTTGGTAGCGCTCGGCAATCATCGCCAGGCTCTCGCCGGAGCTCACCCGATGCTCGCGCGCGCTCGGCGCAATCTTGCCGTTGTCACGCTGCCAGGCAATGTAACTGCCGGGTGGCGGGTTCTGCTGGAAGAACTGCTTCACACCCGAAGTAATCGAGCGTGCCAGCGATTGCTGATGCTTGGATGAGAACAGCTTGTTGGCCTCATTCGGGTTAGAGATAAACCCGGTCTCGACCAGAATCGACGGAATATCCGGCGACTTCAACACCATGAAGCCGGCCTGTTCGACCCGACGCTTGTGCAGCGGGGTGATCTGGCCGATGTTGCTGAGGACTTTCTGGCCGACGTTCAGGCTCGACGAAAGCGACGCAGTCATCGACAGGTCAAGCAATACGCCTGCAAGCATGCGGTCCTTATCATCCAGGCTGACGTTGCCTGCCCCACCGATCAGGTCGGACTGGTTTTCGGCATCGGCCAGCCAGCGGGCGGTCTCCGAGGTGGCGCCGCGATCAGACAGCGCATACACCGAGGCGCCAAACGCGGAGCGGCGCGGGGCTGCGTCGGCATGGATCGAGACGAACAGGTCGGCGCCCTTCTTGCGGGCAATTTCAGTACGCCGGCGCAGCGGAATGAAGTAGTCACCGGTACGCACCAGCTCGCCACGAAAACCTTTTTCCGCATTGATCTGGCGCTGCAATTCCTTGGCGATCATAAGCGTAACTTGTTTCTCGACCTTGCCTTTAACCGGCGACAGCGCGCCCGGATCTTCACCGCCGTGGCCCGCATCAATCGCGATCACGATGTCGCGTTTACCACTTGGCGCTGGCACGATCTTGGGCGGCGCCTGGGTTGGGGTGACAGGAACGGTCGGCGTGCTGGCAACCTGAGTTGAAGGCAATGCAGAAGGCGTGTCGGCACCCTGATCAAACAGGTCGACAACCAGACGATCACCATATTGCTGGTTAGGCGCCAGCGTGAAGCTCTTCGGGGTCACGACAGCTGAAAGGTCAATCACCACGCGCAAGTCATCGGCCGAGCGCTGGGCAGAACGCACCGAGGTAATCGGCGTGCCTTTAAGTGCAAGCGATTTGAAGTTGGTGGCCAACTTGGCGCCATTGATGTCGATAACAATGCGATTGGGCGCCGTCAGGGTAAAGACACTGTGCTTCACCGGGCCGGACAGGTCGAACACCAGACGGGTGTTGTCGGGGGCTCGCCACAACCGCACGCTGCGTACATCCGAAGCGGCAAAAGCCTCAGCGGCCATAACCGCCAACACCACCCCAACTGCAATAAAACGCGCGCCTATGCGCATAGCCAACCCCATTTTATGATTTCACTCCGATGGCCAATGCGGCACACCAGGATTTGCCACGTGCACTTTTCGCGTGCATTTGTAAGAGACGCCCTGCACCTTGGGGTGTAATGGTAATGTCCATGTCGGCCTTTGGCAAAACGCCGGCGCCTCTTTGCGGCCACTCAACCAGGCATAAAGCATCGCCAGCGAAGTAATCGCGGATACCTAAATACTCTAGCTCTTCTGGATCGACCAACCTATACAAATCAAAGTGATAGGCCTGCAACTTACCAATTACATAAGGTTCGACCAACGTGAAGGTCGGGCTCTTCACCGCCCCGGTGTGGCCAAAGCCGCGGATTATCCCGCGTGACAAGGTGGTTTTGCCCGCCCCGAGATCACCGTGCAAATAAATGATGCCGACACCCTGAGTGACTTCGGCAATGCGCGCACCCAGTGCCAGCATTGCCTCTTCATCGGCGGCAAACAACTCGAAATCAGACACCTGAAAGCTCCTGCATTAACTGACGAATGGCTGCGCACAAATCACTGGCAGCCAGACCGCGCCCCTCTACAGCCAACATCTCCCCCGCACACGCATGCAGCCACACCGCCAGACTCGCCGCCTCGAAAGGCGTCAGCCCTTGCGCGAGCAATGCCCCCGTCAAACCGGCAAGCACATCGCCAAGGCCTGCACCTGCCATCACCGGATGACCGCGATCACACACCCGCAAGCGACCATCCGCCGCACCGACAAGAGTTCCGGCGCCCTTGAGCACACAGACACAAGCAAAGCGCTTGGCCAAAGCCAGCGTGGCCTTCGCGCGATCCGCCTGAACCTCGCCGATACTGATACCCAACAGGCGTGCGGCTTCACCCGGATGCGGGGTTATTATCGCCCCGGCAGGCAGTTTGACGCTGCCTGTTGCGAGCATATTTAGTGCATCTGCATCCCAAACCTGAGCATCCGGGCCACTCGCGGCAAGCGAGAGCATGCTGCGACTCCAGGCGCTCTGCCCCAAACCGGGCCCAACGACCATCACGCTGGCTTGCTTGACCAGTGCCATCAATTGATTGGCGGATGCTACGCCCAGCGTCATCACCTCTGGAATCCGCGACTGAGCCGGCGCGACATGCTCGCTACGGGTTGCCAGCGAAACCAGCCCCGCGCCCGAGCGCAAGGCCGACTGCGCGGCCAGCAATGCGGCGCCGGCGAAGCCGCGATCACCGCCCACCACCAGTACATGGCCCAACTGACCTTTATGCACATTCTTCGGCCGCGCGCCCAACAGCGGCACGTTGCTCGCTGCCAGCCGCTGCGCTCGCGCCGGATGCGCTGCCACAATGCGTTCATCGGCCTGCAAGTCATCGAATAACAACTCACCCACATAATCCAGCGCCGCGCCGGTGAGCAAGCCCAGCTTGAGGCCGATCAACGTCACGCCTACATCTGCGCGCACCGCACAGCCCAGAACCTGCCCGGTGTCTGCGCTCACGCCGGAGGGCAGATCCACCGCCAAAACCGGCAACTGCGCTTGATTAATCTGCGCGATTGCGTCGGCATAAGGCGCACGCACGTTGTCACGCAAGCCGGTGCCGAGCATGGCATCGACCACGACGCCGTGCAGCACCGATTGCGCCGACCACGGCTCAATGCGGACGCCAGCCGCAACCGCTTCATCGCGCGCCAGTGCGGCATCGCCCTGCAATTGGCTGGCATCGCCCACCGCCAATACCGATACTTGCCAGCCGCTGCGCAACGCCAGCGCCGCGATCAGGTAACCGTCGCCGCCATTGTTACCGTGACCGGCCAAGACGGTGATCGCGCCAGCATCTGGCCAGCGTCGGCGCAGCACTCGCCAGATCGCATGCGCCGCGCGACTCATCAATTCAAACCCCGGGGTTCCGGCAGCAATTAACTTGGCGTCCAACTCACGCACTTGCTGTGCGCTGTAGAGAGCCAGTGGCAGATTCTCGCAATCGCGCGTCATGTCAGTAGCCCTCCCTCGATACCAATGCCGCCTGGGCACGGTAAAAGCCTTAGCGCAGGCACCCAGTTTACTGATGCACAGGCTGATTATCGGCAGATTTTATCAGCCCGGATGTCGCACCAAGGCGTTTTTGTGCGGTTGCGATGTGTGTTTGTCTGGCAAAATTGTAGCGACTCTCGTCCAGGCCCGTTGCTTCGCATGAATTCGTCCGCGCTCGACCCCGTTACGCTGGCTCAATCGATCAAGGATTGGGGCCGCGAACTGGGCTTCCAACAAGTTGGCATCGCCAGCGTCGACCTCGGCGAACATGAGGCGCACCTGCAACGCTGGCTGGACGCCGGGTATCAGGGCGAAATGGACTATATGGCGGCTCACGGCAGCAAGCGTTCGCACCCCGAGCAACTGGTGCCGGGCACGTTGCGGGTGATTACGCTGCGCATGGATTACCTGCCGGGTGATACGCGCATGGCCGAGCAACTGGCCAACCCTGAAAAAGCCTATGTATCGCGCTATGCGCTGGGCCGCGATTATCACAAGCTGATTCGCAAACGCCTGCAGCAACTGGCAGAGCGCATTCAGAAGGAGATTGGCCCGTTCGGTTTTCGCGCCTTTGTCGACAGCGCGCCGGTGCTGGAAAAGGCCATTGCCGAGAACGCCGGGCTCGGCTGGATCGGCAAGAACACTTTGGTGCTCAACCGCAAAGCCGGCAGCTACTTCTTTCTTGGCGAGTTGTTCATCGACTTCGAATTGCCGATTGATCCACCGCACGCCAGCGAACATTGCGGCCGCTGCACCGCGTGCCTGGACATATGCCCGACAGCCGCCTTTGTCGACCCGTATGTACTGGATGCGCGCAAGTGCATTTCCTACCTGACCATCGAGCTCAAGGGCGCGATCCCGGTAGAACTGCGGGCGCCAATCGGCAACCGGGTGTTTGGCTGCGATGACTGCCAGATGGTCTGCCCGTGGAACCGCTTCGCCAAAGCCACTGACAAAGGCGATTTCAAGCCGCGTCACGACCTCGACAACGCCGAACTGGCCGGGCTGTTTATGTGGACTGAGGATGAGTTCTTGAGCCGCACCGAAGGTTCGCCGTTGCGCCGCACCGGTTACCTCAACTGGTTGCGCAATCTGGCCGTCGGGCTGGGCAATGCGCCCTCAACCATCCCCGTACTGGAGGCGTTGAAGGCGCGCCGCGAGCACCCGTCTGAACTGGTGCGTGAGCATGTCGAATGGGCGCTGGAGCAACATCACCAGCGCGCCGCGATCACACCTTGAGGAAGGTTTCGCGGTAGTACTTGAGTTCAGCAATCGACTCGCGGATATCGTCCAGCGCCAGATGGCTGCCTTTCTTCTGGAAGCCTTCCTTGAGTTGCGGCGCCCAGCGCTCGGCCAGAATCTTCAGGGTCGAGACGTCCAGATAGCGGTAGTGAAAGTAATTCTCCAGCGCCGGCATGTAGCGATACAGGAAGCGCCGATCCTGACCAATGCTGTTGCCACAAATCGGTGACTTGCCCTGCGGTACCCACTCCTGCAGGAACGCGATGGTTTGGGCCTCGGCTTCGGCCGGGCTGATCTTGCTTTCACGTACGCGCTGAGTCAGGCCGCTCTGGCCGTGCGTACGGGTATTCCATTCATCCATGCCCGCCAGTAATTCATCGGACTGATGCACGGCGATCACCGGCCCTTCGGCCAATACATTGAGATCGCTGTCGGTGACGATTGTGGCCATCTCGATGATCACATCTTTTTCTGGATCGAGACCGGTCATTTCAAGATCGATCCAAATCAGGTTTTGCGAATTTTGCATGGTCCGCTCCTCGGCTAGAACCGCCAGTTTAGCGGATATCGTCTGCCTGCATGTGCCACAGCAACAGATTTGATTGACGCCAGTCAGCCATTTCGATGCACTCATCAGCCTCGACTCCCGGCACCGCAAAGGTGTTGCTGATCAGCCAGGCGCCTGGCGGCATTTGTGCCTTGGCCTTGAGCCACAGCGCAGGCATCGGCACGGGCGAGAGAAAACAGTAGACCACGTTGAATTCAGCCAGATCGGTGCGCCACAAGCTCTGGTAACGAATCGTGCAATTGGGCTGCAACATGCAACGCAGCCAGGCGATGGCGAAACTCAACGGCGCGGTTTCAACCCCGACAAACTGGCCACGCGGAAAAGCTTTGGCCAGCGCCAGCAAAGTACCGGCCGGGCCGCAGCCCAAGTCAACAAACCGCAGCTCGTCACTGCGTCGCTCAAGCAGCGTCGCCAACTGCTCGCGGGTTTGCTTGCCGGTCAGGTACAAAGGCACGCGCTCGGTGGCGCTGTTCCAGTTGAGCAACAGCACCAGCACAAAACCCACGGCAAACACCCAGGCAGGCAGTTGCGCCTGATTAGCCAGCAACACCGCTGGCACAAACAACAAGCCCAACACTTGCCACCATACGCCCAGACCAAACCAGCGACTTAATCCGGCGGCGAGAACGCCCTGTACGCCTGCTGCCAACAGCAAGCCGGGTCGCCACGGGCTGACTTGGGCCAATAGCATCAGCAGCAATCCAATCAGCAATAACGCCGCCACTTGCGCAAGCAGCGCGCCCAACCAGGGCGCGCGTGCAAACCGTGACTGCAATGCCTGTACGTAGCCCATCAATGAACTGCCTCTGAATAATCGCGGCACCAGTGTAGCGCTTCAGCGTAAGTCCTGGCGCTGCGCATGCTAGACTCGCGAACGTAATTTATTGCTTTTCAACCTCGGAATACTCATGGCCAAACGCCAACTCAATCGCCGGCAAAACTGGCGGATCGAAAAAATTCAGGGTGAGCGCGCAGCGCGTGCCGCCAAGCGCGAATCTCAAGCGCTGGAAACCCTTGAAGGGGGCGACCTTGGCCCGGAGCAAACCGGGCTGGTTATCGCCCACTTCGGGGTGCAGGTTGAAGTCGAGGCGCTCGAAGGCGAACTCGCCGGCCAAGTGTTCCGCTGCCACTTGCGCGCCAATTTGCCCGCACTGGTTACCGGCGACCAGGTTGTCTGGCGTCCGGGCAATCAGGGCATCGGGGTTATCGTGGCGCAACTGCCACGCAGCACAGAGCTTTGCCGCCCCGACACCCGTGGCCAACTCAAGCCGGTAGCCGCCAACGTCGATCTGATCGTGATTGTGTTTGCGCCGCTGCCCGAGCCGCACGCCAATTTGATCGACCGTTATCTGGTTGCGGCAGAACATGCCGGCATCCACCCGCTGTTGCTGCTGAACAAAGCTGATTTGATCGACGAGCAAAACAGCGTCGCATTGAATGCGCTGCTGGCGGTGTATCGGCAGCTGGGTTATCCGGTACTCGAAGTGTCAGCCCACGAAGGCGACGGCATGGAGCAGCTCAAAAAGCAGCTTGATGGTCACGTCAGCGTGTTCGTCGGCCAATCTGGCGTCGGCAAGTCTTCACTGGTCAACAGCCTGCTGCCCGGTATCGAAACCCGTGTCGGCCCGCTCTCGGAGCTAACCGGCAAAGGCACGCACACCACCACAACCGCGCGCTTGTTCCACTTCCCCGGTGGCGGCGAGTTGATCGACTCACCCGGCATCCGTGAATTTGGCCTGGTGCACGTCAGCCGTGAGGATGTCGAGGCGGGCTTTATCGAGTTTCAGGAGCTGCTCGGCCACTGCCGCTTCCGCGACTGCAAACATGACCGTGAGCCGGGTTGCGCGCTACTCAACGCACTGGAAGACGGGCGTATTCAGCCGCAGCGGATGGCCAGCTACCGGCACATTCTGGCCAGCCTGCCGCAAGACGAATATTGAGTTCCGGGCCGTGCAGTCGTGCGGCCCGTCTACTCCGGCTTGACCTGATCGAACTGCAAAACCCCATCCTCGAAGATATTCAGCCGCTGCTTGAGCTGCTCGGGCGGCGCCGGCTCGCCCGCAACACCTGAAGCGGGAGCAGCGGAATCACTCTGCGGCTGGGTGCTGGGTTCAGGCGCTTGCGCGTCCGGCGCGGTCGAGTCGCCACTGGCGCCTTCGATGTCACGCTGGGCCTTTTTGGTCAGCACGATGATATCGATACGCCGATTAATCGGGCTTAAGGGATCGGCGCGATCAAACAGGGCCGATGAGGCATAGCCGACAACACGGGCAATCTTGTCTTCGTCATAACCACCCTCGACCAGCACCCGCCGCGCCGCATTCGCACGATTGGCCGACAACTCCCAGTTACCAAACCCGGCATTGCCGGCAAAGGGTTTGGCATCGGTGTGGCCGCTAATGCTGATCTTGTTGGGCACCGAATTGATCGTGTCGGTCAGGGCCAACAAGATATCTTCAAAATACGGTTGGATACGCGCGCTGCCCAGATCGAACATCGGCCGGTTTTCCGCATCGGTGATCTGGATCCGCAAGCCATCCTGAGTGATCTCGAAAAGAATCTGATCCTTGAAGTTCCTCAGCTGCGGATCTTCATCAACCTTGGTCTGCAACTCCTTGAGCAACAACTCGAGGCGCTCACGCTCCATCTCCTCGGCGATCGACTGCGCCCGCTCTTCGCTGATATCGACGCTGGTGGACTCGGGCGTAACACTCGGCTCAGGGTTGAGCGTGCGATCCGGCGCCGGCGTTGGCGAGCCACCCAGATCAATCACATACGGGCTGGCACTTTCAGAAAAGCCCACGGGGTCCTGAAAGTAACCGGAAATCAGCTTCTTCTGTTCCGGCGTCGCCGAGGACATCAGCCACATCACCATGAAAAACGCCATCATCGCGATGGCAAAGTCGGCGAAGGCGATTTTCCAGGCGCCCCCGTGGCCGACACCGGCAATTTTCTTGACGCGTTTGACGATAATCGGCTGAGTGTTTTCCATGATTCAGCCTTTAGTTTCCACGCATCGCCTGCTCAAGCTCGGTAAAGCTTGGGCGGTGAGCGGGATACAGAACTTTACGGGCAAACTCGACAGCCAGCGACGGCGGCATGCCCGAGGCAGACGCAACCAGACCGGCCTTGATGGCTTCGTAAACGTTCAGTTCTTCCAGCGAGTCGTGCTCAAGCGAGCTGGCCAACGGGCCGAAAAAGCCGTACGAGGCGAGAATACCCATAAAGGTACCGGCCAACGCCGTACCGACCTTCTCACCGATCTCGGCGTTATCCGCCTCGGCCAGCACCGACATGGTGATGACGATACCCAGTACCGCCGCCACAATACCCATCGCAGGCAGGCCGTCGGCAATTCGTGCAACCGCGTGCGAAGGATGGTCAAGCTCAACCTTGAGACTGGTAATTTCCATGTCGAAGAGGTTTTCGAGCTCATGCGGCGCCATGTTGCCAGATGACATGATGCGCAGGTAATCGCAGATAAACGCGCACATGCGCTCATCTTTCAGAACCACCGGGTATTTGCTGAAAATCGGACTCGCTGCCGGGTCTTCAACATCGGCCTCAATGGCCATCATGCCTTCGCGGCGGCTCTTGTTGAGAATCTCGTAGAGCAGGCGCAGCACATCAAGGTAGTAGCTGTGCTTGTAGCGCGAGCTGAACATCTTCAAGGATTTCTTGAAGACCTGCATGAACGTGCTGCCGGGGTTGGCCTGTAAAAAAGCCCCCAGCGCCGCACCGCCAATGATCAATACTTCAAAGGGGTGAACCAGCGCCATGATATGGCCGCCAGAGAGCATAAAGCCCCCAAGCACGCTGGCAAACACCACAATTATGCCGATTATTTTTGCCATAATTTTAAAACTTGAAGACCTGAAATAAGGATTCTTTTAAACAATCCTTCTCTGTATCGGAAGATTTGCGCGAGACTGTAGGCAGAATTTATTTCGGCGCAAAACCAGCGCGACTCAAGAACCGACTGGCGGAGCCGACAAAGAGCTAACCACAACGTGGCGCAGTTTACAGGCTGGTGCGAAGCGTTCTAACTATTTTTATCAGAGCGCCGGTGCAAGCCAACAGCACCCGTTGACGCTCCACCCTCTTAAATCAGTCTGGTTGAAGTGATGCCCTTACCCAGCCCAAAAACGCGCGCGCAGTGGCTTGAGCTTCTCGACAAACAACCACTGCCGGTCACACCGCAAGCGTTGCAGCAAGTAACGCGTGCACTCGGCGACAGCCGCCGCTCGCTGCGCGACATTGGCGAGATAATGCAACGCACGCCAACGCTGGCACTGTGCATCATGCGCGAGGCCAATCGCAGCGCCTCCGCCTTGGGCGAGCCTTGCGCGCATCTGGAAACCGCATTGAGCCGACTGGGCCTGGAGCGCAGTGCACAGCTGATCAGTCGTCAGTCAACTCTGCCCGTCGAGCAGATTCCGCGGCAACTGCGCCAAATCCTGTTGATCAGCCAGCACGCGGCGCAGCAGGCGAATGGCTTGTTCGCCGGGCGACTGGCGCGGCTTTGGCAGGAAATAAACTGGGGCAGCATTCTGTTCCTGGCACCGTTGTGGCCGCTGGTTGCCGCCCACCCCGAGTTCTTTGATGAGTGGGAACAACGCGTTCTGCTCAATGGCGAGCAAGCGTGCAAGGTCGAGAAGCAACTCCTTGGCATCTCCCTGCCCAGCCTGTGCCTCGCACTGGCCGAGCACTGGCGCTTGCCCGAGTGGATAATCCAGGCCTATCGCCTGCTGCTTACCGACCGACGTCTGCTGGTGCGGGCGCTGCACATTGCCCGGGACAACGAACACCCGTTGCAGCAACAACAATGCCTGGATCAAGACAACAACCTGAGCCGCTGGCTGACGCATCCGGCCAACAGCGTTTTGCTTGCCAATGCCATTGCCTTGTCCGCGCACCACTGCTGGAGCGGATCGCACAGCCTGCGCTGGCAACAATTAACCGGGCTTTATTTGCAGGCATCGATTGGCGAGTTGCAGCAGCAAATCCACCAGCAAGCCGCAGTAAGCGCGAGACGTTGCGATACCGAACAGCTCTGGCATCCGGCGCAGGCGCTGCTGTGGCCGTGGGACGCCGTCCATTTGCGGCCGAATGTGGCCAGCGCCCCCGCCAAAACCGATGCGCAGCAATGGCGCCAGTTATGCGCGCAATTGCTGCAAAGCCCGAGCGCCTTCAGCAACACCATGCAGCTCAGTTCATGTGCGATTCAGGCATTGCAAGCCGCGGGTATGCAGCGCCTGTTACTGCTGCGTATCGATCAAAAGCTCAGTGCTTTGAAGGTACAGGAGCTGGCAGGCTTGCCCGCAGAGGCCGCCGACATAACGCTGCTGCCTCAGCAAAGCCAGGTGCTGCGCAGCTTGCTGGCCAAACCCGGCCAACTGCACCTGACGCCCGTCAATATCGCGCAATTTTCGGCGTTGCTACCCGGACCGCTGAAAGCACTGTTCGCCGGCGAGAACTTGCTTTTGCGTTCAGTCACAAACGAGGGCCGGGTGGTGATGTTGCTGGTGGCTGACATCAACGGGCAACCGCTCAGCGAGACTCAACTGAAAATATTTGGCAAAACCGCTCAATGCATTGATCGCGCACTGACAAGCTTTGCTAACCGCGCAGGCTAGGGTTTCCGTTACAATTGGGGTTTTTAATCCCATGTGAGGCCTAGCATGTCCGCCTTTGCTGAGTTGCCGCTGGTTATAGAACCCGCCCAATTGGCGCAATGCCTGAATGCGCCCGAGTTGATTCTGGTCGATCTGACCAGCAGCGCACGCTACGCAGCCGGGCACATTCCTGGCGCGCATTTTGTCGACCCCAAGCGCACCCAGCTAGGCCAGCCACCTGCGCCCGGACTAACGCCCGACAAGGCGCAACTCGAGCAACTGTTCAGCGAGCTGGGGCATAACCCGGACGCGGTGTATGTGGTTTATGACGACGAAGGCGGCGGCTGGGCCGGACGTTTCATCTGGTTACTTGATGTTATCGGCCATAACCAGTATCACTACCTCAACGGTGGTCTGTTGTCCTGGCAGGCCGAACAACTGCCACTGAGCGACGAAACACCAGCTGCTCACAGCGAGCCCGTCAGCCTGACACTGAGCGACGGCCCGACGGCCACGCGTGAATATGTGCAGAGCCGATTGGGCGCCGCCGACCTGGCGATCTGGGATGCGCGCGGACCTACCGAGTTTTCCGGCGAAAAAGTACTTGCAGCCAAAGGCGGACACATCCCCGGCGCGGTGAATTTCGAGTGGACCGCGGGCATGGATAAAGATCGGGCACTGCGTATCCGTACAGACATGCAGGCAATCCTTGAGCAACTGGGTATCACGCCCGACAAAGAGATCATCACCCACTGCCAGACGCATCACCGTTCGGGCTTTACCTATCTGGTCGCCAAAGCACTGGGCTACCCGAACGTAAAAGCCTACGCCGGCTCCTGGGGCGAATGGGGCAACCACCCTGACACCCCCGTCGAGCAGTAGTCACGCATTGCCATTTATTACGGCCCGCATTGGCGGGCCTCGATAGCCTTCAAGGGAATCCCATGAAACAACGTTTGTTCATCATCAGCCAGTACTTGCTGCCGCACCACCTGCTCTCGCGCCTGATTGGTTTTGCCGCCGAGTGCAAGACAGCCTGGTTTAAAAATCGACTGATCGGCTGGTTCATCAAACAGTACAACGTCGACATGAGCGAAGCGCAGATTGAAGACCCAACCGCCTTCGAACATTTCAACGCATTCTTCACCCGCGCCCTGAAAGCCGATGCCCGCCCTCTGGACGCCACGCCGAACGCGGTGCTTTGCCCGGCCGACGGTGCAATCAGCCAACTGGGCAAAATCGAACACGGCCGCATTTTTCAGGCCAAAGGCCACAGCTTCAGCGTGACCGAGCTGCTGGGCGGCGACACTGAAATAGCCAAGCCATTCATGGGCGGCGACTTTGCCACCGTCTACCTGTCGCCCAAGGACTATCACCGCGTACACATGCCGCTGGCTGGCACCCTGACCAAGATGGTTTATGTGCCAGGTCGCCTGTTCTCGGTGAACCAAACCACGGCTGAAAACGTGCCGGAGCTGTTTGCCCGTAATGAGCGCGTGGTCTGCCTGTTCGATACCGAACGCGGCCCGATGGCTGTGGTGCTGGTCGGCGCAATGATCGTGGCCTCGGTTGAAACCGTTTGGGCCGGTCTGGTAACCCCGCCGAAGCGTGAGCTGAAAACCTTCAATTACGACGAGGCCGCTCGCGCGCCTGTAAGCCTGGCAACAGGCGCAGAGATGGGTCGATTCAAACTCGGCTCGACCGCCGTCGTGCTATTTGGCCCGCAAGTTGTTGAGTGGGATCAGCAGCTCAACGCTGGGAGCGAAGTGCGCATGGGCCAACTTCTGGCTAGGTAATTCAGGTAAAAGGTTGAAATCGGCCCGGATCGCTTATGATTGATTTAGGTTCTGTAGGAATTTTCCTGCCTGATCTATGCTCTAAGTAATACAAGGTCCGGCCACAGCTCACGGATGATCTGGACGACTCAATACACCAACTGATGTTGGAGCACCTGCTTGACCGATAAAATGAGCCCCTACTTACTGCTGCGAGTTCCGGTTCCCAGCAAAGCCAGCCTGACGTTCAGCGAGGCCTCCCCACGCGAGGTCAAGCGCTGGATAGCCGGGCTGCCAAAGGCCAATATTGGCGAGACGGCGCGTCAACTTTATCAAGCGTTGGCTGAGCTCAATCAGCTGCAAACCCCAGCCGACAATCGCCTGCAACTGCTGGAGCTGATTCGCCCGGAGGTGTACTTCGTCTGCGAGCATCTGCAGCGTCACTTTCTGAACAAGGCGATTGTGCTCGAAGAGCGTCCGCGCAAAGTCGCCAACCTGTGTCAGGCCCTGCAAAATCATCTGGCAATGGGCTACAAGCTGATTGTTGTCGATATCTGCAAGCAGCCAAGCAAGGAGCTGGCAACGACCTTCACGGTCGCTTTGCAGCGCGCCATCAGCAGCCTTTGCGCGCCTCTGGTGCGCGCCACGCAACTCTACTGCCCGGTGCCTGAAAGGATTTGGCTTGAGCTGCATTTGCTCTATCAAATTGCCCGCTCAAAGCGCCTGCATAGCACGCCGGTGCCAGACAAACTGAACACCAATCAGAGCAGCAGCAGTGAACAAAGCTATCTGGTAGCGTTGCTGATCGGCTGCGCCCGCTGCAACCAGTTGCGCCAGAGCAGCATTGCCCATGTCGCGCAGGCGCTGGAAAGCTGGAGTCATCTGGCACATTTAAAGGACAAGGCAACGCCAACCAGCCTGTTCACCGTAGCGGTCGATCACGACAGCCCGCCCCGCTATACCTCGCTGCTCACCGATCAGGCGCTGCAACACACACTGGGCCTTGATACCCACGCGCTGGTAGACATGCTCAAGGAATACCTGCTGCTCGAACCCGAGCAGCGCAAAGTCTCACGGCTGAATATTCCAACGGGCATGAGCCTCGAAACCCTGCACCATTTAAGCGCCGCGTGGGGTGATTTATCCGAGCGCACATTCAACCGGCTCACAGGTCAGGGCAAATTAACCGTGTGCCTGGGCATGAGCGCCGTGCACTTCTTTCTCAGTGGCGAGCGTTCGTTCGGCCAGTGCCTGAAAGCTAAAGCCGTTACTCGCGAAGCTGTATTCAATACCTCAAGCCTGTCGAAAGACAGCTGGTCGCAAGCTTATGACGTCGATAAAAGTCCCGACTGGGAGAACGGCTTGCAGTACGACGAGATTGGCTATTACAAAGAGCCATCGACGATGCTTGAGGACGATGAAACTAGCGGTGAGACTTATCCAAGCTACCCGTTGGCAATCATCAACCACAGCCCCGGCGGCTACTGCCTGACTTGGCCCGGCGAGGTGCCAAGCCAGCTTCAGGCGGGCGAGTTGGTCGGTGTTCGCGATCTGCCCGAGCTTGGCTGGAGCATCGCCGTAGTGCGCTGGATTCGTCAGGCACGCGCAGGCGGCACCCAAATGGGCATCGAGCTTATCGCGCCCAGCGCACAAGCCTGCGGCTTGCAACTGGTGCGCACCAGCGAGCAGAACAGTGAATACCTGCGCGCATTGGTGCTCCCGGAAATGAGTGCCATCTCGCGGCCAGCAAGCCTGCTAACACCGCGCCTGCCGTTTCAGGAAGGCAGCAAAGTGAGGCTCAACATCAATGGTCTCGAACACCGTGCGGTCCTGCTACGCCGTAAGACCAGCACCGGCAGTTTCAGCCAGTTTGAGTACCGTCAAATGGACCAGCCACCGCCTGAGCAAGGGAAGCCCGTCACAGCTGGGACAACCCATAAGCTGAGTACCGAGGAAGACTTTGACTCACTTTGGAAGTCGCTGTAGATTGCCAAATCATCAATTTTGACGTCTTTTCACCCTCTATCGGCGTAGCCTCGACCCCATAATGGCCATCGAAAAAAAAACTATACGGCTACTTATTCTCGAAGACTCGCAAAACGAGGCCGAACGCCTCGTTAGTCTTTTCCGAAATTCCGGAAGCGCAACCCGCGTCCACCGCCTGACCTCAAGCGACGATCTCACAGAGACGCTCCAGCAAAGCTGGGACTTGCTCATTTGCGCACCGCAAAGCCAGGCGCTTGCGCCAACCGAGGCGATCAGTGTTATTCGGCGGCTGGCCAAGGACATCCCGATCATTCAGTTGCTCGCCGATAACGAGTCCGACAGCCTGACCGAAGCCCTCAACATGGGCGCGCAGGATGCCGTGCCGCAAGGTGACGACGAGCGTCTGGTATTGGTCGCAAAACGCGAGCTGAGCAATCTTGAAGAGCGACGCGCGCGCCGCAGCGCTGAAATAGCCCTGCGCGAAGCCGAAAAACGCTGCCATTCGCTACTCGAAAGCTCGGTCGATGCCATCACTTATGTGCACGACGGCATGCATATTTATGCCAACCGTGCCTACCTTGAGTTGTTCGAGTACGAGGATGCCGACGAACTCGAAGGCATGCCGATGATCGACTTGATCGCCAGTGACGATCAGGCAGGCTTCAAAGAATTCCTCAAGAATTATCAGAACGCCGACGGCGAAACCGAACTGACTTGCACAGGCGTTACCGCGCACAACAAGCAATTCAAGGCGCGCATGAGCCTCGTGCCGGCCACCTACGACAGCGAACCCTGCACACAGGTGGTGATCCGCAAGGAATCGAATAACGCCGAGCTGGAAGAAAAGCTCCGTGAGATCAGCAGCCAGGATCTGGTCACTGGGCTGTACAACCGAACCTACTTCCTTGAGTTGCTCGAAAGCGCCGCCAGCCGCGCAATCAGCACCGGCCAACCGGCCTCTCTGGCTTACGTTCGGGTCGATCATTATTCCAACCTGCTCGGCAAGATCGGCCTCGCCGAAATTGATATGCTGCTTGCCGATCTGGCCAACCTGCTGCGCTCGCACTTTGCAGAAGACGTACATCTGGCGCGCGTTAGCGATGATGCTTTTGCCGTGCTGCATCCGGGTCTGACGCCCGAAGATGCCGGCCCTTCGCTGGCCAGTCTGGTCAAGAAAGTGGATGCGCACCTGTTCGATGTCAGCGGTGTCTCGGTGCAAACCACCCTGAGCATCGGCGCCGCCGGCCTCAGCGAAAAAACCGCCAACGTACTGGAAGTTGTCGATCGCGCGCATCATTGCGCCGAAGAGCTTAGCGACGGCAATGCCCTGAAAATATTCGACCCGGCAGACGAACTCGCCGCCGCAGCCAACCGCGGCAACATGGTTGCGATGGTTCAGCAGGCGCTCGACAACAACGGTTTCCGCTTGCTGTATCAGCCGATTATCAGCTTGCGCGGCGATACCTCCGAGCAATACGAGGTGCTCCTGCGACTGCTCAGCCCACAGGGCGAAGAGCTGCTCCCGGAGGCCTTCCTCGAGGCTGCCAATACCGCCGGGCTCGGCGCCAAGCTGGATCGCTGGGTGATTCTCAATGCGGTCAAATACCTCACCGAGCATCGCAGCAAAGGCCATGAGACGCGCCTGTTCATCCACCTGACCAGCGCCAGTTTGCAGGATCAGACGCTGTTGCCGTGGTTGAGCGTGGCCTTCAAGGCAGCGCGGCTGCCTTCGGATGCGCTGATATTCCAGTTCAAAGAGCCGGACGCAATCACCTACCTCAAGCAGGCCAAGGTATTGAGCCAGGGCCTGAATGAGCTGCACTGCAAAGTGGCCCTGAGCATGTTTGGCTGCGCCCTCAACCCATTCAATGCGTTGAAACACCTGCATGTCGACTTCGTCAAACTCGACAGTTCCTACTCGCAAGACCTGAGCAATCCGCAGAATCAGGAAACCCTCAAGGAAATGCTCGGCAGCCTGCACGCTCAGGCCAAACTGACCATCGTGCCCTGCGTTGAAACAGCTGGAATGCTCTCGACACTGTGGCAGGCCGGGGTCAATTACATTCAGGGCCATTACGTGCAGTCGCCAAGCCCGACGATGGACTACGACTTCTCAGCCGAGGATATGTAGCCGCCACGCGCTGCACGCCACCGGAGTCAACAAACTGCACACGTAAAAAAACCGCTATCAAGCGGTTTTTTTACGTGTCTGCTAACAGCTCAATCCAGCCCGTCGCGGTCGCGATAACCGAGCAGGTAGAGAATGCCGTCCAGACCCAGCGTCGAGATGGCTTGCTTGGCGGACTGTTTGACCAACGGCTTGGCCCGGAAGGCTACGCCCAAACCGGCAATGGCCAGCATTGGCAAATCATTCGCGCCATCGCCCACGGCAATAGTCTGCTCCAGACGCAAACCTTCCTGAGCCGCCAGCTGGCGCAGCAAATCAGCTTTACGCTGCGCGTCGACAATCGGTTCGACCGCCACGCCGGTGACTTTGCCATCGACAATTTCCAGCTCGTTGGCAAACACGTAATCGATACCCAGCTTGGCTTGCAGCTGTTTGGCGAAGTAGGTGAAACCGCCAGACAGAATCGCCGTCTTGTAACCCAGGCGACGCAATTCGCTGAACAGCGTTTCAGCGCCTTCGGTCAAGCGTAGCGAGGCGCCGATATCGCTCAGCACATCCTCGGACAAGCCTTTGAGCAGCGCCAGACGCTCCTTGAAGCTCGCGGCAAAATCCAACTCTCCACGCATCGCCCGCTCGGTGATTTCAGCGACCTGATCGCCCACGCCTGCGGCCTTGGCCAGCTCATCGATGACCTCTGCTTCGATCAGAGTCGAGTCCATGTCGAACACGGCAAGGCGGCGATTGCGTCGGAACAGCGAGTCCTGCTGGAAGGCGATATCCACATTGAGCTCTTGCGCCACACCAAGGAACTCAACACGCAGTGCGGCTGGGTCTGCCGGCTCGCCGCGTACCGAAAACTCGATGCAGCCTTTGCCCTGCTCATCCGGCATGTCGAGCGGCATGCGCCCAGACAGGCGGTCAATGTGATCAATGTTCAGGCCGTACTTGGCCGTAATCGCACTGACGCGCTGCAATTGCTCAGCCGTGACCTTGCGCGTCAGCAGGGTCACGATATGCCGCGGTTTACCCTGCGCGCCGACCCACTGCTGGTAATCCGCTTCGGAGACCGGGGTGAAACGCACCTGCTGGTCGAGTTCATAGCCGCAGAACAGCACATCCTTGAGCACCGATGAGGCGCGCTCGGTATCGGGAATTTCAACCAGAATGCCGAAAGACAAAGTGTCATGGATAACCGCTTGGCCGATATCCAGAATATTAACGCCGCCTTGCGCCAAAACCCCGGTAATGGCGGCCGTCAGCCCCGGACGATCTTCGCCGGTAATGTTGATCAGGACGATTTCGCGCAAAGCGCACTCTCCAGGCAGGTTAGTGGTGAAAGTGAGTGGACAGCTGCTGCTGTCCGACTCAATAAATAGAGCTAATAGTGGCGCGCAAGCACCTATTAGCTGTGAATCTGCGGGTAAAACACCCGTTAAATCTCACCGTTTGCTGGCAGTTAAGAATTTTTCAGTAACGGTAATCCCCAGTCAGGCTGGGCAGAGGCACACATTCTACCCATTTTCCTGACTTTCCGGCCATTCTGGGTGCTTTGCCACATGCCTGCTCATCGCTATACTGCGCGGCATCTATAGTCGACAAGAGCCGAGCTCTGTGAACCGGCCCGCCCCCGTGAAATCCGATAACTTCTTCGTATTGCTGTTTCAGGCCCTGCGCCAGCGTCGCGTGCCGTTGCCGCTGCGTATCGCCAGCCATAGCTTGCTGCTCGTCGTTATGGCGCTGGCGATCTATGCGTGGGTGATTGGCATGCAGTTCAAGCAAGCCATGCAGCAACAAGCTGACGCGCTGGGCACCAGCCTGATTATCCAGACATCCGCTTCGGCGACCGAGCTGCTGGTTTCCAACGATATTCTCAGCCTTAACGTGCTGCTGAATAATCTGGTGAAAAACCCGCTGGTTGCGCATGCTGCCATTTACAGCGTCGATAACCGTATTCTCGCCGAAGCCGGCACGCGCCCGAGCCAAAGCATTCTCGGCGAAACCGACGGCCTCTACTCGACCGCGATCACCTTTCAGGATGTGATTGCCGGGCAGTTGCGCATCAGCCTCGATATGCAGCAGTTCCAGCAACCGATGACGATCAGCCTGCAGAGCATGGGCATTCTCAGCCTTATTCTGCTGGCCCTGACCCTGGCCTTGAGTCTGCGCCTGGGCCGGCACATTTCCACGCCGCTGATGCAGTTGCGCATCTGGCTGCGCGACCCGGATGATCACGCGCCAGGCGCGGGCCGTAATGATGAAGTCGGCGATCTCGCCCGTCAGTTGCAAGCGCGTCTGGTCCCTGAAAAACCGGAGCCCGAGCCGGTCGAAGAGCCAGAACCTGCGCTGGATGACATCGACGACAGCTTCCTTGATGAGCCTGAGGCTGCCGCGCAATCCTTTCATGTTCCCGACCTCAGCGCCGATCGCGATGAGTTCGATATTGACGACGCTCCTGCGGACCGGACACCGTCGCAGCCACGGCCTGCCGTGCGCCGTGCGCCGGTATTCACCGCCCTCGACGATGGCGATGACGACGATGCCTTCGACGGCTTGCAGCCCGAACCTGAGCCCGTTGCCCAGCACACGCCAGTGGCGCCAGCGCCGGTTAAATCCACTTTGCCAAGCGCGGTGCTGGCGATTCAGCTCGGCGCGCAGGACCAGCTCAAGCGCCTGCCCCGCAGCCGCTTGCTGGAATTGCTCAAGCGCTATCGCGGCTGCCTTGATCAGGCATCGGCCTTGTATGAAGGCGAGCTGTATACCCTGAGCGACGGCAGCAGCCTGATGCTGTTCCATTGTCAGGAAGGTGACGACGATTACCTGACCCATGCCATTTGCTGCGGTGAGCTGATGCGCGCGCTGGGCCACGCCCTGCAGATAGAAGTCGCCGACAGCGGCATCACACTGCAATTGCAGCTCGGCATGACTCAGGGCAAGAACCTCACTGGCCTGAGCCAGGGTGAGTTGCTGCTCAATGAACACGCGCAAGATGCACTCGCGCTGTCGCAACACAGCCGCAATCTGCTGCTGGTTGAGCGCAGCATTGCTGAAGACCCGCTGGTACGCCAGCGTGCGCGCATTCGTGCGATTGCCAGCCCCGAGGGTGCCAGCTGCGTTGAGCGTCTGCTGGAGCCTTACCCGTCGTTGTTGGAACGCCAACTGGGCCGGATGCACGAAACCCAGTGATGCCAGATCCCGGATAAAACAAAACCCGCAATTGCGGGTTTTGTTTTATCCGGGCAACGCTATCAGAAGCGATAAACCTCGGAATCTATGCGGATCGGCTGGGCCATCGGTATCTTCGGCGGAGGCTCTTTCGCCGCCGGGGTTGGCGCAGGCTTCTTGGCCGCTGGCGGCGTCACCGCTACAGGCGTTGCGCTGTTGGTCTTGATCGCATCGGCCAACTGGCCAACCAGTTGCTGCACCGCCAGGCTTTGCGCCCGAACCTGATCAGCAATGCTGCCCTCATGCGCCTCTTCGATGTGCACCATGCGGCCATCAATCAACTGGCCATCCTTGCTCATCAGGCGCCACTGCGCATCCAGCACGGCAGGCTGCTGCGGGCCTGAGTCGAGCCGGGCGATGGTCAGCAGAACCTGTACTTGCGGGGTGAAGCCCGGCTCCGCTGGCGACAACACCAAACGCTGGCTGTCGAGGCGTGAAGCCAGTTGACGCAGCAGTTGCTGATCCAGCTCGGCAGCCAGGCTGCCTGCCCAACGCACACCGCTGGCCGCGATCAAGCTACCGTCAGCCTGACGCTGCAAAAGGGTTTCACGCTGCAAGTAATCCGCAATCGACACCGGGCCCAGCAGAACAGCAATGCCGTCCTTGTCCGCTGGCACACTGATTTTGCCGCTATCCAACTGATACAAAGGCACCGGTTGCTGACTTACACAACCTACAAGACTAACCAGGCCTGTCAAAAGTAATACTAAAGGGAGGCGCACTAGGCTCATCACTCTCATCCAGCCGGCAAACTGTACCGGCATCCAAATAATCGATTGGCTAGCGGGGCATAGACGGCAATTAAGCAGTTATCCGAACTTCGACGAAATACTGCATATAAACCGCCATAATCGGTGGATTTACGCCCGCAGATGAAGAGTCAAAAGGTCGTCATTACCGCTGAGTCATGCACGGATGATGCCCTCGGCGCTAGCCGAAGGCGCATATCATCCGCTAAAGCGCGCCATGACTCCAGCCTTGTACTCATACAAGCTGTTATCAAGCCGGTGTAATCCGCTCGACCAGCAACCCATCAACACGCTGGAATCCGCGCGGAAGCTTGTTCCCGCGACGCCCGCGTTCACCTTTGTAGTGCTCAAGATCATCGGCTTTCAGCGACAAGGTGCGCTTACCCGCTTGCAGCACCAGCGTTGCGCCCACCGGCAACACAGCCAGATCGGTCAGATACTCTTCACGGCTGGCCACCCGGTCACCAGGAATGCCAATAATCTTGTTGCCCTTGCCTTTGCCCAACTGCGGCAGATCCGCCACTTTGAACAGCAACAGACGGCCTTCGGTAGTGACGGCAGCCAGCCAGTCCTCTTCGCGGCTGGTCAGCGGCTTGGGCGCAACAACCTTGGCACCGGCAGGCAGACTCAGCAGCGCCTTGCCCGCCTTGTTCTTGGCTTGCAGGTCTTCACCTTTAACCACAAATCCGTAGCCGGCATCCGAGGCGATCACGTAGAGCGCGTCGTCTTCTGGCATCATTACCGCTTCAAACACGGCGCCAGGCGGCGGCGTCAGGCGGCCGGTAAGCGGCTCACCCTGACCGCGGGCTGATGGCAACGAGTGGGCAGGCAACGAATAGCTACGCCCTGTCGAGTCAATGAACACCGCGTACTGATTAGAGCGTCCCGGCGCTGCAACTTTGAATCCGTCGCCGGCTTTATAAGAGAGGCCGGTGGCGTCGATGTCATGGCCTTTGGCACAGCGCACCCAGCCTTTTTCAGACACCACCACGGTGACCGGCTCGGTCGGCAACAACTCAGTCTCAGACAACGCCCGCGCTTCGCTGCGCGCGACGATTGGCGAGCGGCGGTCGTCGCCATAGGTTTCGGCATCCTTGATGATTTCATCACGCACCAGCTTCTTCAGCTTGGCTTCGCTGCCCAACAGTTTGAGCAACTTGTCGCGCTCTTTGGCCAGCTCATCCTGCTCGCCGCGGATTTTCATTTCTTCGAGCCGCGCCAACTGACGCAAGCGCGTATCGAGGATGTAATCGGCCTGCACGTCAGTCAGCGCAAAGCGCTCGATCAACACTTGTTTGGGCTGGTCTTCGGTACGGATGATATGAATCACTTCATCCAGATTGAGGAAGGCAATCAACAAACCTTCCAACAGGTGCAGACGCTTCTCGACCTTGTCGAGGCGGAACTGCAAACGACGGCGTACGGTGTTGGTCCGGTAAGCCAGCCATTCGCGGAGCATTTCGCGCAGGTTTTTCACCTGCGGCTTGCCATCCAGGCCAATCACGTTGGTGTTGACCCGGTAGCTGGACTCCAGCTCGGTGGTGGCGAACAGGTGCTGCATCAGCTCTTCGCAATCGACGCGGTTGGAACGCGGGATAATCACGATGCGGCACGGGTTTTCGTGATCAGACTCGTCACGCAAGTCCGCGACCATCGGCAATTTCTTGGCCTGCATCTGCGCGGCAATCTGCTCAAGCACCTTGGAACCCGAGACCTGATGCGGCAGGGAGGTGACGACGATATCGCCATCTTCGATGCGATACACCGCACGCATGCGCACCGAGCCTTTGCCTGTCTCGTAGACCTTGAGCAGCTCGCTGCGCGGCGTGATGATTTCAGCTTCGGTCGGATAATCCGGCCCTTGAACATGCTCGCAGAGCTGTTCGACCGTGGCGTTTGGCTCATCGAGCAGGCGCACACAGGCTGCTGCCACTTCACGCAGGTTATGCGGCGGTACATCGGTGGCCATGCCCACGGCAATGCCGGTGGTGCCATTCAGGAGCAAGTTCGGCAAACGTGCCGGCAAAGTCGCCGGCTCGTTGAGTGTACCGTCGAAATTCGGCACCCAATCAACCGTGCCCTGGCCCAACTCAGTCAGCAAGACCTCGGAATAGCGGGACAACCGCGCCTCGGTGTAACGCATGGCCGCGAATGACTTCGGATCATCCGGCGCACCCCAGTTACCCTGGCCGTCGACCAGCGTGTAGCGGTAGCTGAACGGTTGCGCCATCAGCACCATCGCCTCGTAGCAGGCAGAGTCGCCGTGCGGGTGGAACTTACCCAGCACATCACCGACGGTACGCGCCGATTTCTTGTGCTTGGAATCAGCGTCCAGGCCCAGTTCGCTCATCGCGTAGATGATGCGCCGCTGCACGGGCTTCAAACCATCACCGATATGCGGCAGCGCGCGATCCATGATCACGTACATCGAGTAGTTGAGGTAAGCCTGCTCGGTAAAGTCGGCCAACGAACGGCGTTCTACGCCATCCAGGCTCAAGTCGAGTAAATCGCTCATGCGGGCCTCATTGCAAAGTTGATTGGCGCAGCATCAAGGTGCCGTCGCGCTGGGTAAATTCGAGTTGTTTGAGGGCGCTCATACCGAGCAGCACCTCATCGCCATGCATGCCAGGCGCAATTAACGCCGGCACGTCGCGCAGTTCAATTGCGCCCAGTTTAAGCCGGTCGAGCCGGGTTTTGTGGGCGGTAGCCCGGCCATTTGCGGTGCGGATCACAATCGGCGCGCCCGCTTGCAGGCCAAGCTGTTCAGCCACTGCACTCGGCACCGCCACCTGCGTGGCGCCGGTATCGAGCAAAAAGGTCACATCATTGCCGTTTATCTGCCCCGCCGAGACGTAATGCCCATCACGGGAGCTGACCAAGCGGACTTCAATATAGTCGTTGCCCTGAACCGACACCGGCGCCTGATTGGGGTTGTACTGAGCCGTTTCCCAGTCGCCGAAAAAGCGTGTCGCCAGCAAAATGCCTGCGCCCCACGCCAGCACCCACATCACCCGCCCCGCGCGTTTGCCCGGCGTCTGCTCAGTCACTCCGCTTGCTCCCAGCCACCTTTTGGCGCGGCAAAACGCCAGACGATTGACCGGTCTTCGCCATCGGCGCGCGTGTGAGCACCGGTATCCAGACCAATCCAGGCGCCTTCGGGATCAATCCACAGCGCCTCGGCCATGCCGTATTTACTGTCGTAGCGGCGGGCGTCGGTCAGTGCCTCTTCGGCAAAGGACCAACAGCGCTCGACGGCACCAGTTTCAAGTTCACGGCGACAGATCTGATGCGCCTGACGTTCCAGGGTGAAGAGTTTTTCCTGATAAAAGCTCAGATCGGAATAATCCTTGGGCACTGGTCCCGCGCCAAGTTTGGGCGCAACCACAACCCCGCTCTCGCTTTGCAGCACGCAAGGGCCCTGACAGCGCCAGTTGTTGGACTTGCCATACAACGCCAGCAAACCCCGCCGCTCACGCTCGGCAGCCAACCACATGCGCTCGCCTGCCGGATCAATCGCAATCCCTTCAAGCATGGCGTTAAAGTGCAGCAGCAAGCCACTGGCTCGCGCCTGTCGCATGAATGTTTTCGGCAGGGTCAGCCACTCGGGCTCCCCCGCTGGCGGCATTTTCAACACACCAGCATGCGCCTCGCTGAGCAGGTAACGGTTGCCAGCGGAATCACAGGAAATGCCTTCGAAGTCCAGATCGCCACCGCGGATCAGGCCGGTGATCCAGCCGCGCATTTTCATGCCCCAAGGCCGCATGTTGTCCGGCAGCGGCGGCGCAACAAATGTCTCAGCCTCGGCTTGCCACGGACTCACATCGGTGTTGAGCCGATAAACGCGCCCGTCTTCACGGTCGGAAACCGCCCACAAGGCATCACCGCACCACGCCAGCCCGGACAGGTTGCCCTGCTCCATGCCGGCGACTGGGTTTTCACTGAGCAGCTTGAGTTCTTCGGGGGCCTCGGTCGCCGCAAACAGCGGCGCCGAGATAAACAGGGTCAGGGTAAATAACAGCTGCCTCAAAGCAGAACCTCAGCCAGATTTCCTTTCGACTCCAGCCACGACTTGCGATCAGACGCACGTTTTTTGGCCAGCAGCATATCCATGATCTCTTCCGTACCGGCGAAGTCTTCCAGCGTGAGCTGAACCAGACGACGGGTGTTCGGATCCATGGTGGTTTCACGCAGTTGCGGCGGATTCATCTCGCCCAGCCCCTTGAATCGCGTGACTTGCGGTTTGCCGCGACGCTTCTCGGCGACCAGTCGATCAAGAATACCGTCGCGCTCGGCATCATCCAACGCGTAGAAAATCTCTTTGCCTTGGTCAATGCGATACAACGGCGGCATGGCCACGAAAATGTGCCCGGCGTCGACCAACGGACGGAAGTGCCGAACAAACAACGCGCACAACAAAGTGGCAATGTGCAGACCATCAGAGTCGGCGTCGGCAAGGATGCAGATTTTGCCGTAGCGCAGTTGCGTCAGATCAGTGGAACCTGGATCGATACCGATCGCGACGGCAATATCGTGAACTTCTTGCGAGCCCAACACCACGCTGCCATCGACTTCCCAGGTGTTAAGAATCTTGCCGCGCAACGGCATGATCGCCTGAAACTCTTTATCGCGCGCCTGCTTGGCCGAACCGCCAGCAGAATCACCCTCTACCAGAAACAGCTCAGAACGCTTCGGGTCCTGCCCAGCGCAATCGGCCAATTTACCGGGCAGCGCCGGACCTTGGGTGATGCGCTTGCGCTCGACCTTTTTCGCAGCCTTGAGGCGACGGCTGGCATTGCTGATAGCCAGTTCAGCCAACTGCTGACCCAACTCAGGGTTGGCATTGAGCCACAGGCTAAACGCATCTTTGACCACGCCCGAGACAAACGCCGAGGCTTCTCGCGACGACAGACGCTCTTTGGTCTGCCCTGAAAACTGGGCGTCCTGCATTTTCATCGAGAGGACGAAGGCAATACGTTCCCAGACATCTTCCGGCGCCAGCTTGACGCCACGCGGGATCAGGTTGCGGAATTCGCAGAACTCGCGCAGGGCATCGAGCAAGCCCTGACGCAGGCCGTTGACGTGCGTGCCGCCCTGCGCTGTCGGGATCAGGTTGACGTAACTTTCCTGAACGCTGTCGCCGCCTTCCGGCAACCACAGCAGCGCCCAATCAACGGCTTCTTTATTGCCGCTCAGGCTGCCGCAGAACGGCATATCCGGCAGACGCTGGAACTCGCTGACGGCATCGACCAGATAGGAGCGCAGGCCGTCCTCATAAAGCCATTCAACCCGCTCGCCGCTGGCTTTGTCTTCAAAGCTGACAGCCAGACCCGGGCAGAGTACTGCCTTGGCCTTGAGCACGTGCTTGAGGCGGCTGATCGAGAACTTCGGCGAATCAAAATATTTGCCATCCGGCCAGAAGTGCACGCTGGTGCCCGTGTTGCGCTTGCCAACCGTCCCCACCACTTGCAAGTCGCTGGATTTAAAGCCATCGGCAAAGGTCATCTGGTATTCGCTGCCGTCACGCTTGACCCGCACTTCAACGTGGGTCGAGAGCGCGTTGACCACCGAGATGCCCACACCGTGCAAACCGCCTGAGAACTGGTAGTTCTTGTTGGAGAACTTACCGCCGGCGTGCAGCTTGGTGAAAATCAGCTCGACGCCGCTGATGCCTTCTTCAGGGTGCATATCGACCGGCATACCGCGCCCGTCATCGCTGACTTCGAGCGAGTTGTCCTGATGCAGGATGACCTGGATCGAACGGGCATGACCGGCCAGCGCTTCGTCGACACTGTTGTCGATGACTTCCTGAGCCAGGTGATTGGGCCGACTGGTGTCGGTGTACATGCCGGGACGTTTACGAACCGGATCAAGACCGGAAAGGACTTCGATGGCGTCTGCGTTATAACTGGCCATAGGTCTCTTAATCTTCTTCAGTTAATCGAGGTACTTCTAAACAGAGCGCGAGGTGCAGGGTTCGGCCATCAACTGGCTAATCACTGCACATCCAGCGCGCAAAAATTGGTATCACGCCAGTATTGTGGCGCGATCCCCGCAAAAGCAAAGAGCATTGGCAGGCGCTCAGCAAATCCCTGAAAGCCGTGATCGCCGCCAGCCTGAATACGCAAGGCACACTGGCGATAAAATACGCCTGCGTCGCGATAATCAAGGGTTTCATCAGCCGTTTGCAACCAGACCTGATAACGGCTTCCATCCGTCGGCGGCGGCACATCAAGCTCAGCCAACGCGCTCACATGATCGGCGGTCAGATCCCAGGTTTCATTGCTGTAAAAGTTGGTCTGCGGGCCTAAATAACCATCAAAGCGTAAATGCGGACTCACAGCAGGATTGATCAGCAGCGCTTTAAGCCCATGCCGCTCAGCCAAGTGGGTCGCATAGTAGCCGCCCAGCGAGCTACCGACCAGCACAGGCCGCCCGAGGGTTTCGATCAGCGTCTCTATCTGCGCGATTGCCACACGCGGATGATGATGCAGAGCCGGTATCGCCAACTGTTCGGCCAGCCCCATGTGCTGCATTGCCCGCTGCAACTGACTGGCTTTGTGCGAGGCTGGCGAGCTGTTCAGACCGTGTAAGTAGAGGATGCTGGGGTGACTGGCAGGCATGGATTTTCGAGTGAATTGATTAATAAGGCCAAACGGTAGCAGCTTTACAGGGTCAGGCTCTAGCCCAAGAAGTTGCAAAGCGTAAGCCTGATGCACCGCCAGCCCTGAGAAACAGACCAGACGTGCAGGCGCACGACGGCTAGCGGTTAATAGCCTTTAACGCTGTAGTCGACCACGTAATCGATCCCGGCCACCCGTGACACGCCGGTTTCCAAGCGGCCGTCGTCGTACAAGCGCAACCAGCGATACCCCGGTTCGGTTGTGTCGACCTGAAAGTCTTCACTGCCCGGCATGAACTGCACGCAGGTGGACGGCGACGCCAGCAGACGCAGGTTACCGCGCATCTGGTCGAACTCCTGATGCACATGCCCCCAAAGTACGGCGCGCGCCTGTGGAAAGCGGTCCAGCACAGCAAACAGCGCGCCCGGATTGCGCAAGCCAATCGGCTCCATCCAGCGGCAACCAATGCTCACAGGGTGATGATGCAGGGTAATCAAGTGATGGCGCTCTGGCGCCTCGCTCAAGGCACGTTCCAGCAGCGCCAATTGTTGGTCACCCAGATAGCCAGGCACAGCGCCAGGGACTGAGGAATCCAGCACAATGACCCGCCAGTTGCCGACATCCACGACCGGGTCAAGCAGATGAGTCGCAACGCAGGCGGCCTGCATCGCCGGCACTTCATCATGATTGCCTGGCAACCAACGCGCAGGCGCATCAATGGCCGAGCTGACCTCACGGAAGCGCTGATACGAGGCTTCGCTGCCATCCTGTGAGAGATCGCCCGTGGCCAGCACAAGATCGACCACCGGCTGCTCTTGCAGAACCCGGTCGACCACTTGCTGCAAACTGTCGTAAGTATCCATGCCCAACAATCTGCCGCCCTCTTCCTCAAGAAGATGACTGTCTGAAAGTTGCACGATGAGTACGGAAGAATCGGTTTTAGACATCGGCGCGCTCGGCAAAAGCCATCTCCTTGAGCGGAATAGCTAAAGTATGGAGGCTAGCTTAGATGGCAGTAAACCCGCTAAGCGGGCCTGTATCACAGAATTTCAGACTGTTCTGAATGTAGGCCGGTCTGCCTAGCGTGAGCCCACTAAAACCGGCTCCGGCTCATGCCCGCATTCAAGGCAATGGCTGAGCCACTCACCCAAAAACACGTTGAGCTGGGTTTTCTCGTCCGGTTGGTGCATCGCCGCATTGGGATACGGGTAAATACTGCGGAAGCGCCGGGCGCTCTGCGCACTGATGACTTCAGCCATGCGCGCATCGTGATACACCCGAACCTCCAGGGTTGGCACCGGCATCCACGACAGATTATGTTCCTGACTCACCTCGATGGTGGAGGTGTAAGGGCAGTTTTCCAGCACGTTGAGCGCCAGCATGCCCATGGAGTGTTGCTCGCTGGTGATAGCAATCCGGCGCACGCCCTCCTCCTGGCGCATTGCCGGGAGCAAGCGCATCAGCCGAGCATAATTCGCCTCACAGGTGGCCTGCAGTTCCAGCAGGTCTACCCGGTAGCGCTCACGTAGCAAATTTAAACCCACATCCCCCTCACTTCGGCGCGGTTAAGCGCCAGCCATTGCAGCGCAATAATGCTCGCTGCATTGTCGATAATGCCATTTTTAACGGCCTGCAAGGCATCTTCGAATGCCCACACATGCACCTTGATATCTTCACCCTCTTCAGCAAGACCGTGCACGCCACCAGCGTTGGAACTGTCGCAACGGCCGATAAACAGATGAACACGTTCGTCCGACCCACCGGGTGAAGGATAGTACTGAGTGATGGGCCACAGCGCCCCAAGCTCAAGCGCGGCTTCCTCTACCGCCTCACGGCGTGCCACCTCTTCAGGCTGCTCGTCTTTGTCTATCAAACCGGCCACAAGTTCAAGTAACCACGGGCTGGCGCTTTTATCGGCCGCGCCAACGCGAAACTGCTCGATCAGCACTACTTCGTCGCGTTGCGCGTCGTAGGGCAGCACGCAGACCGCATCGTGGCGAACAAACAGCTCGCGACTGATCTCAGGCCCCATCGCGCCGCTGAACTGGCGATGACGCAGACGCAGCCGGTCGAGCCGGTAGAAGCCCTTGAAACAGGTTTCACGCTGCAGTATTTCCAGCGAGTCCGCATCGGCTTTGAACAGTTCACTCATGGTTGTCTCATCTCATTCATCAGCTGCTTTCGCGCATCCTAACTCTGCGCGCCCAGCTATGCAGCCAATTTACGTGGTACGCCGGTGCAAGCCACAAGCCGTTGGCGGGCAATGGGCCAGATCAGGTAATGTGCTGCGAACTCGTGCACGCTTGTGCAGTCAAAACGCACCATCAGCAGATAACCTGTGGATCATGTGAAGCCCTTTGCGCCCTTGCCCAAACCTTCCAACACCCTTGTAAACTCTGCATTCTCTTCATTCAGCCAACGAAGAATTCAATGTCCCTGAGCAAATTACTCGCAATAGCAGGTTTCGGCCTGATCCTCGGTGGCTGCCAAAGCCTGCTGCCGCAACAAGAACCCCTGCAGCCTAAACGCGTGGCGTGGGAGCACCGTCTGCCAGGCTGCGCGGGTGAATCTTGCCCGCTGGTGAACATCGACACGCTGAAGTTCGCCAACAATCCACAACTGGATGAACTGGTTGAAAAGCGCCTGCTCAGCATGACCCAAAACTCACCGGACGCGCCGCAGCCCACCTCGCTGGAGTCGTTTGAAAAGGACTTCCTGCAAAACGCCGAGCCAGGCTGGAAAACCTATCTGCAGGCCAAACTAATTGATCAACATGACGATGTTGCGGTGATTGAGTTCTCCAGCTACATCGACACGGGAGGCAATCACGGTATGCCCGGTCGCGGTTTCATCAACTACGACCGCGACACAGGGAAGGTGCTGACCCTCAACGATATTCTGCTGCCGAGCCGGTCCGGGGCATTCTGGGCTCAAGTCGAGCAAGCCCATAAGCGTTGGCTGGCGAAGAATCAGCTGGATAAAGACCCAAGCTTTGTAAAGGACTGGCCGTTCCGCGAAACGCAAAACATTGCGTTGACGCGCGACCAGTTGCTGCTCAAATACGATGTACTGACCCTCGGCCCGTACTCGAATGGCCATCCGTCGCTGACCATTCCGTACGCTCAGCTCAAGGGGATACTGAAACCAGAGTTTTTGCCTGAGAGCTGAGTTTTCCCAGCACGAACTGCAACCCCGCCGCCGCTAACAACGCCGGCAGGGTTGCACCCACGTCCGGCCAGAAATTGCTCAGCAGGTGATAAATCACCGCACCACAGCCCCAGGCTGCCACGGTATCCCAGCGTAATGCTGGCAACGCTCCCTGCGGAACCTGCCGACGGCGCAGAATAAAGTGATCAACCAGCACCACGCCAAACAACGGCGCGAACACCGAGCCGATCAGCAGCAGAAAATTCTGGTATTCAGCCAACGGCGCAAACAGCGCGATCAAGGTGCACAGCGCGCCAATCGCCAGCGCCAGGTACTCGACCTTGAACGCCAGCAGAATCCCGCTGGAAACCGCCGCCGAGTGAATATCGGCAAAGGCATTCTCGGACTCGTCGAGCAGGATCAGCAATAACGGTATCCCCAGCCCCGCGCCCGCCAATGCCAGCAGCAAGGTGTTGACCTCGGCATCTGCCGCAAACGCCAGCGTATAAGCAACGCCGAGACTCATCAGCCAGAAGTTGCCCAGGAAGAATCCGCAGGCTGTGCCGCCAAATACGCTGCGCGCACTCTTGCCGAAGCGCGAGTAATCGGCGATCAACGGCAGCCACGACAGTGGCATGGCGATGGCAATATCAAAGCCCAGCGCAAACGGCATCGAACCATCACCGGTGCGCGCCCAAAGCGCGGTCATGTCGGCTTTGTCGAACAGGTTCCAGGTCAGCCAGACGCACGCCCCGAGCAACAACCAGATGCCCCACTTGCGCAGAATCCGCCGCACGAACGTCAGTGGGCCACTTACTGCCAGCAGTGTTGCCAGCGCACCAAACAGCAGGGTCCAGAGCATCGGCTCGGTGAGCAGGCTGTTCTCACCGAATGCACGGCCCGCCAGCAGGCTGGCAGCGTCACGCATGACGATAATCTCGAATGCACCCCAACCAACCAGTTGCAGCAAATTGAGCAGCGCTGGCAGCACTGCACCCTTGCTGCCCAGCGACAGTTTGAGCGCTGCCATCGAAGCCAGCCCGGTATCGCTGCCGATGACCGCAACCGCGCCGAGCAGCAGCACGCCGACCGCGGTGCCGCAAGCAATGGCCAGCATAGCGCCGCTCATGCCCAGGCCCGGCGCGAGCAAAGCGCCAAGCTGCAAGACCATCAAGCCGATGCCCAGAGAGAACCACAGCGAGAACAGGTCACGGCCGCCGAATACGCGCTGCCCGGCCGGAACCGCCAGATGAGGTGAATAAGTATTGGGAGTTTTCATGCGCAAGGCATCTCAATCAACAGATAAGCAAAAGCCGGAGTCAGTAACCCCGGCGCTCTAAAACCACGAATCAGGTGCGCGGCGATCAAGCCGACGCACCTTTTATTGGGATCAGACCTGACGGTAGATCACCGAGCCTTCATCCTTGAACCGCGCCGATTGCTCCTTGAAGCCGGCCTCGACTGCCTTGCTTTCATCAGACAAGCCGTTGACCTTGGCATAGTCGCGAACTTCCTGAGTGATTTTCATCGAACAGAACTTCGGCCCGCACATCGAGCAGAAATGCGCGACCTTGGCGGAGTCCTTCGGCAGCGTCTCATCGTGATAGCTGCGCGCCGTGTCCGGATCCAGCCCGAGGTTGAACTGATCTTCCCAGCGGAATTCGAAACGCGCTTTCGACAGCGCGTTGTCGCGAATCTGCGCGCCGGGATGGCCTTTCGCCAAGTCAGCGGCATGCGCGGCAATCTTGTAAGTGATGATGCCGGTCTTGACGTCATCCTTGCTCGGCAAGCCGAGGTGCTCTTTCGGTGTCACGTAGCACAGCATCGCGCAGCCGAACCAGCCGATCATTGCCGCACCGATACCCGAGGTAATGTGGTCATAGCCAGGCGCAATGTCGGTGGTTAACGGGCCGAGGGTATAAAACGGCGCCTCGTCACAGCACTCCAACTGCTTGTCCATGTTCTCTTTGATCATGTGCATCGGCACGTGGCCGGGGCCTTCGATCATGCACTGCACATCATGCTTCCAGGCGATCTTGGTCAGCTCGCCGAGGGTTTCCAGTTCGCCGAATTGCGCCGCATCGTTAGCGTCGGCAATCGAGCCGGGACGCAGGCCGTCACCCAGCGAGAAGCTGACGTCGTAGGCCTTCATGATTTCGCAGATTTCGTCGAAATGGGTGTAGAGGAAGTTCTCTTTATGGTGCGCCAGGCACCACTTGGCCATGATCGAGCCGCCGCGGGAAACAATGCCGGTCACACGCTTGGCTGTCAGCGGCACGTAACGCAGCAGCACACCAGCGTGAATGGTGAAGTAGTCGACGCCCTGCTCGGCTTGCTCGATGAGCGTATCGCGGAACAATTCCCAGGTCAGGTCTTCGGCCACGCCGTTTACCTTTTCCAGCGCCTGATAAATCGGCACCGTGCCAATTGGTACTGGCGAGTTACGGATGATCCACTCGCGGGTTTCGTGGATGTGCTTACCGGTCGAGAGGTCCATGACCGTATCGGAGCCCCAACGGATTCCCCAGGTCAGCTTGGCCACTTCCTCTTCAATCGAGGAGCCCAGCGCCGAGTTGCCGATGTTGCCGTTGATCTTGACCAGAAAGTTACGGCCGATAATCATCGGCTCAAGCTCGGTGTGGTTGATGTTGGCGGGGATAATCGCCCGGCCACGCGCAACTTCTTCACGAACGAATTCGGCGGTGATCTGCTTGGGAATCGCCGCGCCAAAGCTCTGCCCGGCGTGCTGCGCATCAAGCAGGCCGGCGGCACGCGCTTCCTGCAGTTTGAGGTTTTCGCGGATGGCGATGTATTCCATCTCAGGCGTGATGATGCCTTTGCGTGCGTAGTGCATCTGGCTGACGTTATGGCCAGGCTTGGCGCGACGCGGATTGCGCACATGAGCGAAGCGCATCTTGGTCAACTCAGGGTCGGCAAGGCGTTCCTGACCGAAGCGCGAGCTGAGGCCCTCAAGCAATTCGGTGTCATTACGCTCGGCAATCCAGACAGAGCGCACATCAGCGAGGCCTTTGCGCACATCAATCTGCACGGCAGGATCGGTATACGGACCCGACGTATCGTAGACCAGCACCGGCGCGTTGATTTCACCGCCGAACTCGGTCGGGGTTATGTCCAGGCTGATTTCGCGCATAGGTACACGGATGTCCGGGCGCGAACCTTCCACGTAGACTTTTCGCGACCGCGGGAAGGGCTGAATCGACTGTTGATCGACCTTGGCTGATTCGCTGAGGTTCTGCAGGCTATTTTGTTGTTGTACGCTCATCGACTAACACTCTCCTGAGTAGTATGTCGGAGCGAACTTGAACAGAGACGGGTGGCGCGGGGGGCACGGATTGAGTGCCGAGAGACTCATCATGGCAGGTGATGAGGACATCTTGTTCCCTACGCAGGCCTTAACCTGATCAGGTTCAACGGGATCCGGCAATATGCCAATCTCAGCCCCTCAATTAGGGCACCCCGACAAGAACGCGCTCAGTCTAAACAACTGTGCAGGTGAAAACCAAGCCCCTTGAGGCCAATTCGTCGTAAAGTGACTCACCGGCCGAGTTTTCATTGATTGTTGCTGTGAAGCAACATAGCTTGTTGCAAACTACACTCTCTGCGGCAGGGCCTCATCTTGACCCTTATGGCAGCTAACCTTAGCCTTGCTGACTAACATCGAACCTAGGAAAAACCAATGCTGCGCAGACTCACCTTGGCACTCGCTGTTGCCTCTGCTTCGGTAGGCTCGGCTTGGGCAGAACAAGCCCATGTCCCGCTGACAACTAAAACGGACCTGGTATCGGTCTATAACGAAGCAGCCAACAACAACGCTGATCTGGCAGCTGCGCGCGCTGACTATCAGGCGCGCCGCGAAGTTGTTCCTCAGGCGCGGGCTGGCTTACTGCCAAATCTTACGGGTGGTGCAACCGTGGGTAATACCCGGACCTCGCTCGACCAGCCTTCAACCACGCTGTCGCGCAGCGGCACCAGCTATCAGGCCAACCTGAGCCAGCCGCTGTTCCGTGCGGATCGCTGGTATCAACTGCAAGCTGCCGAAGCGACCAGCGAGCAGGCTGCACTGGATTTGTCCGCCACCGAACAGAACCTGATTCTTTCGAGTGCCGAGACTTACTTCGCCGTGCTGCGCGCGCAGGACACACTGGCATCAACCAAGGCCGAAGAAGCGGCGTTCAAGCGCCAACTCGATCAGTCCAATGAGCGCTTTGAAGTTGGCTTGTCAGACAAAACCGACGTGCTCGAAGCGCAAGCCGGTTACGACACCGCACGCGCCAACCGGATTATTGCGCAGCGCCAGGTTGATGATGCTTTTCAAGCCTTGATGACCCTGACCAACCGCGACTACACCTCGATCGAAGGCATCAAGCACACGCTGCCAATCCTGGCCCCGACGCCAAATGATGCCAAGGCCTGGGTCGATACGGCTGCCGCGCAGAACCTCAACCTGCAAGCCAGCAACTTTGCCGTGGACGCCGCCAATGAAACCCTGCGTCAGCGCAAGGCCGGTCACGCGCCGACACTCGATGCAGTGGCCAGTTACGAGCAAGGCGACAACGACAGCCTTGGCTTTACCAATACCGGCATTCCGACAGGCGCTCAGCCGTACGGCAGCGATGTTTCGCAAACCACGCTCGGCCTGCAGTTGAATATCCCGATCTACAGCGGCGGCCTGACCAGCTCGCAAGTGCGCGAAGCCTATCAGCGCCTTGACCAGACCGAACAGCTGCGCGAAAGCCTGCGTCGCAAGATCGTTCAGGACACGCGCAACTTCCACCGCGCCGTGAACACCGACGTAGAAACTGTACAGGCGCGTAAGCAGTCGATCATCTCCAACCAGAGCGCACTTGAGGCGACTCAAATCGGTTATCAGGTGGGCACGCGCAACATCGTTGACGTACTCGACGCCCAGCGTCAGCTGTACAGCTCGGTGCGCAACTACAACGATGCCCGTTACGACTACATCCTCAACAACCTGCGCCTCAAGCAGGCCGCCGGCACCCTCAGCCCGGGCGATCTGGAAGCGCTGGGTGCTTACCTCAAGCCCGACTACAATCCGGATAAAGACTTCCTTCCGCCAGATCTGGCCAAAGCCGCCGAGGCGCAAATGCACGGCAATCCGCAGTACTGATTACTGCCGGTTGAAACAAAAAACCCGACTGCTGTCGGGTTTTTTATGCGCGGCTGTTTTGATCAGCGTTTGAGTAAGGCATCCAAGCCGTCAAGCAAGCGCTGCAGCGCGCCCTGATTAGCCTGCATCACCGCCAGACCGGCGCTGTGCATTGCCTCAGCCTGCTGCGGCTGCTGCCATAACTGCTTGAGTTGGACCGCCAGTTGCTCGCCACTGTCGACATCGAGCAAGGCGCCAGCACTGCGCAGCAACGCAGTGATTTCGAGAAAGTTGAACACATGCGGGCCCATCAGAATCGGCTTGCCCAGCGCAGCAGGTTCAAGCGGATTGTGCCCACCGCTGGCAATCAAGCTGCCGCCGACAAAGGCCAGGTCGGCCAGCGCGTACAAAAACAGCAGCTCGCCCATGGTGTCACCCAGCAATACCTGATGCTCGGCAGTCACAGCGGCAGCGGTTGAACGCCGCTGAGTGTTAAAACCTTCGCGTCGGCACAGCTCGAACACCGAGTTGAAGCGCTCGGGATGACGCGGCACCAGAATCAACAGCGCTCGCGGATCACCTTCAAGCACCTGACGATGCGCCAGCAGTACCTGTTCATCCTCACCTTCGTGAGTACTCGCTGCAATCCATATCGGCCGATCCTGAGCCGCCCACTGCGCGCGTAACTCAGCCGCCCGGGCCAACAGCGCCGGGTCGATACGCAGATCAAACTTGATTGAACCGGTGACATCCACACACTCGGCGCGAGCGCCCAGATCACGGAAGCGCTGCGCTTCGGTCTGCGTTTGCACCGCAATCAGATCCAACTCGGCGAGCATCGGCGCTGTCAGTTTGGCGAAGCGCGCATAACCACGCGCCGAACGCTCGGAAAGCCGCGCATTGGCCAGCGCCACCGGAATACCGCGGCGCGCACATTGATGAATATGATTAGGCCACAGCTCGGTTTCCATGATCACCGCCAGCTTGGGCTGCAGTCGTTTAAGAAAACGCGCGGCCGCCCACGGCAAGTCATAAGGCATGTAGCAATGCTGCACACGGCCCTGATACTCGGCACCAGAAAACATGGCCTGAATACGCTCGGAACCGGTCGGCGTCATGCAGGTAATGGTGAGCGGCAGCTGTGGATAACGTTCCAGCAATTGGCGAATCATCGGCGCCGCGGCAATGCTTTCACCCACCGACACCGCATGCACCCAAATGCCGCCTGGCTGCAGCGGCGGCAGGCCAAAAGCAAACCGCTCAGCGATGCGTTTGGCGTACGCCGGGGCACGCCATGCACGCCAAGCCAGACGCACAGCGATCAGCGGTAAACCGAGATAAAACAACAGACTATAAATTGATCGATTCATGGGCGCGCAGCTTAGCAGAGCGATCAATTTCCATCAGCCGATTGCCCGCAGATGCTCGGCAAAACTTTTACCCAGCCACTGCGCAGCCGGCCCAAGCGCTTCATCCCGGCGCCTGACCAGTTCCACCACCAAAGGCGGCGGCGTCCAATCGCAGGGCAGTTCAACCAATTGACTGAGATACGTCGGGTAGCTTGCAACGTGGCGCGGCAACCAGGCCCAGCCCAGATTGCGCATCACCAGCTCGGCCATGGCGTAAAAGCTATCCGCCCGCCAGACAGAGGGGCTGAGCTGTTCACCGCCCGGATACTGGCCCTCTTGTGGCGCCATGAGAAGCTGGCGGTGACGCGCCAACTCACGGCGGCCAATGTGCGTCACTTGAGCCAGAGGGTGATTGGCTGCGCATACCGTTACCATCTCAATCGTGCCCAAACGCTGACGCTCAAGCGCATCGGGCATCTTCTCGTGGTTGAACAACAAGCCCAGATCGGCCCGGCGCTCCAGCAGCTTATTGGCAACTTCACCTTGAGCGCCGCTTGCCAGCTGCACCTCCAGCAGCGGAAACGCCTGAGACAGTGACTCCAAACTGTCGAGCACCGGCTGATAAGGCATGGCCTCATCCTGCGCCAGGCGCAAGCACGCCTCCTCACCCCGGCTCAGGCCCAGCGCTCGTCCTTCAAGGCGCTGGCATTGGTGCAGCACATCCCGCGCTTCGGCCAACAACGCACTGCCTGCGGCGGTTAACACGGGCTGGCGGCCACTGCTGCGCTCGAACAGGGTTACACCCAGATCGGCCTCCAGCATGGCAATCGCCGAACTCACCGCCGACTGCACGCGATTCATCTGCCGCGCCACAGCCGAAAACGACCGGCCCTCGGCGACCCCAACAAACAGACGCAACTGTTCAAGATTCCACTGCATACCCATCTCCATAGCAGATAGGTAATCACTTTATCCCATCATGTAAATGACTAGAATCGCTCAATCGAAAAGGAGACTGATTATGTCCGGTTACTTGTATCTGGCGATTGCCATAACCGCTGAAGTGATTGCGACGACCTCGATGAAAGCGCTCAACGGCTTCAGCAAGCCATTGCCGTTGCTGCTGGTGATCGTTGGCTACGCGATTTCGTTCTGGATGCTAAGCCTGGTGGTCAAAACCATTCCTGTGGGCGTGGCCTATGCCGTGTGGGCCGGTCTGGGCATTGTGCTGGTGAGTATTGCTGCTGCGGTGCTTTACCAGCAGACGTTGGATTTAGCTGCAATAGCGGGCATGGCGCTGATTATTGCGGGGGTTGTGGTTATTCAAATGTTTTCTCGGTCAGTCGGGCACTGAGATCAAGAGTTGTAACCGTCGCCCGCGCTATACTGGGAGCCTGTTTGACTGTTGAGGCGTTCACATGTCCCAAGCTCTGAGTACCGACGTGCTAATCGTTGGTGGCGGTATCGCAGGCCTATGGCTCAATGCGCGGTTGCGCCGTGAAGGCTATGCCACGCTGCTACTGGAAAACGCCACACTGGGTGGCGGCCAGAGTGTAGCTTCGCAAGGCATCATCCACGGCGGCGCGAAGTACGCGCTGCACGGGGCACTGACTGGCGCCTCCGAAGCCATCGCCGATATGCCACGGCGCTGGCGCGAAGCGATTGCCGGCAACGGCGAAATCGACCTGAGCGGTGTACGCCTACTTTCCGATGCGCATTATTTATGGTCGCCAGGCAGCCTTGCCGGCAATCTCACCAGCTTCTTTGCCAGCAAAGCCGTGCGCGGCCGGGTTGATCAGGTCAAAGGGGATCAGTTGCCACCGGCCCTGCAAGACCGCAAGTTCAAGGGCAAGGTTTATCGCCTGGCCGAGTTGGTGCTGGATGTGCCAAGCCTGATTACCCGGCTCGCCGAACTCAGCGCCAATAGCCTGCTGGCCTGTAAGGTGATTGAACCGCTGCACGAAAACCAGCAACTGGTGGGCCTGCGCGTAGACGGCCGGGAAATTCGCGCCCAGCGCATCGTGCTCAGCGCCGGCAGCGGCACTGCTGAACTGCTGACTGCGCTCGGCCTGAGCAAGCCTGAGCAACAATTACGCCCTCTGCACATGGTGCTGGCCAAAGGGCCATCGCTAAAGCCCTTGTATGCCCATTGCCTGGGTGGCGGTCCCAAACCACGCGTCACTGTAACCACTCATCCTTGCTCAGACGGCGAATGGGTGTGGTACATGGGCGGCGACATCGCCGAAGCCAGTGGCGTGGCGCGCTCGCCTGAAGAACAGATTCAAGCGGCACAAACTGAAATAGCCTCGTTGCTGCCATGGATCGACCTGAGCACCGCCAAATGGGCGACGTTCCGGGTTGATCGCGCCGAGCCGGCACAATCCAGCCTGATGCGGCCAGACAATGCGTTTCTGGCTGATGAAGGAACACTGATCGTCGGCTGGCCGACCAAGCTGGCGCTGGCACCAGACTTTGCCGACCGGGTAATGGCGAGCCTGAAACGCGATGCCATCGTCCCAGCCGAGCATCCAGCATTACCTGTACTCAAGCAGCCTGAAGTCGCCCAGCCAATCTGGGAGCACATGTTCGCATGAGCAGCCTGCATCATTTGCACCGGCCACTGGGCAGCAGCGGCTTGCAGGTTTCTCCGCTAGGCCTCGGCACCGTCAAGATTGGCCGCGATCAGGGCGTCAAATACCCGAATGGTTTCACCATTCCCGACGACGCCAGCGTGCGCCAGTTACTCGCCCAGGCGCGCGATCTTGGCATCAACCTGCTCGACACCGCGCCCGCTTATGGCAATAGCGAAAGCCGACTCGGCCCGCTGCTACGCGGGCAACGTCAGGACTGGGTCATCGTCAGCAAGGTTGGCGAAGAGTTCGACAACGGCCTCTCCTCTTTCGACTTCAGCCCGGCCCACACCCGCTACTCCGTCGAGCGCAGCCTGCAACGGCTGGAGACGGACTACATCGACATGCTGTTGGTGCATTCAGACGGCAACGACGTCGATATTCTGCAAAACAGCGGGATCTACCAAACCCTGCAAGCACTGAAACAGGAAGGCAAGATTCGCGGTTTCGGCCTGTCCGGAAAAACCGTGGCGGGCGGGCTGCTGGCGCTGGAGCAAGGCGACTGCGCGATGGTCACTTACAACCTTAATGAGCAGGCCGAATTGCCGGTTCTCGATTATGCGGCCGAGCACGGCAAGGCAATCCTCATCAAGAAAGCCCTCGCCAGCGGGCACGCCTGCCTCGCTCCTGGTGCCGATCCAATACGCGCCAGCTTCGAACTGATATTTGCCCATCCGGCGGTTAGCAGCGCAATCATTGGCACCATCAACGCAAAACATCTATCTTCGAATGTCGCAATGGCCGCCGAGGTGATTCAGGCTTTACGCTGAGACACAGCCCTCGGAGCTGACTGAATACCGGCGCACGCACTCACGGGCGCCGAAAACAACAGAGCAGAAGCCTAAAGGAGCGCAAATGTCGCGTACGTTAATTCGCAAAGATCCTAACGCCTTTAAAACATTGCCACTGTTTGTTGAGGCCGACCCGGACGGGCTGGCTTATTCGAGCCTGGGCCGCCCGCTTAACTTCAGGGAAATGCTTGAGCGGCGCACCACCATTGAAATCGAAGACAACCAGCGCTTTGCCGTGGAACTGGCGAATCTCGGGGTCTCCGTACGCTTGACGCTGAACTGGCAAGGGCGTGATTACTGGGTGCTGGTACGCCAGCGCCGAGCCGACCGCGGCGATGTCGTGCTCAAGCTGATTTCCGGCTACGTGCCAGCCCACGAACTCAACTTGCCGCTGCTCACCGCCATTCAGGAAGTCGCTGAAGAGTGCCTGATGGAAACGCCCGAAGGCTGGCTGGCCGGACGCTTTGGCGAGACCTGGCTGCCGACGCCGTATCAAGGCGTGCTGCACTACCGTGAAGCGGTTAATTTCCGTCTTGGATCGTTATCGGGGGCTGCGCGCCCGGTGCGTTGCAGCAATCTGACGCTATTGGAGCGCCCGCGCGCATATGTGCACTTGCCAACGGCCTCGCTGCAACTGGTGTACGACATGCGCATGGAGCTGCCCAAAGAGGTCAAACAGCTGAGCCTGTTCCATGCCGATGAATGCCTTGAAGATGGCACCCTGGTCGCACGTCTGGACCGCAGTAAGCCAGACCTGTATCTGATCGCATTGGAAGACGGTAAACCCACCGCCGAATTGCTGACCTTGAAAAAGGGCGAGCTAAGCCCGGCGAGTACCCGCGGCGTCTGGCTGGCAGAGAGCTTTGCCGCTCAGGACGGCTGGGTGGTTCGCGATGAACGAATCCGCTGGAAGGACTGGGCAAAATCGCAACAACTCAAGGCGCCAACTGCCAAGAGTCCGGCAAAGCCCAAGCCGGCAGGAGCCGCCGATTTCAAACAACCGCAAGCGCGTCAGGGCTAGTACCTGACGCCGGTAATCCGCAACCTAGCGGGTTACCGGCACAGCATTTAGCGGTTGCGGATTTTCTCGACGATGGCTGTGGTCGAGCTGTTCTCAACCAGGCTCAGTACCCGCACTTCGCCGCCGTAGGCATTTACGATGTCCGCCCCAACGACCTGATCGATCGAGTAGTCGCCGCCCTTGACCAGCACATCAGGCTGCACTTGCTTGAGCAGGCGCTCGGGCGTGTCCTCGCTGAAACTCACCACCCAATCAACCGCGCCCAAGCCCGCCAAAACAGCCATACGCCGATCGACCGAGTTGATAGGTCGGCCCGGCCCTTTCAGGCGACTGACAGAACCATCATCGTTAACTGCCAGCACCAGACGATCACCTTGCGCACGCGCCTGCTCAAGGTAAGTCACGTGGCCTGCATGCAGAATGTCGAAACAGCCATTGGTGAATACGATCTTCTCGCCATGCGCGCGCGCATCCTCAATCGCAATCAGCAACTGATCGAGGCTCAACACGCCGCGCTCAGAACCTTGTTCCCGCTGCACAGCGCGACGCAACTCCGGCGCACTGATCGCCGCCGTACCCAGCTTGCCAACCACGATACCGGCAGCCAGATTGGCCAGGGCAACGGCTTGCGGCAACTCTTCGTCGGCCGCCAATGCCGCTGCCAGCGTGGAAATAACCGTATCGCCGGCGCCAGTCACATCGAACACTTCACGCGCCCGCGCAGGCAGATGCAGCGGTGCATGGCTTGGACGCAGTAAGGTCATGCCGTGTTCACCACGGGTCACCAGAAGCGCGCCCAACTCCAGTTCACGCATCAGCGCGGCACCTTTGCTGACCAATTGCGCTTCATCTTCACAACGCCCGACTATCGCCTCGAACTCGCTGAGGTTCGGGGTGATCAGGCTCGCGCCACGGTAGATGGAGAAATCTTTACCCTTGGGGTCGGCCAGCACCGGAATATTGCGTTTGCGCGCCAACTGCACCAGCGCCTGATGGTTTTTCAGTGCGCCCTTGCCGTAATCCGACAACACCAGCACTTTGACCCCGTCGAGCAGGGAATCGACCATTTTAGCCAACGCATCGGTGTCGGTATTGAAGGGTTCTTCGAAGTCCATGCGCAGCAACTGCTGATGACGGCTCATGACCCGCAGCTTGACGATGGTGGGCTGGTCTTCGATACGCTGGAAGTGGGTTCTGACGCCAATCGCCTCAAGGCTGTCGGTGAGGCTTTCAGCGGCTTCATCCTCACCAGTGACACCGACCAGGATTGCCGGTGCGCCCAGCGCCGCGATATTCAGCGCAACGTTGGCAGCGCCGCCGGGACGGTCTTCGATCTGCTCAACCTTGACCACCGGAACCGGCGCCTCTGGCGAGATACGTGAAGTACCGCCATGCCAGTAGCGGTCGAGCATGACATCGCCAACCACCAGAACCGGGGCTTGATCAAAACGGGGCATGGACAACTTCATGTGAACTCCGAAGCCTTTAAGTAGCGGTTTCTTAGTTTATCAGGCGAATCAGCACAGGCCAGTACAAACCTGGTGATCAGGATCAGCCGGCAAGCTGCGCCAAATGGCAGGACGTACGCAGCTTGCCGTTGTGGTGTTAGACGTTTTCAGACTCGGGCTCATCCAGTCCCAGCGCATGCAGGCGGGCGTAATAGCCATTCATCGCCAGCAGCTCGGCATGAGTGCCGCGCTCGACAATCTGCCCCTGCTCCATCACCAGAATCTGATCGGCCTTCTCGATAGTCGACAAACGGTGAGCGATCACCAGCGTCGTCCGGCCTTTCATAACCGAATCCAGCGCGGCCTGAATATGCCGCTCAGATTCAGTATCCAGCGCCGAAGTCGCTTCGTCGAGCACCAGAATCGGTGCATCTTTCAGCAGCGCACGGGCAATCGCCAAACGCTGGCGCTGACCGCCAGACAGCAGCACGCCGTTCTCGCCTACTTCTGTGTCGAGGCCTTCGGGCAGCTTATCGATAAACTCTTTGGCATACGCTGCTTCTACCGCATGCTCAATGTCTTCACGCGGCGCACCGGCCAGATCACCGTAGGCAATATTGTTGGCGACGGAATCGTTGAACAGCGTCACTTGCTGGGTCACCAGCGCGATATGCCGACGCAGGTTACGCAGGGTGTACTCTTCGATATCGACGCCATCTAGCAGGATCTGCCCGGTTTCATGGTGATAGAAGCGCGGAATCAGGTTGGCCAAAGTCGACTTGCCGCTGCCGGAGCGACCCACCAGAGCAATCATCTGGCCGGGCTCCGCGACAAAATTAATGTCGTGCAGCACGGCCTTCTCGGTACCTGGATACTGGAAGCTGAGGCCTTTGACCTCCAGACGACCGGTTGCCTTTTCGACCTCGACTGAACCGCTATCGACTTCCGGCGATTCATCAAGCTGCTCAAAGATGCTGTCCGCCGCTGCAAGGCCTTTCTGGATGGTGGCGCTCACCTCAGACAACTGGCGAATCGGCTTGGGCAGCAGACCGGCGGCCGTGATGTAAGCCACCAGATCACCGGCAGTCGCATCACCGCGAAGATACAAGACCAGGAACATCAGAACAGCCATCGCAACGTAGATGACCAACTGCAGCATCGGCGTGTACACCGCGCCAGTCTTGGTCATTTTCAATTGCTTGAAGGTGTTGTCACGGCTGGCAGTCTCGAAACGCTCAGACTCATAAGTCTCGCCGCCAAAGCTGCGCACTACGCGATAGCCCTGAATGGTTTCCGAGGCCACGTGAGTTACGTCCCCCATCGCCACCTGGATTTTCTTGCTCTGTTTGCGGAATTTTTTGCTGGCACTGCCAACCATCAGCGCAATAACCGGCAGGATCGCCAGCATGACCATGGTCAACTGCCAGTTCATCCACAACAGGTAGATAAACAGGAAGACCACCGTCAACCCTTCGCGAATAACCACCTTGATCGCATCAGTGGCAGCGCCTGTGACCATGGTCACGTTGAAGGTGATGCGTGAGATCAGATGACCCGAGTTGTGACTGTCGAAGTAACGATTGGGCAGGCTTAACAAGCTGTCGAATAACGCCGTGCGCAAATCGTGCACCAGGCTCAACGACACCTTGGCCAGATAATAGTTACCCAGAAACGAGCCAAGACCCTGCCAAGCTGCAATCAAGACGATTAGCAGCGGCACCGCCTGCAGCAGTTCGAGGTCTTGCAGGTAAGGGACTGTAGGGAAAAGCACCGCTTGCGGATTGGACAAGCCATCAACGAAGTACTTGAGAATTCCAGCGAGCATCGGCTGCGTCGAAGCAAAAATCACGTAGCCGACGATACTCAACCCAAAGTAGCCGACGTAAGGTTTTACGTAGCTGAGCAGGCGGAAATAAATTTTTAGACTGGTAGAGACAGGGGTTTTATCGCTCATAGGGCTCGACGCGCCGGTAGGGTAAAAAAGTATATCACAGGGCCTCAAAGACTAGAGCCAAGCATGCTGCCAGCAACGAAATTGCAGCACAAACTGCAAACTAAGCCGACAAAGGCTTCATCTTGCGGACAGATCAATTATGCTACGCCCCTTTCTAACAACCCCTTCCAGACAATGCAATCTTCCCCAAAGCTCATGGCAGCAACTCAAACTCGGCTATATACGTTGATCGCCCAGTACTGGCTGCCCCTTGGCTATTTTTTGCTGCTGACCGGGATGATCTGGCTGCCGGAACTCAGTACCCACACCAAGCTTTACTATGGCTTCTTTGCATTTCCGGCGTTGCTGGGACTGATAGTTAAGCCGAGTTTGTTCAAGACGCTGTTACGCGAGCCGATCATAGTGTTCTTTTTGCTGCTGGCCGCACTGATGATTCTGAGCCTTGACTGGTCGCACGAGCACAGCCCTGCAAGCCTGACCAAGCGGCCACTGTATATATTCATGCTGTTTGCCGGCTGCGCAATCATGGCCTGCCGGGATGTAAAACTCTTGCTGACAACCCTGCGCGTCAGTGCTGTGGTCATGTCATTGGGCGCGGCTTACAACCTCATCCAGTTTCTGCCTAGCGCCACTGCGGACGCACGCTTGGTAGGCACTGGGACACTGCGCAACCCACTGCTTTCTTCGCACGTATTTGGTTTCTTCTGCGCCTACTGGCTCGCGACATGGGCAACGTCTCAGGGCCGTAATAGCTGGATCGCAATTCTACTAACGCTGCCGTTGCTGGCAGTTGTGCTTGAGACCGGCTCACGAACGCCACTGCTGGCAATTTTTGCAGTAGCGCTTTGGCTGATGATGATTACCGGCAAAAAAGGCCTGTACGTGTTCGCCGCTGTTTGTTTGGCGGGTGTTGCGCTGTACTTTGTTGCGCCCGATATCCTGATGGAGCGCGGTTTGTCTTACCGGCCACATATCTGGCAACAGGCCCTAGAGCAGGCGCAGGAAAAACTCTGGTTTGGCTACGGTTATCAGAGCGAGTTCATATTCACGATTCCCGGCATGCAACAACTAGAAGACCCGCACAACGTTGAACTTGCCGTACTGCTACATCTGGGGCTTATCGGGCTGATAATCTGGGCGGCGATGTACTTCGCCCTGTTGCGCAAAACCCTGCAGCTTCGCCACGACGCTGCGATTCAAGTGGCGTCTGCACTGGTTTGCTACGGCGTATTCGCAGGATTAACCGAAGGCAGTTCGTTTATCTCGCGCCCGAACGAGAACTGGTACCTGATCTGGATTCCACTCGCGCTGTTTGCCGCCCTGTCCATTCGCCAACGCGTGCAGAACGACACATGACGACCCTGACCCAAGCACAGCTGAAAGCCAAACTAGAAGGCTCACAGACTATCGAGGAAGACGGCTACGGTCTTAAAGTTGCCCGGCTTGCCGATGGCAGCTTCCTTAAGCTCTTTCGTCGCAAGCGTCTTTTGTCGTCTTCGTTGTGGGCACCGCCGTCAGTGCGCTTTGCACGCAATGCCGCACGCCTGATAGCACTGGGTATCCCAGCACCCATCACGCTCGATTTGATTGTTGTGCCCGAGTTGCAACTCAACGGTTTGCAGTACGAACCAGTCGCTGGCGAAACCCTGCGCAGTTACTGGCGCACTTTGACCCAGGAGCAGTTGCCAAACGAGCTGTTTCGGTTCGGCAACTTCCTCGGCCAGCTGCATGAGTCCGGGGTTTACTTCCGCTCGCTACATCTGGGCAACGTACTGATCATGCCCGACCAGCAATTTGCCCTGATTGATGTGTCCGATATGAAGATATTCTCGCGCCCGCTCTCATTCTGGCAGCGCACGCGAAATGTCCAGCATATGGTGCGGTACAAGGAAGACACGACCTGGCTGGCCGACGAACATCTCGACTCGCTGGTGCAGGGCTACGCCCAATCCGCCGGCAACAAAGCCGCTGCCCGGCTAAACCACGCGTTTACCAGCCGCAAGCAAGCAGCCAAGTAACCGCCAACAAAATCAGTCAGCAGCTTGAGATTGCCTACGCCGGTAGCAGGTAACGTCCTGCTGCCCGAAGCGTCTTGCTGTTCCAGGCGCTCACCGGCAAGCGCTTGAATAGCTCGCGAGCGAGCGGTTTGTCGGTACGCGCGCACTTCAACAACATCGAATTGATGAAGCGATTACACACCTCAGAGTACTGCGGGTGATCGCTGAACAGCGCGTAAGTCGTCAGCACGCTGTCGATCATGAAACGCAGGTTCTTGTAGGTGTTGGTGTCGTGTGTCCGGTACTTGGCGAGAACCGGCTCCAGCACATCAATGAAATAACCCGCCCGGGTTATCTTCAACTCGATGTACAAGTCCTCAAGGCGGATTTTAGGGTCAAAGCCGCCAACCTTTTCGAGCGCCTCGCGCCGGAACAATAGCGTCGGTGCAGGTGCTCCGGGCTTGGTCTGCAGAAACACATCATCAAAATTCAGCCGCCGTGCCGGGCGCAGACGCTGACGATCCTTAACCTTGCTCTGTGCATCGATCTTTTCGATATTGCCGGCGCAAATACCGACCTCCGGAGCGTGCGCCATGTGCGCCACTTGCAGTGCAATGCGCTCGGCAACCATGACATCGTCCGAACCAAACGGCGCGATGAGGCTGCCTTTGGACATCGCAATCGCGTCATTCAACGTGCTCGAAAGCCCTTGGTTTTTCTGCACCTTGAAGTAAAAGCCGTGCTGATTTTGCAATGCAGTGATGCGCTCTACGCTGTCATCGCTAGAGCCATCATCAATCACCAACAACTCGATATTCGGGTAGGTTTGATTGAGAACGCTGAGAATGCTTTCTTCAATGTACTGGCCATGGTTATAAGAGGCGATGATCACCGTAACCAGAGGGGATTCAGCGTTCTTATCCATGATTTGCAGGCTCCGGATTCAACGCCTGCTCGATCAACTGCCGATAATTCTGCCGATAATCGTCAATCGAATGAGCGTGGCACAGGTACTCGTAAGCAGTGTTTCCCTTGGCCGTAAGCTCTTCAGCGCTAAGCTCAAGAACCCTGACCATTTGCTCGGCCAGCGCCGTGACATTCTTCACCGGGAAAATATAGCCGCCACTGTCTTCAAGGAGTGGTTTGAGGCTGTCGATGTCTGAGCCGATCACTGTCAAATGTCCGGCCATCGCCTCCAGCATCGCCAGCGGCAGGCCTTCCGAAAGCGACGGCATGACAAACACATCGAAAGCCCGCACATACTGCAGCGCATCATTACGGGCGCCCAACAGGTGCACACGTCCGGCCAGTTGCAACCGATTGATGGCGGCTTGCAGATCCGCGCGTGAACGCCCTTCACCGATAATCGCCAGTTGAGCGTTAGGGTAACGATCCTTGAGGGTGGCAAAGGCTTCGACCATATAGATCTGGCCTTTCACGGGAACCAGTCGACCAATCGTGCCGAACACGAAAGCCCCAGCCTCCAGAGCCAGCGCTTCACGCGCCTGCTCGCGAGGCAACAGCAGACGCTCCGCTCGCTGAATATCAATCGCGTTATTAATCTTCAAACTATTACGCGGCGTGAACCCTCCGCCACACCCCAGCAAGTACTCATGCACGGCACGTGAAACGCCGACGACCCGCCAGTTATCAGTGAGCAGCAGGCGTGACTCAAAGCGCCGGTAAGCCCGGTCAAAATCACCGATACCGTGCTGCACGCCGATGCACAGCGGTATTTTCAGCCAACGATTAAGTAGCATCAGCATGTTCATGGACTTGAAGCGATGAGCAATCACCACATCAAACCCCTCTTCGCGGCAGAACTGATAAAGCCGATACATTGCCTTCAGTCGCAACCCCTTGAGCTGCGACTGCGGAAAATCAAAATACACTGAGCGCGAAGCCACGCTATGCGGTTCACCTTCTCCAGGCGCGCCGCGTAAAAAAGCTGTAACGACCTCAAAACGATCCGCAGGCAAGCCCTTGATAATCTGTTCTGCAAGGTCCGATGCATTGACGTTGTAGCGCCCCTGAAGCTGCAAAACCTTGAGCTTACGTGACATTAACGCCCTCTCAGCAAGAGCTTGATCGCCTTGCGGGTATATGACCAATTGGCAATCAGGCGCCAGTCGGCGCGCAACGCATCTTTGTAGAACTCAAGCGCCGTATCTCGCTCGCCGGCACTGTAAAACGTACGAAACAATGAAGCGCAGCGCTGCGCGACAAAACTGCGTTTAAGGTCCTGCAGTTCAGCGGGCATACGCTGCTCTGAAAACACCTCATCAACCAGCGCCAAGCCAGACTCACGGGCGAACTTCAGATTATGCCGCAAGCTTCCCGCGTGCTTGTGAATCAGCACCAGCGGTTGCTCGACTGTAGTACAGGAAAAACGCGCCAGCGCCTGAGCAAAGACGGGGATGTCTTCGGCGCTGCGAAAATTCTCGGGATAAACGCCGTGGGCAAAAATCTCACGGTGCATTGCACACGCGCCATTGCTCAGCACCACGCTCTTTTTCAGCAAATATGCCTGCACCCGCTCACGTGCACCGCTCGGGAAGTTCGACGCCGGACGCAGTCGCTGTTTGCCACTGTCGAATACTGACCAATAAGCACCTGCGACCATTCGGGTCGTCGGATATCCTTCGATATGCTGGGCCAGCACTGCAAGTGCGCCTGGCGCCATCTCATCATCAGCATCAAGGAAGATCAGGTACTGGCCTGAGGTTTCCTCGATGCCGCGGTTACGCGCTGAAGCGGAACCGCCATTGGCCTTGCTGATGACACGAAAACGCCCATTGTGCTTGGCTTGTAGCTGCTCAAGCACCTCTAAGGTCTGATCAGTGGAGCCATCATCGACCACCAGTAAATCGGCAGAGGCTTGATCCAGCTGAGCCACTACCGATTCGACTGCCCGCGCTATTTTTTCTGCATAGTTATAGGCGGGGATGACCACACTAAAAAGCGGTTCAGACACCGTCATACCAATCCATACCTTCCTTAACCACCAGGATATCTTCCATGATGAGGTACTGCAGGTCAGAGCCGTAGAACATGTTCAGCGCATCAGTCGGCGAGCAGATCATTGCTTCACCCCGGCGGTTAAGCGAGGTGTTCAGCGATACGCCATTGCCGGTGAGGTTTTCCAGCTCTTTCATCATGTCGTAGTAACGCGGGTTGTACTCACGCTTGAGCACCTGCGCACGCGAAGTGCCGTCTTCGTGGACCACTTCAGAGACGCGGGTTTTCCACTCGTCATTCACCTCAAAGGTGAAGGTCATAAACGGTGACGGGTGATCAACCTTGAGCATTTGTGTGCCGACCGTGTCGAGCATCGACGGGCAGAATGGGCGCCAGCGCTCGCGGAACTTGATCTGCTCGTTAATCCGGTTGGCAACGCCGGGAATGCTTGGGCAACCGACGATTGAGCGACCGCCCAAGGCGCGAGGACCAAACTCCATGCGCCCCTGGAACCAGGCAACGGGATTGCCATCGACCATGATCTTGGCGATGCGCTGCGGCATGTTGTCGATTTGCTTGAAGGTCGGCTTGCTCGGGTGCTTGGCGCACGCTGCAATCACATCTTCGTTGGAGTACGACGGGCCGAGGTAGACGTGTTCCATCTTCTCGACCGGAACCCCGAGCTTGTTCGACACGTACGCGGCGGCGCCAACAGAGGTCCCGGCGTCGCCGGAGGCAGGCTGAACGAACAGCTCTTTGACTTCGGGACGGGCGATGATCTTCTGGTTGAGTTTAACGTTGAGCGCGCTGCCGCCGGCATAGGCGATCTTGCCGGTTTCCTTGATGATGTCACCGAGGTAGTAATCCATCATCTGCAGGGCAAGTTTTTCAAACAGTGCCTGAATGCTTGCTGCGTAATGGATGTACGGATCGTCGGCGATATCGCCTTCACGCTTTGGCCCGAGCCAGTCGATCAGCTTCTTCGAGAAGTAGAAGCCCTTACCATTCTCTTTGTAACGGCGCAGGCCGATTACGTTGGCGTACTCGGTGTTGATCACCAGTTCGCCATTTTCAAAGGAAGCCAAACGCGACAGGTCGTACTTGGACGCATCGCCGTATGGCGCCATGCCCATGACTTTGAATTCGCCGTCAAGCATCTCGAAACCGAGGAACTCGGTCATCGCGCCGTAAAGGCCGCCAAGCGAATCCGGGTCGTAGAATTCTTTGATCTTGTGGATCTTGCCATTCTCGCCGTAGCCGAAGAATGTAGTGGCGTACTCGCCCTTGCCGTCGATCCCGAGGATCGCCGTCTTCTCGGTGAAGCCCGAGCAGTGGTAGGCGCTGGAAGCATGCGCCAGGTGGTGTTCAACGGCTTCGATCTTGACCTTCTTCAGGTCAAAGCCAAGCTGCTCCAGGCACCATTTGATCTTGGTGCGGTAGCGCTTGTAGCGACGGTTGCCGGTAAGAATCGCATCGAGGGCGCGATCCGGCGCGTACCAGTAGCGCTTGGCGTAGTGCCAACGGGCTTTATCGAACAGGCTGATCGGGGCAAACGGAATGGCCACCACATCGACGTCCGCCGGCTTGATACCCGCCTGCTCCAAACAGAACTTGGCCGACTCGTAGGGCATGCGGTTCTTAGCATGCTTGTCGCGTACAAAGCGCTCTTCTTCAGCGGCCGCCACCAGCTTGCCATCGATATAAAGTGCTGCCGATGGATCGTGGCTAAGCGCGCCAGAAAGTCCAAGAATCGTCAGTGCCACAGGGAAAACCTCTTTAAAGCTGCTGAGTACTCAACACTCAGCGGTTATTTAATGACCCAGCTCCAATCGGGAGCAATCGCTGCCGGCATCAATGCCCGGGCAACTCAGAGGTCTTGGGTATACGTTGGTCGAGCAGTTGATACAACTCACTTTGCTGCGGCCAGTTTCGCAGAAATCTGGCCCTGTCACGGCTGTAAGCGCCGGAAAAGCTGTGGGCGCTGCTGTGCTGCTGCATGGCGTCCAGATCAATCAACAACCAGCGGCCATCTTGCCAAAGCACGTTCGTCCCTTTGAGATCTCCGTGACTAATACGTTCGCGCAGCATTGCACTAAACAATTGATCCAGCGCAGCCAACTCGGCATCAGATGGCCTGGCCGATAAACCAGTCGCTTCGGCATAAGGCCTGAATCGGCTGATTATATCCTCACCTGAGCAATGCTCGGTAACCAGATAAGCGCCACGGCGCAACCAGAGCGTCCTGCGCTCGACAATCGCCAGCGGGCGCGGCGTGCCAATGCCGAGAAAATCGAGGCGGTTTCCCTCCTGCCAGCTATGCCAGGCGCGGCTTGGGCGCCAGAAACGCTTGAGCCAGTGAAAGAAACCTTTGATGTTGTAACGCTTTATAACCAGCGACCGTCCGGTATGCTCAATTTGCGCAACGGTTGAGGAACAGCCGAGTTTAAGTGCCTGACCTTCTGCTATCGCGCTGTCGAGGCGGCTCAGTACTGGCGCAAGGTTGTCGACCTCTTCGCGGCGAACCACCTGCAAAATGGCGGCGCTACTGCGCGCGCAAAACAACGTGCAGTCTCGACCGATTTTCTTCAAGTAGTCGCGCAAGCGCCACCGACGAACCCTGGCGACCTCTTTGAGTAGCGCCTCCAGCGGCAATGCATGCTCGCCATTTACCAGCAGGTAATGCACCAGCAGCTCTTCAATCGAGTCATCAATCGCCGCAGGCAGTTGGGCGAAAAACACCCCGAGATTGCTTAGCACCTTGTCGCGGGGCAGCGCCTGACCCGGCTGCTCGGCGCGCACACCGCCGCCATCAATCAAATACAACTGGCCTTCGCGGCGCATCAAGTTGTCGAGATGCAAATCGTCCTGCCAAAGGCCCTGTAGATGCAGGCGTGCGATCACCTTCAAAGCCTCGCCCAACAGCGTTTGCTGGGCGTCACTAAGCAATGGTTGCGCGCTAAGCGTCTGCCACTCATCGCCGAGGTTTTGTGCATTGTCGAGGAACTCAAACAGCAGCCAGCCACCTTCGCCCCGACGAAAGCCATGTTCGAGCAACTGCGGGGTTTGCATGCCTTGCGCTGCTAGCAACTGCGCGCCCGCCAGCTCTTGCTGATAGTTGCGCTCGGCACTGGAGCCGACCAGAAATTTGGCAAGCACTTCACGCCCGGCCCAACTGGCTTTGCCAACGTAGCGCTTGTTGGGCAATACGCGCAGAGTGCTCAGCAACTGTAAGGGCTGCGCGGTGGCGCCCTGCACTTGCAGCGGCAACTCAAGCGTGCGGCCGGCATGCTGCAAATCAGTCAGCTTCATACGCTGCCAACCTTTGCTGCACACTGTTGTCCGCCACAGAACAGAAGTTGAGGCGTTGTTGGCGAGCATGGCAAACCAAGATCAATCACTCGCGGCCCTCGAAAAAATTGATGATGCGCCACAGGTACTTCTTGTCCCGTGCGTCTAACTTGTCGTGCCCGCAGTACTGCAAATAAAAGCGCAGGCGCTGGGTACGGGTGAGGTGATACTTGGCAACCTTATCAAGGCACGCCAGATCCTTGATGATCCGGTAGCGCAGAAAAGGCCCCCACCAAAAGCTACCAGCGGGACAGTCGATGAGAAACAGTTCTTTCGCATCATTTACCAGCAAATTACGCCATTTTAAATCATTATGAGCGAAGTTGTGCTCATGCAGAGTACGCGTGGCGTCTGCCAGTTGAGCGCTGACGGTTGCAACCCACGCACCATCACGCAAACACGGCGCGTTGCGCTGCGCCAGCTGGGCCATGTCCTCGGTGGCTGGCAACTCGCGGGTAATCAACGCACCGCGGCTAAACGCCCAACCTTTGCGCTCCAGGCCAAAGCCGACGACGGGCGCAGTCGGCACCCCCCACTTGATAAAGTTTTTGAGGTTTTGCCACTCAGCCTTGACCCGCGGACGCCCGATAAACCGGCGCAGGCCTTTACCCGCGCCGAGATAACGCTTGATGTAATAGCGCTGGCCGTCCAGTTCGCAAAGAATCACCTCGGAGAGCGGGTCACGGGTAATTTCGCGGCCCTGAGTTGCAAATACCGCTTCTAAACTCGCAAATGCCTGAACTTCAGCAGGTGTTGCGCCCTCACTCAGACGCCACTCACTCATTGCCAGCCCCCGGCGCGTATTTGCGCGCGTAACGCTGCATCAGTTTGTCAGCCTTGCGCTGCAACCACGCCAGTAACGGCGCTTCATCGCGCAGAATCTGACGCAACGAAGGGGCAGCAGAAGCGCTGCGAAAGTAGGCTTTGATAAAACGTAATTTGTCGCGCTCGGTCAGGCCGATATTCAATGCAGAAAAATACAATCCAGCCAAATCCTTATTGCGCCAGCGCACTGGGGTGGCGCTGCGTACCTGAGCCCGGTGTAAATCGATCACCGAGAGCCTGAAATCATCAAAGCGAACGGCCTTGTCGGTGTGCAGCAAAAAGTGGCAAATGTAGCAATCGCGGTGATTAACCCCGGCGCGGTGCATTTCGCCAAGCATCTGCCCCACTCGCTCGATCAATGCGCGCTTGAGTTTTACCTCGGGCGGGTTTTGCGGCCAATCGAGGCTGTAATCTTCCAGGCTCTCGGTCGGTGCCAGCTCTTCGGTGATGATGAATGAATGCTGCGCTGCCGGATTATTACCGCGCTCGCCAAACGCCACAGCGGTCATGGTCGGCACGCCGACTTGCTGCAAACGCGAAATCGCCTGCCACTCCTGACGAGCGCCAAGCACCGGCAATTTGGCGGTGGATAAGTTCTTGAAGATTTCACTCCAGCCAATGCCACGGTGAATCTTGACGAAATAGCCGCGCCCCGCGACTTCTGTACGCAGCGTGCGGCGCCCTTCCAGCTCACGGTAAACCTGGCCTTGCAACTGCTCGACCTCGACAAACGGATCTTTGCCGGCCCACAGGCTTTTGAATGGCTCGTTAAGCATTAACTTCATGAACGCTCCGCAAGAATCACATCGGCAGCATATTGCGGCATGCTGTAAAGGTCGGCGGAGTCCGCAAAAGCCAGTCCATTGCGCTGCCACAACGTACGCTGCTGGGCATCGGCGAGCATTTCAGCGAGCATCGTATTCAGTTTGTCCTGATTGAATGGGCTGGGCACGACGCGCCCGGCATCGGCTTCGGCGATGTAATGGGCGTAGCCACACACATCGGTAACCAACACCGGCAAACCGGCCACCACGGCTTCAAGCAAAACCGTGCCGGTATTCTCGTTGTAAGCCGGATGAATCAATAAGTCAGCGCCCAGCAGGAAGCGCGGAATATCGCTGCGACCCTTGAGTATCTGCACCTGATCGGACAAACCCAGCGCCTTGATCTGCAACAGGAATGGTTTGGGGTCATCCTGCCCAATAACAATCAGCCGGGTGCGCTTGCGCAGTTCGCGCGGCAATCCAGCTAACGCCTTGAGGCTGCGGTCGAGCCCTTTGGTCTTGAAGCCCGAGCCAATCTGCACCAGCAGCAGATCATCATCCGCCAGCTTGAACTCCTGCCTGAATTGCCGACGAATCTCATCAGCGTTGGCCGGCGCACGCCTGTCGGCAGTAATCCCCGGCGGCAGCAGATGGAAACGCTCAGCGGGCGTCCCGTAGTGCTTGACGAATAGCGGCTGCTGAACCTCGGATATCATCAGAATCTCGGTCTTCGACTCGGGCGCAAAAACAGCGCGCTCGTAATCGGCAAAGTGTTTGTAGCGGCCCCACTTGCGGTAAATCGAGTTGCGCAAGTTTTGCGCCTTGTCTTCAAAGCAGCCGTCGGCGGCGTAATAGACATCCAGCCCGGGCATCTTGTTGAAGCCCACTACACGATCAACCGGGCGCGTGGCCAGATCGGCCTTGACCCAGGCGGTGAGTTTCTCGTTGCGTTTGTGGTTGAACAGCGCCCTGACAGGCACCACGACCACTTCGAAACCGGCGGGTATTTCGCCTTCCCAGATCGGCGTATACACCCGAATATTGTGCCCGCGCTGCTGGCATTCAAGGGCAATGCGCATGAAATCGCGCTGCAATCCGCCGAACGGAAAGTATTTGTAAAGGATGAACGCCAACTGCATCAGACCGGCTCCTGCTGTGACAGTAATTGCTCCAGCGCAGCGACAACCTGCGGCGGCTTGAGATCATCGAAACACGGCAGGTTACGATCACCTTTGCCTGCATTCCGGCCGCTGGCACACAGATGCACCTGCGAGCGACCATAAGCGCCAACGCGACCAGGCAGCGTTGGGCCGTACAAAGAAATACTCGGCACATCGAGCGCGGCGGCCAGATGGCCGAGCCCGGTGTCCACTGCGACACAGGCCTTGGCGCCGGCAATGACCCGCGCCACACCGGCCAGATTCAGCTTGGGCAATACCGCCGCGTTCTCCAAACCGACAGCGATACGCTCGGCGCGGGCTTTTTCCACCTCGTTACCCCAAGGCAGGCGAATGGCAAAACCCTTGGCACTCATTTGCTCGGCCAATTGCCGCCAGTAGGCCTCCGGCCAGTGTTTGCTGGCCCACGTGGTGCCGTGCAGGAACAGCAAATAAGGCTGCTCGACCACACCGGCCATCTGCTGACGATCAAGGCCGTAATCTCCCAGCCCGTCAGGCAACTGATAACCCAGCGCCTGGGCAAATAACTGGCGAACACGCTCCAGCGCATGCTGCTCACGGGGCACCGCATAGAGCTTGTCGTAAAAGCGGCAGGCAATCGGCTCACGCGCAGAGTTACGATCCAGCCCCGCCACGGGTGCTTTGACGTAGCGCGTCAGCAGCGCACTTTTCAGCAGGCCCTGCGCATCAATCACCAGATCGTAGGGCGTTTCACGCAGGCGCGCCTTGAATCGGCTCCATTCACCGTTCCTGAGGGTTTGCATCAGGTTCTTGCGCCAGCGGCGAATCGCCACCGGAATCACCTGCGCAACAGCCGGATGCCACGCAGGGATCTCGGCAAAGCCTTCTTCCACCACCCAGTCAAACTGAATACCGGGAATAGCCCGCGCCGCGTCAGTGAGCGCAGGCAGGGTGTGGATAACATCGCCAAGCGATGAGGTTTTAATTAACAGAACCCGCACTATTGAACCTCGACCGGATCAGCCACCAGGCGCTCAAGTGCCTCAACCACCGGACGCGGCTTGAGCTCACGCAAGCAATTGTAGTGACCAAAACGACAGGTACGGTCGAAGCAAGGGCTGCACTCAATGCCCAAGCGCACAACCTCGACCTGATCCGCCAAGGGCGGGGTGAACTGCGGTGAAGTTGAACCATAAACGGCGACCAGCGGCCGGTTCAATGCCGCGGCCACATGCATCAGGCCGGAGTCGTTCGACACCACGGCAGCGGCGCATGACATCAAATCTATTGCCTCGGCCAGGCTGGTTTCGCCGGCAAGGTTCATCGCCTCTTCGCGCAGGCCCGGAATCAGCCGCGCACGAATTTCTTCGCCAACGGCATGATCATTCTTCGAGCCGAACAGCCAGACTTGCCAGCCAGCGCGGATTTTCAACTCGGCGACCTTGGCGTAGTGCTCACTCGGCCAGCGCTTGGCTTCACCAAACTCGGCGCCTGGACACAGGGCCAGCACCGGCCGGTCGAGCATCAGGCCGAACTTGCCAAGCGCACTCTCGCGACTGGCAGGGTCGATTTGCAGCAATGGCTGCGGATACGGCTTGACCAGTTCAGCGCCTGGCTCATAGGCCAGCGCCATGAAGCGCTCGATCATCAACGGGTAGCGTTCTTTATCGAGAATCCGTACGTCGTTGAGCAGGCCGTAGCGCATCTCGCCCTTCCAGCCCGTGCGCACTGGAATACCGGCAAAGAACGGCACCAGTGCCGACTTCAGCGAGTTGGGCAACAAAATTGCCTGGTCATACTGACCGGCCAGCGACTTGCCGATTTTGCGCCGGGTTTTAAGCTCCAGCACGCCATGCCCCAGCGGAAAGCTGAGCGCCTTGCGCACTTCGGGCATGCGCTCAAGAATCGGCCGACTCCAGTCAGGCGCCAAAACATCGATTTCGGACTCGGGATAACGCTGCTTGAGACACTGAAAAAGTGTCTGCGCCATCACCATGTCGCCCACCCAGCTTGGACCTACGATCAGTATTTTCATGCTTATTCCAGAAACGATCAGGGAGGCTCACGCCTCCCTATCACTCTAATTCATCAGCGAATCGCTGCCAAAACAGCGACGCGCGAGGGCGGGCCGAGTGAAACCGCCCGCCTGATTAGCTGTTAATCAGCTAATCACTTGCTTACCAGCGTGCGCCAATCTGCGTGCGCGGCTGTTTTGCCGGTCACCAGATCAAAGTAGGCGGTTTGCAGTTTTTCAGTTACCGGACCACGGCGGCCCGCACCGATCTGACGACCATCCACTTCGCGGATTGGCGTTACTTCTGCAGCCGTACCGGTAAAGAACGCTTCATCGGCGATATACACCTCATCACGGGTGATGCGTTTCTCGATTACCTTCAGGCCCTGCTCTTCAGCCAGCGTGAGGATGGTATTGCGGGTGATCCCGTTGAGGCACGAAGTGACTTCCGGGGTGTAAACCACGCCATCCTTGACCAGGAAGATGTTCTCGCCAGAACCTTCGGCCACATAGCCTTCGGTGTCGAGCAGCATGGCTTCGTCGGCACCGCCGGAAATCGCTTCCTGCAAGGCCAGCATCGAGTTGATGTAATTGCCGTTGGCCTTGGCGCGCGTCATCGAGATGTTCACGTGGTGACGGGTGAACGAGCTGGTACGCACTTTGATGCCGACCTGCAGGGCTTCATCGCCCATGTAGGCGCCCCAGTCCCAGGCGGCAACAATCACCTGAACCTTCAGGCCGCTGGCGCGCAGACCCATGCCTTCAGACCCGTAAAACACCATCGGACGGATGTAGGCGCTTTTCAGGTTGTTTTCACGCACAGCCGCGCGCGTAGCTTCGTTGATCTCTTCTTTGCTGAACGGCATCTTCATGTTCATGATGTGCGCAGAATCGAACAGACGATCAGTGTGAGCCTGCAAGCGGAAAATCGCCGTGCCCTGAGGGGTATCGTAGGCGCGCACACCTTCAAACACGCCCATGCCGTAATGCAGGGTGTGGGTCAGTACATGGGTTTTCGCGTCACGCCACGGCACCAGTTCGCCGTCATACCAGATCACACCATCACGGTCGGACATCGACATAGTTGCAAGCTCCTCAATTCGATTGGTACAGACTGTTCGTACTCACCTGCCCGGAGGCGCAAACCACCCGACAGGCCAACATTCATTCAGGCTCAGCTCAGACCCAGCGCCTGCCAGATACGCATCACGCTGCGCCGTTGCTCATGAAACTGATCGCCACTGACTACTCCCGGCTGCTTCTGCAGCGCCTGCCGGTGAGCGGCTGAGCGATAGGTTTTGTAGGCCTCTTGCAACAGGCCGACATCTTCACTTGCCAGCACGCCTATTTGCTCAAGCCCCTCCAATATGCGGATATTGTCAGTGAACTCGAGCAATGAAGGGTGCTCGTGCGACCACGCCAAGGCCGCGTATTGCACCATAAATTCAATATCGACGATACCTCCCGCATCCTGCTTGAGGTCGAAGGCTTGCGCGGCGTCAAAGGCATTATCAGCCATACCGGCCTGGGTGGCGCGGGTCCCCAGATTGTCGCGCATCTTCGCGCGCATCTCACTGACCTCGGTGCGCAATTGCGTCAAGTCGCGTTTACGGCCCAAAACGGCGCCGCGCACGGTCTCGAATTTCGCCGCCACATCTTCACAGCCCACCAGTACCCGGGCACGCACCAGCGCCTGATGCTCCCAGGTCCAGGCCTCGTTTTCCTGATACCGCTGAAAGGCCCCAAGCGAGCTGACCAGCAGGCCAGAAGCTCCGGAAGGTCGCAGGCGCATATCCACTTCATAGAGCTGGCCAGAGTTGGTTTGCGTGGTCAGCAAGTGAATAATCCGCTGGCCAAGGCGGGTGAAAAACTGCGCGCTGTCGATCGACTTGGGCCCATCGGTTTCAGCTTGCGGGTCGCCATCGTGGATAAACACCAGATCCAGATCCGAGCCGTGGCCAAGCTCGATACCGCCAACCTTGCCATAGCCGACAATAATGAAGCCGGGATCACAATACGTGCCGTCGATGCGTTTAGGCGTGCCGTATTTTTGCTGGGTATGGCGCCAGGCCAGTGCCAGCACCTCCTCAAGAATGGCTTCGGCCAGCCAGGTCAGATAATCACTGACCTTCATCAGTGGCAGCGTTCCGGCAATCTCCGAAGCGGCTACACGCAGCCGATGCGCCAACTTGAAGTGGCGTAACGCCTCCATCTGCTGTTCGAGATCATCTTCGGGAATTCGCATCAGCCGTTCGCGCAACTCGGCAACCAATTCAGGTGCCTGCGGCGGGCTGAACAAGCGCCCTTCGTTTAGCAACTCATCGAGCAGCAACGGGAACCGGGTGATCTGTTCGGCAATCCACGGGCTTCCCGCACAAAGCGTGAGCAGGCGCTGCAAGGCACCGGGGTTTTCGGTGAGCAGCACCAGATACGCCGAACGCCGGGCGACGGCCTCGATTAACGGCATAACCCGCTCAAGTACTAAATCCGGATTGTCATGCTCCGCAGTCTGGGCCAGCAGGCGCGGGATGAATGCATCGAGCCGCTCACGCCCCAGACGCTGCATGGCGCGCACCTGATTACTGCTGCGCAGGCCAATCAAACGCTGCCACGCCGACTGCGCATCAGCAAAGCCGGCCTCAGTCAGCTGTCGGCAAGCGGACTCCTCATCCTGCGAATCTTCCCAGAGCGGAATCCAGTCGCCGCCAACAACTTCATCGGCATCGATACTTTCGTCTTCATCGGGATCGGCAATAACCTGACGGAAATGCCAGTCGATCCGTCCACGCCAGTGCATCAGGCAATCATGAAATGCCTGCCAGCTATCAAAGCCGACTATTAATGCAACCCGCGCACGATCGCGGTCATTATCCGGCAGCATCTGCGTTTGCCGGTCATCAATGGCCTGCATGGCGTGTTCGGTATAGCGCAAGAATTCATAACCCTGACGCAGCTCATCAGTGACTGCTGCCGGCAAGTAACCCTGCCCTTCCAGTGTTGCCAGCACCTTGAGCAGTGGTCGCTGCTGCAAGCTCAAATCACGGCCACCGTGAATCAGCTGGAAGGCCTGGGCGATAAACTCGACCTCACGAATGCCGCCAGAGCCGAGCTTGATATTGGCCGCCATGCCTTTGCGTCGCACTTCCTGCTGAATCAGCTGCTTCATGCTGCGCAGCGCTTCAATCGCCGAGAAATCCAGATAGCGGCGATAGACGAAAGGCCGCAACATTTCCAGCAGTTGCGCGCCAGCGGCCAGATCACCGCCCACTACGCGCGCCTTGATCATGGCGTAACGCTCCCAGTCACGCCCCTGATCCTGATAATACTGTTCCAGCGCATTGAAGCTCAGCACCAGCGCGCCCGACGAGCCGTATGGGCGCAAGCGCATGTCAGTACGGAACACGAAGCCATCAACCGTAATCGCATCCAGCGCCTTGATCAGTCGCTGGCCGAGACGGATAAAGAATTCCTGATTATCCAGCGAGCGCTTCACGCCTTCCGTTTCACCGCCCTCGGGATAACCGAAGATCAGATCGATATCGGAAGACAAATTCAGTTCGTGCGCGCCCAGCTTGCCCATGCCGAGAATGACCATGTGCTGCGCTTGTCCGGTACGCCGCCCGATTGGCGTGCCGAATTGCTCGCAATGCCCGACATAGAGCCACTGATAGGCCAGATCAATACAGGCGTCCGCCATATCTGAAAGATCGGCGCAGGTTTCCTTGAGGTCGGCCTGGCGGCTGATGTCGCGCCAGATAATCCGCACCTGCTGGCGGGCACGGAAGCGCCGCAAGCGGCTGCCCAAATCGTCTTCACTGGCGCAATCGGCCAGCCAGTCCTGCAACTGCTGGCGCATTTCACCGCCAGCCTTGCGCCGTTCAAGTTCACCGTCATCGGCCAGTTGCAGGAGCATCTGTGGATCACGCAGGCTTTGTTGCAAAACAAAATCACTGGCCGCCAACACGCGGCGCAGCGCTTCAAGGCGCTCAGCGGGCCAGGCAGCAAATTGCGCCAGGGCGCTATCACCCAACTCGGCCACGGCTGTACGCATGGATTGTTCGGCCGCAAGGGCAACCGATTGCAAAGAAACCGGTAAAGAGACCAGCACGGGCAAGCTCATGGTCTATCCTTTTTGTCGAGTTGTGAGCGCCAGTATTTATCACTGAACCCCTTGCAAACAGGGACTTACACTCAGAACGCAGTAATTAAATTGTAGTTTTGCTACTAAAGTTTGTAAGCAAAGGGCTGAAATTCGCGTAAATATGTAGTAAAACTACACAGCGCCGGTCCTACCCCCGGTACACCCAAGAATTGATGTGGCCCACTCACGAAGCCGGCCACGCATCCTGGCATCCGATTCTGGAAGCCTTTGAGCCCTGGAGCAAGCCATGCAAGACCTCGATCCCGTCGAAACCCAGGAATGGCTGGACGCCCTTGAGTCAGTCCTCGACCAAGAGGGTGAAGACCGCGCACATTACCTGATGACCCGTCTGGGTGAACTGGCAACGCGCAGCGGTGCACAGCTGCCTTACGCGATCACCACGCCATACCGCAACACAATCCCGGTAACCCACGAAGCACGCATGCCTGGCGACCTGTTCATGGAACGCCGCATTCGCTCGCTGGTTCGCTGGAACGCAATGGCAATGGTGATGCGCACCAACCTGACCGACCCCGATCTAGGTGGCCACATTTCCAGCTTCGCCTCCAGTGCGACGCTGTATGACATCGGTTTCAACTACTTCTTCCAGGCGCCGACTGATGAACACGGCGGCGACCTTATCTACTTCCAGGGCCATGTTGCGCCAGGCATTTATGCCCGTGCGTTCATGGAAGGCCGGATCAGCGAAGAGCAGATGATCAACTTCCGTCAGGAAGTCGACGGCAACGGCCTGTCATCTTATCCACACCCTTGGTTGATGCCTGACTTCTGGCAGTTCCCGACCGTGTCGATGGGCCTTGGCCCGATTCAGGCGATCTACCAGGCGCGCTTCATGAAGTACCTGGAAGACCGTGGTTACATCCCAGCTGGCAAGCAGAAGGTCTGGTGCTTCCTGGGCGATGGCGAATGTGATGAGCCGGAATCGCTCGGCGCCATTTCGCTGGCTGGCCGCGAGAAGCTCGACAACCTGATCTTCGTTATCAACTGCAACCTGCAGCGCCTCGATGGCCCGGTTCGCGGCAACGGCAAGATCATTCAGGAACTCGAAGGCGTATTCCGCGGTGCTCAGTGGAACGTCAACAAGGTTGTATGGGGCCGCTTCTGGGACCCACTGCTGGCAAAAGACACCGACGGCCTGCTGCAGCGCCGTATGGATGAAGTGATCGACGGTGAATACCAGAACTACAAGGCCAAAGACGGCGCCTTCGTTCGTGAGCACTTCTTCAACTCGCCAGAACTCAAGGCGATGGTTGCAGACCTTTCCGATGACGAAATCTGGAAGCTCAACCGTGGCGGCCACGACCCGTACAAGGTTTATGCGGCTTACCACGACGCGGTCAACCACAAAGGTCAGCCAACTGTCGTTCTGGCCAAGACCATCAAAGGTTACGGCACCGGTGCTGGCGAAGCCAAAAACACCGCGCACAACACCAAGAAGGTGGACGTCGACAGCCTGCGCAAATTCCGCGATCGCTTCGACATCCCGGTCAATGACGATCAGCTGGAAAACCTGCCGTTCTTCAAGCCGGAAGAAGGCAGCGCCGAAGCCAAGTACCTGTCCAAGCGCCGCGAAGCACTGGGCGGTTTCGTGCCGCAGCGCCGCGCCAACAGCTTCAGCATTCCAACGCCGCCGCTCGACACCCTGAAAGCGATTCTGGATGGTTCGGGCGACCGTGAAATTTCGACCACCATGGCCTTCGTGCGGATTCTCGCGCAGCTGGTCAAGGACAAAGAACTCGGCCAGCGCATCGTCCCGATCATCCCGGACGAAGCCCGTACCTTCGGTATGGAAGGCATGTTCCGTCAGCTCGGTATCTACTCGTCTGTAGGCCAGCTGTACGAGCCGGTCGATAAAGACCAGGTAATGTTCTACCGCGAAGACAAGAAAGGTCAGATTCTCGAGGAAGGCATCAACGAAGCCGGCGCGATGTCCTCGTTCATCGCCGCGGGCACCAGCTACAGCTGCCACAACCAGCCGATGCTGCCGTTCTACATCTTCTACTCGATGTTCGGTTTCCAGCGTATTGGCGACCTGGCCTGGGCCGCTGGCGACAGCCGCACCCGTGGCTTCCTGATCGGCGGTACTGCTGGTCGCACCACGCTCAACGGTGAAGGTCTGCAGCACGAAGACGGTCACAGCCACATCATGGCGGCGACCATTCCGAACTGCCGCACGTTCGATCCAACCTATGGCTACGAGCTCGCGGTGATCATCCGTGAAGGCACGCGCCAGATGATGGAAGAGCAGCAGAACATCTTCTATTACATCACCGTGATGAACGAAGCCTACCAGCAGCCAGCCATGCCTGAAGGTGCCGAAGAAGGCATCATCAAGGGCATGTACCTGCTCGAAGAAGACAGCAAAGAAGCCGCGCATCACGTCCAGCTTCTGGGTTCCGGCACGATCCTGCGTGAAGTTCGCGAAGCGGCGAAAATCCTCCGCGAAGAATTCAACGTGGCATCTGATGTCTGGAGCGTTACCAGCTTCAACGAACTGCGCCGCGATGGCCTGGCTGTAGAGCGTCGCAATCGCCTGCACCCGGAGCAGAAGCCAGAGCAGTCTTATGTCGAGCAGTGCCTGACTGGCCGTAAAGGTCCGGTTATCGCCAGCACCGACTACATGAAGTTGTTTGCTGATCAGATCCGCCAGTGGGTCCCAAGCAAAGAGTACAAAGTGCTCGGCACCGACGGTTTCGGCCGCAGTGACAGCCGCAAGAAGCTGCGCCACTTCTTCGAAGTCGACCGTAACTGGGTCGTGCTGGCAGCTCTTGAAGCCTTGGCAGACCGCGGTGATATCGAACCTAAAGTAGTGGCTGAAGCCATTGCCAAGTTCGGCATCAACCCTGAAAAAATCAACCCACTGGACTGCTAAGGAGCGAAACGATGAGTGAATTGATTCGCGTACCCGACATCGGCAGCGGTGAGGGTGAAGTTATCGAGTTGTTCGTCAAGGTCGGCGACCGCATTGAAGCCGACCAGAGCCTTTTGACCCTTGAGTCTGATAAAGCCAGCATGGAAATCCCGGCGCCTAAAGCCGGGGTTATCAAAAGCATCAAGGTCAAACTGGGCGACACCCTGAAAGAAGGTGACGAACTGCTTGAGCTCGAAGTAGAAGGCGCCAGCGAAGAACCTGCCAAAGAAGCCGAGCCTGCCGCACCTGCGCAGGAAGAGGCGAAAGCAGAGACCAAAGCTGAGGCACCTGCTCCGACAGCGGCTGGCTCCAGCGTTGAAGAAGTACGCATTCCGGACACCGGTTCAGATGCCAAGGGCAAGATCATCGAGATCTTCGTCAAGGCCGGCGACACCATCGAAGTTGATCAATCGTTGATCACCCTCGAATCGGACAAAGCCAGCTTTGAAGTGCCGTCCCCGTCTGCGGGCGTGGTTGAAAGCGTTGAAGTCAAACTCGACGACGAAGCCGGCACCGGCGACCTGATCCTCAAACTGAAAGTGGCAGGCAGCGCTGCACCGGCTGCGGCCGCCGCCAGTGAGCCAGCTAAAACACCCGCCGCCGCGCCTGAAAAAGCAGCTGCTCCGGCCAAGGCTGCAGGCTCTTCGGTTGAAGAAGTACGCATCCCGGACACCGGTTCAGACGCCAAGGGCAAGATCATCGAGATCTTCGTCAAGGCCGGCGACACCATCGAAGTTGATCAATCGCTGATCACCCTCGAGTCGGACAAAGCCAGCTTTGAAGTGCCATCGCCGTCTGCAGGTGTGGTGGAAAGCGTTGAGGTCAAACTCGACGACGAAGCCGGCACCGGCGACCTGATTCTCAAGCTGAAAGTGGCGGGCTCTGCTGAAAGCGCACCTGCTGCTGAGCAAGCGCCTGCTGCCGCGCCTGAAAAAGCCCCGGCGAAGGCTCCAGCGCAAGCGCCTGCTGCATCAACACCAGCACCGGCTGCTTCACCGGCAGCCAAAGGCGCGAAAGTGCACGCAGGCCCGGCAGTGCGTCAGCTCGCTCGCGAGTTCGGCGTTGAGCTTGGTGATGTGCCTGGCACGGGCCCTAAAGGGCGTATTCTCAAAGAAGACGTGCAGGTTTACGTCAAATCGATGATGAACAAGGCCAAGCAGGCGCCTGCGGCAGCAGCGGCTACTGGCGGTGCTGGTATCCCAGCGGTTCCGGCAATCGACTTCAGCAAGTTTGGTGAAATCGAAGAAGTTCCGATGACTCGCCTGATGCAAATTGGCGCTGCCAACTTGCATCGCAGCTGGCTCAACGTGCCTCACGTCACCCAGTTCGACTCGGCAGACATCACCGAGCTGGAAGCCTTCCGCGTTGCGCAGAAAGCGGTCGCGGAAAAGGCCGGCGTCAAGCTGACTGTGTTGCCACTGCTGCTCAAGGCTTGTGCTTACATGCTCAAGGAAATGCCGGACTTCTGCAGCTCGCTCGCGCCTAGCGGCAAAGCGTTCATCCGCAAGAAGTACGTGCACATCGGCTTCGCTGTAGACACCCCGGACGGCCTGCTGGTACCGGTTATCCGTGATGTTGACCAGAAGAGCCTGTTGCAGCTTGCAGCCGAAGCAGCAGACCTTGCTGACAAGGCCCGCAACAAGAAACTGTCGCCGGATGCCATGCAAGGCGCCTGCTTCACCATTTCCAGCCTCGGTCACATTGGCGGCACCGGTTTCACACCGATCGTCAACGCCCCTGAAGTTGCGATTCTGGGTGTCAGCAAAGCCACCATGCAGCCGGTCTGGGATGGCAAAGCTTTCCAGCCAAAACTGATGCTTCCGCTGTCTCTGTCCTACGATCACCGCGTGATCAATGGCGCTGCTGCAGCCCGTTTCACCAAGCGCCTCGGCGATGTGCTGGCGGATATCCGCACCATGTTGCTGTAACGCTACCCTGTTGTACCTATCGAGCATGCCACGCTCGTTCCTCAGCCCCGCCTATTGGCGGGGTTTTTTATGGGCTATTTATCAATCATGGCGTCGAGCGCCGCACACTCTGAACAGTTGAGTTTTGCCGTGTTGCTTGGCGTGATGGCGGTCAACCAAGCCGGAACCGATGTGCGAGATACTTGAAATCAAGACCAGACAGACACGACCACGCCAACAGCGTGATTTTTTACAGAGCACCGCAAGGGCTCTAGCCCGTGCGTGACTGGGAAAGGGTCTTGCAGAGGAAACATTCGGCTAAACATATTCCGCCATGCGCCACCTCTGACAACTGCACTATTGTTGAGACCTTCTGCCCCACAGTGACGTGGGAAGCCAATTTGTTTGGCCAGCATATGGAACGTGAAGCCAGCATGAGAAATGTCCCAAGATCGCTATCAGATCCGCCTACAGTGAAAGCTGCGCCGCCGGAAGCATCACCGGGGCTGGATATCATCAGCTTCGAACGCCGGAACCTGAAAACCTGGCCGATGCTCAGCATTGATAACGCCTGCAAAAACAAGCTGGGGTTATCGGCCGCGCAACTCTGCACAGACGCCAATCAGCAACAACCGCCCACGGCGTTCGCCAGCCTGATGGACTCGGATACGCGCGAGCACTTGCATAAGGTGATTCAGGAACAGTTGCAGCAGCAGTCGCTGTATCTGGTGAGCTACACCGTGAATACCGCCAATGGGCAGCTGCATCTCAAGGAGCGGGGAGAGCTGATCGTGCAGGACGGGCAACCGGTATTGCGCGGCTACCTGTTGATCGACCTGCCCCTGACGCCCGAGCTTGGCAGTTGGCCGATTCAATTTCGCGATATTGAGAGAAGCCCCCGCGCCGTGGTGATCTTCAACAAAAACGCGCAAATCGAATACGTGAACCCCGATTTCACCCGGATGACCGCCTACACGGCGGCCGAAATGCACGGGCAGCCCATTCGTCAGCTGATTGCCGCAGACGCTGAAAGCCAGGCACTGGATATCGAGGCGCATTTCAACGCCCGCAATAACTGGCAAGTGGAGTTCAATTGCCGGCGTAAAGATCAGCTGCCACTCAGGTGTCTTCTGTCGGTTTCCAGACGCGTCAGCGCCTGTGGTCGCTTTACCTACTTCGTAGGCACCTATGAAGATGTGGGTGAGCAGCACAACGAACAGGAAAGCATGGACAAGCTGGCGTTCACCGACCCGCTCACCGGGCTGGATAATCGCTACGGCTTTATCCGTGAGTTGGAACAGCATTGCGCGAACAGCGGCAGAACCGTGCTCGGTCTGCTGCTGGTGGATATCGATAATTTCAAGCGCATCAACGACAGCATGGGCAATGACGCGGGCGATCAATTATTGGCCAGTCTGGCCGAACGGTTGCGCAGCAGCGTCACTGGCAACTGCGTGATGGCGCGCATCGCCAGCAATGAATTTGCCATCCTGCTCGACGGTTTCAGTACCCGCCAATGTCAGGCGATTGGCTTGCAGATACTGCACACGCTGGAGATGCCGCTGACGCTGGACAACCAGCAGATAGGCGTGACCGCATCCATTGGTCTGGCCATTGATACCGGCACCCAAACCAAGCCACAGGCGCTGATGCGACATGCCGGGCTGGCGCTGCATAAAGCCAAGGCCAATGGCAAAAATCAGCTCCACACCTTCACTCCCGAGCTGCATACCGCGGCAGACTACAAGCAGTTCGTCGAAAACAACCTGCGCCTTGCACTGGGCCAGGATGCGCTAAAGGTTTTCTACCAACCCAAGTTTTGCCTGAAGCGCGGCCGTTTGGTTGGTCTGGAAGCGCTGTTACGTTGGTATCACCCGCAGAAAGGCCTGATCAATCCCGATCAGTTTATTGGCGTCGCCGAAGAGACAGGAATGATCGTGTCCATCGGCAAATGGGTCGCGCGTCAGGCCTGCAAAATGAGTGCGCAACTGCGCGATGCCGGATTCGTCGATTTGCCGATTGCGATAAACATGTCGCCACGCCAGTTTGCAGATCCGGATCTGGTCGACTGCTTGAAGTCGATTCTCATGGAAGAGCAAATGCCGGCGAAACTGCTGGAAATAGAACTCACCGAGAACCTGCTGCTGGAAGCCACCCACAGCACCCACACCCAGTTGGCCGAACTCAAGAAATTGGGGATCACGCTGGCCATGGATGACTTTGGCACCGGCTACTCATCGCTCAGCTACCTGAAGAAATTCCCGATTGATGTGATCAAGATCGACCGCAGCTTCATCAAGGATATTCCGCAGAGCAAAGACGACCGTGAAATCACTTCAGCCGTCATCGCCATGGCCCACAAGCTCAAACTTACAGTCGTTGCCGAAGGCATCGAGACCCAGGCGCAATTGAAGTTTCTCCGTGACCAGCGCTGCGACATTGGCCAGGGCTACTTGTTTGATCCGCCCATATCCGGCAGCACACTCATCACTCACTTGCAGCACTACGCAACGACGCCCAAACGCTAGACAAGACAACCGTGCAGACGCCGCCAAACCTGCAGTACACTGGTCGATGAATAATCCGCATGTAACGCCACGCCAATGCAGTGGTCTACTTGCAGACAGACACATAGATTGAGGGATGGCACATGGTTCTGCGTTCGCAAATTCTGGCTCACAAACTTGAGCTGCCTACGGCCGAACAAGCATTGCCGGGGCGCGATACCCCGCTGGCAGTGCCCGACGCCCACTATGTCAATGGCAACCCGTTGCAGGCGCCCTTCCCGGCTGGCATGCAAATGGCCATTTTCGGCCTCGGTTGCTTCTGGGGTGCGGAACGCCGCTTCTGGCAACAACCTGGCGTTTATACCACCGCGGTGGGTTACGCGGGCGGCCATACGCCGAACCCGACGTATGAAGAAACCTGCTCGGGCCTCACCGCGCACGCGGAAGTTGTGCTGGTGGTTTTCGACCCGAAAGTAACCAGCTACTCGGCGCTGCTGAAAGTGTTCTGGGAGTCGCATAACCCAACGCAAGGCATGCGTCAGGGCAATGATCAGGGCAGCCAATACCGCTCAGCGCTATATTGCTTCAATGAGGAACAACTGGAACAGGCCGAAACCAGCAAGCAGGTTTACCAGGCAGAACTCGACAAGGCCGATGCCGGGGAAATCACCACCGAAATTGCTATGGCGCCGACGTTCTATTACGCCGAGATTTACCATCAGCAGTATCTGGCGAAGAACCCGGGAGGCTATTGCGGGATTGGCGGCACCGGTGTCTGCCTGCCAGCGTAACTGATGGCGCGCGCCCGCTTCGGGCGCCTACCTGCTACAGCGCACTCAGCTCAAGACCTGCACAAAGGCTTGAGCTGAGCGTGCCGAGATTACTCAGCGATCAGCCAGTCCAGACGCCAGCTGCTTTCACTTTGAGCCAGTCGTTTGGCAAGCCAGGGCAGAATTTGGCGCAGCTCGTCTTCCAGCCCCCAAGGCGGATTACTGATGACCAGACCAGAGCCGTTAAGGCGCTGAGCATCATCGCCCGGATGCACGAACAACTCTGCGCGCAGCAACTTCGGCGCGTTGCTCTTGCTCAAGTCGTTGTAGAAGCGGCGTAACTGGCGCTCATCCTTGATCGGGTACCAGATGGCGACGATAGCCTGACGCATACGACCGATTGCATCATTCAAGGACTCAACACAACGCTCCAACTCATCGGCCTGCTCAAACGGCGGATCGATCAGCATCACCATTCGTTTTTCCTGAGTAGGCAACAGCGCGCGCGGCACATACCAGCCCTCCCCGAGATGCACGGCTGTGCGCCGGTCATGCGCCATGTTCTCTTTCAGCAGGCGACCGTCTTCAGGGTGTTTTTCGTTGAACTGCAGGCGATCCTGCTCACGGCTCAGCTGGCGCGCCAACTCGGGCGAGCCCGGGTAATAGCGCAACTGACCGTCCGGATTCATCGCCCGCAGCACACCGAAGTACTCATTGAACGCCGCCGGCAGATCATCTGCCTCCCAGAGCCGGCCAATGCCGTCACGCCATTCACCGGTGCGGGTAGCCTGATCGGCCGTCAAATCGTACAAGCCAAGCCCGGCATGGGTATCGAGGTAGGCATAAGGCGCCTCCTTGCGAGACAGCAACAGCAACAGACGGCTGAGCACCAGGTGCTTGAGAACATCGGCGTGGTTGCCGGCATGGAAGGCGTGACGGTAATTCATGAAAAGGCTCCTTGAAGCCCGATAGTTTAACCGTTTGCTGAGTTTTCGCCTTGCCTGTTTGGCTGCAAAACCGATGAGCGCAGCGTCTGGACAACCTCAGGAGCCCGCGACTTAAGTCGTAAAACTGCGGAAAAATTGGCATCACCCGCACAACTGCCGTTATGGTTTAGCCCGCCAAAAGACGGACCTGCGATGAGAACACTGCCTGACACACTGCCCAAACACTCAATTTTCCTTGCCCTGCTGGCGGGTGCCAGTGCGCTGATGGTGGTTCACGGCCTCGGCCGTTTTGCCTACACACCGCTGCTCCCCTACCTGGTAAGCGATGGCCTGCTGACGCTGGAACAAGGTGCGCGGGTGGCGACCTCAAATTACATTGGCTATCTGCTTGGCGCCCTGCTCGCACTGGTTCTGCATGCACCGCAGCGAATGCGTATCGCCCTGCCATTGGCGCTGATCGTAAACACCTTGGTAACTTTTGCGCAGGTAGGTGCTGATTCTTACCAAAGCCTGCTCTGGCTGCGCCTCGCCAACGGCATCAGTAATGGCGTGGTGTTTGTGCAAGCGCCGGCATTGGTACTTGAATGGCTGGCCCAGCACCAGCGCACGCGGCTGAGCGGCCTGATCTATCTGGGCCTCGGCGGCGGTTTGTTACTGTCCAGCGCTACCGTTTCCTGGCCCGCACAATGGCTCAGCGGTGCGGCGCGCTGGTGGCCGATGGCGTTGCTGAGTATTCCGCTGGCACTCTTGAGCATCGTGCTGCTCAGGCGCCTGACGATCCAGCCGCAAGCAAACGTTCATACGCAGAGCCGTACATCGCTGTTCGACCGCGCCAGTATTCCACTGTTTCTGGCGTATACCGGGGCCGGGCTGGGCTACATCCTGCCGATGACGTTCCTGCCTTCACTTGCCCGCGAGCAACTACCCGCCAACGACCCGTTACTGAGTGGCGCCTGGGTATGGACCGCAACAGCCAGCCTGGTTTCGATAGCCTTATGGAATAGCCTCGGCGCGCGCCTGGGTGATCGCCGCGCGCTGGTGTGCAATTACGCAGCGCAGGCATTGGGCGCTGCTGCACCGATGATATGGCCGGGCGCATTCGGCATCGTGATGTGTGGCGTGCTGGTGGGCGGCAGTTTTATCGGCACGGTTTTCCTGACTCAGCGTCTGGCCCGCACCCTTCACCCGCATCAGGGCCCGCGCCTTTCCGCAGCACTGATTGCCCTGTATGGCGCCAGCCAGCTACTGGGGCCGTGGATTTGCGCGCAGGCGCTGGAGAGTGGCGCCACGCTCACTCAGTGCTTCGGCATTGGTGCCGGTGCGCTGCTTTGGGGGTTATGCTGGACGTTAATGATTCCACGCACAAAGGATGCAACCTGATGAGCCTGACCGAACTGCTTGGGGTAAAACTACCGATTATCCAGGCGCCGATGGCGGGCGCCCAAGACCATCGCCTGGCGGCAGCTGTATGCCAAAGCGGCGCACTCGGCTCCTTGCCTGCCGGCATGCTCGACGCCAATGGCTTGCGGCGGGAACTAACAGCCCTGCAGGCGCTCACAGACGTGCCCTGCAACGTCAACTTCTTCTGCCATCAAATGCCGGCCGCCGACCCGGTTCGCGAACAACAATGGCGCGAGTTGCTCCAACCATTTTTCACCGAGTACGCAATCGATCCTGAAAACATTCCTGCCGGCGCCAGCCGCCTGCCCTTCAGCAGCGAAATGGCCGACGTACTGGATGAATTGCGCCCTGCCGTGGTCAGCTTTCACTTTGGCCTGCCGGCTCCTGAGTTGCTGGCACGGGTAAAAAGCAGCGGCGCAAAGATTCTCGGTTGCGCCACGACAGTTGCCGAAGCGCGTTGGCTTGAAGCACGAGGCGTGGATGCGATTATTGCTCAGGGCCTCGAGGCTGGCGGACATCGCGGAATCTTCCTCGACATGGACCTCAGCACCCAGCTCAGCACGCTGGCACTGGTTCCGCAGATTGTTGCCGCCGTCAGCATTCCGGTGATCGCTGCCGGCGGAATCAGCGATGCAGCCGGCGTAAGCGCAGCGATGCAACTAGGCGCCGCAGGCGTGCAGGTTGGCAGCGCCTACTTGCTCACGCCCGAGGCAACTATCAGCAGCGTGCATCGCGCGGCCCTGCAAAGCCCAGACAGCGCTAAAACAACACTGACCACCCTGTTCAGCGGTCGTCCGGCACGCGGAATCGTCAATCAACTTATCCGGACTTTAGGCGCGCAACCTGACCAGGCACCTGAATTTCCACTGGCCAGCGCGGCCATTGCACCGCTGCGCAGCGCAGCCGAGAAACTCGGACGTGGCGACTGCTCACCGCTCTGGGCCGGGCAAAACCTGATGGGTTGCAAGGCCGTGCCCGCCGCACAGATCACTGCGGCTTTGGCTGCAGGATTAAGCATGTGAAGCTTTATCACGCCAATTGATAATGCTGGGCAGAGCGGATGCGCCTGCCTAGACTCGGCCTCATTAACAGGAGGCCCCACCATGTCCGAGACGCTGCTTAACGCCCGCAACCTCGCTTTCGAGCTCTATGAAGTGCTGGATGCCGAGGCCCTTACCCAGCGCGAGCGCTTTGCCGAGCACAGCCGCGAAACGTTCAACGCGGCAATCGATACCGCGCGCAGCATCGCCGAAAACCTGTTCGCACCGCACAACCGCAAGAACGATGAAAACGAGCCCGAATACGTTGATGGCGCGGCGACGCTAATCCCGGAAGTGAAGCCGGCGGTCGATGCGTTCCTTGAGGCTGGTTTTCTGAATGCCACCCGCGAATTCGACGTCGGCGGCATGCAGTTGCCCAATCTACTGTCTCAGGCCTGCTTTGCGCACTTCCAGTCGGCCAACATTGCGACCTCGTCGTACGCCATGCTGACGATGGGCGCGGCCAATCTGATCGAGGCGTTCGGCAACGAAGACCAAAAGCAGCGCTACCTGCAACCGATGATCGACGGGCGCTTTTTCGGCACTATGGCGCTCACCGAGCCACACGCGGGCTCATCGCTGTCGGATATCCGCACGCGGGCCGAACCAGCAGCAGATGGCACTTACCGGCTCAAGGGCAACAAGATATTCATCTCCGGCGGTGACCATCCGCTGTCAGACAACATTGTGCACATGGTGCTGGCGAAACTGCCGGATGCACCGCCTGGCGTAAAAGGTATCTCGCTGTTTATCGTGCCCAAGTTTCTGGTCAACGATGACGGCTCGCTTGGCAAGCGCAACGACGTTCTGCTGGCAGGCCTGTTTCACAAGATGGGCTGGCGCGGAACCACCTCAACAGCGCTGAACTTCGGCGATAACGGCGAGTGTGTAGGCTACTTGGTAGGTAAGCCTCATCATGGCCTTGCCTACATGTTCCAGATGATGAACGAGGCGCGGATCGGCGTTGGCATGGGCGCGGTCATGCTCGGCTATGCCGGTTATCTGTACTCACTCGACTACGCCCGTCAACGTCCGCAAGGCCGACTGCCAGACGGCAAAGACCCGACCAGCAGCCAAGTTGCGATCATCGAGCACGCCGACGTGCGACGCATGCTGCTGACCCAGAAAGCTTATGTCGAAGGCGCTTTTGATCTGGGCCTGTACGCAGCCAGATTGTTTGACGACACGCAGACGCTTGAAACCGCAGAGGCCCGCAGCAGCGCCTTGGAACTGCTCGACCTGCTGACCCCAATCGTCAAATCCTGGCCTTCTGAGTTCTGCCTCAAGGCGAACGAACTGGCGATTCAGATTCTCGGCGGCCACGGTTATACCCGCGAGTATCCGGTGGAGCAGTATTACCGCGACAATCGCCTGAACCCGATTCACGAAGGCACTCACGGCATCCAGTCGCTCGACTTGCTGGGGCGCAAAATCTCGATGAACAACGGGGCCGCGCTCAAACAGCTGGTCAAGCTGATCCAACAATGCTGTGAGCAAGCCAAAGGCTTCACCTCGCTTGACGCAATGCGCCAGCCACTTGAGCAGTTACTGGCACGCCTGTCGGCAGTCACCCTGGCGTTGCTGGGTGATTTGATGAGCGGCAAGGTCAATCAGGGGCTGGCGAACTCGGCCTTGTACCTCAAGGTGTTCGGCCACTGCGTGATTGGCTGGCGCTGGCTGGAACAGGCAATTCGCGCTGAGCAAGGTCTGGCGCACGGCAACCCTGCCGACACCGACTTCTATCAGGGCAAGCTACAGGCTGCGCGCTACTTCCTGACATGGGAAGTGCCAGCCTGCCAGCACGACCTCGACCTTTTGGAAGCGCGTGACGACACCTGCCTGAACATGCAGGACAACTGGTTCTGAAACAGCCGGACGTGGTGCGCCGGTTGTGACTCGCAACCGGCGCATCGCAAGCATTAGGTACAGTTTTCAGGCAATTGTTTACGCCAATTGCTAACCCAATTGCGGGGCCACAGGTTAGAATCAGTGGCACGCGCAATGCATAGTTTCATGGCGCGACCTTCCTCTGCATATGGAGTACGTGCCCTTGGATGCCAGCACCATCAACAGCCTGTTCATGATTGGTGCATTGCTGGTTGCGTTGAGCATTCTGGTCAGCGCCTTCGGCTCGCGCTTCGGCATCCCGATCCTGGTTATCTTTCTCGCGGTCGGCATGCTCGCCGGCGTCGACGGTCCGGGCGGCATCGTCTTCAACAATTATCCGCTGGCCTATCTGGTAGGCAACCTGGCATTGGCCATCATCTTGCTCGACGGTGGTATGCGCACCCGCGTGTCGAGTTTCCGCGTGGCGCTCTGGCCCTCGTTATCACTGGCAACTGTCGGGGTAATGGTCACGGCTGGGCTCACCGGCGTCGCCGCCGCGTGGCTGTTTGATCTGAGTCTGATGGAAGGCCTGCTGATCGGCGCAATCGTCGGCTCAACAGACGCCGCCGCCGTATTCAGCCTGCTCGGTGGCAGCGGCCTCAACGAACGTGTCAGCGCCACCCTGGAAATCGAATCCGGCAGCAACGACCCGATGGCGGTATTCCTCACTGTCACCCTGATCAGCATGTTATCAAGCGGCCAGACCGGCTTTAGCTGGGACTTGCTGATGCAGTTGGTGTTGCAATTCGGCCTGGGCGGCATATTGGGTCTGGGCGGCGGCTGGCTGCTGCTCAATCTGGTCAATCGCATGGCGCTGGCCAACGGGCTCTACCCTCTGCTGGTAGTCAGTGGCGGCCTGATGATCTTTGCCATTACCACTGCATTCGGCGGCAGTGGCATTCTGGCGATTTACCTGTGCGGTCTGCTGCTGGGCAATCAACCGATTCGCTCGCGCCACGGCATTCTGCACATGCTCGACGGCCTGACCTGGCTGGCTCAGATTGGCATGTTCCTGGTACTTGGCTTGCTGATTACACCGCATGAGCTGCTGGCCATTGCGCTGCCTGCACTCGGTTTGGCGCTGTGGATGATTCTGTTTGCGCGGCCGCTGTCGATCTTCCTCGGCCTGATGCCATTTCGCGCGTTCCACGACCGCGAGCGAGTGTTTATCGCATGGGTCGGTTTGCGCGGCGCCGTGCCGATTATTCTCGCGGTGTTCCCGCTCATGGCCGGGCTGCCGAATGCGCAACTGTTCTTCAACGTGGCCTTCTTTATTGTTCTGGTCTCGCTGCTTCTGCAAGGCAGCAGTTTGCCGCTGGCCGCCAAGTTACTGCGCGTGACTGTACCGCCAGAGCCAGCTCCGGTATCGCGCACCGGCCTTGAAGTGCACCCGACGAGCCAATGGGAATTGTTCATCTATCGTCTGGGCGCCGAAAAATGGTGCATCGGCGCGGCGCTGCGCGAGCTGAAAATGCCGCAGGGAACGCGCATTGGCGCCTTGTTCCGCAATCAGCAATTGCTCCACCCGTCAGGCAGTACCCGGCTCGAGGCTGGCGACATGCTTTGCGTCATCGGTCACGAACATGATCTGCCGGCGCTGGGAAAACTGTTTAGTCAGGCACCGAAGCGCGGACAAGATCTACGCTTCTTTGGTGACTTCGTACTTGAAGGCGATGCCGAACTTTCCGCCGTGGCCGCGCTGTACGGTTTAAAGGTCACTGAAGCCGACAGCAACCAGCAGCTGGGCCGCTTTATCGCGCAGGAAATCGGCGGTGAACCTGTCGTAGGCGATCAGGTCGAATGGCAAGGTTTGACCTGGACGGTCGCCACCATGGAAGGCAATAAAATTCGCAAGGTCGGGGTCAAGTTTCCGGAAGGTAGCCGCCCCAGCCCGGGTTTGTTTCTCTAACTGTTTATCACTCTGAGTCGCCAGATAGCGCCCATGCCATCAATTCGTAGCGTTGCTTTATCTATTCTTCTTGGCCTTAGCGTGGCCATGCCCATGGCCCACGCGGCGCAAACGCCTAAAAGCGAAGATGTCCAGCGCAGCCTGGAAACCATCAACGAGCGTAATCTGCCGGAAGCGGATGCGGCCGAGCTGAAACAGGTTCTGGAAAAAACCCTGAGCCTGCTCAATGACCAGAAGGACAGCGTCAAGAAACTTGACGACCTCAAGGCCCGGCTCGATGAAGCACCACGCCTGATTGGTGAGGCCCAACGTGAGCTGGCCCGTTTGAAAGGCAGCACGCCGACGCCAGTTCAGGAACGCTACGCCAACAGCAAAGTGTCCGACCTTGAGCAACTGATCAACGAGCGCAGTAATCAGTTGGCTCAATGGCAGAAAGACATTATTGAAGCCAATAGCCTGATCATCACCGCACAAACCCGCCCGGAACGTGCACAAGCCGAAATCAGCAGCAATCAGGTTCGCGCCCGCGAAATTGCCGGCATCCTCAAAGCCGGCAAGATGGATGGCAAAGCCCTCAGCAGCGAAATGCGCGACCAGCTCAATGCTGAAGTCGATCAGCTCAATGCGCAAACCGAGTTGCGCCGCCAGGAGTTGAGCGGCAACAGCCTGCTACAGGACCTCGGCAGCAGCCAGCGCGACCTGCTCGAAGTGCGCATCAAGCGCCTTGAGCAAGAGCTGATAGACCTGCAAACGCTGATCAATGACAAACGCCGCGAACAGTCGCAACAAACCGTTAGCGAGCAGTCGCTGGAGGCCGAGAAAGCCGGTTCAGACAAACTGCTCAGCCTTGAGAGCAGCTTGAATCTGAAATATTCAGATTACCTGCTGCGTGCGACTGACCGGCTCAATCAGCTTACCCAGAAGAACCTGCAAACCAAGCAGAAGCTCGACTCGCTTAATCAGATTGATCAGGCGCTGGACGAACAGATCAACGTTTTGCAGGGCAGTCTGTTGCTGTCGAAAGTTCTATATCAGCAGAAAAAAGCCCTGCCCTCTCTCGAGATCGACGCCGGCCTGAGTGACGACATTGCCGATATTCGCCTGTACCAATTCGAACTCAACCAAGCCCGCGAGCAGATCAGCAACCCCGACACTTACGTTGAAGATAAACTCGCCAAGCAGCCTGCCGAAGAAGTCACGCCCGAAGTCAAAAAATCGCTGACGTCACTGATCCAGACCCGTCGTGACCTGCTGGACCGACTCAATCGTGAACTGAACGCGGTCCTCAACGAGTCGATTACCTTGCAGTTGAACCAGAAGCAACTGCAAACCAGCGTTAAAACCCTGCGTGAGACGCTCGACGAGCAATTGTTCTGGATCCCCAGTAACAAACCGCTCGATATTTCCTGGTTCGAGGAAATGCCTGCGCGTCTCCAGCACCAGATATCCGAACTGCCCTGGCGCTCGAGCTCTCAAGAGCTGGGCGCAGGGCTGGTCGAGCGACCGCTGCTGTTCCTGCCCTTGTTGCTGCTGATCAGCTTCCTGCTCTGGCGCCGGGGGATTATCTACAAGAAGCTCAAGGAACTGCACCACGACATTGGCCACTACAAGCGTGACGGTCAATTGCACACGCCAATGGCGTTGCTGCTGAATGTCCTGCTGGCTTTGCCGGGTGCCTTGTTCTTCGGACTCTGCGGCTTTGCCCTGCAAATGGATGCACGCGGACAGAACGCCAACCTGGGTTCGGCGCTCTACGGCATGGCATTCGCGTGGTTAGTGTTTTATACCTGCTACCGGATTCTCTCTCCGGGCGGCGTTGCAGAACTGCATTTCCGTTGGGGCAAGCCCAATGTCGCGTTCCTGCACCGGCAAATTCGCTACCTCGGCCTTGTGGTCATTGCGCTGGTGGCGGTGGTTACCGTGGCCGAACGCCAACCGGCTGAGTTAGCCAATGACGTTATTGGCATCGGCGTGGTTATTTCCTGCTACGCCCTTATGGCGTGGCTGCTGTACAAACTGCTGATCAGCGGGCCTGCCCGCGAAAACTCATCGACCTTCCGCACCCTCATCGGCTGCTTGTTCAGTCTGCTGCCACTGGCGCTGATCATCGCCGTTGGATTTGGCTATTACTACACCGCGCTGAGGCTGACTGACCGACTCATCTACACCATTTACCTGCTGATATTCTGGGTCATCATCGAAGCCACGCTGATCCGTGGTCTGGCAGTTGCGGCCCGGCGCCTTGCTTATCAACGCGCTCTGAGCAAACGCCAGGCGCAAGAAGACTCCGACGGCTCTGACGTTGTTGTAGAGGAGCCCACGCTCGACATCGACCAGATCAACCAGCAATCGCTACGCCTGATTCGACTCGCGCTGGTGGGTACCTTCGTGGTTGGGTTGTATCTGGTCTGGGCCGATTTGATTTCAGTGTTCTCCTACCTGGATAACGTCACGCTCTACGAATACAGCACGGGCTCGGGCGCCACGGCCAGCGTTGTACCGATCAGCCTCAGCGACGTTCTCAGCTCGCTGCTGATAATCGGTATTACCATCGCGCTGGGCCGTAACTTGCCGGGCCTGCTGGAAGTGCTGGTGTTGTCGCGGATGAAACTTGCGCAAGGCAGTGCTTATGCCACCACAACCTTGCTCTCTTACGTCATTGTCGGCCTCGGCTCGGTTATTACCCTCTCAACCCTGGGCTTGAGCTGGGACAAACTGCAGTGGCTGGTAGCAGCCCTGTCAGTCGGCTTGGGTTTCGGCTTGCAGGAAATTTTTGCCAACTTCATTTCCGGTCTGATCATCCTGTTCGAGCGTCCGGTGCGAATTGGCGACGTAGTCACCATCGGCAACCTGTCCGGCACGGTAAGCCGTATCCGCATTCGCGCCACCACGATTACCGACTTTGATCGCAAAGAAATCATCGTGCCGAATAAAACCTTCGTCACCGACCAACTGATCAACTGGTCGCTGAATGACACCATCACCCGCGTGATCATCACGATTGGCCTGGCGTATGAGGCGGATCTTGAGTTGGCACGCAAGCTGATGATGCAGGCAGCCATGGATAATCCGCGGGTACTGCGCGACCCGGAACCAGTGCTGTTCTTCCTCAGCATTGGCGCCAGCACCTTCAATTACGAGCTGCGCGTGCATGTGCGCGAACTGGCTGATCGCAACGCCGCCACCGACGAGTTGTTGACCAAAATCGCCATGAGCTTCCGCGAGAACAATGTCGAGATGGCATTCAATCAGCTCGATGTTTCAGTGAAGAGCTTGAAAGGTCTCGAACTCAATTTGAAAACCGGCAAGACCAGCTTCGTCAGTGACGAGCCGGAGCAAAAACAGCCCGATGATCTGAACAAGCAACCGCCAGCGGTCGACCCGAACTAAGCATGGCGTTATTGTCGGTGTTAACGCCGTCGGCCTTCTTGCCGGCGGCCACAGTTTTGCTGGAGCGTGGTTTTGAAGTTACTCACCGACCTGACATTCGATAATCGCTTTGCCCGCCTTGGCGATAGCTTTTCGACCGAGGTCAATCCCGAGCCGATCAGTGACCCCAAGCTGGTAGTCGCCAGCTTGGGCGCAGCCACGTTGCTCGACCTTGACCCAAAGGAGCTGGATAACCCGCTGTTCACTGAGATATTCGCGGGCCACAAGCTGTGGAGTGAAGCCGAGCCGCGGGCGATGGTTTACTCCGGCCACCAGTTCGGCGGCTACACGCCGCGCCTTGGCGACGGTCGGGGCCTGTTACTCGGTGAAGTGCTCAATGACAGCGGCGAACACTGGGACCTGCACCTGAAAGGCGCAGGCCCGACGCCGTATTCGCGCATGGCTGATGGCCGCGCGGTGTTGCGCAGTTCAATCCGCGAATTTCTCGCCAGCGAGCACCTGCATGCGCTGGGCATCGCCACATCGCGGGCGCTGTGCGTGACCAGTTCGAGCACGCCGGTGTGGCGCGAGAAGCGTGAAAATGCCGCCATGTTGTTACGCCTGGCCCGCAGCCATGTGCGCTTTGGCAGCTTCGAGTATTTCTATTACACCAAGCAGCACGAACTGCTGAAACAACTCGCCGACCACGTACTCGACGCGCATTACAGCGAATGCCGAAGCGAGCCCGAGCCGTATCTGGCGATGTTCAAGACCATCATCGAACGCAACGCCGAAATGATCGCTTACTGGCAAACTTACGGCTTTTGCCACGGCGTGATGAACACCGACAACATGTCGATTCTCGGCATCACTTTCGATTATGGCCCTTACGCCTTCCTCGATGATTTCGACGCCCGACACATCTGCAACCACTCGGATGACACCGGCCGTTATAGTTTCAGCAATCAGGTGCCAATCGCCCAATGGAATCTCGCGGCGCTGGGACAGGCGCTGACACCGCTGGTCAGCGTCGATCAACTGCGTGAAAGCCTGGAGCTGTTCCTGCCGCTGTACGAGGCCCACTATCTGAACCTGATGCGCAAACGTCTGGGCCTGCTCACGGCCGATGATAACGATGGCGATCGCATCCGCACCCTGCTGCAACTGATGCAAAGCAGCGCGATTGATTACACCCGGTTTTTCCGCGAACTCGGAGACAGCACGGCAGAGGCTGCCTGCGCACGCTTGCGTGAAGACTTCACCGACCTTACCGGCTTCGATGCCTGGTCAGCCGACTACATCGCAAGAAGCCAGCTTGAGGGCGACACACAAGAGCAACGCCGCACGCGGATGCACGCTGCCAATCCCAAATACATTCTGCGCAACTATTTGGCGCAAGAGGCTATCGAGGCTGCTGAGGCGGGCGATTACGCGCCTGTCCGCGAACTGCATGAGGTACTCAGCAAGCCATTCGATGAGCAGCCAGGCAAAGAGCGCTACGCCCAGCGCCCGCCGGACTGGGGCAAACACCTCGAGATCAGTTGCTCATCCTGACATTGGCCTGAAAACGCTGCCGGCGGGCTTTATTCAGTCGCCGGCCAGCATCCAGTCCAGCCCCATCTGCACGTGTAGCTCGGTGCTGTCGTACAACGGCAGCGGAGCCTCGACACCCTCAAGCAGCAGGCCGATCTCGGTGCAGCCCAGAATCCCCACTTCGCAGCCCTGCGCTCGCATGTCTTCAAGGCACGCGAGGTAAAAAGCGCGGGACTCGTCAGTGAATACACCACGGCACAGCTCGGCAAAAATCACCCGATCAATCTCGCCAATCTGCTCTTCGCTGGGTATCCGCACATCAATGTCGAAGCGTTCCGCCAGCCGCAACCGGTAGAAATCTTCCAGCATGGTGAAGCGCGTGCCCAGCAAGGCAGCCCGCTTGATACCGGCATTCTGTAAAGCAAGGCCCACCGCATCGCCGATGTGCAAAAGCGGGATCGACACGGCCGCCTCGATAACAGGCGCCACTTTGTGCATGGTGTTGGTGGCCAGCAACAAAGCTGTCGCGCCGGCCTGCTCAAGGCGCTGCGCACTGTCGGCCAACAACGCCCCCGCGGCCTTCCAGTCGCCACTGCTTTGCAACGCTGCGACCTGAGCGAAATCCAGTGAATGCAAAAGCAACGGCGCTGAATGCAAACCGCCGGCGCGCTCGCGAACGCCCTGATTCAGCAGCCGGTAATAGCTTGCCGTGGACTCCCAGCTCATGCCACCGATTACGCCTAGTTGCTGCATCGCATCACCTCCGGGTAAAAACTGAAACTAACACCCGGGCATAAATGGGCCTAGTGACAGTTGCCACATATATCCAAAGTACAGCAGTTTTGGTTAATCCAAAATCGCATATAAACCTGCCCAAACATTCTTAGACTATCTAAGCAAAGCCCACTATCTTGGCGACCTTGTGCCGGCTCTCATCGCCAGCTCACCACTTCCACGGTTCAAGGTTGGGACATCAATGCTCGGGGTTTCATTGCCGTTGCTGTTTGTCGGCGCACTGCTGGTCTGGGTGTTGTTCGCCTTTGTTCGTGAGAAGTGGAGCCCGGATATCGTCGCTGCAATCGCAGTGGCAGCCCTGCTGATCACCCAACTGCTGACGCCCGCTGAAGTTCTCAGCGTGCTGTCCAACTCCGCCCCGGTCACCATCGCCTGCATGTTCGTGCTCTCGGCAGCACTGGAGCGCACCGGCTGCGTTGATGCGCTGGGCAACTGGCTGGGCAATCTGGTCGGCACCAGCCCGATTCGCGTGCTCACCGGCTTAACCCTGACCGCACTGGTTATTTCCGCCTGCCTGAATAACACCCCGGTGGTGGCGATTCTCACTCCGGTTGCGATTTCCCTCGCCCGCCGCGCTGGCACCATGCCGTCCAAGCTGCTTATCCCGTTGTCTTACGCAACCATTCTGGGCGGCACGCTGACGATGATTGGCACCTCGACCAACATTCTGGTCGACGGCGTGGCACGCAAGGCCGGACTTGCGCCCTTCGGGATTTTCGAGATCACCGGAGCCGGTCTGATTCTGGCAACTGCGGGCATGGCATACCTGTTATTGGTTGGCCGCCACCTGCTGCCAGATCGCGACACTCTTTCGCGCCAACTGCGCCCTGATCTCGACCGCACCTTCATGACCGAATTACTGGTGCCGCACGAGTCGCCGGTTATCGGTAAAACCCTCAGCGAAGCCAACCTCAATGGCGGCAGCGGCCTGCAAGTGCTCAAACTGTTCCGTGAGGCGCTGGAAATAACCGAGCCGGGTCACGACACCGTACTGGAAATGGGCGACCGGCTGGTGCTGCACGGTCAGGTCAAGAACGTGGTCGAGCTGCGCGAAAGCGGCCACCTGACGTTCAATCGCAGCGACGCATTCGAGACCATCAGCAGCCATGATGTCATTCTGGCCGAGGCCATCGTGGGCCGTAACTCTCGCTACAGCCATCGCCCGATGCGCGACCTCGACCTCACCGCCCGCTACGGTATTGCCGTGCTCGCCGTGCACCGTCAGGACGAGAATGTGCAAGGCAACCTCGATGACTTCGAGTTGCAGTTTGGCGATGTAATGCTGGTAGAAGGCACGCCCGCGCAGATCAAACGCTTTGCCGACAACGGTGAACTGATCAGCCTGCACGCCGTGCAAGAGCGCGCCTTCCGCCGTGATAAAGCGCCGATAGCAATTGTCGCAACATTGGCCGTGATGCTGCTCGCCGCCTTCGGCGTGATGCCGATTGAAGGCCTGGCCATAATTGGTGCGGTCGCAGTACTGGCAACTCGCTGCCTTGATGTCGAGGATGCTTACAAGGCCGTCGACTGGAAAATTCTCAGCCTGATCTTCGGCATGCTGGCAATCAGCATTGCCATGGACAAAGTCGGGCTGGTGAAGATACTGGTCGAGAACGTCATGGGCTGGCTGCCGTGGGCCGGGCCGCTGTTGATGCTGTCGTTCATCTACCTGTTCACATCGATACTAACCGAGCTTTTGTCCAACAACGCGGTTGCTGTATTGGTCACTCCAATCGCCATCGGGCTGGCGCAGCATCTGGGCGTCGACCCGCGCCCGTTTGTGGTCGCTGTGATGTTTGCCGCCAGCGCCAGCTTCGCCACGCCAATCGGCTATCAGACCAATACCTTTGTATATAACGCGGGCGGTTATAAGTTTACCGATTTCATGAGGGTCGGCATTCCGCTTAATCTACTGCTTTGGGTCGTCGCGACGATTGTCATCCCGCTATTCTGGCCACTTACGCCGCTGTAGCAGCCCTTGATATCGGCGCACGATGCCTGCACATTGCAGGTAATTCTTGTGGAGCCGAAGATGACACAACCGCTACTAATCCCCTGCCCCAGCTGCAATGGCCTCAACCGTATTCCGGCCGACCGGCTGAGTGATGCGCCGCGCTGCGGGCGCTGCAAAAATAGCGTACTGCTCAATACCCCGTTTGAACTGAACGCCAGTAACTTTGCGGCCCAGATTAAGGGCGACCTGCCTTTACTGGTCGATGTCTGGGCAAGCTGGTGCGGTCCGTGCCAGGCCTTTGCGCCAACTTTTACCCAGGCTGCCGCGCAACTGAGTGGCCGCGCACGTTTGGCCAAACTCGACAGTGAAGCCAATCAGCAACTCGCCGGCCAACTTGGCATCCGCTCGATCCCCAGCCTGATTCTCTACCGTCAGGGCAGTGAGCTGGCGAGAATCAGCGGTGCCATGAACATGACGCAGTTACTCGACTGGCTGAAACAGCAGAATATTTGAAGCCGACGTAAAGCGGTTAGCCGTTGCCAAATACCTCGTATACAGTTATCTGCAATTCTCAGGGTTAACGCTTATTCAGCGCCCTGCCCGCATTCGATAACAATAAATAAAGAGGCTGCACATATGCCAATGCCCGAGGCAATCGCCCGCCTGCTGACCGAAGAACAAATAGCCTTCGTAAAACGCAGCGGCCTTAAAGCCGAAGCGCTGCAACCGGGCTTTGTGCGCTTACGCATGCCCCTGGCGGGCAACACCAACCATATTGGCAGCATGTATGCAGGCGCTTTATTTACATTGGCAGAGATCCCTGGCGGCGCATTGTTCGTCACCAGTTTCGATGTAAAACGCTTCTTCCCGATCATCAAAGAGATGAACCTGCGATTCAGGCGCCCTGCCAGCAGCGATATATTCGTTGAGGCAACGCTCAGCCAAGAGCAGATAGTGGCGCTGCAGGACCAAGCCGAACGCGAAGGCAAGGCCGAGTATGAGCTGGCGCTTGAGCTAACCGACGAAACGGGGGAGATTGTGGCAGTGAGCCACGGTCAGTATCAGTTAAGGGCTTATTAATGCCAGACCCGATTTGGGTCTATTAGCGGCTAAGCCATGGAGCATAATAAATTTGCCGACTTGTCTCGGCAGGAGATTTTTACTGATGACCACGCACATCCTTATCGCCCACGACTTACGTGAAACCGCGAATCTGGCGTTGCAGCGCGCCAACCAGCTGGCAGCGCAGCACAATGCCAAATTGACGGTCTTGCACGTGCTCAACCCCAGCCAAAGCCAACAGCAGCATACCCAGGCCAAAAAGAGCCTGAACATGAGTATTGCTGAGTACGCGCCGGATTCCACGGCCCGGGTGATTATGGGCGGCAAGCCGTCTGAAGTGGTGCTGCAGCAAATAATCGACCTGGACTGCGACCTGCTGGTGTTGGGCGCTCACCATAATCGCCACGACTTCTTCAACGGCACCAGCCTCGACCGCATCGCCCGCAGAAGTACGGTGCCGATGCTGGTTGTCGCGCGCGATGAATTCAGCCCGTACAAACGCGCAGTCTCCGCCCTCGACTTCTCGGTGTGCTCGTGCTGCGCGCTGGAAAAGGCCTATTGCCTGCTCCCGCCCACCGCCGAGCTGCATGCATTGCATGTCTATTGCCCGGAGAAAAGCAGCGCGAAAAAGGACGAGACAGAGTTCCGCATGCAGTGCATGTTGATCGAACAACTGCTCAAAGATGAGCAGGAGAAACTGCCAGCAGAGGGCCCGAAGCTCACTCACAGCGTGCAGCAAGGCGGGATTTTGCGTGGTTTGCAGGAAGAGCTGAAAAGCCGGCGCGGCGAACTGCTGGTGCTGGGCAGTCACGGTCGCAGCGCATTGTCCCAAGCGTTGCTCGGCAGCCTTGCGCAGCACTTTCTGCACAAGGCGCCGTGTGACATTTTTGTGGTGCGCTAAACCGCTGTGATCTTGCCTGAGCCTGAATCATCAGGCTCAAACAACTGCGCGTTTACCGCTACTGCTGCAGCAGGTCGTGCAACTCGACAAACTGCAGGGTCAGCTTGTGTCGCGGCTCAAGGTAAATCAGCGGCGTGCAGGCCTGATGCGACTCGCGCATTTTCACCGAACTCATCAGGTTCACCGGCAACACCGGCAAGCCCTCTTCCACCAACTCATCCAGTAACTGCTGCGGCAGCGTGGCGCGAGGCTGGAACTGGTTGACCACGATGCCCTCAACTTCCAGGCCTTCGTTGTGGTCTTCCTTCAACTCTTCAATCTCAGCCAGCAAACCGTACAGCGCATTGCGCGAGAAACTGTCGCAATCGAACGGGATAAGCACGCGATCAGCTGCTATCAGCGCAGAAACGGTATAAAAATTGAGTGCCGGTGGCGTGTCCAGATAGATGCGGTCGTAATCTTCCGAAAGGTCATCGAGCAACTTTCGCAGCTTGTTGATCTTGTGCTTGGCCTCAAGCTTGGGCTGCAAGTCAGCCAACTCGGCCGTCGCCGTGACCACATGCAGGTTATCAAACGGGGTCTCGTAGATATCGACCTTGCCCTTTTTATTGAAAGGCCCGCTGGATAGCGTCTGTTTGAAGAAATCAGCGATGCCTACCGGAATTTCTTCCCCCGTAAGCCCGGTCAGATAATGCGTGGAGTTGGCCTGCGCATCGAGGTCAATCAGCAGCGTACGATAGCCCTGTGAGGCGCTGACTGCCGCAAGATTGCAGGCAATGCTCGACTTGCCCACACCCCCTTTCTGATTAAAAACTACACGCCGCATCTGATTCGCTCCTAATCCCTGAATTGACATCGATTCTATGCACATTACATGACAACGGCGAGGTTCCTCAGCAATTGAGCCCGACCGTTAGGCAAAAACTGGCGCCAAAGTTTGCGCAACCCCCCGGCCATCGAGATAATGCCAGCACTTTGCCAGGTAAATTTCGACAGCCCAACTCTCACATCCTTACTGAGAATTGGCTTAAACGCATGCAATTTGGCCGATGAACAGGACTGCCGCAGCTGACAAGGACGCCCGCAGGGGCGAGGAATTCCCTCCGTGATGCACTTCAAAATACAACAATGGCGAGCCTGGGCCCCCAGTCTGGAAAGCTCGCAACAGTGGCGTGACTGGTGTCAGGCGCCCGTGCGCGTGGCGGATGAGCAGCAGCAACCCGACGTTAGTTTTCTCGCGCCCATGCAGCGCAGGCGCTTAAGCCGGCTGGCGCGAATGGTGTTCAATGTTGCCTGGCCGTTAGCTGAATCACACCCCAGGCTGCCGCTCATATTTGCCTCGCGCCACGGCGAAACCCCGCGCACACTGGCGATTCTTCACGACCTGGCACGTGGCGAGCCGCTCTCTCCCACCCAGTTCAGCCTCAGCGTGCATAACGCAATTATCGGCCAGTGGTCGATATTGCGCGCCGACACCAGTGAGATGTCCGCCCTGGCCGCCGCCGGTGACGGCTTGGAACATGCGGTGCAAGAAGCTTGTCTATTGCTCCATGAAGGTGCACCCGCGGTGCTGGTGGTCATTGCAGAAGAAAAACCGCCGGCGCTTTATACATCGTTCATCGACGACATACCGTTCGCCTACGCCGTGGGGCTTTTACTCACACCAGGCGACGATTGGCAGCTGGGCCTGCAAACCGGCAGCGGCCCGCGCAGTGAGTGGCCGCACCCTCTGAGTTTGCTCCGGGCGCTTAACAACGACCAGCAGGAAATCACCCATTACTGGAGCCGCCGCCAATGGATGTGGTCACGCAAGCAAAAGTGAGCGCTTACAGCCCACCCTATGCATGGCGACTGGTTGCCACAGCGCTGAGCTTTTTGATCTTTGGTTTGGGCGGCATGATCTTGAGCGTGGTGGTGTTCCCAATCCTGAATTTGCTGCCGGGCGACGCCGTCAGTCGTCGTACGAGAGCCCGACGAGTCATCAATAAAAGCTTCTCCGCCTTCGTGCAGATCATGTACCGCCTGGGGGTTCTCACCTATTCGGTCGAAGGGGCCGAACACTTGGGAAAGCCGGGCCAGTTGATCATCGCCAATCACCCCTCGCTGATTGATGTAGTCGTATTGATCTCGCTGATTCGCAACAGCAATTGCGTGGTCAAACAAAGCCTGTGGAACAACCCTTGTATGCGCAGCCCGATCCGTGCGGCGCAGTACATCAGTAACAGCGGCAGCGTGGAAATGCTCGATGAAGCGGCAGCAGCTCTGCAAGGCGGGCAATGCCTGATCATCTTCCCCGAGGGCACCCGCACCACACCCGGCAAGCCGCCCGAATTCCACCGGGGTGCTGCGGCCATCGCCATCCGCGGCGCTCACTGCGTGACGCCGGTGACCATTCACGTAACACCGACCACCCTGACCAAAGCCGAACCGTGGTACAGCATTCCCGCCCGGCGCGTGCACATCCAACTCCGTGTGGGTGCAGACATCGACCCGCAACAATTCAAGGCCGCTGCGCCGGCGCCGATAGCCTCGCGCAAGCTCAATGATTACCTACATCAATACTTCATAAAGGAGCTCGCAACAGATGAGCGAATTACAACACGAAATTAAAAACCTGATTATCGACTCGCTGGGGCTCGAAGACATGTCGGCTGAAGACATCGCGACCGACCAGCCGCTGTTTGGTGATGGCCTCGGCCTCGACTCGGTAGATGCCCTCGAACTGGGGCTGGCGATCCAGAAACGCTTTGGCATCAAGATCGATGCAGAGGACAAGGACACGCGCCAACACTTCGCCAATGTGGCCAACCTGGCGGCTTTTGTATCTGCACGCCAGGCCGTTTGAGAGCGCTAAAACATGCAAAATCGTGATGAAATTTTTAGCACCCTGCGCGACTCCCTTGTCGAGTTGTTTGAACTCGACGCCGCCGACATCAGCCCCGAGGCCAACCTGTATCAGGACCTTGAAATCGACAGCATCGACGCGGTCGACCTGATTGATCACATCAAGCGTAAAACCGGCAAGAAAATCGCCGCCGACGAATTCAAGTCGGTACGCACGGTCAGTGACGTGGTCGAAGCCGTGTACAAACTGGTTAACCCAGAGCGCGCATGAGCCGATTGTTAGGCCTCGTTCTGGTAGCGGCAGGACTGGCGTATCCATTTGCGGTGTACTTCGGGATCGAGCACCTGTCGCCCAGAGTATTTGCCTTGCTGCTCGGCGCACTGTGGATCGCCCGCCTGCTGACAGCACAGCAACGGCCAGGCGGGCGCTGGATGGCGCTGGCCGCGTTGCTGTGCTGCGTGGTACTGGGCATTGCCGGTGAACCGGCATTACTGCGCTGGTATCCGGTGTTACTGAACAGCATCTTGTTGTGCGTATTCCTGCTCAGCCTGCGCTACGGCCCGCCGCTGATCGAGCGGCTCGCACGCCTGCGCGAACCCGAACTGCCGGCTGAGGCCGTGCGCTACACGCGAGTGGTAACACAGGTCTGGGCTGGGTTCTTTTGCTGCAACGCGCTAATCGCGGCAGCGCTGACATTATGGGCGCCACTGGCTTGGTGGACGCTGTACAACGGCTTTATTGCCTATTTATTGATGGGCCTGCTGTTCGCTGTTGAATGGCTTGTTCGCCAACGCGTAAGAAGAATTGCATGAAATGGATTGCCCTTGAGGCATTGCTCCTCGAGCCGGATGCTCAGCGCAGCATTACCCTTGAACCTGCACTCAATCACCAGCAGTTCTGCCAGCAGGCGTTACAGCTGGCAGGCTACTTTGCAGCTCACAAGATTCAACGCGTAGCGCTTCATCTGGACGATGCAGCCGAACTGGCGATTGCACTGTTTGCCGCCTGGCAAGCGTCTGTCACAGTGCTGCTCCCCGCTGATGCGCAACCCCAGACCCGCGCCCGACTCGCAAGCCAGACAGACCTCTGGCTGGATGCCCTGCCAGACACTCAAGGCTGTACACCCGCGCAAGCCAGCCCCCTCGCCACAGATGCCTGCCTGCTGACGCTGTGCACTTCGGGCTCCAGCGGTGAACCCAAGCTGATCGACAAAACGCTTACGCAATTGGCCAACGAAGTCGCTGCACTCGAACAACTCTGGGGCTCGGAAATTGGCAGCGCCGCCGTTATCTCCAGCGTCTCGGCGCAGCACATTTACGGCTTGCTGTTCCGCGTGCTTTGGCCGCTGTGCGCAGGGCGCGTATTTCTTCGCCAGACGCTGCCATTCAGTGAAGACATGCAGCGCGCCAGCCTGCCTCACTCCGCGTTCATTTGGGTGGCCAGCCCCGCTCTGCTCAAGCGCACCAGCGATAATCTGGACTGGTCAGCGCTGAGCCGCATACGCAAGATTTTTTCATCCGGTGGCGCACTCCCCGAAGAGGCGGCTGCTTATCTGCAAGCGCGCTTGCAGCAGTTCCCAACCGAAATTTATGGCAGCTCCGAGACCGGCGGAATTGGCTGGCGGCAGGGTGGCCAGCACTGGCAACCGTTCGCCGGAGTAGCCGTTAGCTGCAACCCGCAAGGGGCGCTCAGCCTGACCTCGCCGTACTTGCCAGCCGGACACCGTGAAGAAACCGCTGATGCCGTGCAGATTGAAGCCGATGGCCGGTTTCTGCTCGGTGGACGCCTCGATCGCATCATCAAACTCGAAGAAAAACGCATCTCGCTGCCCATGCTGGAAAACACCCTGATTCAGCATCCGTGGGTAACAGATGCCCGGGTGGGCGTGCGCCAGTTGGGCCGTGCCGTTGTCGGCGCGCTCATTGCGCTAAGCCCTGCCGGCTTGCATGCCCTGCGCAATCAGGGCAGACGAGCCACCACTCAGGCGTTGCGCACTCATCTGTCGAGCCATGTGGAGCCCATTGCCCTGCCTCGCCAATGGCGGCTTTACACCGAGTTGCCGTACAACAGTCAGGGAAAGCTGGCGCAAAGCCGCATTGAGCAGTTGCTCGCGGCGCCAAGGCCGACTCAGGTAATACCGGACAGCATTGAACAAACAACTGACGGGCTGCTGATAAAGCTTCAGGTTCCGGTTGATCTCGCGCACTTCAGTGGCCACTTCAGCCGGGCGCCAGTAGTGCCAGGCGTGGTGCAGATAGACTGGGCACTGCATCTGGCCCGGCAGTTGATTGCGGATCTACAGCCCCGGTTTACCGGCATGGAAGCACTTAAATTCCAGCAGTTGATGCGTCCGGGGGACCGCGTCCAACTGTCACTGCGTTTCGATGCAAACCGCAGTAAGTTGTATTTCTCTTTCACTAACAGCAATGCTCCGTGTTCATCCGGACGCATTCTTCTGGCCCAGCATGCATAAGCCCTGCGCAGTCATCCCGGTGTACAACCACGAACATGCGCTGATGCATGTGGTCGAGGCCTTACGCGCAGCAAAATTGCCCTGCATTCTGGTCAATGACGCCTCAAGCCCGGCCTGTACAGCGGTGATTGAAACGCTCGCCAGCCAGCCCGATTGCTACGCCGTGCACCTGCTGCACAATCAGGGAAAAGGGGGCGCCGTGATGGCGGGCCTGCGCGAAGCGCAACTGCTGGGATTCACCCACGCCTTGCAAGTAGACGCCGACGGCCAACACAACCTCAATGACATCGCGGCGTTTCTGCAGTGCTCGCGCGAGCACCCGCTCGCCGTTATCTGCGGGTATCCCGAGTACGACGCCAGCGTGCCCAAGGGCCGTCTTTATGCACGCTACCTGACTCACGTGTGGGTCTGGATCAACAGCCTGTCATTGCAGATACGCGACTCCATGTGCGGCTTCCGCGTTTATCCGCTGGCGAGTACGGTCAGTTTAATCAACCGGGTCAATCTGGGCAGGCGCATGGATTTCGATCCGGAAATTCTGGTGCGCATGGCATGGCAAAACCAACCCATGGAATGGCTGCCGACCCAGGTGCATTACCCGCTGGACGGCCTCTCGCATTTTCGTCTGGTTCACGACAACCTGCTGATCTCGAAAATGCACGCCAAGCTGTTCTTCGGCATGTTGCTGCGAGCGCCGAAAATCATCTGGAGCCGGGGCCGACGATGAACCGACCAGAAAATGACCAGCACTGGGCCGCCCAACAGGAACGCGGCAGCCTGTGGATGATGAAATTTACGGTCGTGGCCACGCGGACTCTCGGCCGACGATTGATCAGCCCGCTGCTGTATTTGATCGTGCTGTATTTCTTCATATTCGGTGCCAAGGCCAGACGCAGCATTCGCCATTATCAGCTCAACCTGATGCACTGGAGCGGTAAAACCCCGCCTCCAAGCCTGCGCTCAGTGTTTGCCCAGTTCATGGCATTTGCCGACGCTTTACTCGACAAACTGGATATCTGGCGCGGCAAACTCAGCGCCCGCGATATTGATCTGATCGACCCGCACAACCTGCGCGGGCTGATGCACGCGCCACGCGGGCAAATGCTGGTGGGCGCGCATTTGGGCAACCTTGAAGTGTGTCGCGCGCTGGCTGAATTGGGCGACAAGGTGACCATGAATGTTCTGGTGCACACCAAACACGCCGAACAATTCAACCAACTGCTCGGTGAAGCCGGTGCCCGCAACATGCGCCTGATTCAGGTCAGCGAGTTGAATCCGGCGACCATGCTGCAACTCTCGGAACGAATTGAGCGCGGCGAATGGCTGGCGATCGCCGGTGACCGCATTCCGCTGCACGGCGGGCGCCATGTCACGGTCGACTTCCTCGGCAAGCCGGCCGCTTTTCCGCAAGGTCCCTGGCTGCTGGCCGGACTCCTCGATTGTCCGGTGAACTTGCTCAGCTGCGTGAAAATCGCCGGTCGTTATCAAATCTTGCTCGAGCCTTTTGCCACGCGAGTGCAATGGAAGCGCAGCAACCGCGACGCGGTCATCCGCGAGTGGACCCAACGCTTCGCTGATCGACTGGCTGAACGCTGCCTGGACGCACCACAACAGTGGTTCAACTTTTATCCGTTTTGGAATTCAGATGACGACACATCAGCCTGAACCGGTGATTTTCGGCGAGACTCACCTCTCGATCGAGAACATTGTCGCGCTGGCAAAGCAACGCGCCAGCGCTCACCTGCAAATGGACGCCGGGTACCGCGAAAAAATCGCCAAGGGCGCACGTTTTCTCGACACCCTGCTGGATAAAGAAGGCGTGATCTACGGCGTTACCACAGGCTATGGCGACTCCTGCGTGGTCGCCGTGCCGCTGGATCAAGTCGAAGCCTTGCCGCGCCATCTCTATACATTCCACGGCTGCGGCCTGGGTAAATTGCTCGACCCGCAAGCAACGCGCGCAGTGTTGGCGGCTCGCCTGCAATCACTGTGCTTCGGTGTTTCCGGGGTGCGCGTCGAGCTGCTTGAACGTCTTCAGGCTTTTCTAGAACACGACATCCTGCCGCTGATTCCCGAAGAGGGTTCGGTCGGCGCCAGCGGTGATCTGACGCCGCTGTCTTACGTTGCCGCGACCCTCAGTGGCGAACGCGACGTGCTCTACAAAGGCCGTCAATACAGCGCCCTTGAAGTGCACCAAATGCTCGGTTGGACGCCGCTGACATTGCGCCCGAAAGAGGCGCTGGCGTTAATGAACGGCACCGCCGTGATGACTGCGCTGGCGTGTCTGGCCTACTCGCGGGCCGACTATTTACTGCAACTGGCAACGCGCATCACCGCGCTGAACGTGGTTGCGCTGGAAGGCAACCCGGAACACTTTGATCAACGCCTGTTTGCGGCAAAACCCCATCCGGGACAGATGCAAGTCGCGGCATGGCTGCGCGAAGACCTCGCCATTACCGGCCCAACCCCCGCACTGCATCGCCTGCAAGACCGCTACTCGCTGCGTTGCGCGCCCCATGTTTTGGGCGTGCTTGCCGACAGCCTGGGCCTGCTGCGCCAATTCATCGAAACCGAACTGAACAGCGCCAACGACAATCCCCTGATCGACGCCGAAACCGAACGAGTGATGCACGGCGGTCACTTCTACGGCGGCCATATCGCCTTTGCGATGGACAGCCTGAAGAACCTGGTGGGTAACGTCGCCGATCTGCTCGACCGTCAGCTCGCATTGTTGGTCGATAGCCGCTACAACCACGGCCTGCCAAGCAACTTGTCCGGAGCTCCCGCCGCCACGGCGATGATCAATCACGGCTTCAAGGCCGTACAGATCGGTGCCAGTGCGTGGACCGCCGAAGCCCTGAAAAACACCCTGCCCGCCAGCGTCTTTTCACGCTCGACCGAATGCCATAATCAGGACAAGGTCAGCATGGGCACCATCGCCGCGCGTGATGCCTTGCGCAGCCTCGAGTTGACCGAACAGGTTGCCGCCGCCACCTTGCTGGCGGCCAATCAGGGAGTCTGGTTGAGAATGCGCGACAACTCGCGGCCACTGCCCGAGCCACTGCTGAACATGCGGGAACAACTGGCTGCCGATTTTGCGCCGGTGATCGAAGACCGCGCCCTCGAAGGCGAGCTGCGCTTGTGCCTGACCCGCATCCGCGATCAGCATTGGAGGCTTTATGCGCAGTAGTGGCGTGTTGCAGGTTGATTGCGAAGTCGTCGTACCCTTCTTTGATATCGACATGATGGAGGTCGTCTGGCACGGCCACTACGTGAAATACCTCGAAATGGCGCGCTGCGCTCTGCTCGATAAAATTGGCCATAACTACACGCAAATGCGCGACGCCGGTTATGCCTGGCCAGTGATTGATCTGCAGCTGCGCTATATCCGCGGCGCGACGTTTGGCCAAAAGCTGATCGTGCGCGCCGATCTGGTCGAGTGGGAAAACCGCCTGAAAATCCACTACCTGATCAGCGACTTTGCAACCGGCGAGCGCATGACGCGCGCCAGCAGCGTGCAAGTGGCAGTTGAAATCGCCAGCCGCGAAATGCAGATGGCCTCACCACGGGTGTTTGTGAACGCCGTTGAGGCCGCGCTGCCATGAGCCGCTTTTACTTGCGCGTAGTCTGCATGCTGGGCTGCCTGCTACTGGTTCCGCTGGCGCAGGCGTTTGACCTCAATGACCTGAGCAGACAACTCGGCAAACACCCGGTTGTGCGCGGCCCGTTCGTTCAGGAAAAACATTTGCGCGCCATGGCCCGGCCTCTCACCAGCCGCGGCCTGTTTGTATTGGCCGCCGATACCGGGCTGCTGTGGCAACTGAAAACCCCTATTGCGCAGGACTACCGGATCAACGCAGACGGCATCGCCAAGCGCACGGCCAATGGCTGGCAAGTGCAGCCCGGCAACAATGCCGCCGCGCAGCAAAGTCGGCTATTTCTGGCACTGCTGCGCGGTGACCGCACAGGGCTTGAAGCCGACTTCACCTTGCAGCTGGAAGGCACAAGCGATGACTGGACGCTAACCCTGACGCCGCGAGCGCTGCTGCTCCAGCAGATATTCAGCCACATCGAGATTCAGGGTGCGACGCTTGTGCAGCGTATCGAGCTGTTTGAAACACAGGGCGACCGCACGTTATTAAAGCTCCCGGACAGCCAGGCCAGCGATGCGCTAACCGCAGACGAGCGAGACGCCTTTGCAGACTGAGCGCACACTGCCGCGCCTGTTCGGCATAGGCCTCTTGGCGTTGTTGTGCCTTGCAGCATGGCAATGGCGCAGTGGGCCGCCCGTGGCCGCCAGCTTGTTGGCGTTGCTGCCCGGCAATCAGATTGATGGCGAAATCCGCGCGGCGGAACAGCGCATACAAGAGCCACTCAACCGCGAGCTGCTATTGCTGGTCGGCCACCGTGAACGGCGCGAAGCCATTCAACTGACGCAAGCCATTGCCGGACAACTGCGCAAGAGCCAGCATTTTTCCGCCGTTCAATGGAGCGTGCGCAATGACTTGTCAGACCTGCGCCAACAACTGCTGGCGCAGCGCCTGGCGTTGCTACCGGCGGCAGAAAAATCGCTGCTGATCAATCAGCCCGATGAGTTTGTCCAACGTCGCGCTGGCGAGTTGTTCGATACCTTTGCAGGTTTCAGTCTGGTGCCCCTCGAACAAGACTGGCTGGGCCTGACAGCCAAGGCGCAAACCACGCTCAACCCGCACAGTAATGTTCAGGTCGACCTCGGCAGCGGCGCGCTGCTGATCAACGACAACGCCATGACATGGGTACTGGTACGCGCGCAGAGCCACGGCGATGCGTTTGATCTGCAGGCCCCCGCTAAGGTCGCCGCAGATGTCGCCAAGGCCCGTGAGCAGGCACAAGCCGCTGGCGGCCAACTGCTCGCCAGCGGCGGTGTACTTTATGCCAACGCCGGCCAGACCCAAGCCACACGAGAGATCAGCCTGCTCGGCGGCGCGGCCATTGTCGGTTTAATTGCGCTGCTGCTGTTCGCCTACCGGCGCCCCCGTGTGCTGTTGAGTTTGCTGCCCGTTGCGGTGGCGCTATTGGCGGGCACCAGCGCCTGCGTGCTGTGGTTCGGCCAGATCAATGCGCTCACCCTGATTCTTGGCGCGAGCCTGATCGGCGTGGCCATTGATTACCCGCAGCACTATTTGAGTAAATGCTGGGCGCAGCAGCAATGGCAGAGCTGGAGCGCGATGCGTGCAACCCTGCCCGGACTGACCCTGAGCCTTGCGACCAATCTGCTGGGTTACGTCGCGCTGGCCTTCACACCCTTTCAGGCATTAACTCAGATCGCAGTGTTCTCGGCCGCCGGTTTGATCGGCGCCTATCTGTGCGCAATCTGCCTGCTTCCCGCCTGTTTCAAGGGGATGCAACTGCAACCTGGGCGGAGTTTACTCAATCTCGCCAACGGCCTGTTGGCAGCGCGCTTGTGGTGCATTAAAAAAGCTCGCTGGCCAATGATTATCGGCGTGCCGTTGTTTTGCCTGGGCGGTATCGCGCAACTGCACACCCAGAACGATCTACGCCAGTGGCTGGGCAAGGAGCCCGAACTCGCGGCGCAAGCGCAACGGATTGCCGAACTTACCGGGCAACAGCCCACCAGCCAGTTTTATCTGGTGCGGGCGGCAGACGAGCAACAACTACTCGCGCGTCAGGCGGCCTTGAGCGAGCGCCTCGATGCACTCGTCAGCAACAATCAACTGCGCGGCTATCGCTCGCTCAACCAACTGATATTGCCTGACGAGCAGCTCGATAATTTGCACAAAGCCTTGCAGGCTCTGCCCCAACACTGGCAACCATTGCTTGATGCGGGTATTGCCGAAGCCGCGCTCAATGCCGAAGTCGAAGGTTTGCTGCATCAGCCACGTCCGAGTCTCGATGAGACTCTTAAACAAACACTGGCAGAGCCATGGCGTCCATTGTGGATGGGCAAAAGCGCCAGCGGCGTGAGCGGACTGGTCAGCCTCGACGGACAAACAGCCACAGCCTTGCTTGATGACGCCGCCAACGGGCTTGAAGGTGTCGAGCTGATCGACCGGCTGGGCGAACTCAACGCGTTATTCACCGAGACGCAAATCAGCGCCGCCACACTCAAACTGATTTCCTGCGCCGCCATTGTCGTGTTGTTGTGCATTCCATTTGGCCTGCGTGGCGCATTGCGCGTCGTCAGCCTGCCACTGCTCGCGGCAATCACCGCCCTCGCCTGCTTGGGCTGGCTGGGCCAACCACTGACACTGTTCAGCGTTTTCGGCCTGCTGCTGATCACAGCCATTGGTATCGACTACGCCATTCTGATGCGCGAATCTGTGGGAGGCGAAGCGGTGAGTCTGATCGGCACACTGCTTTCAGCATTGACCAGTTGGCTGTCGTTCGGCCTGCTGCTGTTCAGCAGTACCCCAGCGATTGCCAACTTTGGCCTGACCGTGAGCCTGGGCCTGCTGTTCAGTTTTATCTACTCGCCATGGGCGACCCCGGGCCAGCCTTCTGCCCCGTCTCAATCAGCCGATATCAATCAGGCAAGGACGCAACATGCAGCCAGTTGAAACACTCAAGCGTACGGTCGTCGTCATTGGTGCAGGCCCCGCCGGCGCCATTGCCAGCGCCCTGCTTAAACGCAATGGCCACGATGTACTGGTGCTTGAGCGCCAGCGCTTCCCGCGCTTCTCCATTGGCGAAAGCCTGCTCGCGCACTGCCTCGACTTCATTGAGGAAGCCGGCATGCTTGAGGCTATCGAGTCAGCCGGATTTCAGGTCAAGCATGGCGCTGCATTTGCTTGCGGCGAGCGCTCTGCCGACATCGACTTTCGCGACGGATACACGGTCGGTAAAGGCTCAACCTTTCAGGTCGAGCGGAGTCGATTCGATAAAATCCTGGCGGATGAGGCGCAGCGCCAAGGTGTTGAGATTCGCTATGAAGAAGAGGTGGTTGCCGCTGACTTCTCCGGGGCCACGCCGCAACTGCGGGTCAAGCGCCTGACAGATGCGCAGCAATACCTGATCGACTGTGAATTTGTGCTCGACGCCAGTGGCTATGGCCGCGTGCTGCCGCGCTTGCTGGACCTCGAACAACCTTCGAACTTCCCGGTGCGCAAGGCCCTGTTCACCCACGTTGAAGACCACATCGACAGCCCGGCCTTCAACCGTGAGCGAATTCTTATCAGCACCCATCCCGAGTTGCGTGATGTCTGGTATTGGACCATTCCCTTCAGCAACGGTCGCACCTCTATCGGCGTGGTGGCGGACGCTTCGCGCTATGCAAGCCTCGGCGACAACCCAGAGGCCAGCCTGCGCGAATTGATCAGACAAGCGCCCTCACTCGACGCGATTCTGGCCAATGCCGTATGGGACACACCCGTGAGCACACTGGGCGGCTACTCGGCCAATGTTAAGCGTATGCATGGCCATGGCTTCGCATTGCTGGGCAATGCGGCCGAGTTCCTGGATCCGGTATTTTCCTCGGGCGTGACCATTGCCATGCGCTCGGCCAGCATGGCGGCAGCGGTGCTGCATCGTCAGTTAACTGGTGAGCAGGTCGACTGGCAGCGCGAATTTGCCGAGCCGTTAAAGAAAGGCGTGGATACCTTCCGCGCTTATGTGGAGGGCTGGTACGACGGCTCATTGCAGGACGTCATCTTCTTTGAAAATGCCGCACCGCAAATCCGCCGCATGATCAGCTCGATCCTTGCAGGTTATGCATGGGATGAATCCAACCCTTACGTAAGCGACCCCAAGCGCCGGCTCAATGTGCTGGCTCAATTGTGTGCGCCCAAGCAGCAAGGACTGTGATGAACCCGGCCGCGACTTACATTGGAAAGACCCGCTTCGGTTTCTGGTTTCTGCAAAGCCACGCCTCGCGGGTGCCGTCGTGAAAATGCGCATTCTCTGCATCAGCCTGTGCCTTGTGCTGAGTGCTTGCGCCGCCCGCACGCCATTGCCGCAAGGCGAGCCGCAGCTGTATACATCGCTGCCGGTGTCGATGCATGTGCAACGCCAGACAAACGATACGACTGAGGACTGGCTACTGGTCATTCAGCCGCAGGCACAGGGGTCGCGCTGGTCGCTGTTCGACCTTATCGGCACACCACTGGCGCGCCAGCAACTGAGCGCTGGCCAGTGGCACGACGAAGGCCTGTTGCCGCCCAATGATGAAACCCGTGAATTATTTTCAGCCCTGTTATTTTCACTCAGCACAGTGCCTGGCCTGAGGGATAATTACCCCGCAGACAGCTGGACCGGCAGCGCCATGCAACGCACGCTGCGCCCTGATTGGCGGGTGAGTTACAGCGACGAATTACATTTCACTTTGGAGAAAGGCGAACACGTGCGATATCAGTTCAGCCCACTAGCCGACGACGAGAATCCTTGATGCCCAGTTACTTAAACGCCTTGGGGGTGATCTGCTCACTCGGCACAAGCTGCGAAACGGTTGCAGCGGCGCTGTTCAAGGGCGATACCTCCGGTATGCGCAAGCACAGTGGCTGGGTCACGGACCAGGCGCTGACTATCGGCGCGGTAGACGCTACGCTGCCGCCGATGCCGGCCGGCATGCAACACTGCGCGAGCCGCAATAACCAATTGCTGCTGGCCGCCGCATTGCAGATCGAGCCGCAAATTCGCCTGGCAATTGAACGCTTCGGCAGCCACCGCGTGGCTGTTGTCATCGGCACCAGCACCTCGGGAATTGATGAAGCCTCGCAAGGCATTGCGGCTTTCGAGGCAGCAGGCGCGTTACCTGCGGATTACAACTACGCGCAGCAGGAAATTGCAGCGCCTGCCGCGTTCCTGAGTGAATGGCTAGGTTTGAGCGGCCCGGTGTATAGCATCTCCACTGCGTGCACCTCGAGCGCCCGGGCGTTGCTCAGCGCTCATCGTCTGCTCAGCCAGGGGATTTGCGATGTGGTGCTGTGTGGCGGTGCAGACAGCTTGTGCGGTCTGACCCTGAATGGCTTCAGCGCACTGGAAGCGGTCACCGTCGAGCGCTGCAACCCGTTTTCAAGCAATCGCCAGGGCATCAATATTGGCGAAGGTGCTGCGTTGTTCATAATGACACGTCAGGCCAATGATCCATCATCGCGATCCATTGCCTTGCTCGGCGGCGGCGCCTGCTCCGACGCGCACCACATCTCGGCGCCCGAACCCAACGGACTGGGCGCCCAGCAAGCCATGCACAAAGCGCTGCAGGCCGCCGGTCTTGCAGCGAGTGATATCGACTACCTCAACCTGCATGGCACCGCGACGCTGCACAACGATGCAATGGAATCACTCGCCGTACAGGCGGTTTTCCCCGACGGAGTCTGTAGCTCATCGACCAAACCCCTCAGCGGCCATACGCTTGGCGCGGCCGGGGCGTTGGAGGCGGCGTTCTGCTGGCTGACGCTTAGCGAACACAATCGTCAGCAATTGGCGCCTCCGCATATCTGGGATGGCCAGTTCGACCCGCAGTTACCGCGCCTGCAGTTTGCCAGCCCGGGTTATGCATTCACCACACCCGCGCGCGTTGCGATGAGCAACTCATTCGCCTTTGGCGGCAGTAATGTCAGCCTGATTCTGGGAGTTGTTTGATGAGTCTGTTTTCTGTGGCGGACCTCGTTCCCCACTCGGGCGACATGCTGTTGATTGACGAGGTTATCCGCTTTGGCGTCGATGACATCGAAACCCGTGTTCTGGTTAAAGCCGGTGGCCTGTTCAGTCAGGCCGACGGCAGCATGCCCGCCTGGGTCGGTGTCGAACTCATGGCGCAAACCATCGCCGCCTTTGCCGGATGCCATGCGCGCACAGCCAATGAGCCGGTGGCGCTGGGATTTTTGCTGGGTACACGCAAGTACACCTGCAATGTCGAGGCTTTTGCAGCGGGCACAGCCTTAACCATCAAAGCGCTGCGCTCGCTGCAGGACGACAACGGCATGGCGGTTTTCGAGTGCGAAATGACCGGCCCAAAAATCCTTGCCAGCGCCCGCCTGAACGTATTTCAGCCACCCAATGCAAGCCAATACTTAGCAGAATCCGGCGAGGCCAAAAAACATGTCTGACCCTATCTTGGTAACCGGCTCCAGCCGCGGAATTGGCCGCGCCATCGCGTTGCGTCTGGCACGCAGCGGGCATGATCTGGTGCTGCATTGCCGCAGCCGCCGTGAAGACGCCGAACAGGTGCAAGCCGAAATCGTCGCGCTTGGCCAAACCGCGCGCATCCTCCAGTTCGATGTGGCAGACCGCACGGCCTGCCGCGAACAACTCGAGGCGGACATCGAAACTCACGGCGCCTATTACGGTGTCGTGTGCAACGCCGGCCTGACCCGAGACGGCGCCTTTCCGGCGCTCAGCGAGGACGACTGGGATCAGGTGCTGCGCACCAATCTCGACGGTTTCTATAACGTCCTGCACCCGCTGACCATGCCCATGATTCGCCGCCGCAAAGCCGGGCGGATCGTCTGCATCACCTCGGTTTCCGGGCTTATCGGCAATCGCGGCCAGGTCAATTACAGCGCCTCGAAAGCCGGGGTAATTGGCGCGGCGAAAGCCCTGGCGATTGAACTCGGCAAGCGCAAGATCACGGTCAATTGCGTCGCCCCCGGACTGATCGATACCGACATGCTCGATGACCATGTACCGATTGATGACCTGCTCAAGATGATCCCGGCGCAACGTCTCGGCACCCCGGAAGAAGTCGCGGGCGCCGTTAACTTTTTAATGTCTGAGGAGGCGGGCTATATCACCCGCCAGGTTCTCGCAGTCAATGGAGGTCTGTGCTGATGCCAGGGTGTAAACGCGTCGTGGTCACCGGCATGGCTGGCGTCAGTTCGCTGGGTGATGACTGGGCCACTATCGAAGCCAACTTCCGCGCCAATCGCAGCGGCATCCGGCGTATGGATGAGTGGGATCGCTACAGCGAATTGAACACCCGCCTCGGCGGCCCCATCGATAATTTCAGCACGCCCAAACACTGGACCCGCAAACAACTGCGCAGCATGGGCCGGGTTTCCAAGTTGGCGGTGTACGCAGCTGAGCGGGCGCTGGAACATGCGCAGCTACTCGGCGATCCGTCCATTCAGGATGGGCGCATGGGCGTGGCGTGCGGCTCTTCAACGGGTAGCACCGATGAGATCAAGGCGTTCGGCAACATGCTGCTAAATTCGGTGGCGGACGGCCTCAACGCTAACTCCTACATCCGCATGATGCCGCACACTACGGCGGCCAATATCAGTATTTTCTTTGGCCTCAAAGGCCGCCTGATTCCCACCTCAAGTGCTTGCACCAGCGGCAGCCAGGGCATTGGCTATGCCTATGAAGCGATCAAGTTTGGCCGCCTGCCGATGATGCTGGCCGGGGGCGCAGAAGAGCTTTGCCCAACCGAGGCAATGGTCTTCGATGCGCTTTACGCCACCAGCCTGCAGAACGATACGCCGCAGAGTGCGCCACGCCCTTACGACAACAGCCGCGACGGCCTGGTGATCGGTGAAGGAGCTGGCATGCTGGTGCTCGAAGAGCTTGAGCATGCGCTGGCCCGTGGCGCGAAAATTCATGCTGAAATCGTCGGCTTTGGCAGCAATGCCGACGGCATGCATATTACCAAGCCCGAGCAGGCGACCATGCGCGGGGCGATGGAATTGGCCTTGCAGGATGCCGAGTTGGAACCGCAGGCCATCGGTTACGTTAACGGCCACGGCACCGCCACCGAACAAGGCGACATCGCCGAGACGCTCGCCACCAGCAGCCTGTTTGGCGAGAGCATGCCGATCTCATCGCAAAAGAGCTTTCTCGGTCACACTCTCGGTGCCTGCGGCGCGCTTGAGTCATGGTTCTGTATCGAGATGCTCAACAGCAACCAATATGTGCATACCCTCAACCTTGCTCAGGTAGACACTCGCTGCGGCCCGCTTGATTATCTGCGCGATGAGTTCCGGACGATGCACAACGACTACGTGATGAATAACAACTTCGCCTTCGGCGGCGTCAACACCTCGCTTATTTTCAAACGCTGGCGCTGAGGGTTTCGGCACGCGACGAATTCAGACAGCATTAAAACAATACCCAGCAATATTCACTCAAAAACGTGGAGCACGTGACATGGGCAAGATGATCGAGATAAAGGCCACTGACGGCACCGCCACTTTCGGCGGCTATCTGGCTCTTCCAGCCAGCGGCAAAGGACCGGGGGTGGTAATTGGCCAGGAAATTTTCGGGGTCAACTCCAACATGCGCGCCGTCGCCGACTTCTACGCCGAAGAAGGCTATGTAGCCTTGGTACCCGACCTGTTCTGGCGGCTGCAGCCGAACATCGAGCTGGGCTATAGCGAAGACGACTTCAAAGTGGCCATCGACCTGTTCCAGCGTCTGGATATTGATAAAGCCATCGAAGACATCGACGCCAGCCTCAGCGCACTCAAGGCAATGCCCGAAGTTGAGGACTCAGGCTTGGGCTATGTCGGTTTCTGTTTGGGCGGTAAGCTCGCCTGGCTGACCGCCACGCGCACATCTGTGGCGTGCGCCGTCGGCTATTACGGCATGGGCATCGAACATATGCTGGATGAGGCGGACCAACTCAAGGGCCGACTGGTGCTGCACTTCGCCGAGAATGACGGCTACTGCGACGCCGCCGCACGCGCGCAGATCAGCGAGCGCCTGGCCAGCAACAACAAGGTTGAAATCTACACTTACCCAGGCGTCGACCATGCTTTTGCCCGGGCAGGTGGCATGCATTACGACAAGCCATCGGCGCAGATGGCTCACGAGCGCAGCATTGCCGCACTCAAGCGCGAGATCGGCCCTCACTTCGACCTGTCCGCCCTGTGGGAAGAACACATTCTGCATGAGTTCGGCAATCGCGATGTTCCCGCGACCATGGCGACAATGGTTGCTGAACCCTATGTAAACCACATCCCAACCATGACTGGCGGTGTTGGGCAGAAGGACTTGAGCCGCTTCTACCAGAACCACTTCGTCCACGGCAATCCGCCCGACATGAAGCTGATTCCAATCTCACGCACCGTGGGCGCGCTGCAGATTGTGGATGAATTCATCATGTGCTTCACCCACACCACAGCCATCGACTGGATGCTGCCCAACGTTGCGCCGACCGGCAAATACGTCGAGATTCCGATGTTGGGTGTGATCAAGTTCCGTGGCGATAAGCTGTGCCATGAGCACATCTACTGGGATCAGGCCAGCATACTGGTGCAGATTGGTCTGCTCGATCCGAGCGGCTTGCCAGTGGCTGGCGCGGCGTCAGCGAAGAAGTTGCTTGATGAGCAGCTGCCATCGAATACGCTGATGGCCAACTGGCCTCTGAGCGAAGGCAAGTAACGCCTGAAAGATGTACAACGCTGATGCGCGATGCGGTTGTAGAACCGCATCGCGCATTTTTGTTTACTGGTGATACTGCGCAGACAACTCGTGTACGGCTTCTAGGAATGCGCCAGCGTGGGCTGGATCGACTTCCGGGGTGATGCCGTGGCCAAGGTTGAACACGTGGCCGCTGCCGTTGCCGTAGCTCGCCAGAATGCGTGCAACTTCCTTGCGAATGGCTTCTGGCTTGGCGTACAGCACGGTTGGGTCCATGTTGCCTTGCAGTGCAACCTGAGCGCCGACACGCTTGCGCGCCTCGCCAATGTCGCAGCTCCAGTCCAGGCCCAGTGCGTCAGCGCCGGTTGCGGCGATCGACTCCAGCCACAGGCCACCGTTTTTGGTGAACAGAATCACCGGAATCTTACGGCCTTCATGCTCACGGATCAGGCCGTTGACGATCTTCTGCATGTACGCCAGCGAGAACTCCTGATACGCCGCGGACGACAGGTTACCGCCCCAGGTATCGAAGATCTGCACAGCTTGTGCGCCTGCCAGAATCTGCCCATTGAGGTAGGCGGTAACCGACTGCGCCAACTTGTCGAGCAGGCCGTGCATGGCTTCCGGGTTGTCGTAAAGCATCGCCTTGATCTTGCGAAAATCTTTCGATGAGCCGCCTTCAACCATGTAAGTCGCCAGCGTCCAGGGGCTGCCCGAGAAACCAATCAGCGGCACACGGCCATTCAACTCGCGGCGAATGGTGCGCACTGCGTCCATTACATAGCCGAGGTCTTTCTCCGGATCTGTCACTTGCAGGGCTTCAACATCGGCGGTGGTGCTGATGACTTTCTTGAAGCGCGGACCTTCGCCCGTTTCAAAGTACAGGCCCTGACCCATCGCGTGCGGGATGGTCAGAATGTCGGAGAACAGAATGGCCGCGTCCAGCTGTGGATAACGGTCCAGCGGCTGCAGGGTGACCTCGCAGGCAAACTCCGGGTTCATCATCAGGCTCATGAAGTCGCCTGCCTTGGCGCGGCTCGCGCGGTACTCCGGCAAATAGCGACCGGCCTGACGCATCATCCATACCGGCGTCACGTCTACAGGCTGCTTAAGCAGGGCGCGGAGGAAGCGGTCATTCTTCAAGGCAGTCATGTGCACAGTTCTCTATCAGTCATTGGGTTTCGGCTTCGCATCCTGCGGCGTCACACTCACTGCATCCTTGCAGTCGCCGGCACGAGAAAGATCTGCGCGCATTTTCGCAGACCCCAATACAAAAGGCACGGCGAGTGCCGTGCCTTTTGTCTATCGTGACGATTTGCCGCGTTACAAATTGTCGCGCGGGCTCAGACGCCGAGGTAGTCGAGGATACCTTCGGCGGCATTGCGGCCTTCGAAGATCGCCGTCACAACCAGATCAGAACCGCGCACCATGTCGCCACCGGCGAAGATTTTCGGGTTGCTGGTCTGGTGCTTGAACGTGCTCTGCTCCGGCGCAATCACACGGCCCTGGCTGTCAGTCTGGATTTCAAACTGTTCAAACCAAGGCGCCGGGCTTGGACGGAAACCGAAGGCGATCAGTACCGCTTCTGCGGGAATGATTTCCTCGGAGCCCGGGATCGGCTCAGGGCTGCGACGACCGCGTGCATCAGGTTCGCCGAGACGCGTCTCGACAACCTTGACGCCTTCGACCTTGTCTTCACCGACAATTGCGATCGGCTGACGGTTGAAGAGGAACTTCACGCCCTCTTCCTTGGCGTTCTTCACTTCTTTACGCGAGCCGGGCATGTTGGCCTCGTCGCGGCGATACGCACAGGTAACCGACTTGGCGCCCTGACGAATCGAGGTACGGTTACAGTCCATGGCGGTATCACCACCACCGAGCACCACAACGCGCTTGCCCTTCATGTCGATGAAGTCTTCTGGCGCCTTCTCGAAACCCAGGTTGCGATTGACGTTGGCGATGAGGAAATCCAGCGCGTCATACACGCCAGGCAAGTCTTCGCCGGGGAAACCGCCCTTCATGTAAGTGTAGGTGCCCATACCCATGAACACGGCGTCGTATTCGGCGAGCAGCTGTTCCATGCTGATGTCTTTACCGATTTCGGTATTCAGACGGAACTCGATACCCATGCCGGTAAAGACTTCGCGGCGATTGCTCAGCACGGTCTTTTCCAGCTTGAACTCGGGGATACCAAAGGTCAGCAGACCGCCGATTTCCGGGTTCTTGTCGAACACCACCGGGGTCACGCCATTGCGCACCAGTACGTCGGCACAACCCAGACCCGCCGGGCCTGCACCGATAACGGCAACACGCTTGCCGGTCGGCACGACGTTGGACATGTCCGGACGCCAGCCCATGGCGAAGGCAGTGTCGGTGATGTACTTCTCGACCGAACCGATGGTTACCGCGCCGAAGCCATCGTTAAGGGTACAGGCCCCTTCACACAGACGGTCTTGCGGGCAAACGCGGCCGCACACTTCCGGCAGCGTGTTGGTTTGATGCGACAGTTCGGCAGCCGCCAGAATGTTGCCTTCGGAGACCAGCTTCAACCAGTTGGGGATGAAGTTGTGGACCGGGCATTTCCATTCGCAATACGGGTTACCGCAACCCAGGCAACGGTGCGCCTGATCAGCCGCGACCGCAGGCTTGAAGTTGTCGTAGATTTCGACGAACTCTTTTTTACGTTGACGCAACAGCTTCTTCTTCGGGTCTTTACGCCCGACTTCGATGAACTGGAAGTCGTTATTCAGACGTTCAGTCATTTCAAAACCTCTCAACAGCTACGCGCACTCAGGGCATCACGCAGCAAGACAATCACGGGTAGCGTGCAATCCCCGCGCACGGGGATTGTCGCCTGAAGCTGTTTTATTGCGGGTTGGCCAGCGTGCTGGTGAGCAACGACTTGAGGCTTGCCGCCTTAGGCTTGACCAGCCAGAACTTGCGTACGTAGTCATCCAGGTTTTCCAGCAGGTTATTACCCCAGGCGCTGGAAGTCTCTTTGACGTACTCGCTCAGCACACCTTGCAGGTGGCTGCGGTAGGCTTCCATCGCTTCACTGTTGATGCGCTGGATTTCTACCAGTTCGTGGTTAACCCGGTCATAGAAGCTGTTGTCCAGGTCCAGCACGTAGGCGAAACCGCCGGTCATGCCCGAACCGAAGTTGTAGCCGGTTTTACCCAGTACGCAGACAAAGCCGCCTGTCATGTATTCACAGCAATGGTCGCCCGTGCCTTCAACAACGGTGTGCGCGCCAGAGTTACGTACGGCAAAACGCTCGCCGGCGGTACCTGCTGCAAACAACTTACCGCCGGTTGCACCGTACAGACAGGTGTTGCCGATAATGGCGCTGTCTTGGGTGGCGAACGGGCTGCCTTCTGGCGGCGTGATGACCAGCTTGCCACCGGTCATGCCTTTGCCGACGTAGTCGTTGGCATCACCTTGCAGATACAGGTTCAGGCCACCGGCGTTCCACACACCAAAGCTCTGACCAGCAGTGCCTTTGAAGCGGAACGTGATCGGCGCCTTGGCCATGCCCTGATTGCCATGCGTGCGGGCGATTTCGCCGGAGACACGCGCACCAACCGAACGGTCGCAGTTGCAGATGTCCATGTCGAACTCTGCACCCGTTGCACCTGCAATCGCTGGTTTGGCCATCTCGACCATCTTCTCGGCCAACAGGCCTTCGTCGAATGGCGGATTGCGATCAACCAGACAGAACTGCGGCTTGTCGGCCGGAATGTGGTCACTGCCAAGCAGCGGAGCCAGATCGAGGTTGCCTTGCTTGGCAGTCTCGCCCGGCAGCATTTCGAGCAAGTCAGTACGCCCGATCAGTGCTTCAAGGCTTGGTACGCCCAGCTTGGCCAGCCACTCGCGCGTCTCTTCTGCCACGTAGGTGAAGAAGTTCATGACCATTTCAACGGTGCCGATGAAGTGATCCTTGCGCAGCTTGTCGTTCTGGGTGGCAACACCGGTCGCGCAGTTGTTCAGGTGGCAAATACGCAGGTACTTACAACCCAGCGCAATCATTGGCGCCGTACCGAAGCCGAAGCTTTCAGCACCGAGGATTGCTGCCTTGACCACATCAAGACCGGTTTTCAGGCCACCATCTGTCTGCACCCGGACCTTGCCGCGCAGGTCGTTGCCGCGCAGGGTCTGGTGCGTTTCAGCCAGCCCCAGCTCCCACGGAGCGCCCGCATACTTAATCGAGGTCAGCGGTGATGCACCGGTGCCGCCATCGTAGCCGGAGATGGTGATCAGGTCGGCGTAGGCCTTGGCCACACCGGCGGCGATCGTACCCACGCCTGCCTCGGCAACCAGCTTGACCGAAACCAGTGCAGTCGGGTTGACCTGCTTGAGGTCGTAAATCAGCTGCGCCAGGTCTTCAATCGAGTAGATGTCATGGTGCGGCGGCGGCGAAATCAAGGTAACGCCAGGCACTGCATAACGCAGACGCGCGATCAGGCCGTTGACCTTACCGCCCGGCAACTGACCGCCTTCACCCGGCTTGGCGCCTTGGGCAACCTTGATCTGCAGCACTTCGGCGTTGACCAGATATTCCGGCGTAACACCGAAACGACCCGTCGCAACCTGCTTGATTTTCGAGCTGCGGATGGTGCCGTAACGCGCCGGATCTTCACCACCTTCACCGGAGTTGGAGCGCGAACCCAAACGGTTCATCGCTTCGGCAATGGCTTCGTGAGCTTCTGGCGACAAGGCACCCAGCGAGATACCCGCCGAGTCGAAGCGCTTGAAGATCGATTCCAGCGGTTCAATCTGATCCATGCTCAGCGGCTTGTCGGCCAGCTTGAGCTTGAGCAGATCGCGGATCATCGCCACTGGACGCGTGTCGACCAGTGCGCTGTATTCCTTGTACTTCTCGTAGCTGCCTTGCTGCACGGCAACCTGCAACGTGTTGACCACGTCCGGGTTGTAGGCGTGGTATTCGCCGCCGTAAACAAACTTCAGCAAACCGCCCTGCTGGATTGGCTTGCGGTTGTTCCAGGCCTCGGCAGCCAGCAACTTCTGCTCGGCTTCGATATCGACGAAACGCGCGCCCTGAATCCGGCTGGCAACGCCACGGAAACTGACATCAACCACTTCGTCAGACAGGCCGACAGCTTCAAACAACTGCGCACCGCGGTACGAGGCAACAGTCGAGATACCCATCTTCGAAAGGATCTTCAACAGGCCTTTGGAGATGCCTTTACGGTAGTGTTTGAACACCTCGTAAAGATCGCCCAGAACCTCGCCAGTGCGAATCAGGTCGCCCAGCACTTCGTAAGCCAGGAACGGATAAACCGCAGAGGCGCCGAAGCCCAGCAACACAGCGTAGTGATGCGGGTCACGCGCGGTGGCGGTTTCAACCAGAATGTTGCAATCGCAACGCAGGCCTTTCTCGGTCAGGCGGTGGTGCACGGCGCCCACAACCAGCGAGGCGTGCGCCGGCAATTTGCCCGGCTCGATATTACGGTCGCTCAGCACCAGCAATACTTTGCCGCCGCGCACAGCTTCTTCAGCCTGATCGGCCATGTTGCGTACAGCAGCTTCGAGGCCGACGCTTTCGTCGTAGTTCATGTCGATGTGGAAGCGCTCGAACCCGGGAGTGTCCAGGTTCATCAGGGCGCGCCACTTGGCCGGCGAGATCACCGGTGAGCTGAGGATTACGCGAGTGGCGTGCTCCGGCGACTCTTCGAAAATATTACGCTCAGCGCCCAGGCAGATTTCCAGCGACATGACGATCGCTTCACGCAGCGGGTCGATCGGCGGGTTGGTCACCTGCGCGAACTGCTGACGGAAGTAGTCATACGGCGAACGCACGCGCTGCGACAGCACGGCCATCGGCGTGTCGTCGCCCATCGAACCGACCGCTTCCTGACCCTGCTCGCCGAGCGGACGCAGAACCTGATCACGTTCTTCGAAGGTGACCTGATACATCTTCATGAACTGCTTCAGACGCGCAGCGTCATAGAAGTCGGAACCATGGTCGTGGTCATCCATGGTGGCACGGATGCGCTTGCCGCTCTTGCGCAGCCACTGCTTATAGGGGTGACGCGACTTCAGACGGTTGTCGATGTCTTCGGCGTTGAGCACCTGACCGGTTTCGGTATCGACGGCCAGAACCTGACCTGGCCCAACGCGGCCTTTGGCAACAACGTCTTCTGGCTGGTAGTCCCATACGCCGATTTCCGACGCCAGGGTGATGTAACCATTCTTGGTGGTGACCCAACGCGCCGGGCGCAGACCATTACGGTCGAGCAGGCACACCGCGTAACGGCCATCGGTGAGAACCACACCGGCCGGACCATCCCAAGGCTCCATGTGCATGGAGTTGTATTCGTAGAATGCGCGAAGATCGGCATCCATGGTTTCGACGTTCTGCCACGCTGGCGGAATGATCATCCGCACGCCACGGAACAGGTCGATACCACCGGTGACCATCAGCTCGAGCATGTTGTCCATGCTGGAAGAGTCAGAACCCACGCGGTTAACCAGCGGGCCGAGTTCGTCCAGATTAGGAATCAGGCCGTTGGCAAACTTGGTGCGACGCGCCTGCGCCCAGTTGCGGTTACCGGTGATGGTGTTGATTTCACCGTTGTGCGCAAGGAAGCGGAATGGCTGAGCCAGCGGCCACTTCGGCAGGGTGTTGGTCGAGAAGCGCTGGTGGAACACACAGATAGCAGTCTGCAGACGCTCGTCGCCGAGGTCCGGATAAAACTGCTGCAAGTCAGCCGGCATCATCAGACCTTTATAAATAATGGTCTTGTGCGAGAAGCTGCAAATGTAGTGTTCGGTGTCTGCGGCGTTGCTCACCGAGGAACGGCGGCGGGCGCAAAACAGCTTGATGGCGAAATCCTGATCGCTGAGTTCGCCACCGCCGATGAACACCTGCTCAATCTGCGGCAGACGTTCAAGCGCCAGCTTGCCCAATACGCTGGTATCGATTGGCACGACGCGCCAGCCGATCACCTGCAGGCCAGCTGCTTCGATCTCGTGATTCATGTTGTCGCGAGCAGCCTGTGCCTTCACGGGATCCTGGTTGAGGAACACCATGCCGACAGCATATTGCTTGGGCAGCTCGACAGCGAATTGCTCTTGGGCGATAGCGCGCAAGAAGGTATCAGGCTTCTGCATCAACAGGCCGCAACCGTCACCGGTCTTACCGTCGGCATTGATCCCACCGCGGTGGGTCATGCAGGTAAGCGCTTCAATGGCTGTCTGCAACAGGTGATGGCTAGCCTCGCCTTCCATATGGGCGATCAGGCCGAAGCCGCAGTTATCCTTGAACTCATCAGGACGGTACAAACCTGCTTTCATAGGGACTCTCACCAGGCTGCCTATCTCAAGGCAATTTCTTTTAATTCAATAACTTACCATACACACAGGGTCAGACCCCTGCTATGGGCAGGCAAAAGGGAGGTTATTGTACATATCCACCTAGGTCGTCACAAATTTTAGTGACGAGGGCATGCAAATTTATGTCGCGAAAACGAACGATTAGACTAGCCGGCCGTGTTAAAGACCCGCCAGTCACTTTTATTCGCGCAACTCACGCCCGGCGATTAGCGCGCCTTGGAGATCTCAAACTTGATGCTCGCCATCGTCCGTGGCCACGGCTTTCCTGCCTGGATCTTGGCTGGCAGGCCACTCAACGCCGCCTTGGCCGCTTCGTGTGTCGCAAAGCTGCCATAAGTCACCACATACAGCGGCTTACCATCGTGCAGCTTCTTGAAGTAGTGATACTCGGAGCCGTACTGATTAACCATGGCCTGAGCATTACTTTCAACGCTGGTGCCCAGCACTTGCAAGGTATAACGCGCACCGGACTGCGCCGCATACCAACCGCTGGCAGCCGGGGCTGCTGCCGGAGCGGCGGCTGGCGCTGCCGGGGTTTTGGCGACTGGCGCAGGCGCCGGGGCCGCTGGTTTTGCCGGAGCCGGAGCAGGTGCCGGAGTCGGCGCTGGAGTTGGAGTAGGCGCAGGGGCCGGCGCTTCAACCGGCGTCGGCACACGGGTATCGACCAACAAGTTACCTTGCGGCTCCTCTTTGGCCATATCACCGTCTTCGGCATCGCTGCTGCCCGCGGCAGAAGCCAGCGGCTCACGAATGACCGGCTGGGCATCACCCGCCAATGGCGAAGGCATGGCCTGACCGGAGCCTGCGAATTCGATCGCCGGCGCACCGCCAGCGGCATCGCCCTGCGCAACCTCAGGCTTGGCGGCCTGCCCCAAAGGAATCTCGACCTCAGTGGCTACTGGCGCTTCAGCCGGAGAACGATCCTGCAACATCCAGGCAGCAAGTACACCTACTGCGACGACGCCGAGGGCCAACATATGTTTTTTAGGCAATTTGAAACCTGCTGAAGAGACTTTGGCTGCTTTTTTGTGCGCCAACTGTGCTTCGATCAACACATCCTTGGCGACCTGATTGACCAACCCCGGCCAGCCTTGAGACTGCTCGTAGATAGTGGCCAGCTGCGCTTCGGTGAACACGTCGAGATCACGCCCGGCGCCTTCAACCCGCTGAGTCAGGTACTCATGCACCTCTTCTTCTTCGTAAGGCTGCAACTCGATAACGTGGTAGCACTCCTCGCCATCGGCAAGACGCTCCAGACGCGGCATGACATCCGCTTCAGCAAACAGGAACACGTGCGGACGGCCGTCACTGTTGCCCGCCGCCATCGTCAGCAAGCTGGCGAGATCGGCTTCACCGAGGCGCTGCGCATCATCGACCAGAATGTAGACTTCCTGACCAGCGACACCCAACTGACCGACTTGCGCGAGAATGCCATCAAGATCGCTTTGCTGGATTTGCAGCCCCTGAGCAACCTGCTGCATGACGCTGGCTTTTTCAGCCTTGTCTTGCGCGCTCACCACAACGCTGAGCACCGACTGCTTGTTGGTGCTGGCAACGAGCGCCTGACGCAGCAGGGTTTTGCCGCTGCCTTCCGGCCCGCTTACAACCAATAAAAGCTGGCTGTAGCGTGCAAGATGGTGCAGTTGGCCCAAGACAGGTTTGCGCTGGGCCGGGAAGAATTTGAAACCCGGTACGCGAGCCGCAAACGGGTCGTGACTGAAATGGTAGTGATCGAGGAAGCCCTCGTCGGCATGCAGACTGGTCATGGTGTTCTCATTAATTCTCAAGCTGATTGACTAGCGCGACGTAGTCTGCGCCAAGCGTGGCATGCAAAATTTCATGCGCAAATTCACTCGTGACCAGCGCATCCCCAAGATCACGCAATAAAACCAAACGTAACTGGCCATCGAGCACCTTCTTATCGACAGCCATATGCTGCAAAAAGTGCTCGGGCGTCATGTCTTTTGGTGGAACAACTGGCAAATTCGCAGCGATAAGCAGACGAATCCCACGATTTCGCTCAGCTTCTGTAATCCAACCGAGGCGATGGGACATTTCCAACGCCATCGCCGTACCGGCAGCAACCGCTTCACCATGCAGCCAAACGCCATAGCCCTGCTCGGTCTCGATGGCATGGCCAAATGTGTGGCCTAGGTTAAGCGTTGCACGCACGCCGTTCTCACGTTCGTCTGCCGCCACTATACGCGCCTTGGCCGCGCAAGAGCGCTCAATTGCAGTGGTCAGCGCCTGCTGATCAAGGCTTAACAAGGCCTGCATGTTTTCTTCGAGCCAGGTCAAAAATGGCTCATCACAGATCAGGCCATACTTGATGACTTCAGCCAGACCGGCGGACAGTTCACGCGCGGGCAGCGTTGTCAGGCTCTGGGTATCGATCAGAACGGCCTGAGGCTGATAGAAGGCCCCGACCATGTTCTTGCCCAGCGGATGATTGATACCGGTCTTGCCACCAACCGATGAATCAACCTGCGACAGCAGGGTGGTTGGCACCTGAATGAAATTGACCCCGCGCTGGTAACAGGCAGCCGCAAAGCCTGCCATGTCGCCAATAACACCGCCGCCCAGGGCAATGACTGTGGTGCGGCGGTCATGTCGGGCACCGAGCAGGCCATCAAAGATTAACTGCAGGGTTTCCCAGTTTTTAAAGGCTTCGCCATCCGGCAAGATTACTTCGGTGACCGAATAGCCGGCCAGAGACTGCTTGAGCGCCTGCAGATAAAGCGGCGCGACTGTCTCGTTGGTAACGATGGCGACTTGCCGTCCGACAATATGCGCTGCGAGCAAATCTGCCCGCGCCATCAGGCCTGAACCTATATAAATCGGATAAGTACGCTCACCGAGATCGACCTGAAGTGTTTGCATAAAGCCCCCGGATGGAAAAGGCCCCTAGTGTACTGCCACAAAAATGCCCTGTTCAATTTAGCGCGCATGTTTTCTCACAATGCAGGCGAATTGAGCAGGGCTTTTTTGCTAAAAACAGCAGTTCAGGGTACTGCGATCAACTGACTGGCGCTTAACGCGGCGATAAAGCCTCGAGGCGCTCAAGAATTTCCTGCACCACAAGGCGCGGCGGACGTTCGTCAGTTTCGATGATCACATCGGCGATTTCGCGGTAAAGCGGGTCGCGCAGGGCGAGTAAATCGCGCAATACTTTGCCAGGGTCCGGCGTACGTAACAGCGGACGGTTACGATCACGCGCAGTCCGCGCAATTTGCTGCTCAACCGAGGCATGCAGATAAACCACACGGCCGCCGTTATAGAGAGCCTTGCGGTTCTCATCACGCATCACCGCCCCGCCCCCGGTGGCAAGCACCACGCCATCCTCAACGCACAAATCGGCAATGACTGCCGATTCGCGCTCGCGGAAACCCTGCTCACCTTCAACATCAAAGATCCAGGGAATATTGGCACCGGTACGTTGCTCGATCTCCTTGTCGGAGTCTTTAAAGGGCAGTCGTAACTCTTTAGCCAGCAAACGCCCGATGGTGCTTTTACCAGCTCCCATCGGGCCAACAAGTATCAGATTTCGCACTTACTCAACGGCCCACCGCAACTGCTTGAGTGTTCATGATGCGTGGGGTCAGGAAAATCAGCAACTCAGACTTCGAGTCCTGCACGATATCCCGACGGAACAAACGGCCGACATAAGGCACATCACCGAGGAATGGCACTTTCTCGACAGCCTTACGTTGAGTGTTGGAGAACACACCACCGATCACGATGGTTTCGCCATCCGACACCAGTACCTTGGCAACCACTTCGTTTTTGCGAATCGTCGGCGTGCCGTTTACCTGGTTGGCAAAGTCGGCCTCGTCCTTGTTCACTTTAACTTCCATGATGATGCGGTTGTCCGGGGTGATTTGCGGCGTCACTTCAAGCGAAAGAGCAGCTTCCACGAACTGAGTAGTGGTTGCACCGCTGGAGCTGGCTTCCTGATACGGAATCTCCGAACCCTTGAGGATGCGCGCCGTTTCTTTATCCGAGGTCACAACCTTGGGCTGGGAAACCACTTCACCGTTACCGGTCTTCTCCATGGCGGTCAGCTCAAGGTCAAGAATGGTGTTGTCAGTGATGAAACCGATACCCAGACCCGCTGTACGATTGGCAACGCCCAGATCCACGAACGGTACGTTCAGACCCACGTCATCACCGGTATTACCCGCCTCATCGCCTTGGTCGTCGTTACCGTAAAGGTTCCATTTACCGCCGCCAATAACCTTGGCACCGCCCCAACGTACGCCCAGCGACTTGTCGTAATCGACGCTCGCTTCAACGATACGTGCCTCGATCATTACCTGACGCACGGCCACGTCGAGCTGGGTCACGATACGGCGCAACTCGTCCAGACGCGTTTGAGTCTGGTAAGCGATGATGCTGTTGGTACGGTCATCGACAGTGATCGAGCCACGCTCATCAACAGAACCATCGGCGCTGGTGACCGACTGGAACAGCTTGGCCATGTCTGAAGCTTTGGCGTAGTTGACCTGAATCAGCTCGCGACGCAGCGGCGCCAGTTCGGCGATTTGCTTCTGCGACTCCAATTCCTGACGCTCGCGCGCCGCAATTTCATCGGCTGGCGCAACCAGCAGTACGTTACCGACTTTACGCTTGTCCAGACCTTTGGTTTTCAGCACCAGATCCAGCGCCTGATCCCAAGGCACATTCTGCAAGCGCAGGGTGATGTTGCCGGCAACCGTGTCACTGGCAACCAGATTGAGGTCGGTGAAGTCCGCAATCAGCTGCAGCACCGAACGCACGTCGATATCCTGGAAGTTAAGCGAAAGCTTCTCGCCGCTGTAAGCGAAACGATCTTCTTTGCGCTTTTCCTGATCAGCCTGAGTCAACGGCTTAACGCTGATGGTCAGCTTGTTATCCGTCTGGTAGGCGAGGTAATCGTAAAAGCCGGTCGGCTCAATGACCACGGTCGTGGAATCACCGCTGCCGCTCGAGTTAACGAACTGCACCGGCGTGGCGAAGTCTTTAACGTCGAGACGCACGCGCAGTGATTCAGCCAACTGAGTCTTGGCGAAGTTCAGGCGAATCTTGCCGCCCTGCTCCTGAATATCCGGGCTCACAGACGGGTCGGACAAGGTGATGACTACGTTGCCTTCACCCTGATCGCCACGCTGGAAATCGATATTGCGGATCGAACGAGTCGCCGCACCGTAAACCTTCGGAGCCGAGACCCGCGGCTGTGAGGTCACAACCGGCGCAGCAGGGGTTGCAGCCGCGCGAGCAACTGGCGCTGCCGCAGTGCCGGCACCCTCACCAATCAACACATACATGTTGTTGCCTTCAACACGGGTGCTGTAAGGCGCCAAGTTGGTCAGGTTGATGATCATGCGCGTGCGGTCATTGGCCTCAACCACGGTCACGCTGCGCGCATTACCCACACCCAGCTCACGATTCTTGCTGCCGAGCTTGTTGGTAACACCCGGCAAATCGAGCGCGATACGCGCAGGCTGCTCAATGGTGTAGCCACGCGGAGCGGCAACAGGTTCGTCAAACTGCAGTTTGAGTTCAACACGACCGCCCGGAAGCGATGCAACATCGAGATTCTGGAGGTCTGCTGCAAGCAGCACTGGCGATACCAGTGCGGCGAGCAGAGACACGCCTAGACGGGTTAGTGGCTTATTCATTCGCAGATTCCGTTTGGCAGACCGGTTATTTTTTTTCATCTTCACTCCGCTCATTTAAGAGCGCTCCTTTAGGGAGAGGCTACGCGGTCGTTCTAGCCAGCCACCTTCACCATCTGGAACGATTTCAATCACATCCACTTTGGAGTTATCAATCGCGACAATTCGCCCGTAGTTACGTCCCAGGTAATCCCCGACACGCACCCGGTGCACACCGCCAGCGCCGCTGACCAACGCGAACATTCCCCGGCTGTTCGAGAGCGTGCCGACCATTTCAAATACTTCAATATTGAAGCCTTCCAGAAACTGCTTAACCCGCGTTTCATCAGGTTTGATCAGCTTCGATCCTTTCGCCCGATTGACCAGCTCGATTTTCACCGGCGGCTGGAACGGGCTTCTCAGGCCTGCAGCTTTATAGGTAAAACTTTCATAAGGCTGGAAGATCGGCAGCGGCTCAATTGTGCCCTTCGGCTTGGCGCGCACCTCATCCATATACGATTGCAGGTCGGAGAAATCACTGCTCGAACCGCAACCACTAAGCCCCACAAACGCCACTAGCATCACGAGCTTTGAGTACTTCATTTCTCAAGCCCCTTATCGTTATAACGGTAGGTCTTCGCCAAAATCGACATGCGCAATTTGCTGGTACCGGTTTTCTCGGCCGGCACCACATCAAAGTCATGCAGCGTCACAATTCGCGGCAAGCTGGCCACACCACTGACGAACGTGGCGAGGTCGTGATAAGAACCGACGACACGGATCTGAATCGGCAGCTCGATGTAAAACTGTTGGGCTACCTCTGGCAGGAGTTTGATTTCTTCAAACTCAAGACCACTTCCCAGACCGGTGCGGGTTATGTCTTCAAGCAAGCCCGGAACTTCGGTATCACTTGGCAACTGCCGCAGCAGGGCACCAAACGATGTTTCCATCTCGGCCATCTGAGCCTTGTAGGCCTCAAGATTGGCAGCCTGGAACGCCTTGGCAGAGAACTGCTGCTTGAGCGTCTCTTCTTCCATCTGGCGCCGTTCCAGATCAGCCTGCATGTCTTTCAGGTGAAAGTTGTAACCCAAACCCAGCACCACAATGGCAAGCAGCAGGCTGGCAATAAACTTGACCGGGCCAGGCCATGAGCCGAGGTTATTCAGGTCAAGATCGTTGACATCTATCTTGCGTAGGCTGTCGAGCGAATCATTCAGGTTCATGGCTTCGCCTCCTCGCCGGCAAGGGCTGGCTGGGTCTGTTGCACGGTCAACTGGAATACGTTGGCCTGATCCAGCTCTGGCGATACTTCAGCCTGCGGATTCGGGCCAGCCGCTTTAACCTCGGTGAGGTTGGGTGCGGTCAGCCAATCCGATGCATCCATGTTGCGCATCAAGTTGGAAATGCGGTTGTTCGACTCTGCAGCGCCGACGACCGCAATGTTCTTGCCGGTCATTTTAACGCCAGTGAAATACACGCCATCAGGCAGGGTTCTGACCAGTTGATCGAACACACGACCGATAATCGGGCGGTTGCCCTGCAGGTCCTGAATGATCTTCATCCGTTCCAGCAGTTGTTGGCGACGCTTTTTCAGCTCGCTGATTTCTTTGATGCGGGTATCAAGGACTGCGATTTCCTTACGGACAAAATCGTTACGCGCATTTTGTCGCTCGATTGCACTGTCCAGAAACTGCCCACCCAAAAATACCGCGCCTGCGGCAACAGCAAATACACCGGCTAACGTAACCAGGAACCGCTGCTTGCGCTCTTCTCGGAGCTGCTCGCGCCAAGGTAGAAGGTTAATCCGCGCCATTAATCGAAACTCCTCATTGCCAGACCACAGGCAATCATCAATGCCGGAGCATCACTGGCCAGAGCGCCCGCATTGACCTTGCTGCTCAATGCCATGTCGGCGAATGGATTCGCCACCTGGGTTTGAGTGCCAAGGCGCTGCTGAATCAAGCGATCAAGATCAGGAATGGACGAGGTGCCACCCGCCAGCAAGATGTAATCGACATCGTTGAATTGTCCGGCAGCAAAGAAGAACTGCAACGAACGCGAGACTTGCTGCACAACCGCCTCTTTGAACGGCTGCAAAACCTCGCTGTCATAGTCATCCGGAAGACCGCCTTGCTTCTTCGCACGTCCAGCTTCCTCAACAGACAAGCCATAGCGACGCTGAATTTCTTCAGTCAGCTGCTTGCCGCCAAAGAGCTGCTCACGGGTGTAGATCGTGCGGCCTTTATGCAGAACGCTGAGCGTGGTCATGGTCGCGCCGATATCAACGATTGCGACCGTTTGATCGTTGTCGCCACTGCCCAATTGCTGCGCCAACAGATCGAACGAGCGCTCCAGCGCGTACGCTTCCACGTCGACGACCTTGGCGGTCAAGCCGGCAAGTGCCAGTGCAGCCTCACGAACTTCGACGTTCTCTTTACGGCAAGCCGCCAGCAAAACTTCAACTCGCTCGGCATTTCGCGGCGAGACGCCCTGCACTTCGAAATCAATCGAGACTTCTTCGAGCGGATAGGGAATGTACTGATCGGCTTCAATCTTTAACTGGTTCTCAAGATCGTCATCAGTCAGACCGGCTTCCATCTCGATGGTCTTGGTAATAACTGCAGACCCAGCGACTGCAACCGCAGCAGTCTTTAGATTGGTTTTTGCTTTTACCAATACTCTGGATATGGCCTGACCGACCCCCTCGAGCTCGGCGATGTTTTTCTCAACCACAGCATTTGGTGGGAGCGGCTCTACAGCATAAGCCTCTACTTTGTAGCGGCTTCCTGAGCGACTCAATTCGAGGAGCTTGACTGAGGTTGAGCTGATATCAATCCCCAGAAGCGTATTCGCTTTCTTATTGAAGAGCCCTAGCACGACCGTTTTCCTATTGGCATCCGCTACTTACGGAGTAATTATGTTTTTCCACATTAAATAACAGTCTTGACATAAGAGCAAATAGCTCCTCGGCAAAAAAAACCCTTATAATGTGATCAGTTTTTCGTTACGCCCCAATCTATTTCTTAACTCATTCTTTTATCTGGAAATCTAAACATTTTGATGCGCTTGCTGAAATTCTTTTGCTGGTCATGCGTTGCCATTTCCTGTGGACTGGTACTCAGTTTGAGCGGTGCGTTCCTCTATCTAAGCCCGAGCCTTCCTTCAGTTGACTCGCTACGCAGCATTCAACTGCAAATTCCTCTGCGAATTTTCAGCAGCGACGGCAAGCTGATTGCCGAGTTTGGCGAGATGCGTCGTTCGCCTATCACCTTCGCTGAAATCCCGACTGACTTCATCAATGCCTTGTTATCGGCAGAAGACGATAACTTTGAGCACCATTATGGCGTCGACCCCAGCAGCTTGATGCGCGCTGCCACGCAAATTTTGAAAAGTGGTCAAATCCAGACTGGTGGCTCGACCATCACCATGCAGGTCGCGAAAAACTACTTCCTTACCAGTGAGCGTAGCTTCTCCAGGAAAATCAACGAGATTTTGCTGGCTTTACAGATAGAACGTGAACTGAGTAAAGATGAGATTCTAGAGCTTTACGTCAATAAAATTTATCTGGGCCAGCGCTCCTACGGGATCGAGGCAGCGGCGCAGGTTTATTACGGCAAGTCCATGAAGGACCTGACCCTCGCCCAAATGGCCATGATTGCCGGCCTGCCGAAAGCACCTTCACGCTTCAACCCACTGGTAAACCCGACTCGCGCCAAAGAACGCCGCAACTGGATTCTGGGCCGCATGCTGCACCTGGGTAAAATTGATCAGGCGCGCTACGACGAAGCAGTCGCCGAGCCGATCGACGCCACTTACCATGTGCAGTCACCTGAGCTCAACGCGCCTTACGTAGCTGAAATGGCGCGGGCTGAAATGGTTGGCCGTTATGGCAGCGATGCCTACACCGATGGCTTCAATGTCACCACCACCATTCCCAGTGACTTGCAGCTGATTGCCAACAAGGCCGTTCACGAAGGCCTGATCGCCTATGACCAGCGTCATGGCTACCGCGGCCCGGAAAAGCAGTTCGCCAATCTCGACCTGCAAGGCTGGCAATCAGAGCTTGCCAAGCAAACCGTTCTCGGCGGCCTTGAGCCCGCCATCGTCACTCAGGTAGTGCCCAGCGGCCTGATGGTACTGACGCGCGAAGGCAAAGAGGAAGCGGTCGCATGGGACAGCATGAAGTGGGCGCGCCCTTTCATTAATACCAACAGCATGGGCCGCAACCCGCAGAAACCTGCCGATGTCGCCAAAGTCGGCGACCTGATCCGCGTCGAGCGTAAGGAAGATGGCAGCCTTAACTTTGTTCAATTGCCTCTGGCACAAAGTGCGCTGGTGTCCTTGGCCCCAAATACCGGCGCAATTCAGGCACTGGTTGGCGGCTTCTCGTTTGAGCAAAGCAACTACAACCGTGCAATCCAGGCCAAGCGCCAGCCAGGCTCGAGCTTCAAGCCATTCATTTACAGCGCCGCACTGGACAAGGGCTACACCGCCGCCACGCTGATCAATGACGCGCCGATTGTGTTTACCGATACCGGCAGCGATCAACCGTGGCGCCCAAAGAATGACAACAACACATTCCTTGGCCCCATACGCATGCGTGAAGCACTTTATAAGTCACGCAACCTCGTCTCGATTCGCTTGCTGCAAGCCATTGGCGTGCAGTATGCCCGCGACTACGCAAGCCGCTTTGGTCTGCCACTCGAAGATTTGCCACGCAACCTCTCGCTGGCACTCGGCACGGCTGACCTGACGCCGATGCAAATCGCTGGCGGCTGGTCGGTATTCGCCAACGGCGGCTATAAAACTGAGCCATACCTGATCCAGCGTATTGAAGACCGCACCGGCAAGGCCGTATTCATTGCCAATCCGCCGAGCGTTCCAACCGCCGAGCAGAAGGCCGACTCCAGCCTTGACCCGGACGAACTCAAGTCTGCCGATATTGCCAATCCAATCGCGGCGCCAGGCATCCAGAGGATTTCCAGCTCGACAGACTCGCAGCCAAAGGCAGACGACGAGTTGCCTGTGGAGGAACCTGCGATTGCAGAGCAGATTATTGATGAGCGCACCGCCTACATCATGACCAGCCTGCTGCAGGACGTAATCAAACGCGGCACAGGCCGTCGCGCCCTGGCGCTGGGCCGTGATGATCTGGCAGGCAAGACCGGCACCACCAACGAGTCGAAAGACAGCTGGTTCTCAGGCTACAACGCCGACTATGTCACCACTGTCTGGTCTGGCTTTGATCAGCCTGAAACCCTCGGTCGCCGTGAGTACGGCGGCACAGTGTCATTGCCGATCTGGATGAGCTTCATGGGCGCGGCACTAAAAGACAAGCCAAGCCATGAACTGCCAGAGCCAAGCGGCATTCTTACCCTGCGCGTAGACCCGGTCAGCGGGCGAGCAGCAGCGCCGGGAACGCCTGGCGCCTACTTTGAGTTGTTCAAGAGTGAAGACACGCCGCCTACCATGGGCGAGCTTGACCCGAATCTCGGCATTCCGGGCAGCCCGCTGCCGGCAGACGAGTCCGCACCAATCGACTTGTTCTGAAGTTAGTGCCGCCGCCATGAGTGCAATGCTCATGGCGGCGGCATCAAAATTGCACAGAAATAACAGTACCTAGCGCCCCTCTTACTCTTCACCTGAAACCTTGCATCTCAACGACTTCCCACAGTCCGCATCAGTTCAAGTGCGCGCTTTTTATCCATAGCGCTCAGGACTGGCTCAATGCGCCTGAACTAAAACCTCAGATCTACAGCCAGAAAACCTGAAACCAACTCAAACCAGTAGTTTTCTGGTTGCGAACTCTTTGCAAATATATGAAACATTATAGAAACAATCTTTCGTGCACAGAATTATATTAATGCATCACCGAACCACCACTTAAGTTCTGCTTTCGGCGATTGCAGGAAAATTCTCACTCCAAACCCCACGCATACTACAAGCACCACGGAATCGGCCTAATTATCAATTTAAGCCTCACTGTTAAAGTTGCCTTGAGCGTTAATAGTCTAAGCGCATTAGAAGTAGACGCCTAACACGTTGAAACTTGTTAACAATTTACTTGAGGCTTTTATGAAAAAATTAATCCTGACCGGTGCTGTATTAGCTGCAATGACAACCATGGGCGCCGCCCACGCTGTTACCAGTCCTAATAACACTGGCCAAATCAAATTCACCGGCGCTATCGCAGCAGCCTCATGCGACATGAATGTTGTCGTGAGTGGTGTGGTACAGCCAGGCGGCGTTGTTGACCTCGGCGTATGGACAATTAGCGACGTGTCGGCGGTAGGCGGCTTCGGTAACGCAGTCAGAATTCAGCTGCAGCCAGACGTGGCAACTTGTGACGTGGACCCAGAGGGCCTGACCACAGCCTTTATCAAAATTGACACCGCTACAACAGCCAGTGCAAACACTGACGTTGTAACCTCGCCTGAAACATCACTCACCAACGTGGGTGTTACCTTCACCATGGAAGACGATTCATCCATCGTTAACCAGCCAGGCTCGGCCCTGACTATGGCTAGCGACCCTAACGTTGACGCAACAACTGGTGCTATCAAATTCAAGGCTCGTCCTTATGCACTCAGCCAGTTCATCAATGGCGGCATCATTGGTGGCTCGGTCAACTACACCGTTGCTTATAACTAAGTAAACCGTGCTTTTATACGGCGCAATTCTGCGCCGTATATTTCATTAAAAAAATAACTCAACAAACCTGCTCTAAGTGCATGCTTGAGGTTTTATGTATTCCTATCTAAAAATAAGTCTATTCGGACTGCTATTCATAAGTGACGGAGTACTGGCCGCTAGCAATTTCAACACAGACTTCATTCAAGGCAAGTTCAATCAAAACACCGTTGACGATGCGCTTAATAAAGGCATCAACGATAAAGTCATTTATACGGTCAGCTTGAATGGTCGCACGCAGGGTAATTACTACTTCACCCGCAAAGCAGGTCGCCTGGTATTTGATGAGTCATTTCTGCAAAAAATTGCGCCTAGCCTCAATGCAAAAGCAGCGCGTGAGCTCAGAGCTGCTGCGAGCCTGGATCCACGCTCGCACGATTACAGCTTTACCGAAAACCTGGAAAACGGAACGCTTGAACTCTGGTACAGCGATGAGCTCATGGGCCGGGGGGTTGATCGTTATGCAGGCATGGAACTATCACCTTCGATCAACAGCACCACCTTTGACTACAACCTGGGTGGTAACTACTTCAAGAACGACGACACTAATGAGTCCGACGAAGCCATGCCGTTTAATGGCCACTTGCGTTCGAACTTTCGGGACAACATATTTAATCTGGATGCGTCCAGTACAGACTTAACTGATGAAAGCCTCGATATAGACAACATCAGCATCACCCGACTCTTTCCCAAACTTAAAAGTGAAGTCACTGTAGGCGAAACCTACACCAATACCCGCTACGGCGAAAACTTCAGCTTTGCAGGTGCGCAAATTGGTTATGTGACAGACCTGACTAGCCTCCGCGACCAGATGTACACCCCAAACATCCAGGGCTTCGCCGCCACCAACGCAACCGTTGAGGTGTATCAGGACTCACGCCTGCTATTCACCAAGGCCGTGGCCGCCGGTAATTTTGTGCTCGACGAAGTGGTGGGCTTGTCCAACCAGACACTGCGCGTAGTGGTGAAAGAGGCCAACGGCCAGGAACGCACTTTTTTCTACGATAACTCAGTGATTCCGGGCCTGCTCACACCAGGCAGTATCGACTACGAAGTGAGCGCCGGCCGCTACCGTTTCAGCGACCATGAATACGGCGACAACTTTGTCAGCGGTGAATACTCCTTCGGTACCGACCTCGTCACACCGTCGATCAACAGCATCATCGCCGAGAGTTACCAAAACGTAACGTTTGGCGCCGCTTTTCCGCTACAGAACCTGGGCGCTGTCGGGGTTGCGATGAGCAACTCACGCTACCGGCATGACGGCGACACCGATGTCGGCCAGAGCTACAACATCAATTACTCGAAGTACCTCAACAACGGCATTGATATTCAAATTGCGGGCTATCGCTACGCCACTGAAGATTACTTTGAATTCAATGACGCGATGGATGACAAGTACGGCGAGAACAATTTTCTCGGCTCTTTGCGCAGCCGCTATACCGCCAGTATTACCGGGCGCGACCCGCTCATGGACAACCAGCTTTCACTTAATTATCTGAAGGAACAGTACTGGGGCGAGAACCCGTCGCAAAGTACCTACTCGTTCAGTTATGGCGGTTATACACGCTGGCTTAGCTATACCGTTTCACTCTCACGTTCTTATGACGAGGAAACCGGTGACGCCGACAACAGCCTGACCCTAAGTTTGGACATCCCAATCGGCAATGATTATTCCTCGAGTGTTTACAGCCGATATACCAATCTTGACAACGAATCAGGCAACAGTGAAACAACAGAGGTTGGCTTGAATGGCTACTCAGGCGACAACAGCTACAACGTCGGCGTAACCCACGACAGCTCCGGCAATGGCGAAACCATATCTGGCGGCGTCAATCACTCCGGCGATCGCATTAGCGGCCAACTGTACGGCAGCACCAGCCCGGATAACCGCTCCGCTAGCGCCTCGATCAGCGGCAGCGTGATGTTCGCCCAGGGTGCAGTCCTTGCTACAAGCCGCCAATCGAAAACCTTCGCAGTGGCACAAGTGGATGGCGTCGAAAACGCCAGCGTAAACGGCACCGAAACCCAGGATAACGGCTACGCGCTGATACCGCTGAACGATCAATACGATCCGCAAGAAGTTCGTTTGAATGTGTCATCGCTGAGCAACAACGTGGTCGCAGATGACACCGTGGTCAATGTACGGCCACGTTCCGGCGCAGTGACTCTGGTGCAGTTCAAGACCAAGGCGGTCAAGTACTTCAACGCCGTGCTCAAAGACCAGAACGGCGAGTTACTCGGCTTCGGTACCGAAATCCAGAGCGACAGCGGCGAGCACTACTTTACCGGCAACAACGGGCGCCTGTTTATCCGCGTGAAGCTTGGAGATGGCTCTGAACTCGGGCCTTCCACACTGAAAGCGGTAGGCGGCTGCAGCTACGCCGTGGATCCAACAGCTATCAAGTCGCAACTTGATGAAGACTATATCGATTTAGGAACACTGCAATGTCAACTCAACGGCAAGCCAACTGCACCCAGCGCAAAAGCCACATCGCAAAAAAATTAAGCCTCTGCGCATGCGTCATGACGCTGTTGTGCTCGACAATGGCCAATGCAGCCTTTTCGCTTAATCGTACGCGGGTAATCGTGCCGGAAGGCTCTTCAAGCTCAGTGCAAGTTACAAACAACAGCGAGCTTGAGTACGGCCTGCAGGCGTGGCTTGAAAACGAAGACGGCAACGACGCCGGCAGCTTGGTTGTGGTCAGTCCGCAAATTCAAAAAGTTGCGCCTGGCAGCAAAGTTGTATTGCGCCTGATGACGTTCTCCCCGCCCTCAGACCGCGAACAACTTTATTACCTGAACGTACAGGAGTTGCCACCCAGCGATAGCGCGGCGGACAAGAACAAACTGTCCATGGCTATCCGTACCCGGATCAAGGTGTTGATTCGCCCGGCAGAAATTGCAGGCGACCGTAAAGACGCCGAAGCCAAGGTAACCGCGACACAAACCCGTGAGGGCCTGAAGCTGGTCAACACTACGCCTTACTATTTCTCGATTCCGCAAATCGTGGTCAACAAAAAAGGCATTAAAACCCCTGAAACAGCGGTCTTTGCCCCATTCCAGACCACGGTATTGCCACAGATAAAGCAAAAGACCTCGTCGATAGACATCATGTATCTGAGTGACTTTGGCGACGTCAGAAAATCGCTGATCTTAGTCAAATGATCAACATGCCAATCTTGATCAGCTCCGCGGCTGGCTGGGCCTGATGATGCTCAGAACACTCAGCATCATCGCTATGAGCATGACACTGCTCATGAGCCAATTAGCGCACGCCGGCCTGTTCATTGATCGCACCCGGGTCATCGTCGTGGCGGGCAGTTCCAGCGCATTCGATATTGGCAACGACACCCAAGCGCCTTACGCGATGCAGGCCTGGGTGACAGACCCTGAAGGTAATGAGCCAGGGCGCAATGTTCAGGTCAGCCCGTCTTTTTCGATGATTGCAGAAGATAGCAAGCAGCCCCTGAGGTTGGTCAGCTTTGCCGAAGAGAGCAAGCAAGAACAGCTGTATTACCTGTATGTGCAGGAAATACCGCCGAAAGCCGAGGCCGCTAAAAGCGAGAGCCTGATGCAGATTGCCCTGCGCTACAAGATCAAGGTGTTCGTCCGGCCCGAGTCAATTAGCGAGGAAAGGCGCGGCGCAGAAAATCAGCTGGTGGCCAAGTACACCAGCACGGGGCTTGAGCTCACAAACCCAACGCCTTACTACTTTGCGCTAACCCAATTCGAGATTGGCAAAAAGGTTTATCACAACGATGAGATGGGACTGTTCAAACCATTCAGCACGGTTGAGATAGACAACGTAAGCAACCACGCAGACGAGATAAACATTAGCTACCTCAGTGATCGTGGTGGGCTTAGAACAACACTAATCAAGGCTGAATAGTCACTGAGGACACGATGAAAAAAATGGAATTGTACAGCCCTGCAAAATCCGCACTTATCAGCCCGGTGTTGTACGGCCTGCTTAGTTTGCTATTCAGCGGTTCTGCTCACGCCGCATCAGACCGTCTCTGCGTACCTGATGATGGCGCCTCACAGATACAGTACAACGTGACTGATGCTTTCAACTCGTCTGAGAACGAAGCCGGCAATATTGTTATCTATCGCACACAGCAGGACAGCGGCGGCAGACGAACGTTTACCTGTACGTGTAGCAATACCAACGCAAGCGTTCTGCATTATTTCAGCGCGCAATCACCATTCTCTTATTACGCAGCCGACAACCTTCAATGGTTGAAGGTTAATCCGTCGTTCTCCACGGCAGTAGAGATTTACGTCTACAACTCAACTGGTGGCAGCGTTCAGAAAAACTATCACAGCGTGCCTTTCACCGGCGTTACCAACAACGTTTCGGCTGAGTGCAATACAACAGGTTCTGCCAGTACAGCCACCAAGGGCAAGGTATCGGTCAAGCTTGAAAAGCGCGTAGTCGGCACGCTGGCTTTCAATGGCACGGTAGCTCGGGTCTGGCACTACCGGCGGCCAAACTATGTCAACCCTGGCGACCCGGTCTCCGCTATTGTTAACTTGAAGATTGACGTGGAAGTGCCGGCAAATTGCGCGTTGCGTGCGGGCTCGGTATTGACTGTGCCGTTCGGAACCTTGCAATCCTCGCAGTTTAACGGCGTTACCTACCCCAACCCACCGAACAACTTCACACCCAAGCCCGTAGATCTGGCTTTCGATTGTGACTTCAGCTCAGAGATCCTTTCACTGCAGTTGAACGCCGATCAGGACGCGCCGGGCCAGGGAATTAAAGTACAAGGGCGCACCGATCTTTCGGTCATCATCACCGATGAAGACGGCACGGTTTTGCCACCGAACCAGAAGGCCGGTGAAGTCGTGGTCGACAGTGATATGAAAACCTCCACCCTGCACCTCAAAGCCCACCCAAGCAATCCTTCAGCGACCCTGCCAACGCCCGGCGAATTTACCGCTACGGCCGTGATCCAGCTGGACATCAAATAACACCGAAGCGCCGCTCGACCTGCCCCAAAAGACTACTGCGCAAGATGCAAAAAGCCCCCTGAAGGCGAACCGTCAGGGGGCTTTTTGTTGAGAGACCAATAACTATTTGGTCACTCGCATCAACTCACTTTCAGCCTTTGAACACATCGTCCACAGACTGCAGCGGGTAGTGCTTCGGATACGGCAGTGTGGCCACACCGCTCTCGATGGCAGCTTTGGCGACTGCGTCGGAGATCAGCGTAATCAGACGTGCATCCATCGGCTTCGGAATGATGTATTCACGGCCGAATGACAACTCGATGCCGCCGTAAGCCTCACAGACTTCCTTAGGCACTGGCAGCTTGGCCAGTTCACGCAGCGCGTTGGCCGCCGCGATTTTCATCTCTTCGTTGATACGGGTTGCGCGAACGTCCAACGCACCACGGAAGATGAACGGGAAGCCGAGAACGTTATTGACCTGGTTCGGGTAATCGGAACGACCGGTTGCCATGATCACGTCATCACGGGTGGCATGCGCCAGCTCTGGCTTGATTTCCGGATCCGGGTTCGAGCATGCAAACACGATAGGCGAAGGGCCCATGCGCAGTAGGTCTTCAGGGCTGAGCAGGTCAGGACCCGACAGGCCGACGAATACGTCAGCACCATCCAATGCGTCCGACAATGTGCGCTTCGGCGTTTCGGTGGCGAACACAGCCTTGTACTGATTGAGGTCATCACGGCCTGCATGAATCACACCTTTACGGTCGATCATGTAGATGTTCTCGACCTTGGCGCCCATGCTGACCAACAACTTCATGCACGAGATTGCCGCAGCGCCTGCACCCAGGCACACGATCTTCGCTTGCTCGATGGTTTTGCCAGCGATTTCCAATGCGTTGAGCATACCGGCAGCGGTTACGATCGCAGTACCGTGCTGGTCATCGTGGAAAACCGGAATGTCGCACTGCTCGATCAGCGCACGCTCGATCTCAAAGCACTCAGGCGCCTTGATGTCTTCGAGGTTGATGCCGCCGAAGGTGATCGAAATACGTTTTACCGTGTCGATGAATGCCTGCGGGCTTTCCGAATCCACTTCGATATCGAATACGTCAATACCGGCGAAGCGCTTGAACAGAACGCCTTTACCTTCCATTACGGGCTTGGAAGCGAGTGGGCCGAGGTTACCCAGACCGAGAATGGCAGTACCGTCGGAAATTACAGCGACCAGATTGCCCTTACCGGTGTATTGGTAAGCCAGCTCGGGATCACGCGCAATCTCACGCACAGGAGCAGCAACGCCTGGGCTGTAAGCCAACGAAAGGTCACGTGCCGTGGCAGTCGGCTTGGTCAGCTCTACACTCAACTTACCCGGGCGGGGCTGAGCGTGGTACTCGAGAGCGGCGGTTTTTAGATCAGACATATTGGAATTTCCGCTTTAGGCTGTTGAACAGGCAGGCGGCCGAGGATACGCAAGTTGTATACACTTTTACAAGACTGATCAGTCAGTCGGCATACCAAGGCTTACCCGGCTATCCTTGCCCGGTGATTAGGACCCCTCGATTATTACCTAGCTAAGGAAATGCGCACCAGTGCCAACGGGCCTTTTTTCTATTACAAAGTGGTTTTAACTGATGACAGCGTTTCGATCATGGTCGGATGGGTCAGAATCAGCATCCAACGCGCGCGCCCGACCTTATTTCGACCGCGCGAAGCTCTGTCGACCACCCAACCGCGCGCAATGACCTCCCGCCCCACATAATTTGCCAGCGACTCGCGCTTGAACGATTTCAGCGCCTGCCCGTCAATGCGAATCACCGCAGCCCCTAACTCAAGCCAGGCACCTTGCGCATTAACCTGCACCTTGCGCACCCGCGCCCTGATTTGCCTGAAACCACCATGAGTCAACTCTTCGGGAGCCTGCAGCACCGGCTGGCGCCAAACACCCGCGTTCTGTTCACGGGCGAACTGCTGGGCGGCCAGCTGACAATCCAGCAGCGCCAGATTGGGCGCAATAGCTATCTGGTAACCGAGCCCGCTTGCGAGCAACTGCGCCTCGATATTGCGCCCGGCGCCGTCAAACACATGGGCCAGCGTGCGCCCGTAGCGGTCATGGCGCTGCGCACCATATTGCAGGCCGACTTGCCCATCACTGGCATCCAGAAGGGCCTGAAGACGGCGCTGCGCTGCGACGGCGAATGGCTCAGCGGTTTGACCTTTGCGGCCTAGCTCCGGGGTGTTGATGCCGATCAGGCGAACACTGCGACCATCAACTAGGCGCAAGGTATCGCCGTCGACCACCCGCTTGACCGAAACGTAGGTAAGCTCCTCGCTGGCCGAACAAAACGCCTGAGGCTGTATTTGCGCCTGCACCTGCGCTGCAAAAAACGCAGGCATAAAAAAAGCGCCCACAAGGGACGCTTTTTTCACACACAAGAAGCAGACCATAAGGTCGCTCCTGGCTGTTTGGCTGCTTACTTGGTAGCGCCGAACACACCGAAACGCTGCTTGAAGCGGTCGATACGGCCGCCAGCGTCGAGGACTTTCTGCTTACCGGTGTAGAACGGGTGGCACTCAGAGCAAACGTCCAGGCTCAATGGCTTAGCCAGAGTCGAACGAGTTTCGATCACGTTACCGCAGCTGCAAGTAGCTTCGATAGCGACGTATTCTGGATGGATATCAGCTTTCATGGGGTATACCTCAATATATGTGCCGCCACCTGACCCTATGTCAGATACCGCACAGAAATAGGCCGCGGATGATAACAGACTCAAGCGCTGATGCAAGATCACGTGACTGCCAGCCGTCGCCTGCAGCCATGCTAATATCCTGACCTTTGTTTGCGGAGTCACCGCGTGCCCAACGCCATTCTGCGCCTCGCCCTGCCCTCGCCGCTACGCCGCCTGTTCGATTATCTGGCGCCGGTTGGCGTGTCTGTCGATACCCTGCAGCCAGGCATGCGCGTGCGTGTGCCCTTCGGCCGCCGCGAAATGATTGGCGTTTTGATCGAGGTCAGCGCACACAGCGATGTGCCTGCCGACAAGCTCAAGCCAGCCCTTGAGGTACTGGATGAAACAGCGCCCATGCCGCCGGCCTTTTTCCGGCTGTGCATGTGGACCGCGCAGTACTACCAGCACAGTATTGGCGACACCTTCAGTTGGGCATTGCCGACGCTACTGCGTCAGGGCGAGCCTGCGATCGCGCGTCAGGAGCGCTTCTGGTCAATCGCGCCGGGCGCCGACCTTGAAGACCCGCGCCTTAATCGCGCACCGCGCCAGCGCCAGGCGCTGAAAACCATCGCCCAGCATCCGCATGGGGTTGCCCATTCGCTACTCAGCCAACTGCAACTGAGTAAAGACAGCCTCGAACAACTCAAAGACAAAGGTCTGGTGGTGGTTGAAACACGCCAACATGCGCCAAGTGCCCGACACAGTAATTGGCTGGCGCAGCCCGAGCTGCCGCTCAATGAGGAGCAACTCACCGCCTCGACAGCTGTGCAAGAAGGTTTTGGTCGTTATGGTGCCTATTTGCTGGCAGGTGTGACGGGCAGCGGTAAAACCGAGGTTTACCTGCAACTCATTCATCAGACACTGCAGGCGGGCAAGCAAGCGCTGGTACTCATCCCGGAAATCAACCTCGGCCCGCAAACACTCGCGCGCTTCGAGCGCCGCTTCAACGCCAGAATCGCCCTGCTGCACTCCGCAGTGAATGACCGTGACCGGCTCGATGCGTGGCTCGCTGCCCGCGACGGCGATGCCGACATCATTATCGGCACCCGCTCGGCGCTGTTCACCCCGATGAAAAATCCGGGTTTGATCATCATCGACGAAGAACATGACGCCTCCTATAAACAGCAGGAAGGCTTGCGCTATCACGCCAGGGATCTGGCGCTGGTTCGCGCGCATCAGGAAAACGTGCCGATTGTGCTCGGCTCGGCCACGCCGTCATTAGAGACTTTGCACAACGCCACCAGCGGGCGTTATCAGTTGCTCAAGCTCAACAAGCGGGCGGGCGGTGCATTGCCTCCGCGCTTCCTGCGTCTGGATGTAAAAAGCCTGCCGCTGGACTCCGGCATATCGGGGCCCATGCAGCAGGCGATTAGCCAAACGCTGGCTGCCGGCCAACAGGTGCTGGTGTTCCTCAACCGGCGCGGTTTTGCCCCGACTCTGTTGTGTCACGATTGCGGCTGGCTGTCGGAATGTCCGCGCTGCGACGCCCGCATGACGGTGCACCAGCGCTCCAACGAACTGCGCTGCCACCACTGCGGTCATGCCGAGCGTCAGCCGCGCAACTGCCCCAAATGCCAGCGCGTGGACTTGCGCCCGGTGGGTGCAGGCACTGAGCGTGCGGAAGAACGGCTGGCCACGCTGTTTCCGGATGTACCGGTCCTGCGCGTCGACCGCGACAGCACCTCGCGCAAGGACGCCATGAACAACTTGCTGACCACCATTGAGCGTGGAGAGCCTTGTATTCTGGTCGGCACTCAGATGCTGGCCAAAGGGCACCACTTCCCACGCGTTACGCTGGTGGCCATTCTTGATGCCGACGGCGGGCTCTTCTCTGCTGACTTCCGCGCCAGCGAACGCATGGCGCAACTCATCGTTCAAGTTGCCGGCCGCGCCGGGCGAGCCGAAGAGGCTGGCAAGGTGATTATCCAGAGCCATCTGGCCGATCACCCGTTGCTGGTCCAGCTTACCGAGCAAGGCTACTTCGCCTTTGCCGAACAGGCCCTGACCGAGCGCCGCGACGCCGGCTTGCCGCCGTTTTGTCACTTGGCCCTGCTGCGTGCAGAAGCCCACAAACCAGGTCAGGCCGAAGGATTTCTCGACGAAGCCTGCGCTGAAGCCGAAATGCTTCTTGGCGAATTGCAACTTGAAGGCATCGAATTACTGGGACCGGTGCCCGCGCCAATGGAGCGCCGCGCCGGACGCTATCGGGCGCAGTTACTGATTCAATCTGCCGCACGTGCGCCCTTGCACCGTCTTTTACATGCATGGCTCGCCGCAATGGAACAGATGCCCAGCGGCCGTGCAGTGCGCTGGTCGCTGGATGTCGACCCGATTGACCTGTTTTAAGCCGCGCCGCTTTTCTCTACGCCAAACGCGCAAAAATACCCGATAATTGCCTGTTTACCTGCCATTGATAGGTTGAAGCTTGAAGCCGCAGGCCCAAGCCGCCGATAATGCAGAGTTTTCAACACGCCACGGCCGACTGAGCAGACCATGAAAGACAGCATTCGCAACCTGATCCAGCAAGCCCTGACCCGCCTGACCGCCGAAGGCGTGTTGCCTGAGGGTCTGAGCCCGACCATTCAGGTCGAGAATACCAAGGACAAAACCCACGGCGACTTCGCCAGCAACATCGCCATGATGTTGGCCAAGCCTGCCGGCATGAAGCCGCGTGATCTGGCGGAGAAGCTGATTGCTGCAATGCCTGCCGACCCGCAAATCAGCAAGGTCGAAATCGCAGGCCCGGGTTTCCTCAACTTTTATCAGAACATCGAAGCTCTGGCCGGGCGCGTTGACGCTTTGCTTGAAGACGCTCAGCTTGGCGTGCGTAAAGCCGGCCCGGCCCAGCGCGTGGTGATTGACCTCTCATCACCCAACCTCGCCAAGGAAATGCACGTCGGCCACCTGCGTTCGACCATCATCGGTGATGCGGTTGGCCGTGTCCTGGAGTTCCTGGGCGACGAAGTTATCCGCCAGAACCACGTAGGCGACTGGGGCACGCAGTTCGGCATGTTGCTGGCCTTCATGGAAGAGAATCCTGCAGCCGCTGAGAGCGAACTGGCGGACTTGGAAGGTTTCTATCGCGCCGCCAAGAAACGTTTTGACGAGTCGCCTGAGTTTGCCGATCGTGCTCGCGCACTGGTGGTGGAGCTTCAGGCGAACAAGCCTGAGTGCATGCGCTTGTGGCACCGCTTCAACGAGATTTCGCTGTCGCATTGCCAGAAGGCCTACGACCGCCTCAACGTCAAATTGACCCCGGCAGACGTCAAAGGTGAAAGCGCCTATAACGACGATCTGGCAAACGTGGTCAGCGACCTGCAAGCCAAAGGGCTGCTGAGCGAAAGCGACGGCGCCAAGTGCGTGTTCCTCGACGAGTTCAAGAACGCAGACGGCAATCCTCTGCCGGTAATTGTGCAGAAAGCTGGCGGCGGATACCTGTACGCGACCACCGACCTTGCCGCCATGCGCTATCGCAGCAACACCCTGAAAGCTGATCGCGCGCTGTACTTTGTCGACCAGCGTCAGGCCCTGCATTTCCAGATGGCCTTTGAAGTGGCTCGCCGCGCAGGCTTTGTTGCACAAGACATGCAGCTTGAGCACATGGGCTTCGGCACCATGAACGGCGCCGACGGCCGTCCGTTCAAAACCCGCGATGGCGGCACAGTAAAACTCATCGACCTGCTCGATGAGGCCGAAGAGCGTGCCTACAATCTGGTCAAGGGCAAGAACCCGGATCTGGCAGAAGAGCAGCTGCGCGAAATCGCCAGCGCCGTGGGCATTGGCGCAGTGAAATACGCTGACCTGTCCAAGCACCGCACCAGCGATTACAGCTTCAACTTCGAACTGATGCTCAGCTTTGAGGGCAACACCGCACCTTATCTGCTGTACGCCTACACGCGCGTCGCCAGCATTTTCCGCAAACTGGGGAAAAGCTTCGACGAGGTAGACGGCAAATTGCAGCTTCAGGCCACACATGAAATCGAACTGGCGGGTAAGCTGGCGCAGTTCGGTGAAGTCCTCAACAGCGTTGCCGACAAAGGTACGCCGCACTTGCTGTGTGCTTACCTCTACGATCTGGCCGGGCTGTTCTCGAGCTTCTACGAACACTGCCCAATTATCGCGGCCGAAGACCCTGCTACCCAGCAAAGCCGTCTGCGCCTCGCGGCACTGACCGGTCGCACGTTGAAGCAGGGCCTGGAACTGCTGGGCCTGGAAACTCTGGAGCGTATGTAAGTGGCTGCACGTAAAAAACCAGCACCCAAGCGTGGCGCGAGCCGCAATCGGGCGCCTGCGAAAAAACCAATGCCGGGCTGGATCTGGCTGGCGTGCGGTTTGGCCATCGGGGTTTTCGTGATGCTGCTGATGAATCTCAAGCCCGGTGACGATGCGATAAAACGCGCCGCCGAGCAAAAGGCTCAACACAGCCAGAATAAAGCCAAGGAAACCAAGCCTGATCCAGGCCCGGAAAAGCCGAAATATGACTTCTACACCCTGTTGCCAGGCTCTGAAGTCATCGTGCCGCCTGAGGCTGTGGAAAAGACGCCGCCAACGCCTGAGCAAAAACCGGTAACCCCGGAGGAAGCCGCCAAGATCGACGCCGCACGCGCTGAAGCCGCGCTGGCAGGTGAAGTGCCGCCGCCTCCACCCGTTATCGCCAAAGCTCCGGTGACCACCAAGTACTTCCTGCAAGCGGGCTCGTTCCGCCGCAAGGACGATGCCGACAGCGTGCGCGCGCAAATCATCATGCTTGGTCAGAATGTGAATGTTGAATCCGGCAAAGTCCGTGACGAGACCTGGTATCGCGTACTGGTTGGCCCGTTCGCCACTCGCGAAGACCTCAACAAGTCGCAAGCCACGCTGTCCAAAAATGGCTTCAACAACTTGCTGCTGCAACAACGCCAAGGCAACTAAGCGCTCAATTTAATGGCCATCACTCAGGTGTTGGCCATTGAACCCTCTGCTTCTACCCAAAAAATCCCCGCAAAATCCCCCCGCGCAACCCCGTCACCAAGGCACTTAGCAACAGCTTTAGTGAAGAATCCTTGCTCAGCCGTTGAAAATTGCCTTATGGCCCCCCATTTGGTTCCTATTGGGCATTTTCGCCCCGCTGCGTGGAGACTCTCCCTTGACCACCATCGTTTCAGTTCGCCGCAACGGCAAAGTCGTCATGGGCGGCGACGGCCAGGTTTCTCTTGGCAATACCGTTATGAAAGGCAACGCTAAGAAAGTCCGCCGTCTTTATCACGGCCAAGTACTCGCAGGCTTTGCGGGCGCCACGGCGGATGCCTTTACCCTGTTTGAGCGCTTTGAAGGGAAACTGGAAAAGCATCAGGGCCATCTGGTTCGCGCCGCTGTTGAGCTGGCAAAAGACTGGCGCACCGATCGCTCGCTAAGCCGTCTGGAGGCCATGCTGGCTGTGGCCAACAAAGATGCATCGCTGATCATCACCGGCAACGGTGATGTTGTAGACCCTGAACACGGCCTGATTGCAATGGGCTCCGGCGGTGGTTTCGCCCAAGCCGCAGCCTTGGCCATGCTGCAACATACCGAGCAAATGTCCGCCCGCGAGATCGCGGAGAGCGCCTTAAACATTGCCGGTTCAATCTGTGTGTTCACCAACCAAAACCTGACAATCGAGGAGCTGGACTCGGAGGTGTAAACCTCGTCCAGCCCGGAGCCCCAGTTATGTCGATGACACCCCGCGAAATCGTTCACGAACTCAACCGCCACATCATTGGCCAGGATGACGCCAAGCGTGCAGTGGCCATTGCCCTGCGTAATCGCTGGCGGCGCATGCAGCTGCCGCTGGATTTGCGTGCAGAGGTCACACCGAAAAATATTCTGATGATCGGTCCAACCGGTGTCGGCAAGACCGAGATCGCCCGACGCCTGGCCAAACTGGCTAACGCGCCGTTCATCAAGGTTGAAGCGACCAAGTTCACCGAGGTTGGCTATGTCGGCCGCGATGTCGAATCGATCATCCGCGACCTCGCCGATGCCTCGGTAAAAATGCTTCGCGAGCAGGAGATCATCAAGGTTCGTCATCGCGCCGAAGATGCCGCCGAAGAGCGCATTCTCGATGCCTTGCTTCCACCTGCACGCAGCTTCAGCGAAGAGCAGGCGCAGAGCAACGACTCGAACACCCGTCAGCTGTTCCGCAAACGTTTGCGCGAGGGCCAGCTGGACGACAAAGAGATCGAAATTGAAGTCTCCGAGAGCCCGGCCGGCATCGAAATCATGACGCCGCCCGGCATGGAAGAGATGACCAGCCAGTTGCAGAACCTGTTCTCCAACATGGGCAAAGGCAAGACCAAGAGCCGCAAGCTCAAGGTTGGCGAAGCACTGAAACTGGTTCGCGACGAAGAAGCCGCGCGCCTGGTTAATGAGGAAGAGCTCAAGGCGCGTGCGCTGGAAGCTGTAGAGCAGAATGGTATCGTCTTTATCGATGAAATCGACAAGGTCGCTAAGCGTGGCAACACCGGCGGCGCCGATGTATCGCGTGAAGGTGTACAGCGCGACCTGCTGCCGCTGATCGAAGGCTGCACGGTGAATACCAAGCTGGGCATGGTCAAGACTGACCACATCCTGTTCATCGCCTCCGGTGCGTTCCACCTGAGCAAGCCAAGTGATCTGGTGCCTGAACTGCAAGGTCGCCTGCCAATCCGGGTGGAACTCAAAGCCCTGTCGCCGCAGGACTTCGAGCGCATTCTCACCGAGCCGCATGCGTCCCTGACCGAGCAATACAGCGCGCTGCTGCAAACCGAAGGGCTGAAAATTCAGTTTGCCGAGGACGGTATCAAGCGCCTTGCCGAGATCGCCTGGCAGGTTAACGAGAAGACCGAGAACATTGGTGCGCGTCGTCTGCACACCTTGCTTGAGCGCCTGCTGGAAGAAGTCTCGTTCAGCGCCGGCGATCTGGCCGCGCAACACAGCGAGCAGCCGATCCAGATCGGTGCCGAGTACGTCAACGAGCATCTCGGTGAGTTGTCCGAAGACGAAGACCTGTCGCGTTATATTCTTTAATCTAAGCTGCATACACAGGCCGGGAACTGCACCTTCGCAGCTCCCGGTTGCCCTGTGAATACTGTTGAGAGCCACGCCATGCGAATCCCCAGCGCCATCGAACTGCACAAAGCATCCAGAACGTTGACGCTCAAATATGGCGACCAGAGCTACACCCTGAGCGCCGAGTTTCTGCGCGTGCATTCCCCTTCTGCCGAGGTGCAAGGCCACGGCAATCCAGTCCTGCAAACGGGCAAGCTGAACGTCGGCATAAGCCGCATCGAGCCTGCCGGCAACTATGCCCTAAAACTGTGCTTCGATGATGGGCACGACAGCGGCCTGTTCAGCTGGGATTACCTCTACCAACTCGCAACCCGCCAAACCGAACTTTGGGACGACTACCTCGCCGAATTGCGCGCAGCCGGTAAATCCCGCGACCCCAGTGAGTCAATCGTACGTCTGATGTCCTGAACCGTACTCTCGGTCGGCCTCTGCGGCGACTTAGCTCATGATGCTGGCCCACAATTGCGCACATTGTGATTACCATGACGGCCACGCACAGTTAGAGCGCATTTTCTAATTCTTGCACGCATACTTCAGCGCTATAAAAGCGCTGTCTTGGCTTGCGCTATTAGAAAAACTCGGGTAACCAATGAGGTTGGTAAGTTCCCTGCATACAAATGTGCGCTGTACAGACAATTTTGTTTATCTATCCCAGGTTACCCAGCGGTAAAGGTTCGGCAGCTGCCCGGCACTGCAGTGATCCACCTGGTATTAAGTGGGTTTAAACCCAGGACAGTGGAGCGTCAACGATGACAGATAAAAATAACGACGACTTGAAGCGCCAAGCTTCAGACAACACACTGGGCCTCAACCCGGTAGTTGGAATTCGAGGCAAAGACCTGCTGACATCTGCTCGCATGGTGCTTTCACAAGCACTCCGGCAGCCCTTTCACAGCGCCAAGCATGTTGCCCATTTCGGCATTGAATTAAAGAACGTAATGCTCGGGCGCTCCGAGCTGACACCTGAAGATGGCGATCGCCGCTTCTCCGATCCGGCCTGGAGCCAAAACCCGCTTTACCGTCGTTATCTGCAAACTTATCTGGCGTGGCGCAAAGAGCTGCATGACTGGATCGAAGAAAGCGCACTGGCCCCGCAGGACGTCAGCCGCGGCCACTTTGTTATCAACCTGATGACCGAAGCCATGGCGCCGAGCAACACCATGGCCAACCCCGCAGCGGTAAAACGCTTTTTCGAAACCGGCGGCAAGAGCCTGCTCGACGGCCTTTCCCATCTCGCCAAAGATCTGGTGAATAACGGCGGTCTGCCAAGCCAGGTCAATAAGGATGCATTCGAGGTCGGCCAGAACCTGGCAACCACGCCTGGCGCTGTGGTGTTCCGTAACGATCAGCTTGAACTGATCCAGTACAACCCGGTGACCGAACAAGTACACGAACGCCCTTTGCTGGTGGTGCCACCGCAAATCAACAAATACTACGTATTCGACCTGACGCCCGAGAAAAGCCTGTCGCGCTTCCTGCTGCGCAACCACGTACAAACCTTTGTCGTGAGCTGGCGCAACCCGACCAAGGCTCAGCGCGAATGGGGGCTTTCAACCTATATCGAAGCCCTCAAAGAAGCCATCGACGTCATCACCTCGATTACCGGCAGCAAAGACATCAACATGCTCGGTGCCTGCTCTGGCGGCCTGACGACCGCATCCTTGCTAGGCCATTACGCAGCCCTGAATGACCCCAAGGTTCATGCCCTGACCTTGCTGGTCAGCGTGCTCGACACTCACCTTGATACCCAGGTGGCGCTGTTCGCCGATGAGTTCACCCTGGAAGCCGCCAAGCGTCGCTCGTATCAGGCTGGTGTGCTTGAGGGCAGCGATCTGGCCAAAGTATTTGCCTGGATGCGGCCGAATGACCTGATCTGGAATTATTGGGTCAACAATTACCTGCTGGGCAACGAGCCACCGGTTTTCGATATTCTTTACTGGAACAATGACACCACCCGCCTGCCTGCTGCATTGCATGGCGAGTTCATCGACATGTTCCAGACCAATCCGCTCACGCGGGCCAATGCGCTCGAAGTCTGCGGAACGCCAATCGACCTCAAGCAAGTCACCTGTGATTTCTTTTGCGTGGCAGGCACCACAGACCACATTACGCCTTGGACTTCATGTTACAAATCGGCCCTGTTATTCGGCGGCAAGTGTGAATTCGTGTTGTCCAACAGCGGCCACATTCAAAGTATTTTGAATCCGCCTGGCAACCCCAAGTCGCGCTACATGACCAACTCCGAAATGCCTAAAGATCCGAAAGACTGGCAGGACGGCGCAACCAAACACACCGACTCGTGGTGGCTACACTGGCAGGCCTGGCTTGCCGAGCGCTCAGGCAAATTGAACAAAGCTCCGACGTCACTGGGCAATAAGAAACACCCCGCCGCTGAAGCTGCACCGGGGACTTACGTTCACGAACGTTAAATTTTGCGTATTACGCAATGATGCCCGCGGCACAGGATGTGCCGCTCGCAAAACCGGCTTGGCCGGCGCGCGAATCCGGCTTGCTGGGAATCACCGGTACTGGTCAGGCCCAGCGTATTAACTGATAGGGATTAGTGTATGTCGCGTCCATTCGTTTTCCGCACCATCGACATCGATGGTCAAACCATCCGCACCGCTGTGCGTCCGGGCGACAGCGCTATTGCGCCGCTGCTTATCTTCAACGGCATCGGCGCCAACCTCGAGTTGGTCATGCCGTTTGTTCGCGCGCTCGATCCGGAACTTGAAGTGATCGCATTCGATGTACCTGGCGTGGGTGGTTCATCTACGCCCAGTACACCTTTTCGCTTTCCCGGATTAGCCAAACTGGCGGCACGCATGCTCGACTACCTGGACTACGGGCAAGTCAACGCGATTGGGGTTTCCTGGGGCGGGGCACTGGCGCAGCAGTTTGCTCACGACTACCCCGAGCGCTGCAAAAAACTGGTGCTGGCTGCCACTTCGGCAGGCGCCGTGATGATACCGGGCAAGCCCAAGGTGCTCATGCGCATGGCCAGCCCACGGCGCTATGTTCAGCCCTCCTACGGCGTGCGCATTGCACCGCACATTTATGGCGGTGCATTTCGTCGCGACCCGGATCTGGCAATGGCGCACGCCAGTAAAGTCCGCTCCTCTGGCAAGGTCGGTTATTACTGGCAGTTGTTTGCAGGATTAGGCTGGACCAGCATCCACTGGCTGCACAAGATCCGCCAACCAACCCTAGTGCTGGCGGGTGATGACGACCCGATTATTCCCCTCATCAACATGCGCATGCTGGCGTGGCGCATCCCCAACTCCGAGCTGCATGTCATCGACGACGGCCACCTGTTTCTGGTGACCCGGGCAGAAGCTGTAGCGCCCATCATCATGAAGTTTCTGGCGGTCGAGAAGCAGCGCGCAATCATGCACCCTGAACCGGCAGTGACACGCGCTCATTGAGCGCGTGGTCGCTTTGCTGTCGCACAATTGTAGTGCTTGCTGTCTATATTTGAGTCATTTGCGCCCATGCCCTGCTTCTTCAAAGCAGGCTGCCCCGCTCTGGCATGCACCTTTTGCATGCATTGGTATAAGCCTTGCTGACCAATCCTGAACCTTGGGCTCAATGTTCTAGTAATGGAGTGCTGCCTGATGCAAAACAAGACTAATAGCGGGAGCTTTTCACCCCCCGCCAAGCACATGAATGCACAAACAGCGATCGCGGGCCTGCGCGGTCGCGACTTCGCCTCCACGCTGCGCACCCTTGCCCTGCAAGGGCTCAAACAACCGGTGCACAGTGCCAAGCATTTAGCGGCGTTTGGCAGTCAACTTGGCCGTGTGTTGATGGGCGACGCGCCACACAAGGTCAACCCGCAGGACAGCCGCTTCAGTGATCCGACCTGGCAGCTGAATCCATTCTATCGCCGGAGTTTGCAGGCGTATCTGGCCTGGCAGGCGCAACTGAACAAGTGGGTCGAAGAAAGTGATTTATCGGCCGATGACCGGGCGCGCTCCAAGTTCGTGCTTTCAATCATCAGCGACGCGCTGTCGCCATCCAATTCGCTGCTCAATCCACTGGCCGTCAAAGAGCTGTTCAACAGCGGCGGCAGCAGCGTCTTCAAAGGCCTCAATCATCTATACGATGACCTGATGAACAACAACGGCCTGCCCAGCCAAGTCAGTAAACACGCCTTCGAAGTCGGTCGCAATGTGGCCACTACGGTGGGCTCAGTGGTGTTTCGCAATGAGTTGATCGAACTCATTCAGTACAGGCCGATGAGCGAGAAGCAGTACCTCAAACCCCTGCTGATCGTGCCACCGCAGATCAACAAGTTTTATATTTTCGACCTCTCGCCTGAAAAAAGCCTGATCCAATACGCCCTGAAAAATAACCTGCAGACATTCGTGGTCAGCTGGCGTAACCCGTCGCCACAACATCGCGAGTGGGGCCTGTCGAGTTATGTAGAAGCGCTTGAAGAAGCCATTGATGCCTGCCGCGATATCACCGGCAGTAAAGACGTCAACCTGATGGGCGCCTGCGCTGGCGGGCTGACCATTGCCGCCCTGCTCGGCCATCTGCAAGCCAAGCGCCAGCTGAAAAAAGTGGCCAGCAGTACCTATCTGGTGAGCTTGATGGACAGCCAGATCGACAGCCCGGCCATGCTCTTCGCCGATGAGAAAACCCTCGAAACGGCCAAGCGGCGCTCCTACCAGCAGGGTGTTCTTGAGGGTCGCGACATGGCCAAGGTGTTTGCCTGGATGCGCCCCAATGACTTGATCTGGAACTACTGGGTCAACAATTACCTGTTGGGCAAACAGCCTCCCTCGTTCGACATTCTCTACTGGAACAACGACAACACGCGTCTGCCCGCTGCGCTGCATGGCGACCTGATCGACTTTTTCAAACATAACCCGCTCGCGCGCAGCGCTGGGCTGGAGATCTGCGGCACGCCGATAGACCTGCAGAAGGTCAATATCGACAGTTTCAGCGTGGCCGGCATCAACGATCACATCACCCCGTGGGATGCGGTTTATCGCTCGGCTTTGCTGCTCGGCGGTAACCGGCGCTTCGTGCTGTCCAACAGCGGCCATATCCAGAGCATTCTCAACCCACCCGGCAACAGCAAATCCAACTACTACGACAACCCGAAAATGACCTCAGATCCTCGCGCCTGGTTTTACGATGCCAAGCAAACGCCGGGCAGTTGGTGGCCGGTGTGGCTGGAGTGGATACAGGAGCGCTCCGGCGAGCAGCGTGAAACCATTGTGGCCATCGGCAATCAACGCCATCCGGCGCTGGAAGCCGCGCCTGGCACTTACGTTCACGTGCGCTAAACGGCTATTTGATAAGAGCGTTACCAGCGGGCAGGCCATCCTGCCCGTTCTTTTGACTGAGCCAACTAAATACTGCCATCCAAGCGCTAGTCGAACGCCCTGCTGACGGTTATCTTCAGGGCTTAGCTGGCCAACTCAGAGCTGTGCATGAAAACCCGCGACCGCATCCTTGAATGCGCCCTGCATTTATTCAATGAAGAGGGCGAGCCTAACGTCTCGACACTTGAGATCGCCAACGAACTGGAAATCTCTCCCGGCAATCTCTATTACCACTTTCACGGTAAAGAGCCGCTCATTACCGGCCTGTTCGAACGATTCCAGGCTGAACTCGCACCGCTGCTCGACCCGCCAGAAAACGTGGAGCTGGAGGTTGAAGACTACTGGTTGTTTTTGCACCTGATTGTCGAGCGCATGGCCCAGTACCGATTCCTGTTTCAGGACCTTTCGAATCTGACCGGACGGCTGCCGAAAATAGCCCACGGCATGCGCCTCTGGCTCAACTCACTCAAGCGCACGCTGGCGTCGTTGCTGGCCCGTCTGAGTGAAGACAATGCCCTGTTGGGCGACACCCAAACGCTGGGGCAACTGGTTGAGCAGATCACCATGACCCTGCTGTTCTCGCTGGACTATCAGCGCATCATCGGCAAGGAAGGGGAAAGCCGGGTAGTGGTTTATCAGGTCATGATGCTGGTCGCGCCGCATCTGGACAGCGAGTCGCGTTTTGCCGCAGAGCACTTGGCGCAGCGTTACCTGGAAACCTGAGCGCAAGCCGCAACACCCATAAAAACGCCCGGCACTTGGCCGGGCGTTTTCACATCAGCGCGTCTTACGACTGTGCGGAAGGTGTAGCAGTTGCAGCTGGCGTTGCTGCCGGAGCTGCAGAGGGCGTTGCGGTAGCCGCTGGCGCAGCTGGAGTCGCTACCGGAGCCGCCGGCTTGACGGCGGGTTTGGCTGCCGCTGGCTTGCGCGCCGCAGGTTTACGCGCGGCGGGCTTGGCAGCCGGTTTTGCAGCGGCTTTAGCAGCTGGTTTTGCCGCAGCAGGTTTAGCGGCCGCTTTGGCAGCGGGCTTGGCAGCTGCAGGTTTAGCAGCAGCTTTGGCTACCGGCTTCTTGGCGGCGGGTTTAGCGGCCGCTTTAGCAACGGGTTTGGCCGCAGGCTTAGCTGCAGTTTTTGCAACCGGCTTCTTGGCAACCGTCTTGACCGATACACCAGTCAGCTTTTCGATTTGTGCAGTCAGGCTTTCAATTTTAGTGTTGAGTGCTTTGACTTCATTGCGGCTAGGCACACCCAAGCGCGAGATCGCGTTGTTCAGACGCTTGTCAAAAGCCTCTTCCAACTCGCCCCACTTGCCGATGGCCTTATCTTTAACGCCATCAACTCTGGACTTGGCTGAACCCACGCGAGTATCAACGCTGGATTTAACCGCGCCAACCTGCTTGTCGACTTCGGTCTTGGCTTGCTTCTCAGCTTTCTCGCCATCTTTAACCAGCGAGTCGAACAGCTTGTTGCCGTCCTTGCTGACTTTTGAATAAGCGCCCAAACCGGCCAGCCAGATTTGACGGGAGTACTTTTCAATACCACCGACCCAAGAGGTCGTCTGCTTTTCTACTTTTTCTGTTTTTTTCTTAACAGCCATGGTGCTCTCCTTACTTGGTACGCGCGACGTGATCGAGCAATGCGTTCAGCTCATCCAGCTTAGCAGACAGAACTTCAACGTCTTGCTTGGATGGGATGCCGATACGGTTAAGAGCAGCAGCAACGCGCGAATCGAATGCGTGCTCAATTTTGTCGAGTTGAACTTCGACCTTGCTCTTCACACCAACAACACTGCTTTTAACTTGAACAATCTGAGTGTTGGCAGCTTCCAGCTGGTCATCAACCAGCTTCTTGCCGGTCTTCTCAACGCCTTCGCCGGCCTTGATCAGCTCTTTGAAATATTCACCGCTTTCCTGACCCGCCTTGGCGTATGCGCCAAGACCAGCCAGCCAAATTTTGCGCGCGTAAACCTTAACGTCGCCCAGGGTGCTGGATTTGTCTTCAACAGCAGCCTCTACCTTCTTCTTTGCGATCACTTTGGACATGGTGCACCTCACTCATCATTATTAAGAGGAAACGCCCACACTTCGCAGGCTTGAGAGCAAGGTACCGAGAAAAATTAGAAACCACATACTAGGTTCAAAAATAGCCGCAACTCGCTGTCAGGCTTGCAGGTGTTTATCCAGTACCGTTTCGATTTCACGCTTGATGGTCGGGCTCAGTGCAGAAAGCAGCAGCCCCAGATTGAGCTTTACCAGCACATTGTTATCGCCGACATCAATGCTACCGTCGGCCCCGCTGCGCTTGAACTCCAGCGTGTCGCCATTCCAGCGGTAGCGCACGTCATACCGCTCGGCGAGACGCTCGGCAAGGTACTCCGCCTTCTCGCGAGCGGCATCGCGACCCAGTGAATGCGTACGTTCAACAACAATCTTGGCCATGTATCCACTCCAGACAGCAACTTGATAGACGTGACTATATCAGCCCCTGTGGCGATTTCGCTCACACCACCTGTAGCGCATGCCAAGACATAAGGCCAGTCGCAGGTTTAGAATAGCGGCCACTTTGATTCAGGTGCCGCGATATGAACGACCCGCGCAAGAGCAACGACAGCGAACCCACCACACACTTTGGCTTCAAGGATGTTCCCGAAAGCCAAAAGGCGCAGAAAGTCGCCGAGGTGTTCCACTCTGTAGCTGCCAAGTACGATGTCATGAACGACTTGCTCTCTGGCGGCATGCACCGCCTGTGGAAGCGTTTCACCATCGAGCTGTCTGGCGTACGTACCGGCAACCGGGTTCTGGATATTGCCGGTGGCACGGGCGATCTGGCGCGCCAGTTTGCGCGTTTGGTAGGCCCGACCGGTGAAGTGGTACTGGCCGACATCAACGAGTCGATGCTCAAGGTCGGCCGCGACCGCCTGCTCGACAAAGGTGTCTCGGGCAATGTGCAGTTCGTTCAGGCCGACGCCGAAAAACTGCCCTTCCCCGACAACCACTTCGACTGCGTCACCATCGCCTTCGGCCTGCGCAACGTCACCCATAAAGAAGACGCCCTGCGCTCAATGCTGCGCGTACTCAAACCGGGCGGCCGCCTGCTGGTACTGGAATTTTCCAAACCGTCCAGCGACATGCTCTCCAAGGCTTACGACAGCTACTCGTTCCGCGTGATGCCCCTGATTGGCAAGCTGATCACCAACGACGCCGACAGCTATCGTTATCTGGCTGAGTCGATTCGTATGCACCCCGATCAGGAAACCCTCAAGGGCATGATGATCGACGCTGGTTTCGAGCGCACCACTTACCACAACATGACGGGCGGCATTGTCGCCCTGCATCGCGGTATCAAACCCTGATGATGCTCAGCGGCATTCTGGCCAGCATTGAGCTGGGCCTTAATCGCGTACTTGTCATGGACAGCACAGCGCTGCCACGACTGGCGCGCCTGAATGGCCGGGTGATTGCGGTCGAATGCCAGAGCCCGGCTGTGCAATTGTTCATCCTTGCCGACGGCCAGGGCATTCGCCTCGCCTCTCAGTGGGAAGGCGATGTGGCGTGTCGCTTGCGCGCCAGTGCCAGCAAGCTGCTGCAACTGGGCCTGAGCGCAGACAAGACCGCCATATTGCACAGCCAGGACGTCAGCCTCGAAGGCGACAGCGCCGCCCTGCTCGATCTCGCCGCAATCCTTCAGGACTTGCAGCTCGACTGGGAATACGAGCTGTCGCGCTGGCTTGGCCCGGTGGCCAGCCAGTTGCTCAGCAGCCATTTGCGCAGCCGCTACAACTGGACCAGCCAGACCTTGAACAGCTTGCGTCTGAACCTCACCGACTACCTCAGTGAAGAGTCGCGCAGTCTGGTCGGCGAGCGGGAAGCGCAAGCACGCTTTGCCGAACTCGACTCGCTAAAAATCGCCCTGGATCGCCTCGACGCCCGCGTTGAGCGCCTCGCCAACCTGAAAAAGCCGAAAGCATGAAGCTGCTTGCCGCCCGTCGTTTACTGCGTATCCAGCGGGTCATCATCCGCTACCAACTGGATGACCTGCTACTTGCCCTGCCAATCCCGTTTTGGGTGCGTGCACTGAGCTACCTGTTGCCCTGGCGCTGGCTGCCGCGCAAAACGCTGAACCTTTCCCGCGGCGAGCGCTTGCGTCTGGCGCTGGAAGACCTCGGGCCGATCTTTATCAAGTTTGGCCAACTGCTCTCGACCCGTCGCGACCTGATGCCGCCTGATATCGCCGACGAACTGGCCAGGCTGCAGGATCAGGTGCCGCCCTTCGATCCGGTGCAATCCAAGGCGCTGATCGAGGCGCAACTGGGCGCTAAAGTCAGTGACATGTTCGCCCGTTTCGATGCTCAACCACTGGCCTCGGCCTCGATTGCGCAGGTGCACGCGGCGCAGCTCAAGAGCGGCGAAGAAGTGGTGATCAAGGTGATTCGCCCCGGCCTCAAACCGGTGATTCGCCAGGACATCGCGTGGCTGTTCCTGCTCGCCAAATTAGCCGAAAAGGCTTCGGCAGATGCCCGCCTGTTGCGCCCGGTCGAAGTAGTCAGCGACTACGAAAAGACCATCTACGACGAACTCGACCTGCTCCGCGAGGCGGCGAATGCCAGCCAGCTGCGCCGCAACTTCGAAGATTCACCGCTGCTCTATGTGCCGCAGGTTTACTGGGACTATTGCCGCCCGCAAGTGCTGGTCATGGAGCGGATCTACGGCGTGCCGGTTACCGATCTGGACACCCTGGCCGATCAGCGCACCGACATGAAGCTGCTGGCCGAACGCGGCGTCGAGATTTTCTTCACTCAGGTTTTCCGCGACAGCTTCTTCCACGCCGACATGCACCCCGGCAATATCTTTGTCAGCAATCGCCAGCCGTGGAACCCGCAATACATCGCCATCGACTGCGGCATCATCGGCAGCCTCACCCCTGAAGATCAGGACTATCTGGCGCGCAACCTGATTGCCTTCTTCAAGCGTGACTACCGCCGCGTGGCGCAATTGCACATCGACTCTGGCTGGATTCCTGCGACCACCAAGGTCAATGATTTTGAAGCCGCCATCCGCACGGTGTGCGAGCCTATCTTCGAAAAACCGCTCAAGGATATTTCCTTCGGCCAACTGTTGATGCGCCTGTTCCAGACCGCCCGACGCTTCAACATGGAAGTGCAGCCGCAACTGGTCTTACTGCAGAAAACCCTGCTGAATATCGAAGGGCTGGGGCGCCAGCTCTACCCCGATCTCGACCTGTGGAGCACCGCGCAACCGTTTCTGGAGCGCTGGATGCGTGAACGGGTAAGCCCGCGCAATGTTCTGCGTAACCTGCAGTTGCAGGCGGAGCAAGTGCCGCACCTGTCGCAAATGGCGCGCGACACATTAGACCGCCTGAACCAGCAACAAGTCGCGGCACCTGTCACGCCGCAAAGCCGCTACGGCTGGGCATCACGCCTGCTGGGCGCGGCGTTGATTGCTGGCGCGGTGACTCAGGGTCTGAGCCTGAGCCTGCTGGTCTGGCCAAGCTGGGCCATGCTCGCCGGCGGGATATTCCTGGTGCTGCGCCGATAGCCAGGCCGCAGCGGTGCTGGCACACTAGACCTGTGTATAGGTTGCTCGGCGACTGCCGCCGAGTAGCCCGAAAACCCTATTTGAAAAGCCCGCATGGGCGGACGATGTGATGAACGATTGGCTCGATGATATCAAGTGGGACAGTGACGGCCTGGTACCGGCAATCGCTCAGGATCACCTCACTGGCCGCGTGCTGATGATGGCCTGGATGAACCGTGAAGCGCTGGCCCTGACAGCCAGCGAGCAGCGGGCGATTTACTGGTCTCGCTCGCGCGCCAAGCTGTGGCGCAAGGGTGAAGAATCCGGCCACGTGCAGAAACTGCATGAACTGCGCCTCGATTGCGACGCGGACGTGATTATCCTCAAAGTTGAACAGCTCGGCGGCATTGCTTGCCACACGGGTCGTGAAAGCTGCTTTTATCGGGTTTTTGAAAATGGCGGCTGGAAAACCGTTGATGCGGTGATCAAAGACCCGCAGAGTATTTACCAGAAGGGAAACGGCCATGACTGATACGCTCAACCGACTGGCCGAAGTGCTCGAATCACGTAAAGGCGCCGCTGCAGACTCCTCCTACGTGGCGAGTTTGTACGCCAAGGGCCTGAACAAGATTCTTGAGAAGCTTGGCGAAGAATCGATTGAAACCATTATTGCGGCTAAAGACGCGGCAAACAGTGGTGATTGCAGTGACGTGATCTACGAAACTGCTGACTTGTGGTTTCACAGCATGGTGATGCTGGCCTCGCTGGGGCAACATCCGCAAGCTGTGCTTGATGAGCTGGACAGACGTTTTGGACTTTCTGGGCATGCGGAAAAAGCCGCACGTCCACAATCCTAATCTAATGATAACAACGGAGTAATTCGCATGGGTTTCGGTGGCATTAGCATCTGGCAACTCCTGATCATCCTGCTGATCGTGGTCATGCTGTTCGGTACCAAACGCCTCAAAGGCATGGGCTCGGACATCGGTGATGCGATCAAAGGCTTTCGTAAATCGATGAATACCGACGAGGCTGAAAAGCCTTCCGTTGAAGAGAAGCAAGGGCAGACCATTGATGCCCAGGCGCACAAAGTCGAAGAGCCTGCCAAGAAAGACTAAGCAGCGCTGATTTGTTGTGAACAATGCCTGCAAGCAGCCAAACGCCCGATTGAGCGGACATTTGGCTGCTTGCAGGCGCAGTGGTTTTATCCTGGCACCCTGAGAGCACGTCCTCATGTTCGATGTAGGTTTTTCCGAGCTGCTATTGGTTGGCTTGGTCGCATTATTGGTTCTTGGCCCCGAAAGGTTGCCGGGAGCGGTGCGCACTGCCGGGCTATGGATTGGCCGTATCAAACGCAGTTTCAACACCATGAAGGCTGAAGTTGAGCGCGAAATCGGCGCCGACGAAATTCGCCGGCAACTGCACAACGAGCAGATTCTCGACCTTGAGCGCGAAATGAAGGCGATGAAACAAGAGATCACCGCCCCGTTTACCGCCAACACCGAGCCAACGCCCGCAGAACCCAAACCTGCACCCAGTACGCCGGCTGCCGAGGTTGCCAAGCCGCAAACACCGCCCTCACCTACTCCAGACGCCAGCCAGGATAAAGCCTCACAACCATGAGCCGAGATAGCCAAAGCGATCAGGAAATGCCCCTGATCTCGCACCTGACTGAGTTGCGCACGCGGGTGCTGCGTAGCGTTGTTGCAGTACTGCTGCTGTTTGCCGGACTGTTCTACTTCTCTCAAGACATCTACGCGCTGGTCGCCGCGCCACTGCGTGCGTACCTGCCCGCAGGCGCCACCATGATCGCGACCGGCGTGGCATCGCCGTTCCTGACGCCGTTCAAGCTGACCTTGATGGTCGCCCTGTTCCTGTCGATGCCGATCATCCTGCAGCAGATCTGGGGTTTCATCGCGCCCGGCCTGTACAAGCACGAGAAGCGCATTGCCGTACCGCTGCTGATCTCCAGCATTTTCCTGTTCTACGGCGGCATGGCATTCGCCTACTTCGTCGTGTTCCCGATCATGTTCGGCTTCTTTGCCAGCGTGACCCCGGAAGGCGTCGAGATGATGACCGACATCGGCCAGTATCTCGACTTCGTGCTCACGCTGTTCTTTGCCTTCGGCGTGGCCTTCGAGATTCCGGTCGCGACCTTCCTGCTGATCTGGGTCGGCATCATCGAAGTCGAAACCCTGCGCAAGAGCCGCCCCTACGTGATCGTTGGCTGCTTCGCCATCGGCATGGTGTTGACCCCGCCGGATATCTTCTCGCAAACCTTGCTCGCCGTGCCGATGTGGATGCTGTTCGAGACCGGCTTGCTGTTTGGCGCGCTGGTGAAACGCCGCAGCGAATACAGCGAAGAAGACGAAATGCCTGAAGATGCGCCAGCCAGCACGCCAACCCGCGATGCCGAGACAGGCCACGACGACCAGCCGCCTGCTGCGCAACCGTGAATTTACTGCTCCTCGAAGATGCTGATTTCATCACCACCGACCGCGCCCTGTTGCGCGGCCGGCGGTTGCAGCATTTGCATGAAGTGCACCGCGCCGAAACCGGCGACACCCTGCGTGTGGGCCGCCTCGATGGCCTGATGGGCACGGGCAAGATTTTGCAGCTGGGCAGCGATCAGGCCGAAATCCAGATCGAACTCAACCAGCCGCCTCCCGCCAAATTGCCGTTGACCCTGCTGCTCGCCATGCCCAGACCGAAAATGCTGCGCCGTGTGCTGCAAACCGTCAGCAGCATGGGCGTACCGCGCCTGGTTTTGCTTAACAGCTATCGGGTCGAGAAGAGCTTCTGGCAAACGCCGTTTCTGCACCCCGAAGCCATTCGTGAGCAACTTATTCTGGGCCTGGAGCAGGCACGCGACACCGTGCTGCCCGAGGTCATCATCGAGAAACGCTTCAAACCCTTTGTCGAAGATCGCCTGCCGCAACTAGCTGCGGGCAGTCTGGCACTGGTCGGTCACCCCGGCGAATATCAGGAATGCCCACGCGCAGTGACCCAGGCAGTTACCCTGGCGATAGGTCCGGAAGGCGGCTGGATCCCCTATGAAATCGATTTGCTGCAAGGCGCGGGGATGACGCCGGTGCAACTCGGACAACGCATCCTGCGCGTCGAGACGGCCGTTACCGCCCTGCTCGCGCGCCTGTTCTAAGCTCTGTTAGCGCTCGCCCTGCTGATGCCAATGCGCGGGCAATAACTGCCCGTGAAACGCCTCGCCCTCCTCCAGCATCACCTCACCGGCCTGCAACGGCTCGGCGCACTCGGAGCACACCAGTACGCCATGCATGTGCTGGCCGCAGGGTTTGTGGATATGACGAATCGGCGGGCCTTCTGCGCCGCTCATGTGGCGGTCTCCCCAATTGACCAGGGCCAACACGGCCGGATACAGATCCCTTCCTTTTGGCGTCAGCCGGTATTCCTCGCGCACAGGCCGCTGCTGGTAAGCCTGTTTGACCAGAACCTCGGCTTCGACCAGTTTTTTCAGGCGGTCAGCCAACACATGGCGGGTAACGCCGAGGCGACTTTCAAACTCATCGAAACGCCGCACGCCGAGAAAGCATTCGCGTAGCACCAGCAGCGTCCAGCGATCGCCCACCACCGAGAGCGTGCGCGCCAGCGAGCACGGTTGTTGGTCCAGTTGTTCCCAGCGCATTTATCAGCCTCCGTCGAGTACGGTGCTAGAGTAGCTTGACAAGTTCTAAAGTGGAACTGACTATCTTATAAGTTCCAAAACAGAACCCATCGAGGCAAAAATGAACCAACAAAAAGCGATTCTGGTGGTGGGCGCGGGCGATGCAACCGGCTCGGCAATTGCCAAACGGTTTGCCCGCGAAGGCTATGTGGCGTGCGTAGCGCGGCGTAATGCCGAGAAATTGCAGCCGCTGGTGGACGACATCACCAGCGCCGGAGGTCAGGCCAGAGCCTTTGGTTGTGACGCCCGTATCGAGAGCCAGGTAGTCGAAATGGTCGATACCATTGAGCGTGAGATTGGCCCGCTGGAAGTTGTCGTGTTCAACATTGGCGCCAATGTGCGGTTCTCGATTACCGAAACCACCGAACGCGTGTACCGCAAGGTCTGGGAGATGGCTGCGCTGTCGGGTTTTCTCACCGGTCGCGAAGCGGCTCGGGTGATGCTGCCACGTAACCAAGGCACCATCATTTTTACCGGCGCCACGGCATCCCTGCGGGGCGGCAACGGTTTCTGTGCTTTCGCCGGCGCCAAGTTTGCTTTGCGTGCATTGGCCCAGAGCATGGCCCGTGAACTAGGCCCCAAGGGCATTCATGTTGCGCACCCGATCATTGATGGTGCCATCGACACCGCGTTTATCCGCGAAACCTTTCCCGAGATGTACGCGAAGAAGGATCAGGATGGCATTCTCAACCCCGATCACATCGCCGACACCTATTGGAATATTCACGTCCAGCCGCGAGATTGCTGGGCTCATGAGATGGATCTGCGCCCCTGGCAGGAAACCTTCTGAGCGCACGGGCAAACAACAATAAATCGCTGACTTGAGCACATCATTATGAGTAAAACCGTAGAGTTCTTTTTCGACTTTGGCAGTCCGGCAAGTTATCTGGCCTGGACACAACTGCCTGAAATAACCCAGCAGGCAGGCGCTGAAATCATCTGGCAGCCGATGCTGCTGGGTGCGGTATTCAAGGCCACTGGCAATCAGTCTCCGGCGATGATCCCCAGCAAAGGCCGCTACATGTTTCAGGACCTGGCCCGCTTCGCTAAGCGCTATCAGGTCGAGATGAATTTCAACCCGCACTTCCCGATCAACACGATCACGCTGATGCGCGGCGCGGCAGGCTATTTGGGCACCGAACATTTCGCGCGATACGTCGAATGCGTGTTTCGCGCCATGTGGGTCGACAAACAGAACCTCGGCGACCCGCAGGTACTAGGCGAAGTCCTAGCCAAGAACGGCTTCGATCCGCAAACCTTCTTGGCGATGGTCAGCGATGAGGCGGTCAAGGAGCGGCTCAAGACCATCACCGAAGACGCCATCAAACGCGGCGCATTTGGTGCCCCGACGATGTTTGTCGGTGAGCAGCTGTTCTTTGGCCAGGACCGCCTCGACTTCGTTCGCGAAGCACTGGCAAACGGTTGAACGCAAAACGCCTGCGAAGCCAGATTTAAAAGGGCTTCGCAGGCGTTTATGTGATCGCGAAAAAGTGCGTATCAGGTTTCCAGCAGAAAGGTTACCGGCCCGTCATTGACCAGATGCACCTGCATGTCGGCACCAAACTCGCCGGTCGCTACTTGCGCGTGCTTGCTGCGCGCCATCGCGACCAACTCATCGTATACCTGAGCACCTTGCTGTGGCGGCGCGGCACTGGAAAAGCTCGGGCGCAGACCGCTTTTGGTATTGGCCGCCAGCGTAAACTGCGAAACCAGCAACAACCCGCCCTGCACATCGCTCAGCGACAGATTCATCTTGCCATCGGCATCACTGAATACCCGGTAGTTGAGCAGCTTGTGGAGCATCTTGCTGACGCTCGCCTGATCATCCTGCGGCTCGACGCCAACCAGCACCAGCAAGCCTTGCTCGATAGCGCCCACGCAGGTTGCGGCCACCTCGACCCGCGCACTGCTAACACGTTGAATCAGTGCTTTCATGCTTCATCCGGTGCCAGGTTGAGTAGACGATGGGCGATTTGATCGGCCGCTCGCACCAGCGCATCGGTGGTGCCGACTTCCGAGGCCGCGTGCCCGGCATCGCGGATAATCTGCAATTCGCTATTCGGCCAGGCCTGATGCAGCTCCCAGGCGTTTTCAAGCGGGCAGATCACATCGTACCGACCGTGCACGATAATGCCCGGCAAGTGGGCGATGTTTGGCATGTTATTGAGCAGCTGATTCGGCTCAAGAAAGGCGTTGTTGACGAAGTAATGGCACTCGATGCGCGCAATCGACAACGCGCGGTGCGCCTCGCTGAAACGCTCCACCACCTGCGGATTGGGGCGCAGGGTGGCAGTACGCCCTTCCCACGTCGACCAGGCCTTGGCGGCGTGCATCTGGGCGATCTGATCAGGGCCGGTGAGGCGTTTGTAGAAGGCCTGAATCATATCGCCACGCTCATCAACAGGGATTGGCGCGACATAGTCCTGCCAGAAATCCGGGAACATGCGGCTCGCACCTTCCTGATAGAACCACTGCAACTCCTGCTGACGGCACAGGAAGATGCCACGCAGAATCAGAGCGCTAACCCGGTCGGGGTGGGTTTGCGCGTAGGCCAGCGACAAGGTTGAACCCCAGGAACCGCCAAACAGCACCCATTTATCGATTTTCAGGTGCTCACGGATTATCTCCATGTCAGCCACCAGATCCCAGGTGGTGTTGTTTTCGAGGCTTGCATGCGGCGTCGAACGGCCACAACCGCGCTGATCAAACGTGATAATGCGATAGAGATTAGGATCGAAGAAGCGCCGGCTCAGCGCATCACAACCAGCGCCTGGGCCGCCGTGAACAAAGACCACCGGCAGGCCGTCGGGCGAGCCGCTTTCATCGACATAAAGCACATGCGGCGTCTCGACGGACAACTCATGGCGTGCGTAAGGCTTGATCTCCGGGTACAGCGTCTGCATGACATACTCCTGACTTTCTCTTGCGTGACGCAAAGTCTTCACCATCATGACGCCAGTGCTGACTGATTGCGTGCGACACTCCGTCGGGCATCATAACCATGAAAAGGCATCTATGTATGGCAGTTAAAACGTTTGGTCTGGCATTTATTCTGTTGCTGACCCAACTGCTTGGTTGCTCGGCAGACACAACACCGCAAAGTGAACTGGAAGCGGCGGTTGAACGCCTGCAGGAGAGCCTTGAGAACAAGCGCAACAGCGCCGTGATGGAGCAACTGCACGACGACTTCAGTGCGCAACAGATGTATGACCGCGACTGGGCCAAGCGCACCATGACCTTGCTGTTTCTGCGCCACAAGAACGTCCGGGTACTCGCACTGAGCAAGCAGAGCCAGATCGATCCGGTGTATCAGAATATTGGTCGTACTCAGGCACAAATCGCACTAACCGGTGCCGAAGGGCTGATCCCCGACAGCGCCCGCCACTACAGCGTAGAACTTGAGTGGTGGCGCGTCGATGATCAATGGTTGCTGGCACGCCTGAACTGGCAATGAGCCTAACTCACGCGCGCTCTGCAACGGTTTACTCGGCCGGCATTTTCGAGTCCGGCGTGCGCCAGATCAGCTTGCTGGTGTCATAGCCACGGCCGTGGGCAACGTCGACCAGATTGTCGCGCACCGACTCGGTAACTTCGGGGGTGCGAGACAGAATCCAGAGGTACTCGTAATCCGGGCTGCCGACGACTGCGGTGGTGTAGTCATCGTCGAGATACAACACCCAATACTCGCCCTTGCTAACGCCCGGCAGCAGCGTGCTGAACCAGTTGTCGAAGCTCACCCACAGTTTGTCGGTCTTGCCCTGAACCTGGGGAACAGCGGTGCCTTGGGCTTCTTGCCAGCCGCCCTCGGCGCTGCGGCAACGATTGAGCACGCCCACCGTGCCGTCATCGCGCAGATCGTAATGCGCTTCGGACTGCGCACAGTTGCGCTGGAAGAACATCGGCAAGCGCGCCAGCTCGTACCAGGTGCCCTGATAACGCTCCAGATTAACCTTGTCGACTGTTTTCGGCGGCACCGAACCAGTACCCGAATTCGCACACGCGGCCAGCACCAGCGGGGCCAGCAATACCAATAGAAAACGCATCAATTTAAGCTCCTCACTTCAGGCCTTCACCGGAAAACATAATCACCTTGTCACCTGCATACTGCACGCTGATGAAATGTTTGCTATCACCCCAGGTGCAGCTCGACATGCCCATTGCACCGGCACAGTCATCCGGTGCGCCCAACAGCTTTTCGACCTCAGGCTTGGTCATTCCGGATTCAAGCTTGGCGTAGTTTTCTTGATTGACCTTGCTGCACGCGACAATCAACAGACAACTGCCCAACAGCGCTAAGTTACGCAGCGGCATGATCAACTCCCTTGTTATATGACATACAAATACCGCAAAGCGCTGGTTCAAGCGCGCTGCGGTTGGATTGATGCACAAGTCTGGCACAGCACTTGGCAATCTGCTCAATTGGACGTCAGAACCGCGAGCCGGGTTCCTTGAGGAAAGCCACTTCTTCGCCACTGGAACGACGACCCAACACAGTGTTGCGGTGGGGGAAGCGGTTAAAACGCTCGATCACGCGCTGATGGCGCTCGGCGTAATCAAGATAATCAGCAAAGACCTGCTGGTCTGCCGGGCCGGCCTCATCAAGCAAGCGCCGAAACTGGGCGACCGCACGACGCTGCTGGCCGGGGTCTTCGGCATGTTCGAGAACCAGATAAATGAATACCCGCTCAATCGGCTGCAACTGCTGATCCAGCCCGGCCTCGATGCCATCGCGCACCAGCGCCTGAGCTTGCGAGTCACCTGCAAACGATTTGGGGTTATTGCGGTAGATCATGCGAGGCAGTTGGTCGAGCAACAGCACAACTGCCAACAAGCCTCGCGGATCAGTCAGCCAGTCATTCAACTGCCCGGCCAGAGCATCACGCACCAGAGGCGCAAACAGCTCACGCGCCTCGTTGTCCTGCATGACGTTTTTGCCAAACCAGAGTTTGCTGCGCGCAGCCGCAATTTCATGTGCGGCTGCCTGCACATCAGCGCCGAACCACCACTCGTGCAAGGGTTGCCAAGGCGCTGTCATGCATTACTCCTGGTGGTAAGCGGTGACGCGATCGACTTCTTCTTTAGAGCCGAGGAACACCGGCACACGCTGGTGCAACGAAGTCGGCTGGATATCGAGAATCCGCTGGTTGCCGTCGGTGGCAACACCGCCCGCCTGCTCGATGATGAAGGCCATCGGGTTGGCCTCGTACATCAGGCGCAGCTTTCCCGGCTTGTCGTCGCGGTTATCGCGCGGGTACATGAACAGGCCGCCGCGGGTAAGAATACGGTGAACGTCGGCAACCATGGCGGCGATCCAACGCATGTTGAAGTTCTTCTTCAGCGGGCCTTCGGCGCCAGCCAGCAACTCGCCGACGTAACGCTTGACCGGCTCTTCCCAATGACGCTGGTTGGACATGTTAATGGCGAATTCCTGAGTGGCCTCAGGCACCTTGATGTCGTCGTGGGTGAGCACGAAGCTGCCCAGTTCGCGGTCCAGGGTGAAGCCTTTAACGCCATTGCCCATGGTCAGCAGCAACATGGTTTGCGGGCCATAAATGGCATAGCCAGCGCATACTTGTTGAGAGCCTGGCTGGAGGAACGCTTCTTCGCCCAGATCACCCTTGTCGCCTTTGCGATCAGGGCAACGCAGTACCGAGAAAATGGTACCGACCGAGACGTTGACGTCGATGTTCGACGAGCCGTCCAGCGGATCGAATACCAGCAGGTAAGCACCCTTCGGGTAACGGCCTGGGATCTGATAAGCGTTGTCCATTTCCTCGGACGCCATACCGGCCAGGTGACCGCCCCACTCGTTGGCTTCGAGAAGGATTTCGTTGGAGATCACGTCGAGCTTTTTCTGTACCTCACCCTGCACGTTCTCGGTACCCATGCTGCCGAGCACGCCGCCCAGTGCACCTTTCGACACTTGATGGCTGATCGCCTTGCAGGCCCGTGCAACAACTTCAATCAAGAAGCGAAGATCAGCCGGAGTATTGTGGCTGCGGGTTTGCTCGATCAGATAGCGGCTCAGGGTAACGCGTGACATGTGAGGCTCCAGGGATAGGAAATCGCATGCAGTTTAACCGTTTATGGGCGCCAGCGTCTCCTGCTGCCGCCCATCGGTACTTACCAGTCCCAGGCGAGTGACAGCGCAACACCCTGTTGCTTGTTGTCGTCGCTCTTGCTCAGGCTGTAAACGCCACGCAATGCCAGGTCGCTCGTCAGTTGCTGGCTGAAACCGAGACTGGCGCGATCGAGGTTATCGTCGGGGATGTAGCCCGCCAGTTCGTAGTCGATGCCCGGCAAGCTGTTGAGCGAGGTACGCACGTCCGTGCTGTCGTCATCGTACTCAGTTTCGTGGGCAATCTCAGCGAATAGCTGGGTGGCTTGCGTCACCGCCCAACGCCCTTGCAGACCAATGCCCAAGCGCTTGGAGGTACGGTCCTGATCGCCAAAGGTCAACGCTGTAGAACGGTTACCGGACTCTGCGTAGCCGTCAACCTCAACCTTGGCATAGTCGGCGCTGATAAATGGACTCAGGTGCCAATTGCTGCCCGGCTGGGCAATGTCGTAACCGGCACGTGCAGATAGCCCCCACAAGGAGCCTTCGGTGTCGCCTTTTTCAACGCGCTCAACACGGCCCAAATCGATTTTGCGCTTGAGGTCGTGATAATCCAGATAGCCCGTGCTGAGCGAGGCGTCAGCCCACCAGCGGTTATGTTGGTACTGCGCAAACACGCTGCCCAAATAACTGCGCATGTCGTAATCAGAGTCGGCGCTGCCCACTTCCAGATTTTGCTCATAAAGGCCCATCAACAGGCCAACCCGCCAGCTGTCATCAAGCCGGTAGCTGCCGCCAACGTTCAAGCTGTAGCCATCGCCGTCGCCACTTGGCGCTGCCGCCTGGCTGTCAAAATCCAGCCGCTGTCCGCCACCGGCCACAATGGCGCGCCACTGACCGACCGGCTGCCACGCCTCCCAATCAGCGACATATTGATTACGCAGCTGATCTTGATGCGCGCGCAAGGTGCCGTGCGCCATTTCGGGCAACAGGCTGATTTCCCAGGGCGCGGCAAGCAGTGAATAAGCGTAGTCAGCGACTATCTGCTGAACCGCCGTGGTTGGGTGAACACCGTCGTTGTAGAGCAGCTTGCTGGGGTCTGGCGTGGCGCTGTTGATGCCCCACGTGGAATTGATGTTGGCGCAATCGGCAAAACAGCTGCCGATTAGATTTTGCGTGGTATCAAAACCATAAGAGCCCGCATCTTGCAGCACTTCAGTGAACAGTGCCGGCACGTTCAACGGAATGATTTGCGCATCAATCTGCGCGAGCTGACGGACCAACTCGGCATTGAACCCTTGGCCAATCGCGCTAACGGTTGGCGCCAAAGGCGTACCCGAAATAGCCGGTGTTGTGCCCACGTTTGGCAACAACGAGACCATGATGTATCGAGCGCCAGCGCCTTGCAGCGCGCGCACACTATCTGCCAACTGGGTGGCCGCAGCCGCTGGCCCGGTGACAAAAATCGTGCCCTGCAGGAAATCGTTACCGCCGCCGTTGACGTAGAACAACGCATTCGGATCAAGGCTCAGACCGCGATTCGCTAAATCAACCAGATAACCATCACGGGTGCGAGTGCCGGCAACCGAGCCACCGGCCTGGGTGATTGAGTTATAAATCTGATCGGTGCGGTAACCGCCCACCGCCCAGTTATTACCGTCAGCCAAACCTTGATCGGCAAACACTTGCGAGGTCGATGGCGTTTGCGCACCCAAACCGAGCTGTTCGCCCAACAACATTGGCGAGGTTGATCCGAAGATCTCACCACTGCCGTTTTGATAGGTCGGGCCGACACGGTTGGTGAAGCGGTTGGTGGCGCCAGCGGGGCCGCCCGGATCAGCAAACTGCCCGGCATCACTGAGACTGTCGCCAAATACCACCAAGCTTGAGAAGGGGCCAGCATGGCTGGACGTTGAATAACCGGCGAGCAAGCACGCCACAGCAAGCGGAGTCAGGATGCGTTTCAATGGGTATTCCTTATTTTATTGTTATAGGCATGACCAACTGATCAAATCTAGTCAGTTTTGCAAATGTTGCATTAGATTTGCGTCACACTTTTTGTTCACCAAGGGCGGTGATCCCGGCACTCAGCTCAGCGTCGCCAGCTGATTTCAACGAGTGATGCGCGCCAATACGCTCTGCCAGCAAAGCCCATCGGCCTGATTTAACTGCTGGATTAACCACCGGCGAGCAGAAGACGCTTCACAAATAAGCAGACGCCGCTATCATCACCCGCCGCAACTCCCTCCTACGCTTAGCAGACCGATGAAAAACAACCTGATCGCCGCCGCAGAAATTGACCGCCTCGACACGTGGGCCAAATACACCAGCGACATGTGTCACAGCTGCAACTCCAGCTGCTGCACGCTGCCTGTTGAGGTGCGCATTAGCGACTTGATTCGCATGGGCGTGGTCGATGAGTTCGAGCGTGGCGACCCGCCGAAGAATGTCGCCAAGCGTTTGCAGAAAGAAGGCATCGTCGAGCGTTATAACCAGAAGTCGGGCATCTTTACCCTGACGCGCATGTCGAACAACGACTGCCTGTATCTCGATCGCAAAACACGCCTGTGCACCATTTACGACAAGCGCCCGGAAACCTGCCGCAATCACCCGAAGATTGGCCCGCGTCCCGGTTACTGCGCGTACATTCCCAAAGCTGTTCGCTGACAGCAGGCATAAAAAATCCCGCATCGGCGGGATTTTTTATGGGCGGGTCCAAACCTGTAGCAGCGGATCAGGTTCCGCTTTTTATCAGCGGCTGGTTGCTCACCTGCTCATTCGGCGCCGGATGGTTCTTACGGGTCTTAATCATGCTGAAGTCGATTAACGACTTAGGCTGACTCGGGTCGCCGATAATCTGCGGCCGCGCGGTGAACTGATCGCTGATCAGGCTCTTGCTCTTGTCCAACTCAGCGAAGCTCAAGCCCGCCAGATCTGCCCATGTGTGGATCAGGTTAGCACTGCTGTAGGGGCGACTGAGCATCGACTTGAAGTCGAATGAGCTGTGCTGTTTCCACTTGTCCGAAGCCCAGACAATGAACGGAATGGTGTACATCGGCGCTGTCGGCTTGCCTTCGTTACGCCCAATCACACCGCCATCGGCCGAGTCGAACACCGCCTCGCCGTGGTCAGACAGATACAACAGGAAACCATCTGGCTGACTGGCCGAGAATTGCTTGATCAGACTGGAGACCACAAAGTCGTTGTACAGCACCGCGTTGTCATAGCTGTTGTAGGTTGGCAGCTGATCTTCGGTGACCCATTTCGGCACACCGCTGTTATCCGTGAATTTCTCAAACTCTTCGGGGTAGCGATATTTGTAGCGCATGTGTGTGCCGAGCAAGTGCACCACAATCAGTTTACGCGGGGCCTTATCGGCCAGTGCCTTGTTGAACGGCTTGAGCACATCGCCGTCGTACTGGCGCGCATTCTGATTTAGGTTGTTGTTCAGGTACACCTGCTCGTCGGTCTGCTTGGAGAACGTGGTGAGCATGGTGTTGCGCTTGGTCATGGTCTGCTGATTGGTGATCCAGAAGGTCTTGTAACCCGCCTGCTCCATCAAGTTGATGATCGAAGGCGTGCTCAGGTAACCATCAGGGTTGTTCTCGTCAGCAAAGGTCAGCACCTGTTGCAGGGCTTCGATGGTGTAGGGCCGTGGCGTAACCACGTTATCGAACACCTGCAACTGATCGCGCAACTTGTCCAGTTCCGGCGTGGTCTCGCGGTTGTAGCCATACAGGCTCATACGCTGACGGTTAGTCGATTCGCCAATCACCAGTACCAGCGTTGACGGCTGATCCGCACGCGCCTCGACCATATTGGTCAGCGGCGCAAGCTTGGCATTGCCCTCAAGCAAGGTGTTCATGTTTTCCAGTTGCTTGCGGTACTTGTTGTAGCCCACCACCAACTGCCAGGGCACGGCGGGCTCGAAGCGCCCTTCAAATTTGTCGATGGCGGCTTGCGTCGGGCCGCTTTTCTGGTACTCGCGCACCGCTGGATAGCCGATCAGCGAAAGCGCCAAGATGACGGCCAGCGCATACGACTGCGACTTACCCGAATGCAGCGGTCGCACTTTGCGCCAGATCAACCACGCACCGAGCGTGTAAACCAGGTAAACGGGCACCATCCACCAGACGAAGTACTGCCCGAAATACTCGGTGCTCTCGGCCATGTTCGACTCGAACATGATGAAGATGACGCTTTGCGAGAACTGCTGGCCGTAGATGCAGAAGTAGCCCAGACCAATCAAAGAGGTCAGCCAGAGGACGATACCGATGCCACCGGCAATGCTTTTGGTCTTGGATGGAAACAGTAAAACCGGGATCAGCCAGATGCCACTGACCAGGAATGCCTGACGAAAGCTGGTGAAACCGTTAGTCCCGGTCAGTTGAATCAGAACCTGGGTAACACCCGAAAAATACCAGAAGAACAGGAATAACCAGGCGAGCCCCGCCCAGTCCCAACCCTGCCTTTCCTTGGCGCTAGATGATTGCATTAATAACTCCTAAACCAGTCGATCGCTCACAGCTCGTATGCAATGGCACAGAGCAATGCGTTATCAAGGCCTCGGATGCTAGCAATCGGTCTGTGAAAAAAATGTCCACAGATCCAAGTAATTTCTGCCACCCATAAAAAAACCCCGCCAGCGGAACTGGCGGGGCTTTTAGCGCTTGGCTAGAACTTAGTTCTTGCTGGCACGCTTACGGTCAGTCTCAAGCAGGAACTTCTTGCGCAGACGGATCGACTTAGGCGTGATTTCAGCCAGTTCGTCGTCTTCGATGAATTCCAGAGCCTGTTCCAGGGTGTAACGGATTGGCGGAACCAGTGCGATGGTTTCGTCTTTACCGGAAGCACGCATGTTGTCGAGCTTCTTGCCCTTTGTTGGGTTAACAACCAGGTCGTTGTCACGGCTGTTGATACCAACCAGCATGCCTTCGTACACGTCATCGCCGTGGCCGAGGAACAGCTTGCCACGCGCCTGCAGGGTTTCCAGCGAGTAAGTCAGAGCCTTACCGGTAGCGCTCGAAACCAGAACGCCCTGAACGCGGCCGCCCATGTCACCCGACTTCATCGGGCCATAGTGGCTGAAGATGCTGGTCAGGATGCCCGAACCCGAAGTCAGGGTCAGGAACTGGTTACGGAAGCCGATCAGGCCACGCGCAGGAATGGTGTACTCAAGACGTACACGGCCTTTGCCATCCGGAACCATGTTGGTCAGGTCGCCTTTACGGTTACCCATCTGTTCCATCATCGGGCCCTGATGCTGCTCTTCCAGGTCGATGGTGACGTTTTCGAATGGTTCGTGCTTAACGCCGTCAACCATGCGGATGATTACTTCAGGACGACCTACAGCCAGTTCGAAGCCTTCGCGACGCATGGTTTCGATCAGTACCGAGAGGTGCAGTTCACCACGGCCAGAGACCTTGAACTTGTCAGCGCTGTCGCCTTCTTCAACGCGCAGTGCCACGTTGTACAGCAGTTCTTTGTCCAGACGCTCTTTGATGTTACGGCTGGTGACGAACTTGCCTTCCTTACCGCAGAACGGCGAGTCGTTAACCTGGAAGGTCATGCTCACGGTTGGCTCGTCAACGGTCAGTGGCTCCAGCGCCTCAACGGTCAGCGGATCGCACAGAGTGTCGGAGATGAACAGTTCGTCCATGCCGCTGACGCAAACGATATCACCGGCTTGAGCTTCGCCGACTTCAACGCGCTGCAGGCCCGAGTGACCCATGATCTTGAGGATACGGCCGTTGCGCTTCTTGCCGTCGGTACCGATAGCGGTAACCGGGGTGTTGGTCTTGACCTTACCGCGAGCGATACGGCCGATACCGATTACACCGAGGAAGCTGTTGTAGTCCAGCTGCGAGATCTGCATCTGGAACGGGCCATCAACGTCTACAGCCGGAGCCGGTACGTGGTCGATGATCGCCTGGAACAGCGGGTCCATGTTGTCTTGCAGGTTGTCGTGCTCAAGACCTGCAATACCGTTCAGGGCGCTGCAATAAACGATTGGGAAGTCGAGCTGCTCTTCGGTTGCACCGAGGTTGTCGAACAGGTCGAAAATCTGGTCAACAACCCAGTCAGGACGCGCGCCCGGACGGTCGATCTTGTTGATTACAACGATTGGGCGCAGGCCGGCTTTGAACGCTTTCTGCGTTACGAAGCGAGTCTGTGGCATCGGGCCGTCTTGGGCGTCAACCACCAGCAGCACGGAGTCAACCATGCTCATTACACGCTCTACTTCACCACCGAAGTCGGCGTGCCCCGGGGTGTCTACGATGTTGATGTCGTAGTCGTGCCATTTCAGCGCGGTGTTTTTCGCCAGAATGGTAATACCACGTTCTTTTTCCTGGTCGTTGCTGTCCATCACGCGCTCGTTTTCAAGCTCTTTACGATCAAGCGTGCCGGACTGGCGCAGGAGTTTGTCTACCAGGGTAGTTTTACCGTGGTCAACGTGGGCGATGATGGCGATGTTACGTAGATTATCGATCACTTGTGTATCTCAATCAGAGGATTCGGTTGCCGCATAGTTTAGGCGGCGAGTATTAACTAAATATAAATTCTGCTAGACGGCGTAAGTGCACAGGCGCTGTTTTACGCCGTCTTCATGTCGGGAGGGCGATGGCGGATGCTTCCGCCATTCAACCCGGGCGTTCTATGTCGGACGATAAACGCGCACATTGGCATGCCCCTCGTTTAACAAGTGGTGAGCATGCAAACGGCTCATGACGCCTTTATCGCAATAAAGGAGATATTGGCGATTGGCGTCCAGCTCCTTGAAGCGGCTGTTCAGGGCATAGAACGGCAGCGTCTGCACTTCAATACCGGGCAGCTCAAGCGGCTCGTCCTCGGCACTATCCGGATGACGGATATCAATGACTACCTGGCCGGCCAGCACTTCGCCGACCTCTTCCACAGCAATATCCTTGCCCAACTCGTCGATGACTTTGTCGATCGGCAACTGGGTGGCGCGCTCAAGCGCACGATCAAGAATCGCCATGTCGAACTGCTGCTCTTCATAAATGATCCGGTCGCGCTTGGCGCGCGTGGTCGGATTCACCGAGATTACGCCGCAGTACTCAGGCATATGGCGGGCAAATTCGGCGGTGCCGATTTTTGTCGCGGTATCAATAATGTCTTGCTTGTGGCTGGCAATCAGCGGACGCAGTACCAGCTTGTCGGTCACCGAATCGATCACCGAAAGGTTCGGCAGTGTCTGGCTCGACACCTGCGAAATGGCCTCGCCGGTCACCAGCGCATCAATATTCAGACGGTCTGCAACCTGCGCCGAGGCGCGCAGCATCATGCGCTTGAGCACAACACCCATCTGGCTGTTATCAACCTTTTGCAGAATCTCGCCGAGCACTTCCTCAAACGGCACGCTGACAAACAGAACGCGCTGGGAGCTGCCGAACTTCTTCCATAAATAGTGCGCAACTTCCATCACGCCCAATTCGTGGGCACGACCGCCCAGATTGAAGAAGCAGAAATGCGTGACCATGCCACGGCGCATCATCTGGTACGCCGCAACGGTCGAGTCGAAACCACCGGACATCAATACCAGGGTCTGCTCAACTGAGCCCAGCGGGTAGCCGCCAATGCTTTCGTGCTGATTGTGGATAACGAAAAGACGCTGATCGCGAATTTCCATGCGCACCACAACTTCAGGCTCTTTCAGCGAAATCCCGGCCGCACCGCACTGCTGGCGCAACTGGCTGCCAACATAGCGTTCGATGTCCATCGAGCTGAAATCATGCTTGCCTGCACGCTTACAGCGCACAGAAAAAATCTTGCCGGGCAGTTGATGGGCGAAATGCTTTTTGCATTTTTCCAGCACATCATCAAAATCACCCAGCGGATATTCGTTAACTTCGAGGAAGTGAACGATGCCTGGCGTGCAACTGAGACGCTCAGTCATCTCGCGCAGGATCTTTTCATCGGTAATCTTGGTTTCGACTTCCAGGTTGTCCCACACACCCGTAACCAGCAGCTGCGGATCGAGATCGCGGAGCACCGAACGGATGTTCTTCGCCAATTGCCGGATGAAGTTCTTGCGAACTGGCCGGCTCTTGATGGTGATTTCTGGGAAAACTTTTACGATCAGTTTCATGGAAGCAACGCGCGCCAAGCTCGCGAAAAAACAGGGGCGCGGATTATACCGGAAATTGCTCAAGGTTTGATCAAAAAACTTACAGCGGATTTTTATCGCTCCATATTGGTGCATCGCAGTTTCATAAAGAACCAGATTGGTGCGTGCAATTTCTAAAACTGATCGCAAACACGCCGATACGCCTGTATTTCTGGCTTTTTACCCATCACAGTGCACTGGCATGCAATTTGCTCCCTTGTGAGGCAGAGAGTCCTGGCGGAGTATCCGCAGGCTTTACTGAACTTTGAGGGCTCAACAGAAAGAGCCTTATCCACCTGGAGGACAGCATGTCGAAGTCGATTCAACTTATTAAAGAACACGACGTGAAGTGGGTAGACCTGCGCTTCACTGACACCAAGGGTAAGCAGCACCACGTAACCATGCCGGCTCGCGATGCATTGGACGACGAATTCTTCGAACACGGCAAAATGTTCGACGGCTCCTCCATCCACGGCTGGAAAGGCATCGAAGCCTCCGACATGATCCTGATGCCGGTTGACGACACTGCTGTGCTCGACCCGTTCACCGAAGAGCCAACCCTGATTCTGGTTTGCGACATCATCGAACCAAGCACCATGCAAGGCTACGATCGCGACCCACGCTCGATCGCCAAGCGCGCTGAGGAGTTCCTCAAGTCGACCGGTATCGGTGACACCGTATTCGTAGGCCCGGAGCCTGAGTTCTTCATCTTCGACGAAGTGAAGTTCAAGTCGGACATCTCCGGCTCGATGTTCAAAATCTTCTCTGAGCAGGGTTCCTGGAACACTGACGCAGACATCGAAGGCGGCAACAAAGGCCACCGTCCTGCTGTTAAAGGTGGTTACTTCCCAGTTCCGCCGTGCGACCACGACCACGAAATCCGTACTGCCATGTGTAATGCCATGGAAGATATGGGCCTGGTCATCGAAGTTCACCACCACGAAGTGGCGACTGCCGGCCAGAACGAAATCGGCGTTAAGTTCAACACGCTGGTAGCCAAGGCTGACGAAGTTCAGACCCTGAAGTACTGCGTACACAACGTAGCTGATGCCTACGGCAAAACTGCTACCTTCATGCCTAAGCCACTGTACGGCGACAACGGCTCGGGTATGCACGTTCACATGTCGATCTCCAAAGACGGCAAGAACACCTTCTCCGGCGAAGGCTATGCCGGCCTGTCTGACACCGCTCTGTACTTCATCGGCGGTATCATCAAGCACGGTAAAGCACTGAACGGCTTCACCAACCCGTCGACCAACTCGTACAAGCGTCTGGTCCCAGGTTTCGAAGCACCCGTTATGCTGGCCTACTCGGCACGTAACCGTTCGGCTTCCATCCGTATTCCTTACGTTTCGAGCCCTAAAGCTCGTCGTATCGAAGCTCGCTTCCCGGATCCGGCTGCCAACCCATACCTGGCTTTCGCAGCACTGCTGATGGCCGGTATCGACGGTATCCAGAACAAGATCCACCCTGGCGATGCAGCTGACAAGAACCTGTACGACCTGCCACCAGAAGAAGGCAAGTTGATCCCACAGGTTTGCGGCAGCCTGAAAGAAGCCCTGGAAGAGCTGGACAAAGGTCGTGCGTTCCTGACCAAAGGCGGCGTATTCAGCGACGACTTCATCGATGCTTACCTTGAGCTCAAGCACGAAGAAGAAATCAAAGTACGCACCTTCGTACACCCGCTGGAATACGACCTGTACTACAGCGTCTAAAACCTGCGAGCTGCAAAATGAGGCCACCTTCGGGTGGCCTCATTGCGTTAGGGGGCTTTTAAACGGAAACACCCGCTTACGATGAGTTAGCCCGACAGAGGCCAAAATTGCGCTGCAGTGACGCAGCTCGCAGCCAAGTCGCTTGCCAGTAGCGTCTGGCGGTGCAAATCTACAAGGGTCAATAATTGGGAGACTCACCATGCGCCGCATGCTCATTTGCGCACTGCTGGTAATCGCACTGCCCGTTAGCGCTCAAATCTATAAATACACTGACGCCAATGGTAATACCGCGTATACCAATCAGCCGCCTGACGGCACCAAGGTTGAGACTGTTGAAGTTGAACCGACCAATACGGTCGAGATTCAACAGCCCAGTATGCCGCCACCCATCAACCAGTCTGATTCAGAAGAACAGGTGGCGCCTTATCGCACCCTGCAACTGACCAATCTGCCGGACGATGAAGCCCTGCGCGCCAACAACGGCACATTCAGCGTGGGCGTACAGATTGATCCGCGCCTGAGCCCGGCGCATCGTTTTCAGTTGATCCTCGACGGTCAGCCATACGGACAAACCAGCAGCGTACCGATGCTGCAAGTAACCAATGCTGACCGTGGCGAGCACACGTTAGCCGTTCGGGTCGTTGGTTCAAATGGCCCGGTACAACAGAGCGAGAGCGTTACGATTACCGTGCAACGGGTGAGCACCAACAGCCCGGCACTTAACAAACCCACTCCACGCAAGAGCCCATAACCCTTAATCATGCGCCTCATTATGCTTTGCCTGATGCTGTTGAGCTTTTCCGCAGCGGCGCAGGTCTACACCTACATTGATGCCGAAGGGAATCGGGTCTTTACCGACAAACCCAGGGCAGGCAACGCCAAACGCGTTGAGCTGCCTACCACCAACACCATGCCGGTACCCGGGCAAACCAGAGCGCCGGTCACCAAGGTTGAGAAGCCCGCAGAGCCGCAAGTTCACTATCAATTGCTGCGCATTCTGGTGCCGCAGCCGGACGCCACCATACGCAGCAATAACGGTGACCTGATTGTCAGTGCCACCAGCGAGCCAACCCTGCAACAAGGCCATCGCTATCGCCTGTTGCTGGATGGCAACGTGACGGGCGAAGCCGGCACCAGCCCGGTATTCCCGCTGGAGAATCTCGACCGCGGTACTCATCAGCTGTCTGTTGAAATAATTGATGAGCAGGACCGCACCGTCGAGCGCACCCCCAACCAGCCAGTGCACATTTTGCGCACCTCGTTGGCTCAGCGACGCATGGCCAAGCCTTGCCAACTGCCTGAATACGGCGTTCGTCCGGAATGCCCGATCGACGAAAAACCCGAAGAGCCGGACATCCCTTTCGTCCCGTTTATCTGACCTGACAACGCGTCGCACCATATCGGTGCGCCGCCGAGCGTCGAATCCTATACTCTCCCCATTTTGGGTCGCAGCAAAACCCACTATTTGCACTAAACCATTCGCTAAGCGCCGAAATAACGCTGTTTATTGCGACTTTTCGGGGCTTTGGTTTGCTTCTTGCATTTTCTAGACAACTGCCGGAATGCCCAAGCCTATGATCATTAATGACGCACTGCACCGCCTGTTGCTCGACAATCTGACCACCGCCACCTTGCTACTCAATGCCGACCTGCGCCTTGAGTATATGAATCCGGCGGCAGAGATGCTGCTGGCTGTCAGTGGGCAACGCAGCCACGGCCAATTCATCAGCGAACTGTTCACCGAATCGCAAGAGGCGCTGATTTCCCTGCGCCAAGCGGTCGAAGAAGCGCATCCGTTCAACAAACGCGAAGCGACACTGACCTCGGCGTCCGGGCAAACATTGACCGTCGACTACGCCGTGACGCCGCTATTCAATAAAGGCGAAACCCTGCTGCTGCTGGAAGTGCTGCCGCGTGACCGCTTGTTGCGCATCACCAAAGAAGAAGCGCAGTTGTCCAAGCAGGAAACCACCAAGATGTTGGTGCGCGGGCTGGCCCACGAGATCAAGAACCCACTCGGCGGCATTCGCGGCGCGGCGCAACTGCTGGCCCGTGAACTGCCGGAAGAGAGCCTCAAGGATTACACCAACGTCATCATCGAGGAAGCCGACCGTCTGCGTAATCTGGTCGACCGCATGCTTGGCTCAAACAAGCTGCCGCTGCTGGCCATGACCAACATTCACGAAGTGCTGGAGCGCGTGAGCAATTTGGTCGAGGCCGAATCGCAAGGCGGTATCACCTTGGTACGCGACTACGATCCGAGCATCCCGGATGTACTGATCGACCGCGAACAGATGATTCAGGCCGTGCTCAATATTGTGCGCAACGCCATGCAGGCGCTGGCACCGCTCAGCGATATTCGCCTCGGCCGGATCACCCTGCGCACACGCGCATTGCGCCAGTTCACCATCGCGCATGTTCGTCATCGCCTGGTGACTAAAATCGAGATTATCGACAACGGACCGGGAATTCCGTCCGAGCTGCAAGAAACCATCTTCTACCCCATGGTCAGCGGACGTGCCGATGGCACCGGTCTGGGCCTGGCCATTACTCAGAACATCATCAGTCAGCATCAGGGTTTGATTGAGTGTGAAAGCCATCCCGGCCACACCGTGTTCTCAATCTTTTTGCCGCTGGAACAAGGAGTAACTCCGTCATGAGTCACAGTGAAACCGTATGGATCGTCGACGACGACCGTTCCATCCGCTGGGTGTTGGAAAAAGCCCTGCAACAAGAGGGCATGACTACCCAGAGTTTCGAAAGTGCAGACGGCTTGATCAGTCGGCTAACGCGCCAACAGCCCGATGTGATCATTTCGGACATCCGCATGCCGGGCGCGAGCGGCCTGGAGTTGCTGGCTAAAATCCGCGAAATGCATCCGCGCCTGCCGGTCATCATCATGACTGCGCATTCAGATCTCGACAGCGCCGTGGCCTCTTATCAGGGCGGAGCATTCGAATACCTGCCCAAGCCGTTCGACGTTGACGAGGCAGTTTCGCTGGTCAAACGTGCGATTCAGCACGCACAGGAACAGCAGAACCTCAACGTTCCGGCAGTGGCTGCACAAACACCGGAAATCATCGGCGAAGCGCCGGCGATGCAGGAAGTATTCCGCGCCATCGGCCGTCTTTCGCACTCCAACATCACCGTGCTGATCAATGGCGAGTCGGGCACCGGTAAAGAACTGGTCGCCCACGCCCTGCATCGTCACAGCCCACGCTCGGCGTCACCATTCATTGCACTGAACATGGCGGCGATTCCCAAGGACTTGATGGAATCCGAGCTGTTCGGCCACGAAAAAGGCGCATTCACCGGCGCGGCCAACCTGCGTCGCGGCCGCTTCGAGCAAGCCGACGGCGGCACGCTGTTCCTCGATGAAATCGGCGACATGCCGGCCGACACCCAAACCCGCTTACTGCGCGTACTGGCCGACGGCGAATTTTATCGGGTCGGCGGCCATGTGCCGGTCAAGGTTGATGTGCGCATCATTGCGGCGACTCACCAGAACCTCGAAACGCTGGTCAACGATGGCAAGTTCCGTGAAGACTTGTTCCACCGCCTCAACGTAATCCGCATTCATATTCCGCGCCTGTCGGACCGCCGCGAAGACATCCCGACACTCGCACGGCATTTCCTCAGCCGCGCCGCGCTTGAGCTGGCGGTTGAGCCGAAACTGCTGAAACGCGAAACCGAAGACTACCTGCAGCATTTGCCGTGGCCAGGTAACGTTCGCCAGCTGGAAAACACCTGCCGCTGGATCACCGTCATGGCGTCTGGCCGTGAAGTGCATGTTGGCGACCTGCCGCCTGAGCTGCTCGCCCAGCCGCAAGAGAGCGCACCGGTCAGCAATTGGGAACAAGCCTTGCGCCAGTGGGCTGATCAAGCGCTGGCACGCGGCAACTCAAACCTGCTCGACAGCGCCGTACCGGCCTTTGAACGCATCATGATCGAGACGGCGCTCAAGCATACCGCTGGCCGACGTCGTGACGCCGCAGTGCTGCTCGGCTGGGGTCGCAACACCCTGACGCGCAAGATCAAAGAGTTGGGTATGAACATTGACGGCGGCGACGACGACAGCGACGACGACAACTGAGCCAGCCCCGCACGCCTTAAGTGTTAATAAAAGCGCCCCCAATGCACCAAGCATCGGGGGCGCTTTGCTTTCATCGCAGTAATTTCATGTAGGCAAAGAAGCCGCCCTCTTCACCTGACCCACTCGCTGGCATTCAACACTCACTTGCCTGCACCGACGGCAAATCGCCCGCAGACTGCTGATTCAGAGAAAGCGCCAGGCGGTTGAGCGGCTTTCTCCCGACTGATTATTTCAGCCTATATTGAAGACTCCATTCGCTCATAGCCTGCGCCATGGCTCAGGTAATGAGCGCAGTCATAGGTTGATTCTAAACAGGAGCGCGCCATGCCTAATGCCACAGGTACGGTTCGACTGCACCGCGTACTGCGGGCGCCTGCCGAACGTGTTTACAAAGCCTTCACTGATAAAAGCGCACTGGAACGCTGGTTGCCGCCCTTTGGCTTTACCGGCGCCATCGAAGAGATTGATGTGCGCGTCGGTGGGGGTTATCGCATGTCTTTCACTAATTTCAGCACCGGCAACAGCCACGCGTTCAGCGTTGAATACGTTGAGCTGATCGCCAATCAGCGCATTTGCCACACCGACCGCTTTGACGACCCCAATCTGGCAGGTGAAATGCGTGTCACGATCGACCTGAAAAGCGTTGTCTGCGGCACCGAGCTGAGCATTGTTCAAGCCGGCATTCCCGCCGTTATCCCAGAAGCGATGTGCTACCTGGGCTGGCAGGAATCACTTGTGCGGCTGGCCCACTTGGTAGAGCCGGATATTGCAGACCAGTAACCCAATTAACGCATCGACAGAAAACGGGCATGAAGCCCGTTTTTTTTATTTCAACGCCCAGTTTCGGCGCTTTATCGCGGTGCAGTGCACCCGTGCGGTTCACTTAAAAATCCCTGCAAATCATCCAGCGTCGCCGCGGATACCCCGCAAGCTACTGATTTATATGAATATTTATATAAATTCAAAAGTTGGCATCGTATCTGCATTAAGTAAAGCATTCCCAGTTTCGGGGACCTTGGTACAGGCAGGCCGGGGAATCCCCTCTTTTATTCCTCCCGGAGGCTGACACTCAGCCTCCAACGCTTCTCAAGTTGCTCAAGACGCCAGTCACCGAGCAACCCTCGCGCCGCAAGAACCCTCAGTTGCAAACGCCGTTGCTGACGCTTGAGCCGCCAATTGGCGGGCTTGCCCGCTAACAACAGCTCGCCCTGCTGTTCACGCCCAAGGCTCTCGAACTCAAGCATGTAAGCGCCATCAAGAAGGCTTTCGCTGACCTGAGGCGCTTCGTTGAACCACAGGTACAAACCGTTATCGACCACCTCGACCTGCTCCAGCCGGACAGCATCGGGGCGCAGCAAATCACCGAACATCAGGCCGATTAAAAAGCCGAATATCGCCAGAGACGCAATAACCCTTAACCACGGACGCGGCCTTGGAGGCTTATCAGAGGTAGAATACTGCCCGCCTTCACGCTCGGAGCCGCGCATGTTTCACGTTATCCTTTTTCAACCAGAAATCCCGCCCAATACCGGCAACATTATCAGGCTCTGCGCCAATAGCGGCAGCCACTTGCATTTGATTGAACCGCTGGGCTTCGAGCTCGACGACAAACGACTGCGCCGTGCCGGACTGGACTATCACGAATACGCCACACTGAAGCGCTATCCGGACCTCGACAGCTGCTTGCAGGCGCTGGGCAATCCACGTGTGTTTGCCTTCACCACCAAAGGCACGCAGGCCTTTCACGAAGTGGCCTACAAGCCCGGTGACGCCTTCTTGTTTGGCCCGGAGAGCCGTGGCCTACCGCAAGATGTGCGCGACGCACTGCCCGTTGAGCAATGCGTGCGCTTGCCGATGCGCGACGGCTGTCGCAGCCTGAACCTGTCGAACACCGTCGCGGTTGCGGTTTACGAGGCCTGGCGCCAGAACAACTTCAGCATGCCTGAGCAACCCGCTGCCGCGGAATAACGTTCGCGGCCTTACAGCGCCTTCTCGAAGACCTTGGAGTTGCGCTGGAAGTTGTACAGCGATGCGCGGGCAGCAGGCAGGCGCTCGACGCTGCTGGGCACAAAACCACGCTCACGAAACCAGTGCGCGGTGCGCGTGGTCAGCACGAACAGGGTCTTCATGCCCAACGCTCTGGCCCGCGACTCGATCCGTGCCAACAGCTCATCGCCACGACCGCCGTGGCGATAGGCTGGATTGACCGCCAAGCACGCCAGCTCGGCAAAGTCCGAGTCGGCAATTGGATAAAGCGCGGCGCAGGCAATAATCAGCCCTTCGCGTTCGACGATGCTGAACTGCTCGATTTCGCGCTCCAGCACCTCGCGCGAACGGCGTACCAGAATGCCCTGATCCTCCAGCGGGCTGATCAGCTCGATCAAGCCGCCCACATCATCAATGGTCGCCTCGCGCAGAGACTCGAATTGCTCCTGCGCCACCAGCGTACCGTTACCGGTGCGGGTGAACAGCTCGTTGAGCAGCGCACCGTCTTCGGCGTAGCTGACGATATGCGTGCGCCGCACCCCGGCCTTGCACGCCTGCGCAGCCGCCTCGAGCAGCTCTGCCTGATAATTGCCGGCCAGACGCTGCATGTGTTGCGGCACCTGCTGGGGACGCAACTCGCGAATCAGCGCGCCGTTTTCATCCAGCAGACCGCAGTCAGCCCCGAACAGCAGCAGCTTGTCAGCGCCCAGATCAATTGCAGCGCGGGTGGCAACGTCTTCACAGGCCAGATTGAAAATCTCGCCTGTAGGCGAATAGCCGAGCGATGACAGCAGCACGATACTGCGCTCATCCAGCAGACGGCCAATGCCCTTGCGGTCGACCCGCCGCACTTCGCCGGTATGGTGATAATCCACGCCATCGACCACACCGATAGGCCGCGCGGTGACGAAATTGCCGCTGGCAACCCGCAAGCGGGCGCCCTGCATTGGCGAGGCGGCCATGTCCATCGACAAACGCGCCTCAATGGCGATACGCAGTTGGCCAACAGCGTCGATTACGCATTCAAGGGTTGGCCCGTCGGTTACCCGCATGTCGCGGTGAAAATGCGGCGTGATACCACGCGCATTCAGACGCGCCTCGATTTGTGAGCGCGAGCCGTGCACCAGCACCAGTCGCACACCCAGGCTGTGCAACAGCACCAGGTCGTGGACGATGTTACCGAAGTTGGGATGAGCAACGCCCTCACCGGGCAACATCACCACAAATGTGCAGTCACGGTGGGCGTTGATGTAGGGCGAAGCGTGGCGCAGCCAGTTGACGTAATCGTGCATGTAAGTGCCTGTGAAACATGAAAACTAAGAAGCCTTTGCAGGCTCATTCACTCCAGCAAAACGTACCGACCGGTTATCGTCGCAACTGCATCAACGGGGCGCTCCTCACATTCAGGGTTTAATCGGGGTCAGGCAATAGTGTCGTATCAGCTCACTCAACAGACGCACTGTCGGCTGCAAACGTGACATATCAAGGTACTCGCCGGGCTGGTGAGCGCAGTCGATATTGCCGGGGCCGAGCACCAGCGTCTCACAGCCAAGCTGCTGAAGATAAGGCGCTTCGGTGCCAAAGGCTACTGCTGCAGCGGTGTGGCCGGTGAGACGCTCGGCAACGCGAACCAGCTCGCAGTCGGCATCCTGCGCGAACGGCGGCACACTCGGGAACAGCGGCGCATAGTCGATCTTGACCTGATGCTGCTCGGCCAGCGGCTGCAGCTTCTGGCGAATCGCCGCGCGCAGTGCTTCGGGTTGCATGCCCGGTAACGGGCGCAAGTCGAACTCCAGCGAGCATTGCCCGCAGATACGATTGGGGTTGTCGCCACCATGAATACAGCCCAGATTCAGCGTCGGTTGCGGCACCGTGAACTGGGCGTTGTTGAACTCGCTTTGCCACTGCTTGCGCAGTTGCTGCAATTCACCCATGACCGCCTGCATGGCTTCCAGCGCACTGTGACCGAGCGACGGATCAGACGAATGGCCACTGCGCCCGAGAATGTCGATGCGCTCCATCATGATGCCTTTGTGCATGCGAATGGGCTTGAGGCTGGTCGGCTCGCCAATCACCGCAGCCCGCCCCAGCGGCCTGCCCGCCTCGGCCAATGCGCGCGCACCGGCCATCGAGCTTTCCTCGTCGCACGTTGCCAGAATCAGCAATGGCTGGCAGAAGCGCTGTTCAAGCAAAGGTTTCACCGCCTCGATGATCAAGGCAAAGAACCCCTTCATGTCGCAACTGCCCAAGCCGATCCAGCGGCCATCCGCCTCGGTCAATTTGAGCGGGTCGGTCTGCCACAACTCGGCATCGAACGGCACAGTATCGGTATGCCCGGCCAGCACTAAACCGCCAGGGCCGGAACCATAGCTGGCGAGCAGATTGAATTTGCCGGCAGAGACTTCCTGCACATCGCAGCTAAAGCCGAGATCTTCCAGCCACGCAGACAACAGCTCGATCACCGGCCGGTTGCTCTGGTCCCAGTTAGCCTGGGTACAGCTCACCGAGGGCGCAGCAATCAGCGCAGCAAATTGGTCTTTGAAAGATGGCAGTGGCATCAGCAGTCTCCACGCAGGCGGCCTGGAAAACTATCGCAGGCCATTGGCCCCATCATAGAGGCAATGCGGGAGAAGATGGAACCGTGGGATTAACGACAGCCGCATTGCGCGGCTGTCGTTGGCAACATCAAACCGAGCCGAAAATAGCGCGCAAGATGAAGAAGAAGAAAATCGACAGTGCCGCGCCCACCGGCAAAGTAATCAGCCAGGACATGAAAATCTTGCCGATTACGCCCAGGTTCAGCGCACCGATACCGCGCGCGATACCAACGCCAAGAACGGCGCCCACCAGCGTGTGAGTTGTCGATACTGGCAAGCCGATAGCCGAGGCGCCCACAACGGTGGTCGCGGTAGCCAGCTCGGCAGCGAAGCCACGGCTCGGCGTCAGTTCAGTGATTTCCTTACCGATGGTGGCGATTACCTTGTAGCCGTAAGTGGCGAGACCGATAACGATACCAACCGCACCCAGGAGCAATACCCAGCTTGGAAGAGCGGCTTTGGCGCCGACCATTTCGCCACCGGAATTGATTACCCCAACGATGGCCGCCAGCGGGCCGACGGCGTTGGCAACGTCGTTGGAACCGTGGGCGAACGCCATGGAGCAGGCGGTGAAGATCATCAGCACGGCAAAGACTTTTTCCACGCTGGCGAAGTGGAACGACTTGTCCGCTTCAACGTCGATCTTGATACGGCTGAGCAAAATGATGCCCAACACCATGACACCGGTGCCTACGCCCAGCGAAACCAGGAAACCCTGAAACGCCGAGAGGTCCAGACCGATGTGCTTGAGGCCTTTGGTCATGGTCATGATCGACACCATGAAACCGGTGGCAAACATGTACAGCGGCACGAAGCGTTTGGCGTTGGCAAAAGGATTATCTGTGTCGATGATCAACTTCTGCACGCTCATGAACACACCGAACGCGACCAATCCGGACAGCACCGGCGAGACCACCCAGCTGGCGACAATCGGGCCAACACCGGACCAGTGAACAGCATCAAAGGACACACCCACCGCGGCGAAACCGATGACCGCACCCACAATCGAGTGAGTGGTCGAAACCGGCCAGCCCTTGGTCGATGCAATCAGCAGCCAGGTGCCCGCCGCAAGCAGCGCCGACATCATGCCCAGCACCATCAGTCCGGGACTGATCATCGACGCGTCGACAATGCCGCTTTTGATGGTTTCTGTGACCTGACCACCGGCCAGATAGGCGCCGGTGAACTCAAAGATCATGGCGATGAAAATCGCCTGCTTGATGGTCAGAGCCCGCGAGCCAACGGAGGTACCCATCGCGTTGGCAACGTCGTTCGCGCCGACGCCCCAGGCCATGAAGAAGCCGAAAATACAGGCAAGAACCAGGAGTACGATGCCGTAATCCGCAATCAGAGACATAAAATAATTCCGTTAATCCAGAAAGAACACTGGCGCTTAGCGCGCCAGCAGCTGCTCCAGTCGGTTACCGACACGCTCTGCGCGGTCAGCCACATCACCCAGCCACTCGATGACCTTGTAGAGGAACATCACGTCGACTGCAGGAAGGTCCTTTTCCAGTTTAAACAGCGCACGACGGATCGAAATCTGCATCACGTCGGTGTCACGCTCAATTTCTTCAAGCTCCATGACCATGGACTCAACCAGCATAGCCTCGCGGCCGCCAAAGCCGGCTTCAAGCAGCGAGTCGAGTTCTTTCATGGCTTTCAGGGCTTGCGCGCTGGCTTCAACACAGCGGCGCACGAAGGCAAGCATCTCAGGCTGCAGGGACGCCGGGATGGTCATGCTGCGGCCGAGCATCAGGCCGGCAATGTCCTTGGCACGGTTGGCGATTTTGTCCTGTACACTGAGCAGTTCAAGCAAGTCCGAACGGGGCACTGGCAAAAACAAATTCTTTGGAAGGTGCAGACGCACGCTTTTCTTGAGTTTGTCGGCTTCATTTTCGAGCCGGGCCATGTCCTGTTGTACCTGTTCAACTTTGGCCCAGTCTTCCGCCATAACGGCTTCAAAGAAGGGCACAAGGTTCGCCGCGCACTCGTGGGCTTTGGCGATGTGTTGCTGCATCGGTCCGATGGGTGAACGACCGAACAGGCTTACAAACGGATTGATTGGCATAGGGTGGACCCCTGATTTAAGAAGGCGGCAAGTATACGGATCAGTCCGGCAGCTCGCCAGCACGGTCATCGGCCTGTCACAAATTCATAGTAGGCGCAAAAAAACACCATCATGGTCAAAGAAACTGAAATCAAGCTGCGGGTTAGCCGCGAAACCCTTATTGCTCTGCAAGATCATCCGTTGCTGAAAAAGCGCAACAAGAGCGGTTGGGAGCCTCGCGAGCTATTAAACCAGTACTTCGACACGCCTGATCGTGACCTGGCTCAGGCGAAAGTCGCTTTGCGTTTACGCCGTGATGGCGATGCTTTCATTCAGACGCTTAAAACCCGAGGTCAAAGTGTAGCGGGTTTATCCGAGCGTAATGAGTGGGACTGGCATCTGGATAAAGCCAAACTCGACCTCAAGAAACTCGATGACACCTGCTGGCCGCAAGCCTTGGCCGAGCTCGATAAAAAGCAGCTCAAGCCGATCTTCACCACCGACTTCACCCGCCAACGCGCCGATATCGCCTGGGGCCGTGGTAAGAGCAAAGTGGTTATCGAGGCCGCACTCGACCTCGGCAAAGTGATTGCCGGCAAGCAGCAGGAAGAAATCTGCGAGCTGGAGCTTGAGTTGCGCCAGGGTGAACCCGAAGCGCTGCTGGAACTCGCCGCCGAACTGGCAGCCGACCTGCCTTTGATGCCGTGCGATATCAGCAAAGCCGAGCGCGGCTATCGCCTGTTCGATGCCGACAGCTATTCCCTGAGCCTGCCGGCGCCGGAACTGAACGCCGAGCAAAGCCTCGACGATGCCTTCGCTGCACTGGCCTGGCACCTGCTGGGCAGCAGCCAGCGCTTGGCTGAGCAATACCGTTTCAACGGCCACTGGCGTTTGCTCAATGACTGGTTTGAACAACTGGTTTACTTGCGCGCTCTGCTCGGCAGCCTCGGCCAAGCGGCTCCGCGCGCCAGCAGCAGCGAACTGCGCCAACTGCTCGATGCCATGCTCAATGACTGGCGCCCGCGCCTGCAGGCCGGTCAGGACGATGAAGCGGTGCGTAAAGCAGCCCCTGAAATGTTCGCAGAAGAGCTTAAGCAAACCCGCTGGGGCCTGTTCTCGCTCAACCTGTCGCGTTGGTTACTGACCCGCAGCTGGACGACCACACGCAACAACCGCGGTAATCGTCAGGGCGCAGCGCCTCTGGGTAACTGGTTGCCAACCCTGCTTGCCGAAGAAGGCCAGGCCCTGCAACTCAAGCGCTACCAGCAGCAACCGGAAGATCTGGCCGAGCAAATGCCGCGTATCGAGCGTTTGCTGGCTTGGCTGAAACTGGCGCGTGGGGTGCTTGAAGTGGCCGAAGTCGACCGCCTGTACGGTGAGCTGATCAAGTTTTATGCACTGGCCGCCAGCCCGATCAGCGAGGAAGTTCTGGCTGATCGCCAAACGCAGGCGATCGCACTCAATAGCCTGAAGCCATGGCGCCAACTGGTTAAATAACCCCTGCCCGCCGCCGGTTTTCTGCCGGCGGCCTTTACCGCAGCCCCCGCGGCTGCGAGTAAAACCGCTGTGTTAGCTGCACATAGCTCGACTAATCTACAAAATTAGACCGGGCAGGCAGACAATCTGCATACTTGGCCTCACGCTTTGAGCCATCGTAATTTCTGCAGGGAGTCCCATGTCGGCATTATCCACCCCCACCCAGGATCGGGTACTGGACCTCGGCGACCTTTTGCGCGATCTGGTCAGCCAGGGTCGAATCGATCAGGACGACGCCGAAAAGTGCCTGGCCATACGCCGCAGCGCCACCCACAACCACCAGCATCCGCTGGAGTTTCTGGCCGCCCAGCAAGTTGCCGATGGCAAACATCCCGGCAAGATGCTCGACCTGGAAACCCTCACCGTCTGGCTGGCCGAGCACGTCAATCAACCTTACTTGCGCATCGATCCGCTGAAGATCGATGTTGCTTCGGTAACGCCGTTGATGTCTTACGCGTTTGCCCAACGGCACAAGATTCTCGCGGTATCGGCCACCTCCGATCTGGTCACAATTGCCAGCGCGCAACCGCTGGTAAGCAGTTGGGAAGCCAACCTGACCCACGTACTCAAGCGGCCGATCAAGCGCGTTGTCGCCAACCCGAGCGATATTCAACGCTACACCGTCGAGTTTTATCGCCTGGCCAAGTCGGTCACTGGCGCTACCGCTCAAGACATGAAAGTCAGCGGCATGGGCAACTTCGAGCAGTTGCTCAATCTGGGCAATCAGGATCAGGAGCCGGACGCCAACGACGCGCACATCGTCAATATTGTTGACTGGCTGTTTCAGTACGCCTTCCAGCAGCGCGCCAGTGATATCCACATCGAGCCGCGTCGTGAACGCGGCAGCGTGCGTTTTCGTATCGATGGCGTGCTGCACACCGTTTACCAATTCCCGCCGCAGGTCACCATGGCCGTGGTCAGCCGCCTGAAGAGCCTGGGACGGATGAACGTCGCCGAGAAACGCCGTCCGCAAGATGGCCGGGTAAAGACCAAAACCCCAGAAGGCGGCGAAGTCGAACTGCGCCTCTCAACCTTGCCGACCGCGTTCGGCGAAAAAATGGTCATGCGTATTTTTGACCCCGAGGTGCTGCTTAAAAGCTTCGACCAGTTGGGCTTCTCGCAAGACGACCTGCGCCGCTGGGAGAGCATGACCAGCCAACCCAACGGCATCATTCTGGTGACCGGCCCCACGGGTTCCGGCAAGACCACCACGCTGTACACCACGCTCAAACAACTGGCGACCGAAGAGGTCAACGTCTGCACCATTGAAGACCCGATCGAAATGATCGAGACGAGCTTCAACCAGATGCAGGTGCAGCACAATATCGACCTCAACTTTGCCAGCGGCGTACGCGCCCTGATGCGTCAGGACCCGGACATCATCATGGTCGGCGAGATCCGCGATCTGGAAACCGCTGAGATGGCGATTCAGGCGGCGCTCACCGGCCACCTCGTACTCTCGACGCTGCACACCAACGATGCACCCAGCGCCATCACCCGCCTGCTCGAACTGGGCGTACCGCATTACCTGCTCCGGGCCACGCTGCTCGGGGTAATGGCTCAGCGTCTGGTGCGTACGCTTTGCCCGCACTGCAAGGCGCCGGTCGAACTCGCCGAAGAAGACTGGCAGAACCTGACCAAGCCGTGGAGCGCGCCGCTACCGACTGGCGCACACACCGCCGTTGGTTGTCTTGAGTGCCGCGACACGGGTTACCGGGGTCGCGCCGGGGTGTATGAAATCATGTTGCTCAACGACGGAATCAAGTCCATGTTGTCGGCAGACACCGATCTGGTTGCCCTGCGCCGCCAGGCATTCAAGGAAGGCATGCGCAGCCTGCGCTTATCCGGTGCGCAAAAGGTTGCCGCAGGACTGACAACCATTACCGAGGTTTTAAGGGTCACGCCACAGAGTGAGCACAAGTGACTGGGATGTAAGTGCGCAATTTTTGGCACAAATGCGCACTTAGTAGCAATCTGCTGCCGCGCATCAAAGAAATCGCGAGGTTGCTAACGCCCGGTTTTTTTCAGCTGTGTTTAGATGCGCCCCGTCAGCACTGATCAACAAGGAACATCCACATGGAAATCGGCAGTGTCATCATTCTGTTTGTCGTCCTCGCGGTCGCCATACTGTTTATGGGCTTCAAGGTGGTGCCACAAGGCTCGCAATGGACGGTTGAGCGTTTCGGCCGCTACACCAACACGCTGAAACCGGGCCTCAATATCATCGTGCCGCTGGTCGACCGTATCGGCCACAAGCTCAGCGTGATGGAAACCGTGCTGGATATCCCGCCGCAAGAAGTCATCAGCGCCGACAACGCCATCGTGCAGATCGACGCCGTGTGCTTTTCGCAGGTGATCAATGCGGCGCAGGCTGCCTACGAGGTGAACAACCTTGAGCATGCGATCCGCAATTTGGTGATGACCAATATCCGCACCGTGCTCGGCTCGCTCGAACTCGATGCCATGCTCAGCCAACGCGATGCAATCAACGAGCGCCTGCTGCGCACCGTGGATGAAGCGACCGCCCCGTGGGGGATCAAGATCACCCGCATCGAAATCAAGGACATCACCCCACCCGCCGATCTGGTTAACGCGATGGCCAGCCAGATGAAAGCCGAGCGCCTCAAGCGTGCACAGATTCTGGAAGCCGAAGGTTCGCGATCAGCCGCTATCCTCACCGCTGAAGGCAAGAAACAGGGGCAAATACTCGAAGCTGAAGGCGAACGTCAGGCCGCTTTTCTGCAAGCAGAAGCGCGTGAGCGTGCAGCCGCCGCAGAAGCCGAAGCAACCCGTCTGGTCTCGGAAGCCATCGCCAGCGGTAACGTGCAGGCGATTAACTATTTTGTCGCGCAGAAGTATGTCGACGCACTCGGCCAACTGGCCAGCGCCGACAACAGCAAGGTAATTCTGATGCCATTGGAAGCCAGCCAGATCATCGGTTCGGTGGGCGGAATCGGCGAAATTGTCAAAGCAACCTTCGGCGACAAGCAGGCTTGATGATGTTGAGTTTTTTACACCAGTTAACGTTTTGGGATTGGCTTGCGCTGGGCACCGTACTGCTGATTTTTGAAGTTTTTGGCGCCGGCGGTTACCTGCTCTGGGTCGGGATCGCCGCCGCAGGCGTTGGCCTGATCACCTTTCTCCTGCCGCAAACCCCGTGGGCTCTGCAGTTTATTCTGTTTGCCGTGTTGTCGATTCTGAGCGCTGTGCTTTGGTGGAAGCGCCAGCGCACCGCTGCCAAACCGTCGGATCAACCCGGCTTGAATATGCGCGGCAGTGAACTGCTGGGTAAGGAGTTTGAGTTGTTCGAGCCCATCAGCAGCGGGCGCGGCAAGATCAAGGCAGGCGGTTCGATGTGGCTGGTCAGCGGCCCCGACATGCCCAGCGGCAGCAAGGTCAGAGTGATTGGCCAGGACGGCGTGATATTGCGGGTTGAAGCCGCGCAGGCCTGAACGCCAGAGCTGTAACGCTGCTTGCTGCAGACAAAATAAAACCCCGGCACCGCACAGTGCCGGGGTTTTATTTTTAAAGATTACTCTTGCGCAACGGTTTCGTACGCAGCGGCGTCCATCAACTTGTCCAGCTCGCTGGCGTCCGCCGGCTTGAGCTTGAAGAACCAGCTGCCGTATGGATCGCTGTTAACGCTTTCCGGGCTGTCTGCCAGCGCTTCGTTGATGGCGATCACTTCGCCGCCAACCGGTGCGTAAATGTCCGAGGCGGCTTTTACCGACTCAACCACACCCGCTTCCTGACCGGCAGACAGTGCTTTACCCACTTCTGGCAGCTCGATGAATACCACGTCGCCCAAAGCTTCCTGAGCATGATCAGAAATACCTACAGTAACGCTGCCATCAGCTTCAAGGCGAGCCCATTCATGGCTGGCGGCGTAACGCAGATCGGCGGGAATGTTGCTCATGTGTCGTTCCTCGTAAGACGTGACGGCGACCGGGCCGTCTGGAAAATTTAGCAGGCCTTGGCCATACCGAAAGAAGATTGCTTGAAACGCTACCACAGTCAGGCCGCGCCAGCTCCCTGGCATGCCAAAAATTGCTCGACCACGTGTTACCTGAGGCTGAGCTTACACAAGGTATAACGGTTAAATCAGCGGTTTGCCATTGCGGACGAACTTCGGCGCTACAACGCGAACCGGATACCATTTGCCGCGAATTTCAACTTCTGCGCGCTCACTGGTGGCCAGCGGTACGCGCGCCAGTGCAATCGACTTGCCCAACGTTGGCGAGAAGCTGCCACTGGTAATTTCGCCTTCACCGACCTCGGCCACTCTCACCACCTGATGCGCCCGCAGTACGCCGCGTTCCTCCAGCACCAGACCGACCAGTTTGCTGTCGAGGCCCTGGGTACGTTGCTGCTGCAAGGCCGTGCGGCCGATAAAGTCGCGCTCCTCCGGCTCCCAGGCAATGGTCCAGGCCATGTTGGCTTCAAGCGGCGAGACGCTGTCATCCATATCCTGACCGTACAGGTTCATCCCGGCTTCCAGGCGCAAGGTGTCCCGCGCGCCAAGCCCGATGACCGCGATACCGGCGCCGATCAGGTCGTTGAGCAAAGGCACCGCCTGCTCTGCCGGCAGAATCACCTCAAGGCCGTCTTCACCGGTGTAGCCGGTACGGGCAATAAACCACTCGCCTTCACTCACGAAGCTGTAAGGCTTGAGCGCGAGAATGATTGCCGCACGCGCCTGATTAACCAACTCTGAACAGCGGGCGCGCGCTTGCGGGCCTTGAATAGCCAACATAGCCAGGTCGTAGCGAGGCGTGATTTCAACAGCAAAGCGGCTGCCATGTTCACGCAACCACGCGAGATCCTTGACCCCGGTAGAAGCGTTCACCACCAGCCGGTAACCGCTCGCGGTGCGGTAGACGATCAGGTCATCAAGGATGCCGCCCTGATCGTTGAGCATGGCGCTGTAAAGAGCCTTGCCGACACCTTCAAGCCGGGCGACATCATTGGCCAGCACATAGCGCAAAAACGCTTCGGCCTGCTCGCCGGCGATATCGATGATGGTCATGTGCGATACATCAAACACACCACAATCGCGTCGCACTTCATGGTGCTCATCAACTTGCGAGCCATAGTGTAACGGCATGTCCCAACCGCCGAAATCAACCATCTTGGCACCGAGTGCCAAATGCAAATCGTACAAAACTGTGCGCTGTCCCATGGGTGTCTCCTTCCGGGCTTGGCAAAGCTGTGGCTAAGTACTGAAGGCTGATGCAGCTAAAAAATAAGGCTGCACTGCACGCTTCAACGGCCGGATGAAAATGGCAGGCCACAGCGAATGGCGCGCATTGTAGCCGCAAGGTCGAGGCGGGTCATCTCGACCTTTGTGGAGATGCACAATCGTTCACTCTAAGCTGAGTCTATTGGCCGTATCGTCGCGCCGATTTACGGATTAAACCGACCACCGGTAGCAGGCCGACCAGCACCAGTGTCAGCGCCGGCAATGCAGCCCGCGCCCACTCGCCCTCGCTGGTCATTTCGAAGACCCTGACTGAGAGCGTGTCCCAGCCAAACGGACGCATCAGCAGCGTAGCTGGCATTTCCTTGAGTACATCGACAAATACCAGCAAGGCGGCCGACAGAGCACCGGGCACCAGCAGGGGCAGGTACACCCGGAAAAACAGCCCAACGCCGCCGACACCGAGGCTGCGCGAGGCTTCAGGGAGTGAAGGGCGAATTCGCGCCAGGCTGTTCTCCAGCGGGCCGTAAGCCACAGCCATGAAGCGAATCAGATACGCCAGCAGCAAGGCGCCAAGGCTGCCAAGCAGAATAGGCTTGCCGGAGCCGCCCAGCCAATTGGACAGCGGGATCACCATTTCACGATCCAGATAACTGAACGCCAGCATGATCGCCACCGCCAGCATTGAGCCCGGCAGTGCATAGCCGAGATTGGCCAAGCCGACGGTCGAATTCATCAGCCGCGTGGGCGTCATGCGTCGGGCAAAGGCCAGCATCAGGGCAACGCACACGGTGAGCACAGCCGCTATCGAGCCAAGGTAAAGGGTATGCAGGATCAGCGCGGTGTAACGCTCGTCGAGATCGAAGCGTCCGCGCTGCCAGAACCAACTGAGCAACTGCAACATCGGCACAACGAATGCGCAGGTAAAGACCAGGCCACACCAGGCGCTGGCGGCAAATGCTTTGCCGCCCTTAAGGTGATACAGCGCAGCGCCCCGCTGCCGTTCATTGCTCGGGCGTACAGCGCCACGGGCACGCCGCTCGCCATACAGCACCAGCATCACCGCCAACAGCAGCACGCTGGCCAGCTGGGTGGCGCTGGTCAGGCTGTAGAAGCCGTACCAGGTCTTGTAAATGGCCGTGGTGAACGTATCGAAGTTGAACACCGACACCGCGCCAAAGTCCGCCAGCGTCTCCATGATGGCCAGCGCCAGCCCCGCGCCGATGGCAGGACGCGCCATTGGCAAAGCCACTCGCCAGAATGCCTGCCAGGGACTTTGCCCAAGCACCCGCGCGGCTTCCATCAAGCCCTTGCCTTGGGCCAGAAACGCATTGCGCGCGAGAAGATAAACGTAGGGATAGAACACCAGCACCAGCACGATAATTACGCCGCCGGTTGAACGCACCCGGGGCATTCTCAAGCCGCTGCCAAACCATTCGCGCAGCAGGGTTTGCAGCGGCCCGGAAAAATCCAGCAAGCCGACGAAAACAAAGGCCAGCACGTAAGCAGGAATGGCGAATGGCAGCATCAGCGCCCAGTCCAGCCAGCGTCGTCCGGGGAACTCGCACAGGCTCGTGAGCCAGGCCAGGCTCACGCCGATCAGGGTCACGCCGACACCCACGCCCAACACCAAAGTGATGGTGTTGCCGATCAGCCGGGGCATTTGGGTTTGCCACAGGTGCGACCAGATCTCGCGGTCAATCTCGCCCCAACTCAACAGCAGTACGCTTAACGGCAGAAGTACCAATGCTGCAACGGCAAAGGCCAGCGGATACCAGCGACGCTGGGCAGGATGAGACACGCAATATCCTCAGAACAAAAACACGAAACCCCGAACAAAGTCGGGGCGTCGAGTATAACCGTTAAGCGCTGCGTTTTAGTTCCAGCCAGCGCGATCCATCAACATGATTGCTTCAGCCTGGCGCTTGCCCGCTACTTCAACTGGAATCGAGTCAGCCTTGAAGGTGCCCCATGCCTGAACTTCGGCAGACGGTTCAATCTTCGGGTTGGCCGGATATTCCTGATTGAGGCCGGCGAACAGACCCTGCGCTTCTTCACCAGTCATCCACTCCAGCAGCTTCTGCGCAGCTTCAGGGTGCGGTGCGTTAAGCGTTACGCCAGCGCCGGCAAGGTTAACGTGAACCCCGCGATCAGCCTGATTCGGCCAGAACGGCTTGACCTTGAAGTTCGGGTTGTCTTTGTGCAGACGGCCGTAGTAATAGGTGTTGGTGATACCGACATCGCACTGCCCGGCGTCGATGGCCTGCAGCAGAGCCGTGTCATCGGCAAATACGTCGGTGGCCAGATTGTTGACCCAACCCTTGATGATTTCTTCGGTTTTTTCCGCGCCGTGAGTCTCGATCAGCGTGGCTGTCAGCGACTGGTTATAAACCTTCTTGCTGGTACGCAGGCACAGACGGCCTTCCCAGTTATTATCGGCCAGTGCTTCGTAGGTCGACAACTCTTTAGGATCAACCCGCTCGGTCGAGTAGAAGATAGTCCGCGCGCGCAGTGAAAGACCGGTCCAGCTACCGGTGCTGGAGCGATACTGAGCCGGGATGTTGGCATCGATTACGGTTGACTTCAGCGGCTTCAGAACACCCTGCTGCTCGGCCTGCCAGAGGTTACCGGCGTCGACAGTGATCAACATGTCGGCGGGAGTATTCTCGCCCTCGGCCTGGAGGCGCGCCAACAGTGGCGCTTCTTTGTCGGTGATGAACTTGACTGGCACGCCGGTCTTGGCGGTGTAGGCATCAAAAACAGGCTTAATCAGCTCGTCGATACGCGCGGAGTAGACCACGACCTCATCGGCTGCCTGGGCGGCTCCGGCAAAGGCTGTGAGTGAAAGTGCGGCGAACAGTTGCTTGTTAAGCTGCATGAAATCCTGCCTCTTTATTAAGGTCGTGATAAAGCCAGGCACAAATGATAGTTACTTGCATCTAGATTCTCAACAAGCCCACATTTGGCAAGTGTAACAGCGGATTACTTCCTGTCAGCGACGCTCAGGGCCGCGCTAAATCGGGCAAATCCCCGACCAGACCCAACGCCTGACGGACGAACAATGCCTTGGCTTCAGGCAAATCATCGACCCACTTCAAACCGCTGTTGCGCAACCAGCGCACGGGCAACGGGTCGGCCTGAAACAAGCGCTGAAAGCCTTCCATCGCCGCCATCATGGCCAGATTGTGCGGCATGCGCCGACGCTCGTAGCGGCTTAATACACGCTCATCGGCCAGCGACTCGCCGCGCTCATGAGCGCGCAACAGCACTTGCGCCAATACCGCTGCATCGAGAAAACCCAGATTGACGCCCTGACCCGCCAGCGGATGAATGCTGTGCGCGGCATCGCCGACCAGCGCCAGGCCGGGCTCGATATAGCGTTTGGCGTGGCGCTGGCGCAGCGGGATACACATGCGCCGATCGGCATGCTCTACCGTGCCAAGGCGATGCTCGAAGGCCTTGCCCAACTCGACACAGAACTGGGCATCATCGAGCGCCATCAGCCGCTCGGCTTCAACCGGCGTGGTTGACCAGACAATCGAACACCAGTTTTCCCCCGCCATCGGCGAGTCAGCCGGTGCATGCAGGGGCAGAAAAGCCAGCGGACCGTCATCGGTAAAACGCTGCCATGCCGTCGCCTGATGCGGCTGGGAACAGCGCACGCTGGTGACGATAGCGTGATGCAGGTAATCCCACTCACGCGTTGCACAACCGGCAAAGCGACGCACCGTCGAGTTGGCGCCATCGGCAGCGATCAACAGAGGAGCCCGCAATTCGCGGCCGTCTTCAAGTGTCAGCAGCCAGTCGTCACCCGAGCGGCGCATCTGCGCCAGTCGCGAGTTAGCGAGCAGACCAATATTGCTCTCAAGCAATCCTTCAAGCAGCGCATCCTGCACCACCCTATTTTCGACAATATGCCCCAGCGTTTCGGCGTGCACGCTGGCCGCACTGAAATGAATATTGCCGGTACCGGAACCATCCCAGACCTGCATATCGCGGTAGGCACTGCTGCGCCGTGCAGCAATTGCGGGCCACACACCCAGGCGCTCGAGAATCCGCTGACTGGCCACAGACAACGCGCTCACCCGCGGCTCAAAGGCGCTGTCGGGCGCGAAGGGTTTAACGCTTAGGTCTCCCCCATCGACCAGAAGAATTTCCAGACCACTGTCTTGCAGCGCCAATGCCAATGCACTGCCAACCATTCCGGCGCCGACGATAATCAGATCAGCTTGCATGTGTATTCCTTAAGCCGCTTGCTGAACGCGCTGCTTGAGCCGCACGTAGAGTGTCTTGTGAACGCGGGCGACCAGCGTGCCCTGAGCATCGCGCACCTCGACCTGCAATTGCGGCAGGTATTTACTGCCATCGGCGGTGCGCGCACGAATATCGTCAAGCAGGTGGTTATCAATGCTGAAATCGGCATACACCGGGCCTTTGCCCGGTGCGATGAAATCAATATTGGCGGCCTTGTCCCAGACAATGTAATCGCGGCCCAAGTTCTCCATTACCAGCAGCATGAAGAACGGATCGGTCATCGAATACAGGCTGCCGCCAAACTGGGTACCGACATAATTGCGGTTATACCAGCCAAGGCCCATCTTCACGCGGGCCTGTTGGAAGTTGTCGCTGATGTGTCGCACGCGCACGCCAGCGCCCAGATACGGCGGATAAAAATTCATCGCCCAGCGCAGTAGACGCGCCTTACGGGCCATTTTCTTGCTGCTCATTCGTTCACTCAATAGTCGCCACGCGTGCCGATACCCATAGCCTGGCGGGCAAACCAACGCTTGGCCGGCGGCAATAAATCCAGTCCGAGCAGCCCGAGGTTGCGACCTGTGGCTTGCAAGGGCTGGCTGTTGCTGAACAGACGCGTGACCTGATCAGAAAAGCCCACGGTCAGTTGCTGATCAAGCCGTTGCTTGCGCAAATAAGCCTGCAAGGTTGCCAGCGCGCCCAGTGGTTCGGTGCTTGCGATGAGCGTATCGGCCAGCGCCATGGTATCGCGCAGCGACAGGTTATAGCCCTGCCCCGCAATCGGATGCAGGCTGTGCGCGGCATTGCCCAGCACCACCAGATTTGCGCGAACCTGTTCCTGCGCCTCAACCAGCGACAACGGGTAAAGATGCCGTTCGCCGACCTTCTCCAGCGCGCCCAGCCGATAGCCAAAGGCAAGCTGCAACTCGCTGAGGAACGCGGCGTCCGATGCGCCAAGCAAGCGTTCGGCATCGGCAGCCGAGCGGGTCCAGACCAGCGCGCAACGTTTGTCAGCGAGCGGCAGCATGGCCATCGGGCCTTCTTCGGTGAAGCGCTCGAACGCCTGCCCGCAATGCGATTCGCGCGGGCTGATATTGGCAATCAGAGCGGTCTGGCCATAAGGCGTGGTTTTCACCGTCACGCCCAATTGCTCACGCAGACCGGAACGCCCGCCGTCAGCCAATACCGCAAGATTACATTCAAGGGTCGAACCGTCGTCCAGTGTCAGCTGGTAGCCATCGGCCAACGTTTGCATGCGCGTGACCTGCGCCGGACTGCGCCATGTCACCACTTGCTGATCCATCGCCTGCCACAGGCATTCGCCGAGCCAGGCGTTCTCGACCACATAACCAAGCGCCGGCACGCCCTCTTCCTGAGCACTCAGGCGCGCCGCCGCAAAACGGCCCTGATCGGAGACGTGAATGTGCTTGATCGGCTCGGCACGCTTGCTGATCTGTTGCCACAAACCGAGGCGCTGGTAGATCTGCTGCGTGCCGTAGGAAAGCGCCGTGGAGCGGGCGTCATAACTCGGTTGATAACCGCTACCCGGGGTAAACGGCTCGATCAGGCAGATCGTCCAGCCGCGCACCTTGGCCTCGGCCTGCAGAGCCAGAGCCAAGCTGGCGCCAACCAGACCGCCGCCAACGATTGCGATATCGACCCGTGACATAAGGTTAAGCCACCTCGGCGCGAGCCGCCGCCATCAGTGCTTCGATCTCGGCGACGGTTTTCGGGCAATCCTTGGTGAGGATTTCGCACCCGTCACGCGTCACGACCACATCGTCTTCAATGCGCACACCAATGCCGCGCCACTTTTTCGCCACGCTCTGGTTATCCAGCCCAATGTAGATACCCGGTTCCACGGTCATTGCCATGCCGACCTCAAGCACGCGCCATTCGCCGCCGACTTTGTAGTCGCCAACATCATGCACATCCAGCCCCAGCCAATGGCCGGCACGGTGCATGTAAAATGGCTTGTAGGCTTCGGTCGCGATCAATTCGTCGACGTCGCCCTGAAGAATGCCCAGCTCGACCAGCCCCGAAGTAATCACCTGCACGGTGGCTTCATGCGCCTGGTTCCAGTGCTTGTCGGGACCGATTTCAAGGAAGGCGGCTTCCTGCGAGGCCAGCACCAACTCGTAAATAGCCTTTTGCTCGGGCGAGAACGTGCCACTGACCGGGAACGTGCGGGTGATATCACTGGCGTAGCAGTCGATTTCGCAACCGGCATCAATCAGTACCAGATCACCGTCTTTAAGGGCCGCGTCGTTTTCGTGGTAATGCAGAATGCAGGCATTCTTACCCGCCGCGACGATGGAACCGTAAGCCGGCATCTTCGCCCCGCCCTTGCGGAATTCGTAATCCAGTTCGGCTTCCAGGTGAAACTCGAACAGGCCAGCGCGACTCGCCTGCATGGCACGAACGTGTGCACGTGAAGAAATAGCTGCGGCCTCACGCATCACCTTGACCTCGTTGCTGCTCTTGTAAAGGCGCATGTCATGCAGCAAATGGTCGAGGGCGACAAACTCATTCGGTGGCTGAGCCCCCTGACGCGCCTTGGAGCGGATCACATTGATCCATTCCATCAAGTGACGGTCGAATTCCTGATTGGTGCCCATGGCGTAATACACACGCTCACGGCCTTCGATCAGCCCCGGCAGAATGTCGTCGATATCGCCAATCGGAAACGCGTCATCAGCGCCGTATTGGCTGATCGCACCATCCTGCCCGGCACGCAGGCCATCCCACAGCTCGCGCTCGGGATCACGTTCGCGGCAGAACAAGACATATTCGCCATGCTCGCGGCCCGGGATCAGGGCAATTACGGCTTCCGGCTCGGGGAATCCTGACAAGTACTGAAAGTCGCTGTCCTGACGGTAAATATGCTCAACGTCACGGTTACGGATGTAAACCGGCGCAGCAGGCAGAATTGCGATGCTGTTGGGTTCCATCTGATCCATCAACGCTTTGCGTCGACGGGCAAATTCCGACTTGGGGATTCGAGTCATGGGCAAGCAGGTCCATTAAGTTAGTAGAAGTAGCACGGGGCCCGGCAGGTTGGGCGCATGGCCTGAGGATAAAACCGCTGCACCAACATCATCCCGTCAAGCCTCAACCAGACACGGCCAAGTCAGGCTTGGCCATGCTCGCCGCCATTTCAGTGCAGCGACGGCTTTTCGACCGGAGCAACCGGCTTGGCGCACTCGCTGAACAGCAGCAATGGAGCAACCCGCAGGTATTCCATCACTTCCATATAGTCGTTTTCGCCGTCTTCGGACTCTTCAAGCGCATTCTGCACCTGAGCAATGGCCGACAGGTCTTGCAGAACTTCCATGGCCTCAGCGCTCAGCGCCGCATCGCCAGCGGTCAGACCGAAGCCGCCAAGGAAGCCCTGACACCACTGGCCCAAAGCCACGGCACGCTCGCTCAGCGGCGCCTCATCGGACGGCAACAGCAGCACCAAAGTGACGTCACTGCCGGTCAACTCAGTCTTGACCATTTCCTGCAAACCCAGCAGTGCCTGGCGCACAGTACCTTCAGGAGCCGCGCCGAGCAGCTCGGCAGCATCGACCAGCCATGGGTCTGTGGCAAAGCCTGCGCCTGCACAGCTACGACCCAGCAGCAGCCCTTGCAGCTCAGCGGGAGAGACAGAAAAACCGTTGCTGGTCAGCAAAGCGGCGAATGCGGTGTACGGAGAACTAGAAGTTGGCATAGATAACTAGGCGCCAGACGGCGCAATCACTAGAATGGAGGTCCCGTATCCTAGCACCGGCAAGCGCGCGAAGACTATCGGGTGCGGCCATCGGTCTGTGTCTGGTTTAACCGCCAAGGCGCACAATTGAACAAAACCGCTGCACATTTTTGCCACGCGCGCCGACATGCACAGCGCTACATGCCTAAAATTGGTTGTAGAGGTTTGACCGCTTGCCCAGTCAGACCTATATAGTCCGGTCAATACTTGCCTTTGCGAGCCCACATGGAAGATCCAAACCTGCAAGCCCTGACATCCAAGCTGGAGCTACTGATCCAGCGGGTTGAACAGCTCAAAGTGCAAAACCGACAGCTCCTGGCGCATGAGCAAGCGTGGCGTGAAGAACGCGCTCATCTAATTGAAAAGAACGAATTGGCCCGACACAAGGTCGAATCCATGATTTCGCGCTTGAGAGCCTTGGAGCAAGACACATGAGTCAATCAAATACGGTTAACGTACAAATTCTCGATAAAGAATATTGCATCGCCTGCCCAGCCGACGAACGGGCCAATCTGGAAGGCGCCGCGCGCTATCTGGACGGCAAGATGCGCGAGATCCGCAGCAGCGGCAAAGTCATTGGTGCCGACCGCATCGCCGTGATGGCTGCGCTCAACATCACCCACGAATTGCTGCACAAACAGCAGAACCTCGACTATCAGTCGAGCTCGACCAAAGAGCACGTGCGCACACTGCTAGAGCGGGTCGATCAGGCGCTGGCTGCCGACGAAGAACATCGCGGGGCCTGATAAACTGATTTGATTCGGGTATACTGGCCCCGCTCCCTGAAGTGTGCGCCAGTTGGTCATGTCCCTGAGCCGATACGCACAACCCCGGGGGTTGCAAGCCGGGGCCGGTGTGCATGTCCGCCTGACGGAAAGCCTTAACGCCTCCTTCAACCTCCACCTTGAACTTTCGGGTTCAAGGGCTACACCGACAGCGGCACGTCGGGGGGTCCTAATTTTCTCTGCTGCTGCCTCGATTGACTGCGCAGCAGCAGCGCCCAGGCATCAACATGCTTGAATCGAACAACCTCTCCCGCCAGCAACTGCGTCGCCAGCTACGTCAAGCCCGACGAGCACTTGGCCGCCACGCCCAACGGCAGGCCAGCCTTGGCCTCTACCGCCAGCTAGCGCAAAACCCAGCCTGGCGTCGCGCCCGACACATAGCCCTGTACTTACCCAACGACGGTGAAATAGACCCGCAACTGCTGCTGCGCGCGGCGCAGCGTCAGGGCAAGGCAACCTATCTGCCAGTTCTGAGTGCATGGCCACGCACCAAAATGGTGTTCCAGCGCATACGCCGCGGCGAAGCACTCACGCCCAATCGCTTTCGCATACTCGAACCACGCCGCAACCTGCACCAGCAGCGCAAGATCTGGGCACTGGATCTGGTGTTGATGCCGCTGGTGGGTTTCGATGATCAGGGCGGCAGGCTGGGCATGGGTGGCGGCTTTTACGACCGCAGCCTGGCCTACAAGGCGCGCCGCAAGAGCGCGAATAAACCCATGCTGCTAGGGCTCGCCCACGCCTGCCAGCAAGTCGACCAACTGGCGTTGGCGAGCTGGGACGTGCCGCTGAATGCGACGGTGACAAATAAGGGCTGGTTCTGACATTTAGCGCCGGAGCCAGGGCGCAAGTACCCTGTCTCACTGCTTGCGAGGCCGCATTCCTTGCGGCGTGAATTTCTTGGTCCGCGGATTAGCGCTTATTCAGTGCGACTCACAGAAACAGTTTCGTTTTGTTTGTCCCAAAGGCTTTGCGTGTATCCGGTGGTGACGATTCCCAAAGTAAAAAGAACGACCAAAACCCACAACATATCTGGTTTACGTTTCATTGAATGCCTCCCCCTTCGAGGCATACTGCGCACGTTGGACCGTGCGACAATTATTGTTATCGGTTAACAGTATTACTGCTGGTACCAGTCGGCATTCCATGCCAAAGCCATAACAGCATTTAGAACTGCACACATAACCCGGGCCGATCACTGGCCTACTGAGTCAATGACCTGATTAACGGAGCAAAGTTCATGCCCAATTGGCTAATGAAATCTGAGCCTGATGAGCTTTCAGTGTCTGCATTACAGCGCCTTGGCGAAGCGCGCTGGGATGGTGTTCACAATTATCAGGCACGAAATTTCCTGCGCAAAATGCAAACAGACGAACTGTTCTTTTTTTATCACTCAAGCTGCCTGGAACCGGGTATCGCCGGAATCGGCCGGATAAGCCGCGAAGCTTATCCAGACCCGACTGCACTCGATCCTGAAAGCCATTATTACGACCCCAAAGCGACCGCGGAGAATAATCCCTGGAGCGCTGTCGATGTGCAGTGCGTCGAGGTATTCAGCAGAGTCATCGCATTGTCGCGCTTGAAAACTCAGAGCGCACTCGAGGAACTGGCCTTGGTAAAAAAGGGCAGTCGTCTGTCTGTTATGCCCGTTAGCGAAGAAGAGTGGCAGGCCGTACTAGCAATGCGTTGAGCCAATAGCGGCAATATGCTATTACACAGCCTGGTTTAGCGGATGGACTTTATGGCGCAGCATTATCGGCACTCGTGGCCAGCACGCATTGCTATTGCAGCCCTGTTTCTGGGGTTGGTCATAGCCAGCGTTAAGCTATGGCGCCAAATGCAGACCAGCGAACAGGAGCATATCCGCGAAGTTGTCCGTTATGAGGCAACTAATCTGGCCAGCCAGCTTGAACACGGCCTGCACGATCAAGCTCAAGGACTGCTCAGGGTAGCGAACCTGTGGAACCAGCTTGGCCGCCTGCCCGAGCAACAGTGGCGGCTCGACAACCAGTTTTCACTCGACAATTTCCAGGGCTACCAAGCCATTCAATGGCTGGGCCCCGACTTGCACATGCGCTGGATCTTGCCGCTGGCCGGCAACGAGGCCGCCATAAACTTTGTGCTGACGCCTGATCACCCCAACTACCCGCTGGCAATGTTAGCCAAGAGCACTGGCAAGGCACGCTTCTCCAACAGCTTCGCATTGGTTCAGGGTGGCCGCGGTTTTGTTCTTTACACCCCGTTGCAGATCATGGACGAGCAGCAAAAGCCGGTGTTCGACGGTTTCTTGCAGGCCGTATTCCGGGTTGAAAACCTGATGGATAACCTGCTCAAGAACATCGACAAGAATAAATTCAGCGTCTATCTGGAGGAATTCGACAAGCCCATCTACAGCCGCGAGCAGGGCATTACGGTCGCCAGCCTGCAACAGAAGATCCCCCTGCACCTGATCAACAACCAAAACTACTCGCTTCGCCTGCGACCCAGTGCGCAGTGGGTTGCCACACTCTCCAGCAACCTGCCGACCTTCGTGCTGGTCGCAAGCCTGACTATCAGCACCCTGTTGACCGCCGCGCTGGGCCTGGCGCTTAGCAATCGACGCCGGGCCCGTGAGTTAAAAGCCGGTAACAAGCGCTTAAACGCCGAAGTCACACGACGCGAACAAGTCGAGCAGGTACTGCGCAGCAGCAGCGAACGCCTGCAATTGGTATTGGACCTGACGGGCTCGAGCAAAGACGGGCTGTTTATTATCGACCCGCAAAATCGCGACATTCTGTACATGAATCCCGCCACCTACAGCGCCCTCGGCTACAGCGAGCAGGGTTTCATCAAGTTGTTCAAGGACAAACCCGAACAGGTTATCCGCGACTATGCGCAGTGGATCGCCAATGTCCGCAAGGCCCAGACCAGCGAGCACTCAAGTATTTTTCAACAGTACATGCGCCGCTTCGATGGCAGCTTTCAGGCCGCCGAGATCAGCGCACAGTTGGTCAATGTCAGCGGCCATGAATACCTGATCGGGGTTTCTCGCGACAACAGCGAGCGCCTAAAGCTTGAGCAACAGCTGCAAACGCTCAGCCAGCTAGATGGCCTGACCGGCCTCTTCAACCGCCGCTATTTTGATAATCAGTTGGGCGGCGAGTGGCGGCGCCTACGCCGCGAGCATTTACCGCTGACGCTGATGATGATCGACATCGACTACTTCAAAGCCTACAACGACCAGCTCGGTCATTTGGCCGGCGACGATGCCCTGCGCCGAATTGCGGAACTACTCAAGAGTTGCCTGCAACGTGAAGGCGATACCGCCTGCCGTTATGGCGGCGAAGAGTTTGCGATCATCCTGCCAAACACCCCGGCAGAAGGCGGCAGGCATCTGGCAGAAAGGATTCACGCCAAACTCGCAGAACTGCAACTCGAGCATCCGGGCAGCCCGCTTGAGCGCCTGACAGTCAGCATTGGCATTGCCTGCGTTCAGGCCAACGAGACCGAGTTACCGGATGATCTGATCGCGCGCAGCGACAAGGCGCTTTATCAAGCCAAGCATCAGGGCCGCAACCAGACGTGCGTGTGGCGCCAACCCTGAATCCGTGGTGCTCTTAGCGCTGCAGTATCAGGTTATTGAACAACAGGTCTTCCACCAGCGGCTCGCCTTCTTCAGTCGCCAGCACTTGCTGTACCTGCTTCAAGGCTTCCTGACGCAACGCCTCTTTGGCGTCCGGCGCGCTTAAACCTTCTTCGGTTTGCTGGGAAAACAGCATGACCAACTGATTGCGGATCAGCGGCTCGTGGTGCTCGACCTTAGTCTGAGCTTCCGCGCCCGTAACGCGCAACGACACATCTGCCTTGTAAAACTTGAGTTTCGGGCCGCTGCCAAAGTTACCCACAAGCGCAGGCACCAGGCTCACATAAGCCACAGTCGACTTGCCCTCTTCGCCTTCTGCAGACTCCTGGGCAATCGCCTGAACCGACACCAGCGATGCCAGCATGGCAAACAACAATGCTTTGAACATCAAAAACCCCCATGATCCAGCAGCGCCCGCATGGCCTTGCTGGGCACTAGCATATATAGACTCGGGCAATCCCCCAAGCCTAATGCTTATACGTATGTATCAGGCGCAAGCATGCTTGTTGACCCGCCCCTCAGGACTTTTAGACTGGGCGACATAACACCAAAAGGAATACTGCTGATGAAAGCCCTGCTGTGCAAAGCCTTCGGCCCGGCCGAGACCTTGGTTCTGGAAGATATCGCCAGCCCCGAGGCGAAAAAGAACGAGATCGTCCTCGATGTGCATGCCGCCGGGGTTAACTTTCCCGACACCTTGATCATCGAAGGTAAATACCAGTTCAAGCCCCCTTTCCCATTTTCACCGGGCGGCGAAGCAGCCGGGATTATCAGTGCTGTCGGCGAGAAGATCAGCCACTTGAAAGTCGGTGACCGGGTAATGGCGTTAACCGGCTGGGGCAGCTTTGCCGAGCAGGTTGCAGTGCCTGGCTACAACGTCATGCAAATCCCCAAAAGCATGGACTTCGCCAGTGCCGCAGCCTTCGGCATGACTTACGGCACCTCAATGCACGCGCTCAAGCAACGCGCCAACTTGCAGGCGGGTGAAACCTTGCTGGTCCTCGGCGCATCGGGCGGCGTGGGTCTGGCGGCAGTGGAAATCGGCAAGGCCATGGGCGCCAAGGTAATCGCCGCTGCCAGCAGTGCCGAGAAGCTTGAAGTGGCCAAAGCCGCCGGCGCCGATGAGCTGATCAACTACACCGAGACCAACCTCAAGGAAGAAGTAAAACGCCTGACTGGAGGCCTGGGTGCGGATGTAATTTACGATCCGGTTGGCGGTGACCTGTTTGATCTGGCCGCCCGCAGCATTGCCTGGAACGGTAGATTGCTGGTGGTCGGCTTTGCCAGCGGGCGCATCCCCGAACTGCCGGTCAACCTCATGCTGCTCAAAGGCGCGGCCGTGATTGGCGTGTTCTGGGGCTCATTCGCTCAACGCCAACCACAAGACAACGCGGCGAACTTCCAGCAACTCTTTGCGTGGCACGCCGAAGGCAAACTCAAACCACTGGTCTCGGAAAGTTATCCACTGGAGAAAGCCGGCGACGCCATCAACCGGCTGGGCCAGCGTCAGGCTGTGGGTAAAGTCGTGGTGCAGGTCAAATAATAACCCGCACATTCAATTGCAGGCCGAACGGCCTGCAACCTCAGTTGCGCGGTGCGTAAGCGAATACGTCGGCGCGCATCTGGTGAGCGTCCATCCCGGCCTCGACCAGCGCATCGAGCGTGCCGTAGATCATTGCCGGTGAGCCGCTGGCGTATACATGCACATTGCTCAGGTCCGGAAAGTCCTCGCTGACCGCTTCGTGCAGAAGACCGCAACGCCCTTTCCAACCGCATTGGTCGCTGACTACCTGATGCAGAGTCAGATTATCCAGTTGCTGCCAGCTGTCCCAGACATCCAACGCGTAAAAATCTTCCGGATTACGCGCGCCCCAGTACAGGTGCACCGGATGCGCAAAACCACTCGCCCGGCAGTGCTCGATCAGGCTGCGCATTTGCGCCATGCCAGTACCGGCGGCGATTAATACCAGCGGCCCATCAGGCAGCTCGGCCAAATGGGTGTCGCCAAAGGGCATTTTCACCCGCACAAAGCCTTCTGCCTGAAAGTACGCCAGCAGGCTGCGGGTGGATTCGTCGCGGGCCAGAATATGCAGGTCCATCTCGCGACCGTTGTGCGGTGCAGAGGCCAGGGAGAATGCGGCAAACTCACCGTCTTCACGGCGCAGCATCAAATATTGACCGGCGTGATAACGCGGCAACTTGCCAGCGGGTGCGCGCAGCTGCAGATGAAAAACATCGCCACCCAGACTGTTACAGGCAACTACTTGGCACGACATCTCGCGCACCGGCAGCTCGCCGGGCATCAATACGCCATCCCAATGCAGCACACAGTCGGTCAGCGGTTTGGCCAGACAGGTGAACAGTTCACCGTGATCAATCGCCTGGCCTTCTTGTTCCACACGCCCTTCAACCAGCAACGCCGCACAGATGTGGCAATTACCGTTGCGACAACTCGACGGGCATTCAAACCCCAAACGCCGGGTGGCGCTCAGAATCGGTTCATCCGGATGTACGTCGAGCACTGCTCCGCACGGCTGCAGCGTTACCTTCACATGACCTCCCAGGTCGTTTTCATGCCCTTAACAGCCGTCATCAGTCGATACCCAACTCGGCCCACATCTCGTCAACACGACGCGTCACTGCATCATCCTTGACGATAACCCGGCCCCACTCGCGCGTGGTTTCGCCCGGCCATTTATGGGTGGCATCGAGGCCCATCTTCGAGCCAAGGCCCGAGATCGGCGAGGCAAAGTCGAGGTAGTCGATGGGTGTGTTATCGATCATTACCGTGTCGCGCTTGGGGTCCATGCGCGTGGTGATCGCCCACATCACATCGTTCCAGTCGCGCGCGTTGATGTCGTCGTCGGTGACGATAACAAACTTGGTGTACATGAACTGACGCAAAAACGACCATACCCCGAGCATTACGCGCTTGGCGTGCCCCGGATATTGCTTCTTCATGGTCACCACCGCCATGCGATACGAGCAACCTTCTGGCGGCAGGTAGAAGTCGGTGATCTCCGGAAACTGCTTCTGCAGCAGCGGTACAAAGACTTCGTTCAAGGCTACACCGAGGATTGCCGGCTCATCAGGTGGCCGTCCGGTGTAAGTGCTGTGATAAATAGGCTTCTGCCGACGCGTGATGCGCTCGACCGTGAACACCGGAAAACTGTCGACTTCGTTGTAGTAGCCGGTGTGATCGCCGTACGGCCCTTCATCGGCCATTTCGCCTGGATGAATCACCCCTTCCAGAACGATTTCGGCACTGGCCGGCACTTGCAGATCACTGCCGCGCGCCTTGACCAACTCGGTCTTGTTGCCGCGTAACAGGCCAGCAAACGCGTACTCGGAAAGGCTGTCCGGTACCGGCGTCACCGCGCCGAGAATGGTTGCAGGGTCTGCACCCAGGGCAACGGCAACCGGATACGGGCGACCCGGATACTTGTCACACCACTCGCGGAAATCCAGCGCGCCGCCACGGTGGCTCAACCAGCGCATGATGACCTTGTTACGGCCGATCACCTGCTGACGATAAATGCCCAGATTCTGCCGTTCTTTATTCGGCCCCTTGGTAATGGTCAGGCCCCAGGTAATCAGCGGCGCCACGTCACCCGGCCAACAGGTCTGCACCGGCAGCTTGGACAGGTCGACATCGTCGCCCTCCTCAATCACTTCCTGGCACGGTGCGTCCTTGAGCACCTTGGGCGCCATATCCAGGACTTTCTTGAAGATCGGCAGCTTCGACCAGGCATCTTTCAAGCCCTTTGGCGGCTCAGGTTCCTTGAGGAACGCCAACAGCTTACCAATTTCACGCAGTTCGCTGACCTCTTCTGCGCCCATGCCCAACGCCACCCGCTTGGGCGTGCCAAACAGATTGCCGAGCACCGGCATATCGAAGCCGGTCGGATTCTCGAACAGCAGCGCAGGCCCTGCCTTACGCAGTGTACGGTCACAGATTTCGGTCATTTCCAGAACCGGAGAAACCGGGGTCTGGATACGCTTGAGTTCGCCGCGCTTTTCCAAGCCGCTGATAAAGTCGCGCAGGTCGCGATACTGCATGCAGGAGCCTCGTGTCAGGCAGAGCTATCGAAGCGCAAAGTTTAGCGCCCCAGTCGGATATGCAGAAGAGCAAAAGCCATTCCACAAAAACACAAAAGCCGGGATCAGTACTGATTACCCGGCTTCATGCACAACAAACATCACATCTATTTCACTCAGTTCAGCAAATGCAGACAGGCAAAATGCCGACCGCTCTTTACCAAATCGAGGCCGCGTGTGCAAAGGTCAGGCAAGGCAGAAATTGCCGAGGCCGCGCAGTGTACGCCAGTACATGAGCACGCCCGAGGCGATTTCTAACGCCGCATCACCGCCGCACACACGGCCGTAAGCCAATCACTTACGCTTCATGGACATAAAGAATTCGTCGTTGGTCTTGGTCGCTTTGAGCTTGTCGATCAAGAACTCGATGGCCGCAATCTCGTCCATCGGGTGCAGCAACTTACGCAGAATCCACATACGCTGCAGCTCGTCTTCGGCGGTCAGCAACTCTTCGCGGCGGGTGCCGGAGCGGTTGATGTTGATCGCAGGGAATACGCGCTTTTCAGCGATGCGACGGTCCAAAGGCAGTTCCATGTTACCGGTACCTTTGAACTCTTCGTAAATCACTTCGTCCATCTTCGAGCCGGTTTCAACCAGCGCGGTGGCGAGGATAGTCAGCGAACCGCCTTCCTCGATGTTACGTGCAGCGCCGAAGAAACGCTTCGGCTTCTCCAGTGCGTGGGCATCAACACCACCGGTGAGTACCTTGCCGGAGCTTGGGATCACGGTGTTGTAGGCACGCGCCAGACGCGTGATCGAGTCGAGCAGGATGACCACATCTTTCTTGTGCTCAACCAGACGCTTGGCCTTCTCGATAACCATTTCAGCAACCTGCACGTGGCGGGTTGGCGGCTCGTCGAAGGTCGAAGCAACCACTTCGCCGCGCACGGTGCGCTGCATTTCAGTTACTTCTTCCGGGCGCTCGTCGATCAACAGAACGATGAGGTGGCACTCGGGGTTGTTACGCGTGATGTTGCTGGCAATGTTCTGCAGCATGATGGTCTTGCCCGCTTTTGGCGGAGCAACAATCAGACCACGCTGACCTTTACCAATCGGTGCGCACAGGTCGATAACGCGACCGGTGAGGTCTTCTGTCGAACCGTTACCCGCTTCCATGACCAGACGCTTGGTCGGGAATAATGGCGTAAGGTTTTCGAACAGAATCTTGTTCTTGGCGTTTTCCGGACGATCGTAGTTGATCGTGTCGACCTTGAGCAGGGCGAAATAACGCTCACCCTCTTTTGGCGGTCGGATCTTACCGACGATGGTGTCACCGGTACGCAGGTTGAAGCGGCGGATCTGGCTAGGCGAGACGTAAATGTCGTCTGGGCCTGCGAGATAAGAGGCATCCGCCGAGCGGAGAAAGCCGAAACCGTCCTGGAGGATCTCCAGCACGCCATCACCGGAGATCTCTTCTCCACCCTTGGAATGTCGTTTGAGCAACGAAAAGATCACGTCCTGCTTGCGCGAACGGGCCATGTTATCGATGCCCATCTGTTCGGCCATTTCCAGCAGTTCAGTGATCGGCTTTTGCTTGAGTTCAGTCAGATTCATAGGAATGACGTAATCATTATGAGGAGGGAAAATAAGCTATTAGCTTGGGAGGCCGCGCCGCACAGAAGGCGACTGGATCGCGAGTAATTCGTAATGAAATTGAGTCGGCGACGGCAATGCAGGGGGCTGTATAGGAAATACAGCGAGACCGAATTTAACACCCAGCTGCGCGGGCGTCTAGCCTGTAAATATAAAAAAGCCCCGTTTTTTACGGGGCTTTTGTGGGCAATTTCTCAGATATTGCTATCGAGGAATGCAGCCAGTTGCGACTTCGACAGTGCGCCGACTTTGGTCGCTTCAACGTTGCCGTTCTTGAACAGCATCAGCGTTGGGATACCACGAACGCCATACTTCGGCGGGGTGTCCTGGTTTTCGTCGATGTTCAGTTTGCAAACTTTCAGCTTGCCTTGGTAGGTCTGTGCAATTTCGTCCAGAACCGGTGCAATCATCTTGCACGGGCCGCACCACTCAGCCCAGTAATCGACCAATACCGCGCCTTCTGCCTGAATAACTTCTTGGTCAAAGCTGGCATCGCTGACGTTGGTGATAAATTCACTCATGGATAATCTCCGTAATCGCAAGCTACAAAATTGGCTGACATCATAACTCGGGTTTTATGACACAGGAAGGAAAGCTCGATTGTGCTTCTCTATCGGCGGTCTTAAAAACTTCATTTTTTAGCCATACTGTCACACGCCACGTATTACAGTGGTAGAGGCTAATACAAGCACAAATTCGATCAAACTGGCCGTTTGTTTGCTGTCACTGCGACATCAGTATGCGTTGGCGCGCGGTGGCTATCGTGGCACGATGACCCTGTTCTGCTTTGAGACCTTTAATCCATGCCGCAAAAATCTGCTGACAATTTCCCCCTGATTGCCGCCATCGACCTCGGTTCAAACAGCTTTCACATGGTCATGGCAAAGGCTGATCACGGCGAAATACGCATACTTGAGCGCCTCGGCGACAAGGTCCAACTCGCTGCCGGTATCAATGAAGAGCGCTTGCTGAGCGAAGAAGCCATGCAACGCGGCCTCGATTGCCTGCGCCGGTTTGCCCAACTTACCGCCAGCCTGCCCGAAGGAGCTGTCCGGATTGTCGGCACCAACGCACTGCGCGAAGCGCGCAATCGCGCCGAATTCATCAGCCGCGCCGAAGAGATTCTGGGCCATCCGGTCGAAGTCATTTCCGGTCGCGAAGAAGCACGTCTCATCTACCTGGGTGTATCGCACTCAATTGCCGACACACCGGGCAAGCGACTGGTTGCCGACATTGGCGGCGGCAGCACCGAGTTCATTATTGGTCAGCGTTTCGAGCCGCTGCTGCGCGAAAGCCTGCAGATGGGCTGCGTCAGTTTCACTCAGCGCTTCTTCAAGGACGGCAAGATCACTCCCGCGCGATATGCGCAGGCGTACACTGCTGCACGCCTCGAACTCATGGGCATCGAGCACGCGTTGCAGCGCATCGGCTGGGAAGAAGCGGTGGGCGCATCGGGCACCATCAAGGCCATTGGCTTAACAATCAAGGGCGCGGGACTGGGCATCGGCGAGGTCAACAAAGAAGGCCTGGCGTGGCTCAAACGCAAGGTGTTCAAAATCGGTGATGCCGAAAAGCTCGACCTCGACGGCATCAAGACAGACCGGCGCGGCATCTTTCCCGCCGGGTTAGCAATTCTCGAAGCCATATTCGATGCCTGTGACATCGAAACCATGTCGCACTCCGAAGGCGCGCTGCGTGAGGGCGTGCTGTATGACCTGCTCGGCCGTCATCAACATGAAGACGTACGCGAACGCACCCTGAGCGCGCTGATGGAGCGTTATCACGTCGACCTTGAGCAAGCCGCTCGCGTCGAGGCCAAAGCGCTGGAAGCCTTTGAGCAAGTGGCCGAAAGCTGGCAGCTGGATGATGACTGGTACCGTGAACGCCTGATCTGGGGCGCTCGCGTGCACGAGCTTGGGCTCGACATTGCCCACTACCAATATCACAAGCATGGCGCCTATCTGGTCGAGCATTCGGACCTTGCCGGTTTTTCGCGCCTCGACCAGCAAATGCTGGCGTTACTGGTGCGCGGCCACCGTCGCAATATCCCTAAAGACAAGCTCGCTGAATTTGGCAAAGAGGGAATCAAGCTGGTTCGGCTGTGTGTGCTGCTGCGTTTTGCGATTCTGTTCCATCACATCCGCAGCACACAGGAAATGCCCAAGGTCGTACTCAAAGCCAACGAGCACAAACTGGAATATCACTTCCCCGCAGGCTGGCTTGAGGCCAACCCGCTAACCCAAGCGGATTTCACTCAGGAAGCGGAATGGCTCAAGCGCGTCGGCATCGAACTCAGCGTGCACTAACCACCGGCACCGTCAGTTTTTCCAGTAACAACGCCTGCGCACTGCGGGCGTTTTGGTTTCCGGTTGGGCTGTTACGGATGTAGCGACCATCGGGCTGCAACAGCCAGCTGTGGGTGTTGTCGGCCAGATAGGTTTCAAGCTCTTTCTTCACGCGCATGATCAGCTTTTTACCTTCGACCGGGAAACAGGTCTCGATACGCTTGTCGAGGTTGCGCTCCATCCAGTCGGCGCTGGACAGATAAACCTTCTCATCGCCGCCGTTAAGGAAGTAGAACACCCGCGTGTGTTCAAGGAAGCGACCGATAATCGAGCGCACCTGAATGTTGTGCGAAACCCCCGGAATCCCCGGACGCAGGCAGCACATACCGCGCACCACCAGCTCAATCTTGACCCCGGACTGACTAGCTTTGTACAGCGCGCGGATGATCTTCGGATCGGTCAGCGAGTTGAACTTGGCCATGATGTGCGCCGGTTGGCCATCAAGTGCCAGCTGGGTTTCATGGAGGATCATGTCGAGCAGGGTTTTCTTCAGCGTGAACGGCGCATGCAGCAGTTTTTTCATGCGCAGGGTCTTGCCCATGCCGATCAACTGGCTGAACAGCTTAGAGACGTCTTCGCACAGCGCCACGTCCGCGGTGAGCAGGCTGTAATCGGTGTACAGACGCGCATTACCGGCGTGATAGTTGCCCGTACCCATGTGCGCATAACGCACGATGTCGCCCTGCTCACGGCGCAGGATCAGCATCATTTTGGCGTGAGTCTTGAGCCCGACCACACCGTAAATCACCACCGCACCCGCCGCCTGCAGGCGACTCGCCAACTGAAGGTTGGACTCTTCATCGAAGCGCGCACGCAGCTCGATTACGGCCGTTACTTCCTTGCCGTTACGCGCCGCTTCAACCAGCGCATCAACGATTTCCGAGTTGGCCCCGGAGCGATAAAGCGTCTGTTTAATTGCCAGCACGTGCGGGTCTTTTGCCGCCTGACGAAGCAGGTCAACGACCGGTGTGAACGACTCGAACGGGTGCAGCAGCAGGATGTCCTGCTTGCTGACCACATTGAAAATGTTATCGCTGTTTTGCAGCAGTTTCGGGATCAGCGGCGTGAACGGCTGGTACTGCAATTCAGGGTGGCTATCAAGCCCGGTAACACTGAACAGCCGAGTCAGGTTGACCGGCCCACCGACCTGATACAGCTCGCTTTCCGCCAGCCCGAACTGCTTGAGCAGATAATCGCTCAGGTGTTTCGGACAGCTGTCGACCACCTCCAGACGGACCGCATCGCCGTAGCGCCGCGAGAACAGCTCGCCACGCAGGGCGCGGGCCAGATCTTCGACGTCTTCGGTATCAACCGACAAGTCGGCGTTACGGGTGAGGCGGAACTGGTAGCAACCTTTCACCTTCATGCCGTGGAACAAGTCATCCGCATGGGCGTGAATCATTGACGACAGGAACACGTAATTGTCGCCTGGCCCGCTGACTTCTTCCGGCACCTTGATAATGCGCGGAAGCAGACGCGGCGCCGGAATAATCGCCAGACCGGAGTCACGGCCAAAGGCATCGACACCTTCAAGCTCAACGATAAAGTTCAGGCTCTTGTTCACCAGCAGCGGGAACGGGTGAGTCGGGTCGAGGCCGATCGGCGTGATAATCGGTGCGATCTCATCGCGGAAATAACGCCGCACCCAGGCCTTGAGCTTGACCGTCCACTGACGCCGGCGAATGAAGCGCACGTTGTGCTTCTCCAGCGCCGGCAGCAAGTTTTCGTTAAGAATCGCGTACTGACGATCAACCTGCTCGTGAACCAACTCGGAAATGCGCGCCAGCGCCTGATGCGGCTGCAAACCATCAGCGCCCGCCTGTTCGCGGGCAAAGTTGATTTGCTTCTTGAGGCCAGCCACACGAATTTCGAAGAACTCATCCAGATTGCTGGAGAAGATCAGCAGAAACTTCAGCCGCTCCAGCAACGGATAGGACTCATCCAGCGCCTGCTCAAGCACGCGGATGTTGAACTGCAACTGCGACAATTCGCGATGAATGTACAGGCTGCTGTCATCCAAGCTCGGCACCACCAGTGGCGGAGCAGGCGGCGGTGCCTCGACTACCGCTGGAGTCTCGGCGGGCACCTCGGCAGTGACCACTTGCGCTTCTGGCAGCTCAACCACTTCGTCGCTGCTGAGTCCTTCGATATTCATGGTTTGTCCTTTTGGGACTACTGTCCCTGCTTCAACTGTTCTGCCGCGCGAACGGCGAAATAAGTGAGAATGCCGTCTGCGCCCGCGCGCTTGAAGGCAGTCAGTGATTCAAGAATCACTGCGTCGCTCAACCAGCCATTCTGGATGGCGGCCATGTGCATGGCGTACTCGCCCGACACCTGATAGACAAAGGTCGGAACACGAAATTCCTGTTTGACGCGCCAGAGGATGTCGAGATACGGCATGCCCGGCTTGACCATCACCATATCAGCCCCTTCGGCCAAATCGGCAGCCACTTCGTGCAGCGCCTCATCGGTATTGGCCGGGTCCATCTGATAGGTGTTCTTGTTGCTCTTGCCCAGATTCGCAGCCGAGCCCACCGCATCACGGAACGGGCCGTAATAGGCGCTCGCATATTTGGCCGAGTAGGCCATGATGCGCACATTGGTGTGATCGGCCAACTCCAACGCCTCGCGGATTGCCTGAATGCGGCCATCCATCATGTCGGACGGCGCCACAACCTGCGCACCAGCCTCAGCGTGCGAAAGTGCCTGCTTGACCAGCGCATCGACCGTAATGTCGTTCTGCACGTAGCCATCTTCATCCAGAATGCCGTCCTGACCGTGCGTGGTGAACGGATCGAGCGCCACATCACTGATCACGCCCAATTCGGGGAAACGTGCACGCAATGCACGGATGGCGCGCTGGGCGATGCCTTCCGGGTTCCACGCTTCACTGCCGTCGAGCGACTTCTTTTCGAGCGGCGTTACCGGGAATAAAGCCAGCGCAGGAATGCCCAGCTCAACCCACTTCTCGGCTTCGCTCAGCAACAGATCGATCGACAAGCGCTCGACACCTGGCATTGATGGAATGGCCTCGCGACGGTTTTCACCGTCCAGCACGAACACCGGCAAAATCAGGTCATCAACGCTCAAGCGATTTTCACGCACCAGACGGCGGGAAAAGTCATCACGACGATTACGACGCAAACGAGTGGCGGGGAACAAGCGATTGGCAGGGGTAAAACTCACGACAGACTCCTGGGCCCGCGCGGACGGGCGAGTGCGGCAGTTATAAAGCGTCATTATGACCAAATGATGACAGCACAATGACAGCTGCGACTGCGCGTCGCAGCTCAGGCTTAAATTCAGAGTCGTATTGTGGCTGCTTGGTTGCGCTTTAGTCGAGCCTGCATCTCAACCAGGCGCGTGCAGTTGAATGTCAGACTGGTGCATACGCCGAGCGTCGCTGAAAACCCCACAGCAGCGCAGCATTTATCAGCGTGTAAACGCCCAAAACCAACCAGGCGCTTGGAGAAAGTGCCAGTAACCCGCTAAGCCCGGCCAACCACAGCAGCGGCCAGTTGCTGGCGAGTCGCAGCCATTCCAACCGCCGGGAACCCGCGCGATTCTCCAGCCACATGCCGAGGCAAAACAGGCTCAGCGCTATCCACATGCAACCCAGCAACAGCGCCTGCAGGCTGACCGACGTGCTAACCGCCATGAGATAACTGCCCGCCGCCAGAGCCACGCCCAATTGCAGCACGGCGTAGGCTTTGCTGGCCGTGGTCAGCGGCACATCGAATTTCACGAAGTTGGCCAGATCAGGCTTGCTCTGCGGAAAACGCGCCGCCACATCAGCAGGTCGCCAGCCGGTGCGCATAAACCAGATGCGCAATTTATCCTTCAGCGACGCCGTGTGTCGGGCGTCGTGCCAAAGCGAGGCATACACCTGCAGATTCGCCCACAGCGGATTCCAACTGGCCAAGGGCACTGTCACCCCGAAGACCACGGGCTCATCGTCGAGTTCTTCCTGAAAGGTTCCAAACAGCCGGTCCCAGATAATCAACACGCCACCGTAATTTCGGTCCATGTAGACGCGGTTCTGCGCATGATGCACACGATGATTGGACGGGCTGACGAACACCCACTCAAACCAGCCAAGCTTGGCAATATGGCGGGTGTGAACCCAGAATTGATAGAGCAGGTCAATCGCGGCCACCGTCAGGAACACCAACGGCGGTACGCCAACAATCGCCATCGGCAAATAAAACACCCAGCCGCAGAGGAAACCGCTGCTGGTTTGCCGCAGCGCGGTCGTCAGGTTGTACTCCTCGCTCTGGTGATGCACCGAATGCGCCGCCCAGAGCACATTGCGCTCATGGCCAAGGCGGTGATGCCAGTAATAGCAAAAGTCGTAGAAGACCAGCGCAAACAGCCAGACCCAGAACTGCTCAGGGTCGAACTCAAACAGCCCAAGATGCTCCCAGGCCAGGCTGTACGTGAGCAGCCCGACAACACCTGTCACCAACCCAAGGCTGGTCGAGAGCACGCCAGCACTGAGGCTGTTCAGTGCATCGGAAAAACCGTAGGTGCGCACGCCACGCCAGCGGTCAGCCAGCAGTTCCAGCGCAATCAGGGCAAAAAATACCGGCACGGCAAAGAGAATGTAGTTCATTTCACGGCCATCATTTTGTAGTTATTGGCAGGCAACTTATGCAGTCAATCCTAGCCCAACCCACAACTGATTACCGCGACATATCCCGCCAAACTTGCAGGCATTCAAGCCGCATTTGCCAATAATGTGGCCGATTCAGTCCGCGAATGCGTTGCGCAGGAACTCCGGCAACGGCACCGAATGCCCCGCCTGATGATCGATCCAGACGATTTTGCAATTTCCTTCGCCATACACAATGTCGGGCTGCTCAAGCGTGGTCAGCCGATGCTCCAGCACCATGCTGCTGCGCCCCAAAGCGCCAGCAAAAAGTTCAACACAGGCTGTTGCAGGGTGCACCACCGGCTTCAGGAATGTGTGCTGGATCTGCAGCACCACGGGGCCTTTGGGGACGTTATTCATCACCACCCCGACCTGCTCGAACCACGCCACCCGCGCCTCTTCGATGTATTGCATGTAAATGCTGTTATTCACATGCCCGTAACTGTCCATATCGCCCCAGCGTACGGGGATTACGGCGCGGTAAAGTAATTTCCTATCTGACATCTGAGTCTTCGCTATGCTGGATTTAAATGTTCAATTAAGCCGAATTTAAGCCTGCGCAGGCAGACTACGCAGGTCGAACACAGATTTGAAATACCGAAGAGTGACCACGCGAACAAATACAGCACGACGCTGATGGCGCGCGTTGAACTTGGCCGGTAAAAATACACTCCATTGTTTACCGATAATCTGCCGCAATTGCCTTGCGCAACCCGGCCCAATGTTTTGCCCAGGAGCCTTTGATGAATAAAAAAGTTGCGGTGATTTTGTCTGGTTGTGGCGTCTACGATGGCGCCGAAATCCACGAGAGCGTCATCACCCTGCTGCGCCTGGATCAGCGCGGCGCATTGGTGCAGTGCTTCGCCCCGGATATCGAACAAATGCACGTGGTCGACCACTTCAGTGGCGACGAAACCGGCGAGACCCGGAATGTGCTGGTCGAGTCAGCGCGCATTGCCCGTGGCGAAATCAAAGATGTGCGTGAACTGCACGCGGCCGACTACGACGCGCTGATTATTCCCGGCGGTTTTGGCGCGGCCAAAAACCTCTCGGACTTCGCCATCGCCGGTGCCAATTGCACCGTTCAGCCCGACGTGTTGAAAGCCGCGCAAGGGTTTGTCAGCGCACAGAAACCAGTCGGCCTGATGTGCATCGCTCCCGCCATGGCCGCCAAGATATTTGGTCAGGGCATTACCTGCACCATCGGCAAAGATGAAGAAACCGCGGCAGCGCTGACTAAAATGGGCGCAGTGCATCAGGAGTGTGAAGTCAGCGAAATTGTCGAAGACAGCCAACACAAGCTGGTCACGACGCCGGCCTACATGCTCGCGCAATCCATCAGTCAGGCGGCGTCAGGCATCTACAAGCTGGTAGACCGGGTGCTGGAACTGGCTCAGCACTAAAACGGGGCTCATAGGCCGTTTGCGCCAATAATCACCGTACACCTGCCGTGCCTCTGGTCACGGCAGGTTTTGTCCGGCAGCGTTGACCCATTCCGTTAACGCGAGTCACCCATGAACCAGCAGCCCTTCGAATTGACCGACGAACTGAAACAGGCGGTCAGCAGCTTCTTCCAGCGCATCCCGTTCAACAATGTGATTGGCATCGAGATCGATCAACTCTCGCCCGAGTTGGTGCTTATGAGTTTTGCCATGAAAGATGAGCTAATCGGCAACTTCATTCAGGGCATTCTCCACGGCGGCGTCATCTCCTCGGTTCTCGACGTAGCCGGCGGAGCCATGGCACTGATCGGCGCATTCGAACGCCACCAACACCTTTCCGGCAGTGAACGCATGGCGCGCCTGTCCAAGCTGGGCACCATCGACCTGCGAGTCGACTTCCTGCGCCCCGGCCGTGGCAAACGCTTCACCGCCAGCGCGGTGTTGTTGCGTTCAGGGAACAAGGTCGCCGTGGTACGCAGCGAATTGCACAACGACGACGGCGAATTGATCGCGGTTGGCACCGGCACCTATTTGTGTGGTTGAACACCGCAAATTTATTGCCATTGCGGCCTTATGGATTCACCCGGTCCGGCGTTTGATCACCGAATCGAATCGCGAAACACGTAGGCCGTCAGGCGGCAACGTAAACGTCGCCATGACGGATTGCCCCGTTGGGACGATCCATCCTCCGCGGTGTGCCGAGGCGGAGGATGGATAAACCGCAGGTTAATCCGTCATGGCGATCTGAAGGATGTACCCGGTCTGGCGTTTGATCACCGAATTGAATGGCGAAAACGCATAGGCCGTAAGGCGGCAACGTAAACGTCGCCATGACGGATTGCCCCGTTGGGGCTATCCATCCTCCGTGGTGTCGAGGCCGGAGGATGGATAAACCGCAGGTTAATCCGTCATGGCGATCTGATGGGTGTACCCGGTCTGGCGTTTGATTGCCGTTTTGAATGGCGAAACACGTAGACCGTCAGGCGGCGACGTATGCGTCACCATGACGGATTGCCCCTTTGGGGCGATCCATCCTCCGTGGTGTTGAGGGCGGAGGATGGATAAACCGCAGGTTAATCCGTCATGGCGATCTGATGGGTGTACCCGGTCTGGCGTGTGATTGCCGAATTGAATCGCGAAAGCGCATAGGCCGTCAGGCGGCAACGTAAACGTCGCCATGACGGATTGCCCCGTGGGGCGATCCATCCTCCGTGGTCTCGAGGGTGGAGGATGGATAAACCGCAGGTTAATCCGTCATGGCGATCTGTGGGATGTACCCGGCTTGGTATTTGATTGCCGAATTGAATCGCGAAACGCGTAGACCGTCAGGCGGCAACGTAAACGTCGCCATGACGGATTGCCCCGTTGGGGCTATCCATCCTCCGTGGTGTTCCGAGGTGGAGGATGGATAAACCGCAGGTTAATCCGTCATGGCGATCTGATGGATGTACCCAGCTCGGCGTTTGATTGCCGTATTGAATCGCGAAACACGTAGACCGTCAGGCGGCGACGTATACGTCGCCATGACGGATTGCCCCGTGGGGCGATCCATCCTCCGTGGTGCCGAGGCGGAGGATGGATAAACCGCAGGTTAATCCGTCATTGCGATCTGAAAGATGTACCCGGTCTGGCGTTTGATTGCCGAATTGAATGGCGAAAACGCATAGGCCGTCAGGCGGCGACGTGTCCGTCGCCATGACGGATTGCCCCGTTGGGGCTATCCATCCTCCGTGCGTGCCTTGGGTGGATGATGGATAAACCGCAGCTTAATCCATCCTCCTAGCCGCGGGTTAGGCGGGTCAGGATACGGTCTAATGAATTGGCAAACTGCTGGCGGTCCTTTTCGCCGTATGCGCTCTGTCCGCCGCCCATCTGGCCTTGCTCGCGCAGGTCGGTGAACAGGTTACGCACGGCCAGACGCTCGCCCATGTTGCGCTCGTCGAACTCTTTGCCGCGCGGATCGAGCGCCGCCACGCCCTTCTTCACCAGCCGGTCAGCCAGCGGCACATCGCTGCAAATAACTAATTCGCCAGGCACTGCATGCTCGACCAGATAATCATCGGCCGCATCGGGGCCGCTTGGCACCACGATCAGCTTCACGCACGCGAAGTTAGGCCGTGGCTGTGCCTGCCCGGCGACCAACACCACCTCAAAGCCACGCTTGAGGGCAAACTTGACCACCTGATCGCGCGCCGCGCGCGGGCAAGCATCAGCATCTATCCAAACGCGCATTAATCACTCCCCCCGTATTTATGTGTGGCATTAAAAAACCCGGCGAGCCTCGTGGCAAGCCGGGTTTTCTCGGATCGTTACAACTTAGGGCTGAGCAACTTCCGCGCGCCGGCGTTCGGTCAGCCAGCTACGGCCATACAGCACCACGATTGCCGTCAGCGCCACAGCTTGAGCGCCCAGGCTGTAGGCATCTGGGTGAATACCCATCCAGTCAAACTCGAAGAAGTTAACCGGACGTGTGCCAATAACGCCAGCTTCTTGCAGGGCTGCAATACCGTGACCGGCAAATACCACCGACAGCACGCAGAGCAGAATTGCGTTGAGGCTGAAGAAGGTTGCCAGCGGCAGTTTGCGCGATCCACGCAGAATCACCCACGCCAGGCCAATCAATATAACCAACGCCGCACAAGCGCCGAAGATGACCATGCTGTGGCCTTCAGGCCCGGCCTGCAGCCAGAGTGTTTCGTAAAACAGGATCACTTCAAACAGTTCGCGGTACACCGAGAAGAAGGCCAGCAGGGCAAAGCCGAAACGACCGCCGCCACTCACCAGGCTGCTCTTGATGTAACTCTGCCACGCTGCGGCATGACGGCGGTCGTGCATCCACACGCCCAGCCACAACACCATGACGCTGGCAAACAAGGCGGTAGCGCCTTCGAGCAATTCGCGTTGCGCACCACTGACATCAATCAGGTAGGCAGCCAGAGCCCATGTCGCAAAGCCCGCGGCAATCGCCAAGCCCCAACCAACATGCACGCTGCGTACGGCTTTTTCCTGCCCGGTATTGCGCAGGAATGCCAGAATCGCCGCCAGTACCAGAATGGCCTCAAGGCCTTCACGGAGCAGGATCAGCAAGCTTGAAATGAATGTCAGCGAGGCGGACATGGCATCGCCGCCGAGCAAGTCGGAAGACTTCGCCAGTTCAACCTTGGCTTGCTCCAGACGCTGCGCTGCGACCGGCACCGACAGACCATCCTGCAGCGCCTGACGATAAGCCATCAGTGCTTTCTCGGTGATCTTGCGCTGATCAGAATCGATGTTGTTCAGCGCACTCTCGACCAGCTCGAAGCCTTCCAGATACGCACCGACAGACAAATCATACGCCTGCTCTGAATCGCCCTCGGTGTAGGCCTTGAGGCTATGCTCCAGCGTCTGGCGGGTGTGATCGATCAGTTGCGCAGGGCCACGTTGTTCAACCGGCGGCTGGGCGCGCTGGGCACGGAACAACGCAGCGGCCTCGGGACCCTGCGCCGTCGCCACTTCGGCGGGCGTTTGCGCCGCCAGGCTGGCAATCCCGAAGGATTTGCCCTCAGCCACGGGCGCGGCAGTGAAACCGGCAATATAACTGGCCAGATCCCAGCGCTGACGATCATCGAGCTGGTCGGCGAATGCCGCCATGTCGGTGCCTTCAATGCCCAGACCAATGGTGTTATAGATATCGTAAAGGCTCAGGCGGTCTATCCGCGCAGCGTCACGCAGGTTCGCCGGAGGCGGCTCAAGGCCAATACCTGCGGGGCCATCGCCAGCACCGGTCTGGCCATGACAAACCGCACAGTGCTGAGCAAACAATGGCTCGCCGCGAGTAGGATCAGGCGTGATCGCCGGCGCCTGACTCACCTGATAAGTGCTGACCAAGTTGGCTGCCAACTGCCGCGCCTGAATGGCGACCTTGCCACCGTCTTCGCGTTGTTCGATGTTCTTGCGCAGGCTGGCAACGCCCGACACCAGTTCATCACGACCTTCCTGGGCCGGTAATGCCACAATCAAACCTTGCAGCACGGTGAGAAATTCGAGTTGTTCCTGATACTCGCTGGCATCAATAATCTTGCCATCAGCGACGGTTGCGGGGTAATCCGCACCGAGGTATCCGAGCATATGCAGCGCTTGGGCAGCGCCATCACCGGCCTCGGCCATTGCAGCAAGGCTGCAGAGCAGAGTCAGTGGGAGTAGCAGCCAGCAAATGAGACGGCGTGGAAGAAACATATAGGATTCAATCCCAAATACGAATGGGTGGCATTACATTGTTGCCTCCCTAACGATTTTCCTCAAGCCCCAAATGTCTGATCGTCAGTGTCGATTTGTCGCAAAGCCTCCGGAGACCCGTTATGACGCTGTCCAGCCGCTTGCAAGAAGCTGCAAATATTGTGATCTGCGGTGCCAGCCGTGGCATTGGTCTGGCAATGACCGAGCAACTATTGGCCAGTCCACACACCGGCTGTATCTGGGCTATTGCCCGCTCGGCGTGCGAGTCGCCCGCACTCGATGCGCTGCAAAAGCGTTATCCCGGGCGCCTTGAACGCTGCAATGTGGATGTTACCGATGAAGCCTCTATCGAGCGCTTCGCCAGCCAACTACAGGGGCAGATAAGTCGACTGCACGTGCTGATCAGTACCGCAGCCGTGCTGCATCAGGATGGCGCACGTGCGGAAAAAAGCCTGGCGCAACTTGATCAGCAGAGTTTGCACGCAGCCTTCCAGACCAATGCATTTGGCCCGGTTCTGCTTCTCAAACACTTGTTGCCCCTGTTGCGTGGCCGCCACGCCTGCACGGTTGCAGCACTTTCAGCACGGGTTGGCTCGATTGGCGACAACCATCTGGGCGGCTGGTACAGCTATCGCGCCAGCAAGGCGGCACTCAATCAGTTGATGCACACCGCCAGCATCGAACTGCGTCGGCTCAACCCGCAAAGCTGCGTATTGCTGCTGCATCCGGGGACCACCGACACTGAGCTTTCAAAACCGTTTCAGGCCAATGTGCCAAGCGAAAAACTGTTCAGCTGCACCTATGCAGCCAACCAACTGCTGGCGCAGATTGACCGCCACGACCCGGAACAAACCGGCAGTTTCTGGGCGTGGGACGGCCAGCCAATTGAGTGGTAAAGCGGCTGCTGCTTAAGCCGAGGCGCGGCTGACAGTTGCCAGCAGGCTCGCAGCGCCGACAAACAACACCGCGAAGGTACGATTCATCACACGCTGCTGGCGCGGGCTGCGGAGCATACGCAGCACCTTGGATGCCAGGCCGGTGTAGCCCGCCATGACAATAAGGTCCACGCTGATCATGGTCACGCCCATGATCAGGTATTGGCTTAGCAGCGGCTCATGTGGATTGAGGAACTGCGGCAATACCGCGAGCATGAACACAATGGCTTTGGGGTTGCTGAAATTGACCAGAAAACCGCGCAAAACCAGACTCAGTGGTCGCCCGGTTGGCCGCTCGGAAGACTCAGCAGACAAGTCGCTCGGCAGCGCAAGCCACTGGCGATAGGCCAGATAAACCAGATAGACCACACCGAACCACTTGATCAGGCTGAAGGCCACAGCCGAGGTCGCGAGGATTGCGCCAACACCGGCGGCAACAATCGTGATTTGCAGAATCAGGCCAATCTGCAGGCCCAGTGCCGTCCAGTAACCACGCAAGAAACCGTACTGCAGGCCAGATGACATCGACGCGATAGCGCCCGCACCCGGCGACAGGCTGATAATCCAGCACGCCACGAAAAACGCCATCCAGGTTTCAAGCGCCACAGCAATCACCTCAAGATCGAATCAGCCCAATAGAAAGAGGCGGGAAAAACCCGCCTCTTTATCATGCATCAAACAACCCCACGCTGGCGATCATTCCGGCGTGTCTTTACGCAAGCGCACAGGCTCCTGCCCTTGCTTGCGGGCCATGGCGCCACGCAGACGAATGTTGATCGCCTCGACCGCCAGCGAGAAAGCCATGGCGAAATACACATAACCTTTCGGCACGTGCACTTCAAAGGCCTCAGCCACCAGCATGGTGCCGACGACGATGAGGAAGGACAGCGCGAGCATTTTCAACGACGGATGCTTGTCGATGAAATTACTGATGGTGCTGGCCGAGAGCATCATCACCACAACCGAGATGATAATCGCCGCGACCATGACCGGTACGTTATCAACCAGGCCAACTGCGGTAATGACCGAGTCGAGCGAGAACACGATGTCGATGATCGCGATCTGCACGATGATGCCCATGAAGCCATAAGCTTTACCGCCGCTCGCCTGCTGCTCTTCAGCGCCTTCAAGGCTGTGATAGATCTCCATGGTGCTCTTGAACAACAGGAACAGACCACCGAAGAACAAGATCAGGTCGCGTCCCGAAATACCGTGCCCGAACGCCACGAACAAATCGGTAGTCAGGCGCATCACCCAACTGATCGAGAGCAAGAGCAGAATTCGCGTGACCATGGCCAAGGCCAGACCGAAGAAGCGCGCGCGCGGCTGTTGCTCCTTGGGCAGACGGCTGACCAGAATCGAGATGAAGATAATATTGTCGATGCCGAGAACAATTTCCAGGGCGGTCAGGGTCAGAAACGCAACCCAAATTTCCGGGTTAGCCAGCCATTCCATAATCAGGTTTATCTCTGGAGAGAAGCGTGAGAGGTTGCCACGACAGCGGCATTTTTGCGCCCGCTATTAAGCACCTGGCGCATGACGCCGCCAAGTGGGCAGAGGCAGGCTAAAACAACAAATTTGCATCAATCTATGTCAGCGCAGCCAACGGCTGGCGCCGACATGGAACAACTAAATGCTAGCTGGCTTCTTCCAACTGGCGTTGCAACTCTTCAAGAATTTCCAGTGCTTCCATCCACTGCTCTTCCAGCGTTGCTTCGCGGCTTTTCAACGTGCCCTGCTCCGCCAGCAAATCACGCAATTCATTCTTGCGCGAAGCGTCATAGAGGTCACTGTCGCCGAGCTTGGTTTCAACCGCGGCCAACTTCTCGTGCAACTGGCCAAGCTCTTTCTCCAGCTTTTCGGCCTGACGCTTATGCGGTGCCAATTGCTGGCGCAACGCTGCCGCAGCCTGACGCTGTGCACGCTTGTCGGTACGATCGGCTGCGCCTTCCGCCGCCACCTGATTGCTCACTGCCTGCCGCGAGCGGAAATCGATCAGCCAGCGCGAGTAGTCTTCAAGGTCTCCGTCAAACTGCTGAACCCGACCGTCTGCGACCAGCAGGAACTCGTCGGTGGTGCTCTTCAGCAAGTGCCGGTCGTGAGAAACCACCACCACGGCGCCTTCGAACTCTTGCAGCGCCATGGTCAATGCCAAGCGCATTTCCAGATCGAGGTGGTTGGTTGGCTCATCGAGCAACAGCAGGTTTGGCCGGCCCCATGCGATCAAGGCCAAGGCAAGACGCGCCTTCTCGCCACCCGAGAAGTTAACCACAGGCTCATCGCAGCGCGGGCCACGGAAATCAAAACCGCCGAGGAAGTCGCGCAGGGTTTGCTCACGTTCGGTAGGCGCCAGCCGCTGAAAATGCAGAAGCGGGCTGGCTTTGTCGTCCAGTGAGTCGAGCTGATGCTGGGCGAAGTAGCCGACCACCAGATTCTCGCCACGCTGCAAGCGGCCTGAAATCGGACTCAGCTCGTTCGACAGGTTCTTGATCAGCGTCGATTTACCCGCGCCGTTAGGCCCAAGCAATCCAATCCGCGCACCCGGCGCCAGATTCAGCTTCACGTTTTCAAGGATTACCGTCTCGCCATAGCCAAGACGCCCTTCCGAGAGATCCAGCAACGGGCTGGAAATCTTGTGTGCTTCACGAAAGCTGAAATCGAACGGTGAATCAACGTGCGCCGGCGCCAACTCTTCCAGGCGCTCAAGTGCCTTGATCCGGCTCTGGGCCTGACGTGCCTTGGTGGCCTGCGCCTTGAATCGGGCGATGTACTTTTCCATGTGCGCGCGTTGCGCTTGCTGCTTCTCGTACGCCTGCTGCTGTTGCGCCAGACGCTCAGCACGGGTGCGCTCGAACGCCGAATAGCCACCGCGATACAGCGTCAGCTTTTGCTGGTCGAGATGGGCGACGTGATCGACTACGGCATCGAGGAAATCGCGATCGTGAGAGATCAGCAGCAATGTTCCCGCGTAGCTTTTCAACCAGCCCTCGAGCCACAGAATGGCGTCGAGATCCAAGTGGTTGGTCGGCTCATCGAGCAGCAACAAATCGGACGGGCACATCAGCGCCTGCGCCAGATTCAGGCGCATACGCCAGCCACCGGAGAAATCGCTGACCAGACGGTCCATCTGCGCATTCTCAAATCCCAGACCAGCCAGCAATTTGCGCGCACGGGCATCGGCGGTGTAGCCGTCAAGGCTGTCGAGTTCAACGTGCAGGCGGGCAACAGCCGCGCCATCTTCTGCCGCCTCAGCACGCGCCAGCTCGGCCTGAACCCGACGCAGATGAGTATCGCCGTCGAGCACATACTCAACTGCCTGACGCTCAAGGGCATCGATTTCCTGGCGCATGTGGGCAATACGCCAGTCCGCCGGAAGCAGGCAATCACCGGAATCCGGTGTCAGCTCGCCCAGCAGCAAAGCGAAAAGCGTGGACTTACCCGCGCCGTTCGCACCGATGAGGCCCGCTTTATGGCCGGCGTGCAGGGTCATCTCGGCATCTTCTAGCAGACGCTGAGGGCCACGTTGTAAAGTGAGGTTTTGAAGTCGGATCATAATGGCGGCGGATTCTACCAGAGTCGCCGACTAATCACTCAGGAAGCAGCATGTCCTCTGATCTATGGCATTTCGCCGAACAACTCTACAGCCAACCCGGCGTGGAAACCGCCTGCCTGGAGCTGCAAGAGCATGGCGCCGACGTGTGCCTGCTGCTCTGCGGTGCTTGGCTCGGGGTCAACGGCGTTGAGTGCAATACTGAACGCGCCGCGCAACTGCGGGCGATGAGTCAGCCATGGCAAGAGCAGGTGGTCATGCGTCTGCGTGGTGTACGTCAGGACTGGCGAGCAAAAGCCTTGGAGGACTCGCAACTGAAGGCTCTGCGTGAGCAGATTAAACAGCTTGAGTTGCAAGCCGAGCGCATTCAGCTCGAACGTCTGGCCGGGCTTGCAACCCAATGGCCGCGCAGCGACCAACCGAGTGTCGGCTTATGGCTGACTTCGCTGAGCGCGCCGCTGGCCGACAGTGGCCGGGCCGCACAAAACTTACTGTGCGACTCGGCCACGGCACTTGCCCGATTATGACTCTGAAGATGACGTTACCGGTGTGGTGACGCTGGCAGTCGATGCAGGTGCAGTTGGAGCCGCCGGAGTAGCCGCAGCGGGTTGAGCAGCTGGCTTGGCCGCTGGTTTACGGGCAGCCCTTACAGCAGGCTTAGCGGCCGGCTTTGCAGCGGCAGTTGCGGCTGGTTTTGCTGCAGGTTTAGCCGCAGCTTTTGCAGGCGCTTTGGCAGCGGGTTTAGCCGCAGGCTTTGCTGCCGCCTTTGGCGCAGGTTTAGCTGCTGTTCTGGTGGCGGGCTTAGCGGCGGGCTTAGCGGCGGGTTTTGCCGCTGCTCTTGGCGCAGGCTTCGCGGCAGGTTTCGCAGCTGCCCTTGCAGCGGGTTTGGCCGCAGGTTTAGCAGATGCCGCGGCAGCCGTTTTTGCAGCGGGCTTGGTAGTGGTTTTTGCGGCGGACTTGGCAGCCGGTTTCGCAGCCGTCTTTGTCGCGGGTTTGGCGGCGGGCTTAGCTGCCGCCCTTGCAGCAGGTTTAGCTGCAGGCTTGGCAGTAGCTCTTGCAGCGGGTTTTGCCGCAGCTTTTGCAGCGGGCTTGGCAGCTGTTTTCGCTGCAGGTTTGGCCGCTGTTTTTGCAACAGTGCGAGCAGCGGGTTTTGGCGCTGGCTTCACAGTTGCAGGTTTAGCTTCACGGCTGACCAGAGCCTTGTTGGCTGCTTCCTTAACACGAGCAACACCTTGCGCCAGTCGCAAGCTCTGCTGAGCATCGCGCTTGAGCTGTGCGATGTATTCACGCGTTTGCGTTTGACGCTCTTTCAGTGCGTCGAGCAGATCTTCAAGCTCATTGACTGTCTTGCGCGCCTTGGCCTGTGACTTGGCCTTACCCGCCTCGGCGGCGTCTTGCAGTTTGCCGCGAGACTTGTGCAGTTTTTCCTGCGCTTTGCCGCGCTGGGTTTCCAGCTTGGCCAGCAGTTCTTCAGCATCAACCAACGCCTTGCTGCACGCATCTTCAAGGTGATCAAGCAGGCTGCCGGAAAGCTGTTGAAGTAGATGCAAAGGGGTACGAACTGCTTTCTTATTCGCTTTCTGTTTAGCTGACATAACGCCTCCTGGCGGGGATATATGCAGCCATACTAGACGCCTGACCGAGTGGTCGCTAGTTACTCACGCACATAGCAACAAAATCTGCTGAAGGGCATCAGCAGATCATCGAAAGGATTCGGGGCAACAAGAAGTTTTCAGGACGTTAAACAGAAACACAATTTACGCTTCAAGCAAGGCACTAGAAGCGCGTTTGCAGCGGGCCTTGTTCAGTGCCAACTGCAAACTCATCAGCTCGACTCACAGGATTTTGCGACAACTTATACGGTGGCGCTGGCCTGATGTTGATGGGCGTTATGCAGCACTTCGATCAAGCAGTCTTCAAGGTCAAAGCGTTCATGGAGCAATTGCCCCAGTTGCTTGAGCTCATGTGCCTGGGATGCATTATCGCGGCAGTCGCCGTTATCGCAACGGTCGTTGAATGACAGCGCGACCTCAGTGATTGCATCAATACGCGGGTAGATTTTCTTGGCCAATTCCAAGCCGCGTTGATCATCGAAAGCCTTGGCCTCGTTGGTCAACTGCTCATAGACCTCGAAGTGTCCTGCCGATACATAATCGACCAGAACTTCACAAAACCGTTGCAGTGCCTGCGTTGCGGCGGCGGAAGCCTGAGGCGCAGCGTGCACAGCATCATAGCTACTGATCAGCTCCTGGCGTTCCTGTAACCAACGATCGATTAACAGGTTTACACCACCCCAACGTTCCTGCGCGTTCTGACAACTCTCGAGCATGATGGCCTCACTTCCCTTATCGGTTTTTCTATTTTACGCCCGATCCGATACGTTTTATTTGACGGCCCAACAATCGCCTGATCAGGCAAATACGCCCAACACACTTTACTGCTTGATGGCCAGAGTATGCTGGCAAATTCGCCCCATCAAGCTACATGAGCGACAAATTTAATACGTACGTTTTAATCGCAATGCCGCGTCATTCGCGGCATCTAGCCAACAACAATACGCTCATTGGCGGCACAGCCCAAGCAACAAATTGACGCGCAGCGAGTGATGTCAGTCGCGGCGCAGCAGTTGCAACAGGGCGAAACCGATCATGCCGACAAAAGCCAACAGGCTCCACTCGGGAATGCTCATGCCGAAAAGCGTCCAGTTCACCTCGGCGCAATCTGCAGAACCGTGCAGAACCACCCGGATGATTTCCTGAAACGGCAGCGCTTCCATCATGTATTCAAGGCTCGGCAAACACGCTGGCAGTTGATCTGCCGGCACCGTTTGCAACCAGATTTGCCGTGCGGCCGTGGCGGCGCCGCCGGCTGCAAACAACAATGCAAATACCGAGTAGACGCGCGTACCGATGCGACCAGGACCGTGGATGGCACCGATCAGGCAGACCACGGCAAAAGCGATCACGAATATGCGCTGCAACACACACAGCGGGCATGGCTCAAGACCAACGATATGTTCCAGATAAAGTGCGCCACCCATCAAGGCAACGCAGCCCAGGAACGCAAAGGCGAATAATGAACGGGGTCTGGCCAACGACATGACAGCTCCAGCTGATTGAATAAAGACAGCTACGGTAGAGTAAAGCGCTTAGTGCATACAAGTGAAAACCGCCCATATAGAGCGGTTCCCATCCTGCTAATCCGACCATACGTCCGGATCAGATTTATCGACCTGCCGTGAAGCAGCAGCCCGGTCAGCGGCTGAGTGAGGCGGCTCTCGGCAAACCAATCAAGCGTTGATCAAGCAGGCCCAAGCCTTCTTGAAACAATTGATTACTGCGCTCCACTTCGCCTAACTGGGCAAGCAGCCTGGCCAGCTCGGCACAGGTTTCCGGATGACGCTGCAGGCGCATGCTGCTTTCTAAATAATCGCGGGCCTTGCCCCACAGTTTGTTGTGCAGGCACAAACGACCCAGAGTCAGAAGCAAGCCGGCATCGTCGGAGTGCGCCTTCAACCAACCCTCGGCCGCCTGCAACTGGCGAGTTGGGTTGGAACTGTGCAACAATCCGTACAAGCGCACCAGACGGCTGTCGTATTTGCGCTGCAAGGCACTGCGCAGCAACTCTTCCGCGCCATCGTCATTGCCCAGCGCACGCAATTGATCCGCATAAACGGCAAGCAATTGCGGCTCTTGGCGCTGGTTTGCGGAAAGCTGCTGCCAGGCGTTGGTCAGTGTCGAGTTCGCGGAATCTGCCGACTGCTCATCGGTGTGTCCGGCATCGGCCAGACGCCCCGCCCAAGCCTGCGCCTCGATCACTTCGAGTTGCGCGCCAGTCAGCACCTTGTCTTTGCGCAGCTTAGGCAGCAAAGCCAGCAGAGCGGACCACTCCTTGCGCTCAACGTAGATTTCCTGAAGCTTGAACAGAACCTGCTGATTGTCCGGGTAACGCTCGTGCATCACCTGCAAGGTTTCCAGCGCGGCCTGAGTTTCACCGCGCTCCATCTGAAACTCGGCGTCGGTCAAGGCAACAGCCAACTCAGCTTGTGGCTGGCGCTGTACTGCCTTTTCCAGCAAGGCTTCGCTTTCGCTGTATTTTTCCAGTTGGTGGGCTGCTCGCGCAGCACCCAGGTAATACATCAGCGGCAATGGTGAATGATCGCCAGCGCGGCGCAAATGACGCAATGCGTGCTCCCAGCGGCCCTCGACCAAATCCACAAACCCTTGTTCGGTGGCCAGCTTGACCCGACGGCTGCGGTGACGACGAGACCATGGATTAACCCACTCGCCCGATACAAACACCAGGCGCAGGACTTGGCGCACGAGATACACCACCAGCAAGATGGCGACCATCAGAGCCAAAAATACCCACAGGCTCGACTCGTAACGGAAGCCCTGATAGGCGAACAGCACATAACCTTTGTGTTCAGCGATGGCCAGCCCGAGCAAGGCCAGACCGCCCGCCACGAGCATCAGCAGAACCAGCAGATAAAACCGCTTCATTGGCTGGCATCCCCCGCTTCGGCTTCGTCAGCAGGCGCTGCGTCTTTGAGGCGTTCACGAGCGGATTGCTTGAGTTCGATATAAGCATCCACCGCCGTCAGCGACTCGCTCAGATCCGGCGCATCCACCTCGATCGGCTTGTCGAACAGCTCGACGATGCGGTTACGCAATGCGCGGCTGCTCGGGTTGTCCTGATTGAAGTTGGCATCAAGCACTTCAGCAGCCTGGCGCATGGCTTGTTTGTAGACCGGCGTCTGCCCGTGCAAAGCGGCCCACTGCGCTTGCTCCAGCGCCAGGCTCAGAGCCAGACGCACCTGAACCAGGCTTTGCCCGGCGAGCAGCGGACGAACATTCTGGTCGGCATCGAAATCGAGGCGCACGTATTGCGAGAGCTTATCCAGCCACTCGGCCCACCAGCCAGCTTCGTAGTTGGCCTGCGCAACGTCGTGCAGCACGCCGTCACCGCCATTGAAGACCGGATTGAGTGCAGTCAACTGTACCGCCTGATCACGCAGCGCACCGATCTGCAAAAACAGCCCGGTACGGTCCGGGTTAGCGGTTGTGTGCAGGGCTTCCAAACTCTTCGCCAATTGCTGACGGGCAGCATAGGCGGCCGGATCATCCTGGCCGCGAAGAATTTCATCGGCGGCTTCAACCAGCGCAGTCGCACTGTTGATGTCTTGCAGTGCCGACAAGCGCAAACTGGCAAGACGCAACAAATGCTCGGCCTCGGCCAGACGCCACTCCTGACGACTGGCGCCGAGAACGGTTTCAAGGCGCTTGTTGAGCAGTTGCTGATCGGCTTGCAGCTGCACAACCAACTGGCGATTGGCTTCGAGTTTTTCAGGCGATGGCAACTGTTCCAGCCGCGCATCGAGCCCTTTAGCGCGCTCGGCGACCGCATCGGCTTGCGCTTCGGTACGCTGCAATTGGCTCAACTGCTGCTGGCCGCGCGTTTCGAGATCACGCACCTGCCAGACGCCCCAACCGCCAACGGCGACGCCTGCAGCGCCGAGCAAAAGCGCAATGATCGCTAAACCGTTACCTTTTGAAGGCTGTTTGTCCTTGGGCGGGCTCGGTGGCGTCGGGTTAACCGGAGTCGATTGCTCTGGCTCTTTTGGGGTAATCGCTTCGCTCACGTATCCATCCTTTGTTTTTAGGGGGCCGGTGCAGAGGTTTCCTGCAACGCTGCCAACAACGCCGCGGCATTCGCGCCACGGCAATCCACAACAGTCTCAGCACCAGCAGCGCTGGCCATTTCGGCAACTCTGGGGCTTGGTACAAACAAGGGTAGCTTGCTTAACGCTTTCCAGCGCTCGCCAGCCAGTAACAACAGGTTGCTCAGCCCCTGCCCACTACTGATCACCAGAGCGTTCAAACGTTCACGGCTGACTAACTCCGGCAACGCCGCAGGTGCGTATTGCGGCAGGGTACGCCGATACAGCGCTAGATAATCAACCACTACGCCCTGACTGCGCAAACGATCGGCGAGTAATTCACGTCCGTCTTCGCCGCGCATAATCAACACCCGCGGGTTTTGCACATGCGCAATGGCTTGTTGCAGTTGCGCCATGCTCAGCAACGCTTCGCTGTCATCACCGCTTGCGGGGTAATGCACCTGCAGGCCTGCGTCGGCAATGATTTGTCCGGTTGCAGCGCCAACGCTAAACCACGGCTGAATGGCTTGATGCTTGACGCTGTATTGATCGAGCAGGCTCAGGCCCAGCCGCGCAGCAGGTTTGCTGACCACGATAACCGCGCAGTAATTGCCTATTTGTTCAATCACCGCCCGTTGCTCGACGGTCGGGGCCAGCGCTTCGATATTCAGCAGCGGCAAACTGCTGCTGAAGATTCCACGCTCGGCCAACACCTGTGCCAGCGCCGCAGACTCCTCTGCCGGGCGCGTCAGCAACAGGCGCCATTCACTCACTCGCTTGCGGCCTCGCCGTAAACCGCCTGCAAAATTGCCGCGGCGCCCTGCTGTAACAGGTCTTCGGCCACAGCGACGCCCAGCTGTTCGGCGGCAGTTGCCGGCATCCGCTGCTGCGCGCTGAGCAACTGGCTGCCATCGGGCTGGCCGACCAGGCCGCGCAACCACAACTGATCACCTTCAAGCAGTGCGTAGCAGGCGATAGGGACCTGGCAGCCACCATTGAGGTGCTTGTTCAGCGCACGCTCGGCGGTCACACGCATGGCGGTTTCGGCGTGGTGCAAAGGCGCCAGCAAGGCATGGATTTCGGTGTCTGCAGTACGGCACTCGATCCCCACAGCGCCCTGCCCGCCCGCTGGCAAGCTGTCGTCGACGCTGATGCTTGCAGTGATGCGCGACTCGAAACCGAGGCGGATCAAACCGGCGGCCGCAAGAATGATGGCGTCATATTCGCCGGCATCAAGCTTGGCCAGACGCGTGTTGACGTTGCCGCGCAGGAACTGGATTTTCAGGTCGGAACGACGCGCCAGTAACTGGGCCTGACGGCGCAAGCTGGACGTGCCAACGACGCTGCCAGCAGGCAATGCATCAAGACTGGAATAGGTGTTGGAGACGAATGCATCGCGCGGGTCTTCACGCTCGCAGATGCAATACAGGCCCAGACCTTGCGGGAAGTCCATGGGCACGTCTTTCATTGAGTGGACGGCGATATCGGCCTGATCTTCGAGCATGGCGGTTTCAAGCTCTTTGACGAACAGGCCCTTGCCGCCGATTTTCGCCAGCGGCGCATCCAGCAGCTTGTCGCCACGGCTGACCATCGGCACCAGGGTAACAATCAGCCCCGGATGCGCTTGTTCAAGCCGAGCTTTTACATGCTCTGCCTGCCACAAGGCCAAAGCACTTTTACGGGTAGCAATACGAATTTCGCGAGGCATTGAGGCATTTCCAGAAAACGAACTGCCCCAGATAATAACAGGCTATGCCAGTGGCGACCTCCCGCTGCGACGCATCGCAGCATGGGTCGCGACAACCAGCCGCAACCAATACCGGAGGCTACAGCGCGCTCATAAGTTTGCGAACGCCCGCCACGTGACGCCGGCTGACAACCAGCGCATCGCCATTCAAGCCTTTCAGGTACAACTGGAAATGGCCGAGAGGTGTGCGTTGCAGGCGCTCGATACGATCACGGGCGACCAATGCGTTGCGGTGAATTCGCACAAACCTGTCGCCGAATTCGTCCTCAAGCGCTTTCAGCGGCTCATCAAGCAGGACTTCGCCTTGCTCATGACGCAGGGTCACGTATTTGTGGTCGGCAATGAAATAGACCACTTGATCCAGCGGAATCAGCTCGATGCCTTTGCGGGTACGGGCACTGATATGAGTGCGGGGTTCGCCACCGGAAACGGCTGCCGGACGAGTCAAGGCCGCCAGCTGCACACGGTTGGGCCGTTCAGCCTTTTTCAGCGCCTCAACCAGATGCTCCGGGCGCACCGGTTTCACCAGATACCCCACAGCGCTGACCTGGAATGCCTCAAGGGCAAATTCATCATGCGCTGTACAAAAGATAACCGCTGGCGGGGCATCGCGTTCGCAAAGCTTGGCCGCCACTTGCAGGCCATCAAGGCCCGGCATACGGATGTCGAGCAAGACCACATCCGGTTTCAAACTGTCGATCAGGCTCAGTGCTTCTTCGCCGTTGCTCGCAGCCGGCTCAAGAACACGGTAACCATCAAGTTCGCCCACCATTCGGCTAAGGCGTTCACGCGCTAAGGGTTCGTCATCGACGATCAGGACATTCATAGTGCTCTGGCTTCCTGCGTGAGTCTCGCACAAGGATAGCGTAGACGGGTGTAGTGTCGACCGTCACGGCGCTCCACGCTGAGACTGGCCCGAGGTCCAAAAAGTGCCGTAAGACGTGCATCAATGTTATCCAATGCCTGATGCGTTCCATTGGAGGGCGCCGTTTCGGCACCCGCGTCATACGGATTGCTCACGATCAACTGAAACACGCCTTCACTATAGCTGGCGTCGATACAAACCTTGCCACCTTCTATGCGCGGCTGGATGCCATAGATCAATGCATTCTCCAGTAATGGTTGTAGTGTCAGTTGAGGAATCGGCAAATCATCCGGTACATCAGCAACTTCCCATTGCAACTGTAGACGCTCGCCAAGCCGATAGTGTTCGATCGACAAATATCGTTTCGCCAACTCCAGCTCTTCACTCCACGAAACCAGGCTGCCGGGCTTGGCCAGACTGGCTCGAAACAAATCCGACAGATCCAGTACCGCTTGCTCGGCCTTGTAGGGATCGACCACCACCAGGCTGGCAATACTGTTAAGGCTGTTAAACAGAAAATGCGGACGAATCCGCGCTTGCAAGGACTCGATGCGCGCACGCAATTCGGCCTGCTCCTGCTTACGCCACTGACTCTGCAGATAAAAATAGCGTAGCAGTAGTGCGGACATGATCAGGCTGATCAACGCATGTCGCAGGTATAAATTCACTTCACCCTGGCGTGCCAGCTGGCCGCCAAGGGAAAAATAATCGGCGACCGCAGTGCAAATCAGCGTCAGCCCGACCACGATGGAACAGCACATGAATGCGGCCAAAGGTGTCGACATGCGCGCCATTACCGGGCGTAACTGACAAAGCAGGGCTGCCGACAACAGCAAAATCCATTGCACGAATAATGAGGCAAGCGCCAGCCTGACCCAGTTGAACACCGGCACCATCGGCTCTGCCAATACCAGTACAAAAACCAGTAATTCGGCGAGTAAAACCATGCTCAGTAAGGCTTCCGGCTTGCAAAGCTCGGGCACAAAAAATTCGTCGACTGCCGCCACGTGATTGTTGGTTTTCTTATTAAGCATCAACCCGGATTCCGCGTGAGCTGCATACGCAGCGTGCAAGACCATTCTTGCTGAACAAAGCAAAGCGCCAGGCAAGTGTTCCCAGCGCCAGAAACTGCACCATCAGAAATGCCACGGGGCATGTTTGTGAACACAACTTCGCGGCTATTTTGTGCAGGCGCTATCGTCGCGCTTTACCTGCGCAAAGGCTCCTGTAAAAAAGCACTGGCGCTGCAAAGTGTGAACCACAGTGCATTCCGAGGCGCACCCGGCAAATGACCGTTAACGCATCCTGACAAACGAATTTAGCTGCGACCCTGTTATTATCGACGAACTTTTAGCTCATGCAGTGCTTGGCAGGTTGTACGAGGCTTTTTCCGCACCTTGCCATACCACTTGCATGGAACAGCGCACCAGCCGAGCGAATCCCATGAGTACTGAAAAGACCAATCAATCCTGGGGCGGCCGCTTCAGCGAGCCAGTCGACGCCTTCGTCGCCCGTTTTACAGCATCCGTTGAGTTCGACAAACGCCTTTACCGCCATGACATCATGGGCTCTATTGCCCATGCGACCATGCTCTGCAAAGCGTCGGTCCTGACAGAAGACGAGCGCGACACCATCATCGACGGCCTGCACAAGGTTCAGGCCGAGATCGAAGCGGGCCAGTTCGAGTGGAGCATTGAGCGCGAAGACGTTCACATGAACATTGAAGCGCGCCTGACCGACCTGATTGGCATCACCGGCAAAAAACTGCACACCGGCCGCAGCCGTAACGATCAGGTGGCTACCGATATCCGCCTGTGGTTGCGCGACGAAATCGACCTGATCCTGGCTGAAATCACCCGCCTGCAAAAAGGCCTGCTGGAACAAGCCGAGCGTGAAGCCGAAACCATCATGCCCGGTTTCACCCACTTGCAAACCGCGCAGCCTGTGACCTTTGGTCATCATCTGCTGGCGTGGTTCGAGATGCTCTCGCGTGACTACGAGCGTCTGGTCGACTGCCGCAAGCGCACCAACCGCATGCCGTTGGGCTCAGCGGCACTGGCCGGCACCACCTACCCGATTCAGCGCGAAATCACGGCTGAGCTGCTGGGCTTTGAAGCCATCAGCGGCAACTCACTGGACGGCGTTTCCGACCGCGACTTCGCCATCGAATTTTGCGCGGCGGCCAGCGTGGCGATGATGCACCTCTCGCGCTTCTCCGAAGAGCTGGTGTTGTGGACCAGCGCGCAGTTCCAGTTCATTGAACTGCCAGACCGTTTCTGCACCGGCAGCTCGATCATGCCGCAGAAGAAAAACCCGGATGTACCGGAGCTGGTACGCGGCAAGACCGGCCGGGTATTTGGTGCCCTTACCGGCCTTCTGACCCTGATGAAAGGCCAACCGTTGGCCTACAACAAGGACAATCAGGAAGACAAAGAGCCGCTGTTCGATGCCGCCGATACGCTGCGTGACAGCCTGCGCGCCTTCGCCGACATGATCCCAGCCATCAAGCCCAAGCACGCGATCATGCGTGAAGCGGCATTGCGCGGTTTCTCGACCGCAACGGATTTGGCTGATTATCTGGTACGCAAAGGCCTGCCTTTCCGCGACTGCCACGAAATTGTCGGCCACGCCGTGAAGTACGGCGTAGACACTGGCAAAGACCTGGCCGAGATGAGCCTTGAAGAACTTCGCCAGTTCAGCGACCAGATTGAGCAAGATGTATTTGCCGTTCTGACGTTGGAAGGCTCGGTGCAAGCGCGTGACCACATCGGCGGCACCGCACCTGCGCAAGTTCGCGCAGCCGTTAAGCGCGGCGAGCAGTTGCTGGCCAGCCGCTAACAGGCGGGATGTCAGATCAGGCTCGCGGCGGGCCTGATCTGACCCTTAATTTGTACTAGCCCTGCGCCCGCGCCTTGATCATCGCCAGAAACTCTGGCATCTGCGCCTCTTTAGCGGCCGCAATTGCCTGCACATTGGCATTGCCATTGAGCTTCGCGAGCAGCTGCGCCGCCTGCGGGAAGTCTGCCAGCAGATCAAGACCGAACACGGTTTTCCCCACCGCACAGGCTAAATCCACGCTGTACAAAAAGTAGATATCCGCCAAGGTAAACGTATCGCCCGCCACATACGGGCTAAAACGCCCATGGCGCTTGAGCGCGGCAAAGCCATCCAGCAACTCGGCCTTGGTCCGCTCTTTGATTGCATCCGGCACCTGCATGCCAAAGAAGGCTTCGGGATAACACATGCGGGCAGGCAGCTCGATATACAGCTCAATTTCGCGCATCAGAGCGCGGACTTGGGAACGCGCAAAAGGCTCGGCTGGCAAGAGCGCTTTGCCACTGCCGCAAGCCTCCAGATGTTCAAGAATGGCGCTGGTTTCGCTGATAAAACCCTGTTCGACCTCAAGCACCGGCACTTTGCCGCGCGGGCTTTTGGCATAGAACTCAGGCGTCTTTTCGGCAAATGCCAGAACTTCCTCGAACTCCATGCCCTTTTCCAGCAGGGCGAGCTTGACCATGTTGTAGTAATTGCTAACGGCAAAACCGTGCAGTTTGAACATTTCGGGCGCTCCAGAAGGTGACTGCGGGTCAATACTTATAGCACCGAACGCGCGCCAGACTGCACGCGGATAGACGGGATGAATAGCGCAGCAAAGCGCACACTGGCAAACTTGATTAACTCTTTAAATTGCGAGCACTACCATGAGCGAAATAGACAATGATGATGAATCGTTTGCCGCTGACAAACTGATCGAAGCCATCGAAAATCAACTGGAGGCCGGGGAACCAGCAGCCGCTCAGGCCACTCTGAATAAACTGACGCTGGTAGGTTATGAGCGTGCAGACAGCGTGGAGATGATGGCCATGGTTCTGGCCAATGAAGTCAACCGCATGTTTGCTGAAGATCGCCCCTTTGACAGCGCACGTTACGAGCAGCTTTTGCGTGCCCTGCCGCAGTTGCCGGAGGACGATGAGAGCAATTGATAAAACCCCTGAATAATGTCGTCGGCCGCAGCCGTTTCAGGCAAAGCACCTCAGTAATCTCATTTCTAGGTATGAGCTTGCTGAGCGCATTGCTGCTGTTGAGTTCAGGGAGTTACGTAGCCGCCGATGAGCGCATCAGAATCGGCGCCGAAGACGACTGGTATCCGTTCAGCGCGCTACGCGATGAGCATATTCAGGGCATGTCGGTTGATATTGTCCGCGCCGCCTTTGCCGCCGGCGGCGCGCAGATCGAATTGCAATCCTACCCCTATACGCGTTGCATGCAGCTTAGCCTCAAGGGTGTGCTGGCCGGCTGTTTCAACACCACGCCCACTGCCAGTACCCGCGCCCAATATCTGCTGCCTGAAGAGCCCTTGTTCAGCGATGACATTGTGCTGTGGGCACGCAAGGATTACCCGCTCGCCTCGATTACCCCGACGCAGCTGGCCGGCCACTCGATAGCCGTCACCAGCGGCTACGAGTATGGCACCGGGTTTGACAGCGACACCCGCTTCAAACGGGTCTTTGTGCGACGCGATCTGCATGGCTTTCGCATGGTTGAACATAACCGCGTCGACTTTGTGGTGGCGTTTCGCACCGTTGCGCACAGTCTGTTCCGTGAGTACAACGACCTGACCGACGAATTCAAACCGCTGCTCATTGTCGCAAGGCCCAAGCTCTACCTGAGCTTTTCGCGGGTTAATCCGCACTCGCCCACACTCATCCAGCAGTTTGATCGGGGCATGCGCGCCATTCGTGCAGACGGCCGTTATCTGCAAATTCTTGATCATTGGCAGCACACTCAGGCAGCAGACCAACCCGCGTCTAACTACACTACAGGGAAACACGGCAAGGCCGATGCGCGCTGAATGAAGACTGACCATTAGCGCATGGAGCAAAGCTGCAAGTTCGTGCTAACGTCAAACCGCCTGTTTAATGATTCCTCACACAAGCAATGCCGCAGCACTAGGTTTCGTACGGCGCCGTCACCGCGTCTGTACCCATATACATCCCGAACGCCGCCCGAGTGGCGGTGACTACAACAAGTGGAGTACCTATGGCCTATACCCCTGAGTTAATTGCCGAGCTGGAAATTCTGTCGCTCTTCAACATGGACAGCACGCAGGAAGGCATCAAGGTTCACCAAACCGCAGCGCCCACCGCAGTGGCGGCGGCAAAAAGACTGCACGAAAAAGGCATGATCAGCCGCGAAGATGGCGGTTACCTGACCGGCCTGGGCCATGATGCCGCCGAACACGCGCAAGCCCTGTTGATTATTCTTACCAGCAAAGAAACCGCTTAACCCGCCCTCCCTAAGCCCAACCGCCGATTGCCTTAAGAAATCCGGCGGCTGGGCGATATAGCGTCTAAACCTATTCCGCCCGAAGAGCCTTACAGGCATCTGCAGTCGAGCCTGAACATGACGCGCAACCAAGAACTCCGCCCAGACCTAGACGACGGTATCGACCGTAAAGTCCTGAGCCAGTTGCGCGCGCGATTCATGAGCATTAATCAAGGCCGCCTGCTGCGCGCCCTGCAACCACTCTCGGCAAGGCAGCGGGCCGTGATAAAGCTGCTGCCACTGCTGTTTGATGTAAACCATCCTTTGCTGCCCGGTTATGTCAGCGGACTTACGCCTGCCGGGCTCAGCGCCTATCAGCCAGACAGCGAGGCGCTGGCCGAGGCGCAGCGTTTAACGCGCTCGTTCTCCTACAAACCGCTGCCAAGAATGGCGCCCAGAGCGCTGCACGGGCTGTTTTTGATGGGCAGCCTCGGCACGCTGGCGCAAGCGGAACAGAGCGACATGGATGTGTGGCTGTGCCATGCCCCGGACATTGACGAACAAGGGCTGGCGGAATTGCGCAACAAAGCCCGGCTGCTGGAGCAGTGGGCGATCAGCATGGGCGCGCAGCTGCATGTGTTTCTGGTCGACCCGCAGCGCTTCCGGCAAGCCGAGCGCGATGCCCGCCTGACCTCGGATGACTGTGGCACGACCCAGCATTACCTGCTGCTCGACGAGTTTTATCGCACGGCAATCTGGCTCGCCGGCCGCACACCGCTTTGGTGGCTGGTGCCGGCATTTGAAGAGCACCGTTATGACGACTACACCCATCAACTGCTGAGCAAGCGCTTCGTTGCTGCTGACGAGGTCATCGACTTTGGCCATCTGGCGCACATCCCGCCGAATGAGTTCGTCGGTGCCGGTATGTGGCAGTTGTTCAAGGGTATCGAGTCGCCTTACAAGTCCGCGTTAAAACTGCTGCTCACCGAGGTTTACGCCAGCGAGCATCCGCAGGTCGAGTGCCTGGCCTTGCGCTTCAAGCGCGCGGTGTACGCCAACCAACTCGACCTCAATGAACTCGATCCATATCTGGTGGTGTATCGCCGGCTGGAAGAATATTTGAGCACCAGCCAGAGCAGCGAACGGTTGGAGATGGTGCGTCGCTGCCTGTACCTGAAAGTTAATCGCATGCTCAGCCGGCCACCGCGCAACCGCCAGAAAAGCTGGCAACGCGTGCTCCTCGAAAAGCTATGCCGGGAATGGCAGTGGGATGAACGCCAGTTGCGCCTGCTCGACAGCCGCAGCCAGTGGAAACTTCGTCAGGTCAGTAACGAGCGCCGCATGCTGATCAACGAACTGACCTACAGCTATCGCTTCCTGCAGAAATTCGCCGCCGACCTGAAAATCAGCACCTCGACCAGCAAGCGCGACCTGGCGCTACTGGGCAGGCGTTTGTATGCCGCCTTTGAACGGCGTCCGGGCAAGATCGAATTCTTCAATCCGGGGATAGCACCCGACTTGGGCGAGGATGCACTGACGCTGGTTCAGCATGCCCAGTCAGACACTGCAGAGCCCACGCAATGGGCACTTTACAGCGGCAATCTGGTGGCCAGCGAGATCAGCAATTTTGCGCCGTTAAAACGCACCAGCAACCTGATCGCGCTACTTACCTGGTGCCATCGTAACGGGGTGATCGACAGCGGCACGCATTTGTCATTGCATCCGGGCAGCAGCGACCTGAGCGAGTTCGAGCTGGCCAATCTGCTCGACAGCCTGCAACAGACCATCAAACTGCCGCTGGCTACCGCCACGGAAGACGAACTCCTGCGCAGCAGCATTCCGCGTTCAGTGTTGTTACTGGTGAATGTCGGCATCGACCCGCTGAAACAGCACAGCCAATTGAATGTTCATCTGGCCACCGACCAGACCGATGCACTGAATTACTCGGGCGCGCAGGACAATCTGGTGCAGTGCATAGACCGCGTCACGCTCAACAGCTGGAACGAGGTGCAGGTCAAACATTATCAGGGGCCCAATGCACTCCTCGACTGCTTGCGCGATCACCTTGATACGCTACCGGTGAATGCAGAGCTGCCTGCGCTGAGCGTGAAATGCTTCTGCCGCAACCGCGCCAATACCATTACCAAACGCGTTGAAAGCCTGTTTATCGAAAGCCAGAAACACTATCGCGCGGCAAGGCCGAGTCGCTTTCTGTTGCAGATCCAGCATCAGTATCACGTGCTCGAGTTGGTCCCCAGGCAAGTGCGCCATGTAGCGCTGAAAAACCGCGCGGCACTGGTGGATTACCTAGGCCAGCCACAAAGCCAATTTGTCGATTTGCGGCTGGACAGCAATGCCCTGCCCCGCGACGATCTGAGACTGATTCTCGGCAGTGCCCGCACTGATTGTATTCAGGTGTTCTACCGCCTGTTTACGCAAACTCAGGAAGCCGAGATCAGCGTGCTCGACGAGCACAATGCCCTCTGGCGCCAGCGCTGCCCGCTGCAAAGCGAGCAACACCTGTTGATCCCGCTGGATCGTCTGCTGCAATCGCTGCTGTTCCGGCGCAGCGCGCGCGGCCAGCTCGACCCGTCAACGTCGCCGGATGAACTTGAGGTGGTGTATTACCAATTGCTCTGCAACAACAATGGCATGGTCACAGGCGTGCAGCGCATCGAGCTGCAACGCTCGACCGTGAGTGATCCGTTTTACGATATTCAGGCGATTATCGAGCCAGGCGCTGGCAAGCGCTTGCAGGTGACGCTGTATTGCAATCACCGCGAATTCTCGGCGCTGGAATACGCCGAAGGTCTGTTCGTCGCCGTGGCCCGCGAGATACTCGCGCAACGCAAAGCTGACGAAAACTATCCGTGCTACATCAGCGATATCGACTACACGGCTGTAGACCAGCAAAAACCGATGCAGACAGTGCAGGCGTTGCGCTACAAGACCACACTGGAATTGGCGCTGAACAAGGCGCTAAGCAGCCCCAAACTCAACGCCCAGCCTCGGTAGCGAGGGACTCAGACGCCGATATCGCCCGCCGCTTCTGGCTGATATTCGACTTCGAGCAGGGTCAGTTTGAGCACTTTGCCTGTCGGCGAAGTCCAGTCAATCTGCTGGCCCACAGTGAGACCCAGCAAGGCGCTGCCCACCGGCGCAAGAATAGAAACCTTGCCTTCGCCGCCGGCATCCTGTGGATAAACCAGCGTGAGGTGATAGTCCTTGCCGCTGACTTCTTCGCGGCAATGCACGCGCGAGTTCATGGTGACCACACCCGCTGGCACTTCATCCGGACCCACGACTTCGGCGCGGTCCAGTTCATCCTGCAAGGCTTCTGCGCCCGGACCAAAATCTTCAAGGCTGTCGAGCAGGCGCTCAAGGCGCTGCATGTCGAGGCGGGTAATCGTGATCGACGGTGTGGTGTTACTCATGATGAAGGCAGCTCTCCTGATTGACTTGCGAAAATTTAATCCTGAAAAAAGCAAAACCCCGCCTCAGAGACGGGGTTTGATAAACACGCAGCCTGACCGTATCACAGCCATTTAAATAAACAAGACCGTGCGGTCATGATGCCGGTGCCTTATCGGGCATAATTGCCCCAGACTATCGCAGGTTAGGCCGCAGCCACGAACAGGCCTGCTGGAGAATCAGAGTTCATCGAACTCCAGGTCGGCGCCGGATTGCTCCTGAGTAATGCGCACCAGCATTTCGCCCAACAGCTCATCGCTGCTGTCGCAGATCCAGCGGTCGGAGTCCTGATCGTAATCGAAGTGGAAACCACCCGAACGCGCTGCAACCCACAATTGGCGGATCGCTTCCTGACGGCTGAGGATCAATTGTGTGCCGTTCTCGAAACGTACAGTGAGTACGCCCGCCGAATTTTCCAGATCGATATCCAGATCGCTGTCATCGAAAATGTCTTCTACCGCTTGCTGTGCGGCATCCACCAAATCGTGAAAGCGGGCTTCGGTCAAACTCATTGCGCACTACCTCTGTTCTACAAAAACGATAATTTGCCACGCTGACAATTGGCCAGCACCACCTGAATTGGCTCGCAGCATAGCCGAGCAAGGCTTGCGCGGCACCCTTGGCGCACGCTTTATTGTGCCTGACGATCCCGCCGCCCAGCCGCAAAAGCGCATTTCAGACACCAAACCCCGGGCGGGCTGCGCCTATTGTGCAAAAAACCATCACAGCTAAACAGCCCCATACAGGTTACGGTGACTCGCCCGCCCAGCTGACCGCCGCCTATCGCCCAAGCATTTACCCATGCAGCAAAGCCCCGCCAGACGGAAACCCCAGCGCATAGGCAAGCTGGCAGGGGGTCGGTATACTCGGGCGCAATAGTGATTTATTACAAGGATTTCCCCATGAAGCGACTGCTTACCGCCTTTATCGCGCTCGTCGCCGTCACTTCCCTGCTCTCAGGCTGTGGTCAGAAAGGCCCCCTGTATTTGCCGGATGACAGCCAAGCCGACGCAGCGCAGACCGAATAGGGACGGAATATGAACGTTTTCAACTACCGCGACGGTGAACTGTTCGCGGAAGGCGTGGCGTTGTCCGCCATTGCCGAACGCTTTGGTACGCCGACGTATGTTTACTCGCGTGCGCACATTGAAGCGCAATACAACGCCTACGCCGACGCGTTGCAGGGCATGCCGCATCTGGTGTGTTTTGCGGTCAAGGCCAACTCCAACCTCGCGGTGCTGAATGTTCTGGCGCGCCTCGGTTCGGGTTTCGATATTGTCTCGCGCGGTGAGCTTGAGCGTGTACTGGCCGCTGGCGGCACGCCGGACAAGATCGTGTTTTCCGGTGTGGGTAAAACCCGCGACGACATGCGCCGTGCGCTGAGTGTTGGCGTGCATTGCTTCAACGTCGAATCACGCGACGAGCTTGAGCGCCTGCAGGAAGTAGCGGCCGAGATGAAGGTCAAGGCTCCGGTTTCGCTGCGGGTCAACCCGGACGTCGACGCGGGCACTCACCCGTATATTTCGACCGGTCTCAAAGAGAACAAGTTTGGTATCGCCATCAGCGAAGCCGAAGCGGTTTATGCCCGTGCAGCCGAGCTTTCGAACCTGCAGATTATCGGCGTCGATTGCCACATCGGCTCGCAGCTGACCACGCTGCCGCCGTTCCTCGATGCGCTGGACCGCCTGTTGGTTCTGGTCGACCGCCTTGCCGAGAACGGCATCCAGATCAAGCATCTGGATCTGGGTGGCGGTTTGGGCGTGCAGTACCGCGATGAAGAGCCGCCACTCGCCGGTGACTACATCAAAGCGGTACGCGAGCGTCTGGCAGGCCGTGACGTGGCACTGGTGTTCGAGCCGGGTCGCTCCATCGTCGCCAACGCCGGTGTTCTGCTGACGCAGGTTGAATACCTCAAGCACACCGAACACAAGAATTTCGCCATTGTCGATGCGGCCATGAACGACCTGATTCGTCCGGCGCTGTATCAGGCCTGGATGGATGTGAAAGCCATCAAGCCACGTGACGCAGCAACCCAGCAGTACGACATTGTCGGGCCGATTTGCGAGACTGGCGACTTCCTTGCCAAAGACCGCGAGCTGGCGTTGGCCGAAGGTGATCTGCTGGCTGTTTGCTCGGCCGGTGCCTACGGTTTTGTGATGAGTTCCAACTACAACACGCGCGGCCGTGCGGCCGAAGTGATGGTGGACCACAACCGCGCCACGGAAGTACGCAGCCGCGAGACCTACAGCGAACTCTATGCGGGCGAAAGCCGGCTGCCGGAGTAACCGCGATGCTTCTGCGCTTTACCAAAATGCACGGGCTGGGCAATGACTTCATGGTCCTCGACCTGGTCAGCCAGCACGCGCATATCCAACCCAAGAATGCCAAGCAGTGGGGCGACCGCTACACGGGCGTCGGTTTCGATCAGCTGTTGATCGTGGAGCCGCCGAGCAACCCCGATGTCGACTTCCGCTACCGGATTTTCAACTCCGACGGCACTGAAGTCGAACAGTGCGGCAACGGTGCGCGCTGTTTCGCCCGCTTTGTACTGGACAAGCGCCTGACCACCAAGCGCACCATCCGGGTTGAAACCAAAGGCGGCATCATCGAGCTTAACGTGCGCAATGACGGCCAGATCACGGTCGACATGGGCCCGCCCCGCCTGATCCCGGAGCAGATCCCGTTCCAGGCCGAGGCACAGGCGCTGAGTTATCAGGTGCAGGTTGACGAGCAGTGCGTCGAGTTGGCGGCCGTGTCGATGGGCAACCCGCATGCGGTGTTGCGCGTGGATAACGTCGGCAACGCGCCGGTGCACAGTCTCGGCCCGAAAATTGAACATCACCCGCGCTTCCCGCAGCGAGTCAATGTCGGCTTTTTGCAGGTGATTGACCGCCAGTTTGGCAAGTTGCGCGTGTGGGAACGTGGCGCCGGGGAAACCCAGGCGTGCGGCACTGGCGCGTGCGCGGCAGCAGTCGCGGCGATCAGTCAGGGCTGGATGGACTCACCCGTGCAACTGGAATTGCCAGGCGGCAAACTCACAATCGAATGGGCAGGCCCCGGCCAATCGGTCATGATGACCGGCCCGGCTGTACGCGTCTACGAAGGACAGGTTCGCTTATGACAGACCAGCAGGATTCACCCAAGCCACTCGACTCGGAAACAGTAGCCGCTTACCTGCGCCTGCACCCGGAGTTCTTCATCGATCACGATGAGCTGATCCCCGAGCTGCGCATTCCGCACCAGCGCGGCGACACTATTTCACTGGTTGAACGGCAGGTGAAACTGCTCCGCGAGCGCAACATCGAGATGCGTCATCGCCTGTCTCAGCTGATGGACGTGGCGCGCGACAATGATCGTCTGTTCGAGAAAACCCGCCGCCTGACCCTCGATATTCTCGATGCTGCTAGCCTTGAAGAAGTGGTCATCGCGGTTGAAGACAGCCTGCGCAATGAGTTTCAGGTGCCCTTCGTCAGCCTTATCCTGTTCAGCGAAACAACCTTGCCGGTCGGGCGCTCGATGGCCATCAGCGAAGCCCAGCAAGCCATTGGCGGCCTGATGACCAGCGGCAAAACCATCTCTGGCGCCCTGCGCGAACACGAGCTGGCATTTCTGTTTGGTAAAACCGCTGCGACCGATGTCGGCTCTGCCGCCGTCGCGACCATTTCCCATCAGGGCCAGCATGGCGTCTTGGCAATTGGCAGCGCTGATCCACAGCACTACAAGAGTTCGGTCGGCACACTTTTTCTCAGTTATATCGCCGAGGTGCTGGCACGGGTTTTACCGCGCCTGGCCACGCCGCTGCGATCGGTGCGTTAAGAGGCCACGCCAGCAATCGACGCCCTCCGGGAGCCATCATGCAAACCCAGCTGGACGCCTACCTTGAGCACTTGCGCAGTGAGCGCCAGGTTTCCAGCCACACGCTGGATGGCTACCGCCGCGACCTGATCAAGCTGCGTGAGTTTGCCGAGCGCGAAGCGATCAGCGACTGGAACGGCCTCGACATTGCCCGCCTGCGGCGCCTGATCGCCCATCTGCACAAACAAGGTCAATCGGGCCGCAGTCTGGCGCGCCTGCTCTCGGCCACACGCGGCCTGTACAAATACCTCAATCGTCTGGGTTACTGCCAACACGACCCGGCTAACGGCCTGATGCCGCCCAAGGGCGAACGCCGGCTGCCGAAGACGCTGGACGCCGATCGCACCTCGCAATTGCTCGACGGCGCCGTGGAGGACGACTTCATCGCCCTGCGCGATCAGGCCATGCTTGAGCTGTTCTATTCATCTGGTTTGCGCCTCTCCGAGTTGGTCAGCCTCAATCTCGACGGCCTCGATCTGCCAGCCGGTCTGGTGCGCGTGATCGGTAAGGGCAACAAAACCCGTGAGCTTCCAGTTGGGCGCATGGCCCGCAAGGCACTGGAAAACTGGTTGGCCGTGCGCGTACTGAGCAATCCTGCGGACGGCGCGGTGTTTGTCAGCCAGAAAGGCAAACGCATTGGCGCACGCGCGGTGCAATTGCGGGTCCGTGAAGCCGGCGTGCGCGAGCTGGGCCAGCATGTTCATCCGCACATGCTGCGTCACTCCTTTGCCAGCCATATTCTCGAGTCGTCGCAAGATCTGCGCGCGGTTCAGGAGTTACTGGGCCATGCTGATATCGCCACGACCCAGATCTACACCCATCTCGACTTTCAGCATTTGGCCACGGTCTACGACCAAGCCCATCCGCGAGCAAAACGTAAAGGCACCTCTGAATGACCATCAAGCTAATCACCTTCGACCTCGACGACACGCTGTGGGACGTTACTCCGGTGATGCAAGACGCCGAAACGGCGCTGCGTAACTGGCTGGTGATGTATGCGCCGAAACTTGGCGCGGTGCCGGTCGAGCACTTATGGGCCATCCGCAATCGCCTGCTGGAAGCGGAGCCTGGCCTGAAGCATCGGCTCAGCGAGCTGCGTCGGCGAATTCTGCTGAATGCGCTGTGCGGTGCTGGCTACCCTGCAAGCGAGGCTAAGGCCCTGGCTGAAACCGGTTTTCAGGTGTTTCTCGCGGCGCGTCACCAGGTCGAGCTGTTCGCCGAGGTGCATCCAACGCTGGAAGCGCTGGCGAGTCGTTACAAGCTCGGCGTGATCACCAACGGCAACGCGGATGTGCGCCGGCTGGGGCTGGCCGACTATTTCCAGTTTGCCCTGTGCGCGGAAGATCTTGGCGTGGGCAAACCCGACCCCAAGCCGTTTGAAGAGGCGTTACGCCTGGCCGGAGTTGCGCCTGAGCATGCGGTGCATATCGGCGATCATCAAAGCGATGATATAGGCGGCGCCAAGGCTGCTGGCCTGCGTGCGATCTGGTTCAACCCGCAAGGGCGAATCTGGGAGGGCGAAACAGCCGCAGACGGTGAAGTGCATAGTCTGGCAGAGCTGCCAGCGCTATTGGATAGCTGGGAATAGCATAAGGCCGCGACACTGTTCTACAGGCAAAAGCACCTGAGCGTGGCGCGGCACTATGCCGGGCACTGCTGAAAAGTCCGCGGACGCCGCTTGCGGGCGGGTACTTTTCAGCAACCCGGATCTGATCAGATAGGGCGGCTGCCGTACTTGCTGTCGGGCTTTTTGGGCGGATCGGAAACCACGTTGGGTTCGACTTCCTGCACCTTGCCACCACGCGCCAGAAACTCTTCCATTGCCTGCGCCAGTGCATCACGTTCTTTCTGCTTCGCTTCTACGCTTGGCAGGTCATCCGGATCCACAGCAGCCTTGGCTTTGGTCTTGCTCTTGCTGGTGGTTACGACTTCACCGTCATCATCGTCAGAAGAATCGATATCGTCGGCTGTTGCCAGCTCCTCGCTATCGTCCTCTTCAACGCTGTCCATATCGTCTTGTTCCAGATCTTCGTCGCTCATGTTCAACCTCATGACTTGCGAAAGCAGAATAGTTATAGCCCAGCGCAGCCGTTTTAAAAGCACCGCCAGTAAAAATTCAGATGCCCTTGCATGACATAGACGCACAAAGTCTTCGACGTCAGCTCGGACGCAGATCCGGCTGCATGGCAATCCCGGATCTACGGCGCGCATTCTAGCGTGCCCGCAGAAAAAACAAAGGGCGCCAGAGGCGCCCTCGTTAAAACTTTTGGCTAATCAGGACTTGGTGAACTCCGGATAAGCTTCCATGCCGCATTCTGCAATGTCGACACCTTCGTACTCTTCTTCTTCGCTGACGCGCAGACCAATCACTGCTTTGATGATCGACCACACCACCAGGCTGGCTACAAACACCCAGGCGAAGATCGAGGCGATACCCAGCAGCTGAGCGCCAATGGTTGCGTCCGGGTTGGTCAGGCAAACTGCCAACAGGCCCCAGATACCGCAAACACCGTGTACCGAGATCGCACCCACCGGGTCATCGAGTTTGAGCTTGTCCAGAGCAAGAATCGAGAACACCACCAGAACGCCGCCCACACCACCAATCAGAGTGGCTTGCAGGGCAGACGGGGTCAGCGGCTCAGCAGTAATTGCCACCAGGCCAGCCAGCGCACCATTGAGTGCCATGGTCAGGTCGGCCTTGCCGAACAGGATGCGCGCTACAATCAGCGCCACGATCAGGCCGCCGGCAGCTGCCATGTTGGTGTTAACGAACACCTGAGCCACTGCGTTAGCGTCTTCGATGGTGCTCATTTTCAGCTGTGAGCCACCGTTGAAGCCGAACCAGCCCATCCACAGGATGAACGCGCCCAGTGTTGCCATCGGCAGGTTGCAGCCCGGAATCGCATTGACCTGGCCGTTAGGGCCGTATTTGCCTTTGCGTGCGCCCAGCAGCAGTACACCGGCCAGAGCAGCAGCAGCGCCCGCCATGTGCACAACACCCGAACCTGCGAAGTCGAGGAAACCAGCGCTGTTAAGGAAGCCTGCGCCCCATTTCCAGAAACCCTGAACCGGGTAGATGAAACCAGTCATCACCACCGCGAAGGTCAGGAATGCCCAGAGCTTCATACGCTCGGCAACTGCACCCGAAACGATCGACATGCAGGTTGCAGCAAACACAACCTGGAAGAAGAAGTCGGAACGCAGCGAGTAGTAAGGGGCATCATCGCCACCCGCCAGAACGGCTTCGGCGGTGTGCTCATCACCAATCAGGAAACCCAGGCTTGGCAGAATGCCGCCTTCAGGGCTCGAATACATGATGTGATAACCAATCACCAGATACATCACACTCGCTACCGCATAGAGCGCGATGTTTTTGGTGAGGATTTCAGTGGTGTTCTTGGCGCGTACCAGGCCGGATTCGAGCATGGCGAAACCTGCCGCCATCCACATAACCAGTGCGCCGCAAATCAAGAAGTAGAATGTATCAAAGCCATACGTCAATGCAGTCAATGCTGTGTTGTCCATGTGCCACCTCGCTCCGATGCGCTTTTATTGTTAGCGCTATTCGCTTGAAGCGCCCGGGTTGGCTCCGGGCGCCCTCAGTGTTTAAAGGTTGTAACCGCGCTCGTTGTGCAGGGCGAGATCGAGACCGATGGTCTCTTCTTCCTCGCTGACGCGCAGGCCCATCACCATGTCCAGCACCTTGAGGATGACGAAGGTCACCACGGCGGTGTAGATAACGGTGAATGCCACGCCCTCGAACTGCACCCAAAGCTGAGCAGGAATGTCTTCGACTGTGCCGAAACCGCCCAGCGAAGGCGCTGCAAATGCCCCCGTGAGGATTGCCCCGACGATGCCGCCCACTGCGTGCACACCAAACACATCCAGCGAGTCGTCATAACCCAGCTTGCGTTTGAGTGATGTGGCGCAGAAGAAGCAGATAGTCCCCGCAGCAAAACCGATCACCAAAGCCCCCATCGGCCCTGCAGTGCCCGACGCCGGAGTAATGGCTACCAGGCCTGCAACAGCACCCGAAGCAATACCCAGAACGCTTGGCTTACGGTGAGTGATCCACTCGATGAACATCCAGCTCAGTGCCGCAGCAGCTGTAGCAATCTGCGTGACCAGCATGGCCATGCCCGCAGTACCGTTAGCTGCAACAGCGGAACCCGCGTTAAAACCGAACCAGCCGACCCAGAGCATGCTCGCGCCAATCAGCGTGTAGCCCAGGTTGTGTGGTGGCATGGCTGTAGTTGGGAAGCCTTTTCGCTTGCCCAGCACCAGACACGCAACCAAACCTGCGATACCCGCGTTGATGTGCACGACCGTACCGCCCGCGAAGTCGAGAACGCCCCAATCCCACATCAGGCCACCGTCACCACTCCAGACCATGTGAGCGATCGGCAGATAGACGATGGTGAACCAGATCGCCATGAACACCAGCATCGCCGAGAACTTCATGCGTTCGGCGAAAGCGCCGACGATGAGGGCCGGGGTGATGATGGCGAAGGTCATCTGGAAGGTAATGAACACGCTTTCCGGAACGCTGGCGACCAGGCTGTCGACCGTCAAACCGCTGAGGAAGGCTTTGGAAAGGCCGCCCACAAACGAGTTGAAGTTGACGACGCCCTGCTCCATGCCCGTGGTGTCAAAAGCCATGCTATAGCCGTAGACAACCCACAGGACGCTAATAAGAGCGCAGATTGCAAAACACTGCATGAGCACCGACAGGACGTTCTTGGAACGCACCATACCGGCGTAAAACAGTGCCAGACCAGGGATGGTCATGAACAATACAAGAACGGTTGCTACCAGCATCCAAGCTGTATCACCGCCGTTCAGACTTGCCTCATCGGCCAGGGCAATTCCCGGAACGAGAGACAAAAGGGCTCCTAGCCCTGCGAATTTACGCAGAGTCATGGTTTAACTCCTGGGGCGTGGGGTTCGGTTCGGGGCTTAAATCGCGTCTGTATCGGTTTCGCCGGTACGGATGCGGATCGCCTGTTCCAGGTTAACTACGAAAATTTTGCCGTCACCGATCTTGCCGGTGTTGGCTGCTTTGGTAATGGCCTCGATGACGCGATCGAGTTGATCGTCAGCGATGGCTACGTCGATTTTTACTTTTGGTAGAAAATCGACCACGTATTCGGCGCCGCGGTACAGTTCGGTATGGCCTTTCTGACGACCGAAGCCTTTGACTTCAGTGACAGTGATGCCCTGCACGCCGATCTCCGACAGTGATTCGCGGACGTCGTCCAGCTTGAACGGCTTGATGATGGCAGTGACTAGCTTCATGTAACTCTCTCCCGTGTAAGGTGGACTTGCCCCAGGAATTTCGAACCCGGCTCAAGTCTAAGCGCAGTGTCTGGCTTTTGTAATGCACCGGTTGCCTTGAAAGCCGAAATAGCTGCAGGACAACCTGTTCTCAACCAACCGCTACCAGCGAAACACTTCCCCGCTTCGCCTGACGCACCGGAACTGCATCGGTGCATCCGTCATCAAGGACTAAGCAGATTCCTTGCCAAAGTCGTGAAAAGCTCAATTTTTCATGCAGTTAGCCCTAAAACACTGGTTTTCAGGCGGGTTTGACCAACGGTATACGCACAACATCGGTGCACAGCGCCAAGCCGCTACGCTCGATAATCGGGCGCGCCGGAGCGCTGCCTTCTGCGGCAGAAAACGCGTGATACACTGGCGCCAAACGTATCTGGATAAACACCTATGTTGCCGCCAAAAGCCCTGCTTGATGCTCTCAGCACCCACGCATCCCGCCTGTTCAGTGGTGATACACCCCTACCACGTAACGAATTCGAACAGCAATTCAAGATGATGCTGCAAAGCGCATTCAGCAAACTCGACCTGGTCAGCCGCGAAGAATTCGACAGCCAGATGGTTGTACTGGCCCGCACACGCGCCCGCCTTGAAGCCCTTGAAGCCAAGGTCGCGGCCATGGAAACAGACGCCGAACAGACGCCACCACCACCCGCCGAGTAAACCTCACTCGCGGGGCGACAGCTGATCAAGGAGTGATCAATGTCCCTGGCCATCGTCCACAGTCGCGCCCAGGTTGGCGTGGAAGCGCCGCCGGTTACCGTCGAGGCGCATTTGGCCAACGGCCTTCCTTCGCTGGCGTTGGTCGGCCTGCCGGAAACAGCGGTCAAGGAAAGCAAAGACCGGGTGCGCAGCGCCATTCTCAACTGCGAATTCGACTTCCCCTCCCGGCGCATCACCCTCAATCTGGCTCCCGCCGACCTGCCCAAAGATGGCGGACGCTTCGATCTGGCCATCGCCTTGGGGATTCTTGCCGCCAGCTCGCAGATTCCGCCAGCAGCGCTGGCGCAGGTCGAATGCCTGGGCGAGCTGGCATTATCCGGGGCAATCCGCCCCGTTCAGGGTGTATTGCCCGCCGCATTGGCAGCGCGAAGTTGCGCACGCACCTTAGTGGTGCCTAAAGCCAACGCCGAAGAAGCCAGCCTGGCCACGGGACTGATCGTGATAGCCGCCGACCACCTGCTGGAGTTGGCCGCGCACTTTAATGGTTCATCGCCTATCGAACCGTTTGTGTCTCAGGGTTTACTGCGCCAGACGCGTCCCTATCCAGACCTTGCTGAAGTGCAGGGCCAGACAGCCGCCAAACGCGCCCTGCTGGTGGCCGCCGCCGGATCGCACAATCTATTGCTCAGCGGTCCGCCCGGCACTGGCAAAACCCTGCTAGCCAGCCGCCTTCCCGGCTTGCTGCCGCCACTGGATGAACAGGAAGCGCTGGAAGTTGCAGCCATCCAGTCAGTCGCCAGCCATAACCCTCTGGAAGCGTGGCCGCAGCGACCCTTTCGCAATCCGCATCACAGCGCCTCGGCGCCCGCGCTGGTTGGAGGCGGCAGTCGTCCGCAGCCTGGAGAAATAACGCTGGCCCATCAAGGTGTGCTGTTTCTTGATGAGTTGCCCGAGTTCGACCGCAAGGTGCTTGAAGTCTTGAGAGAGCCGCTGGAAAGCGGTCAGATCGTCATCGCCAGAGCCCGCGACAAAGTCCGTTTTCCGGCGCGTTTTCAGTTGGTGGCCGCGATGAACCCTTGCCCGTGCGGCTTTCTCGGTGACCCCAGCGGGCGCTGCCGTTGCAGCCAGGAACAGATCCAGCGCTACCGCAGCAAGTTATCCGGGCCGCTGCTCGACCGAATCGACTTGCACATAACCGTCGCCCGCGAAGCAACGGCGCTGCATGTTGCAACCGACAGCCACAGCCATAACGGCCCCGACACTGCCACCTGCGCCCTTCAGGTGGCCAAAGCACGCCAGCAACAATTGCAGCGTCAGGGCTGCGCCAATGCTTTTCTCGACCTTGCCGGTTTACGTCAACACTGCGCATTGAGCACAGCGGATCAGACCTGGCTGGAAAACGCCTGCGAACGTTTGGCCTTGTCGCTGCGCGCCGCTCATCGCGTGCTGAAGGTTGCACGTACGCTGGCAGACCTGGAGTCCGCGCCGGACATCAATCGCCAACAGCTGGCAGAAGCGCTGCAGTACCGCGATCACCCACAAGGTTGATCACAACACACACGCATCGGCTGAATGCCTGTTGCCTGCGGAGAACTTGTCATGAGCACTGTAGATAACACTCCAAGCGACCTCACGGACGTACCGCCAGAATTGCACGCCGAAGTGCTCAAATGGCGCACTGTAGAGCGCCTGCGCCCAGAGCACATTGTGCTTGCGGGGCCGGGGCAAGAGTCGGTCTGGGATTACCCGCGGCCACCCAGGGTCGAACCCGTGAGCGCCACGATTACTGTGGTTTTTCACGGCCTTACTCTGGCATCCAGCCAGAACGCCTATCGGGTGATCGAGACATCCGGCGCACCGGTGTATTACATCCCGCAATCCGACATAAACATGGAATGCCTTGAGCCCAGCGCCCGGCAAACCTTGTGCGAATGGAAAGGCAACAGCGCCTATTTCAACGTCAATGTGGATAACCACACCGCCGCAGATGCTGCATGGACTTATCCACAGGCGTGGGGCGAGTTTGCCGTGATCAGCGGCTACATTGCCTTCCATCCGGCCCAGATGAGTGAGTGCTGGGTCAATCAGGAACTGGCCAGACCGCAGCCCGGCAATTACTACGGCGGCTGGGTAACCGACGCGATTGTCGGCCCATTCAAAGGCGAACCCGGCTCGGAAGGCTGGTAAAGCAATCGCGCACCAAATCGGTGCAACACCAGCAATTAGCCTCTGCGGACGTTGGCATGCCGGGCTCTCAGAATAAATTACAGGCAAAAAGAAGCCCGGCATAACCGGGCTTCTTTAGTAAACGCGGGTATTAAGCCGCGCTGGATACTTGCTTGCTCTGGCGCTGACGGCAGGCTTCACCGAACGCTTCGAACATTTTTACCGAGTCCGGGTTCTGCGCAGCTTGCCATTCCGGGTGCCATTGCACCGCGAACAGGAAGTTCGACAGGCTCGGCGCATGGAACGCTTCAACCAGCCCATCTTCAGCAAACGCCAGCGGCTCCAGGCCTTTAGCGAGGGTTTTGATGCCCTGACCGTGCAGCGAGTTAACACCAATTTCCTCAGTTGCCAGCAGCTTGGCCAACCATGAGCCTTCTTTCAGGCGCACGTTGTGGCTCTGCGCATACTGCACATCAACCGGGTCATTGGGGTTTTCACGGTGGTCATTGAAGCCAGGTTCGGCGTAGAGCTTCTGGTAGATATCGCCGCCCAGTGCAACGTTGATTTCTTGCATGCCACGGCAGATGGCGAAGATCGGCAGGCCACGCTTGATGGCAGCACGGATCAGCGGCATGTCGAACATATCGCGATCAATGTCCTGGCCTTTCTCAGGCGTCATGTTTTCCTGACCGTAAAGCGAAGGCTCGATATTCGAACCGGCGCCTGTCAGGTAAACGCCATCGACCATATCCAGATATTGCTCAATGTCGTCAGGACCGCAGCACGTCGGCGCGAGCAGCGGTACACAACCAGCGAAGTCGACAACTGGTGTGATGTATTTGTGGGTCATTACTTGATACAGGTGGCCCTTGCGTTCGTGGACCCCCATGGACATCAGTACAACGGGTTTGCGTTTAGATTTAGAAGTATTAGCACTGTCGTTTTTGGACATACGTCACCTTGAGGCAGGTCGGCCTGCCGTTGCTGTGCAGGAAGGGCGAGAGACTCGCAGCGCATCCTGTTTGGCACGGATCGTTTGTCTGGCAGCGTGGTTTGCAACCCGCAGAGGGAGCACGCCTTGACGCAGGGAGTGGAAGGTAACCGAACCTTCCGCGACGGCTGCCTGACGAACAGAACCGCCCACACAGATTGCCCGAACCGTAAAATATGTCAAACACTTCCCGCTAAAATGCTGAAAATTCTTCCGCCGTCATATTGCCCACACGCACCGTATAACGGTCGATTAAACCCAGCAAACCCGCAGCCAGACTGGCTACGAGTCCATTATTTTTTACGATAAACCGATGTACGCCCAGATCGGGGCCAGACTATAGATAGCGCACCTGCGGCAGGGTCATCGCCTGCACCTCATTCTCGAGAAACTCGCTGAGCCGGTGATAACGCTGCTGATTGCGCCGCGCCTTGGGCCATACCAAGTAGTAACAGCTGCCGCTGGCAACCGCAGTCGACCACGGCAGGCCGAGGCGTCCTTCGGCAACATCCTCCGCCACCATCACCAGATCACCAATCGACACACCATAGCCGCGCGCTGCCGCGACGATACCCAACTCCAATGTGTCGAATACCTGACCACCCTTCAGCGGCACCTGATCGAGCAGTTGCATGGCCTGCAACCACTGACGCCAGTCGCGCCGGTCGGGTGTCGGGTGAAGCAGCTCTGCGCCTTGCAGGCGTTGCACATCCCACTCGCCGTCCCGCGCCAGCTCCGGCGCACAGACCGGGGTCAGCCACTCGGCAAACAGCAACCGACACTCCCACTCTGCCGGGAAGTTGCCGCGCCCAAGCAACACGGCGCAATCGAAGGGCTCGCGCTGGAAGTCCACCTGGTCGACATCCATCCACGCGCTGGTGAGCTGTATTTCGGCCTCTTTATTAATCTGCCGAAACCGCGACAGGCGCGAGAGCAGCCAGCGCATGGTCAGCGTCGACGGGGCTTTCATGCGGATAACCGAATCGTCGATATGCAGCGGCATGCACGCCCGCTCCAGGGCATCGAAACCATCACGCAGGCCCGGCACCAGCAACCGGCCTTGCTCAGTCAGGCGCAGGTTGCGCCCATTGCGCTCAAACAGACGGCAATCGAAATGCGTCTCCAGCGTGCGGATATGCCGACTGACTGCGCTCTGCGTAATCAGCAGTTCTTCGGCAGCCCGGGTGAATGAGGCATGCCGGGCTGCCGCCTCGAAAGCGCGAAGTGCATACAGGGGCGGGAGCTTACGATTCATAGATGACTAAAACTCATGCTAGATATACCTATTATCCCTTTGCCGTTTACGGGCTCAGTTTCCCATACTGCATAACTCAATACCTGTTTGCGAGATTGCCATGAGCCACGGTTGCTATCCACTTCACCCCTCACTTGCCTCAGCGAGCGAACTGCCACGCGAAGTCGATATGGTGATCGCCGGCTCAGGCATCATGGGCTGCGCGACAGCTTACTACTTGAGCAAACAGGGATTATCGGTACTGGTTTGCGACAAGGCCGGCCTTGCCAGCCAACAGTCCACCCGCGCGTGGGGCTTTGTTCGCCAGCAGGCCCGCGACCCCGCCGAAGTACCCTTGATGATGGCGGCCATGCCTCTCTGGCAAAACCTTGAGCATGAGCTGCAGTTGCCCTTGGAGTGGCGTCAGGGCGGGTGTTTGTATCTGGCCGAAACCGAACAGCATCTGAGTGAATATCAGGAGTGGCTAGGCGTGGCGCAACAGTTCGGGCTCGACACCCGCGTGCTCAGCCGCAACGAAGTCGCGGAAAAGATCCCCGGTTTGGCCGATCCGGCTAAAGGCGGACTGTTCACCGCAAGTGATGGTCAGGCCGAGCCTCGTCGCGTCACGCCCGGCTTTGCCCTGCGCGGCTTCGAAGCTGGCGTGCATTTCGCCGAAGGCTGTGGCGTCACGGCCATCGACCGCGCAGCCGGAGCCATTTGCGGGGTACAAACCGAGCGCGGCTATGTCAAAACCAAGCGCGTGTTGATCGCCGCCGGCGCCAGCAGTTGGCGCCTGCTCAAGCCGCTAGGGCTGGAGATTCCGCAGCAGGCCATTCGCAGCACCGTCTCGCGCACCAGTCCGGGCGCGGATATTGGTGCCTGCAGTTTCATTGGGCATGGCATCGGCATGCGCCAGCGCGCCGATGGCAGCATCAATCTGGCCGACGAGGCGCAGGCCGACATCGACCTCAGCCTGAGCTTCTTACGTGGTGCATCCTGGTATTTGCCGCTGTTGCCCGAGCATCACCACAGTTTCCGATTCCGTCTCAATGGCGCGTTTTTACACGACCTGCGCCAGCGTTTTAGCGGCAATGATCCGGCCATTGCCGAGCGCGACCCGCATGCCCTGCCGCAAGCCGAACGCATCAAGCGTGCGCAGGCAGCACTGGGCCGCGCCTTCCCGCAATTGCGCGGTGTTCGGGTGATCGAAAGCTGGGCCGGATTCATCGACGTACTGCCCGATGGCATCCCGGTGCTGGATGCTCCGTCGCAAGTGCCGGGCTTGCTGATCGCGACCGGCTTCTGCGGCCACGGCTTTGCGATGGGACCGATTGTCGGCAAGTTGATGAGCCAGTGGGCCACCAGCGGCCAACCTGGTTTTGACCTCAAGGCCTTCGGCTGCTCGCGCTTTGCCGACGGCACCGCGGGCAAACCTTATTCGCTGTTTTAAGCAGGATATCCGCAGGCCATGCTGCATTCGAACAAACGTGAATTTGTCGCCATCCTGCGCCTCGCCGGGCCATTGATCGTTGCGCAACTGGCGCACGTGCTCATGGTGTTTACCGACACCGTGATGATGGCCATGCTCGGCCCAGACGAACTGGCAGGCGGCGGCTTGGGGGCCGCGACCTACTCGTTCGTGTCGATTTTTTGCGTGGGCACGATTGCCGCTGTCGGTAATCTGGTGGCGATCAAGCATGGCGCCAACGATGCCGCCGGCGTTACCCGCATCACCCAAAACGGCCTGTGGATGGGCTGGATGCTCGCGCTCGGTGCGGGTCTGCTGCTCTGGAACCTGGAGCCGCTGCTGCTGAAACTCGGCCAGACACCGGCCAACGTGGCCATGGCAGCGCCGTTTCTGAGCACGCTGGTGTTTGCCCTGCCTGGCTACATGACATTCATGGCGCTGCGCGGCTTTACCAGCGCCATCGACCGGCCCGGCCCGGTTGTGGCGATCAGCATTGGCGGCGCCGTGGCCAACTTCGTACTCAACTATGCGCTGATTAAAGGCTGGTTCGGCTTGCCGCCCATGGGTCTCGCTGGCATTGGCTTGGTGACTGCGATTGTGATGAGCGTAATGGCCTTGCTGCTGCTCTGGCATGTCATGCATCACAGCGCCTACAACGCCTATCCGCTGCAACGCGGCCTGCTCCGCCCACAGCTTGAAGAGCTGCGCGAACTGGTGCGTCTGGGCTTGCCAATTGGCGGCACCTATGCGGTGGAGTCCGGGTTATTTGCCTTTGCCGCGCTGTGCATGGGCGCGATGGGCAGCACGCAGATAGCCGCGCACCAAATCGCTATCCAGTCGGTGTACGTCGCCTTCATGGTGCCGGTGGGCATTTCCTACGCAGTCACCTTTCGTATTGGCCGCCACTACGGCGCCAACAATTTGCTCGAGGCCAGACGCGCGGGCAGGCTCGGTCTACTGCTCGGTGCAGGCTGCATGCTCGGCTTTGCCGCGTTGTTCTGGCTGGCGCCGCACTTTGTTGTCGGCCTGTTCCTCGACCCGCAAGATCCGCAATTCAGTGATGTCGTCGCAATGGCTGTCAGCCTGCTGGCGATTGCCGCCCTGTTTGAATTGTTCGACGGTATCCAAACCATCGCCATGGGCGCGATTCGGGGCCTTAAAGATGCCAAGACCACCTTTTACGTTGGCCTGCTGTGCTATTGGCTGATCGGTGCACCGCTGGCCTGGTCACTGGCGTTCCCGCTGGGCTGGGGCGCTGCAGGCGTGTGGTGGGGGCTGGCCGGGGGCTTGGCGTGTGCGGCTGTAGGCCTGAGCCTGGGCTTTGAATGGAAAACCGCGCGCCTGCTGCGTGCCGAGGGCGCAGGAATAGCGCTAGCTGAATCTGCGGTCGAACGCGCGTAGCTGACGCGCGTAGCTGAAAATGCCGGGGGCTAAACGGGCGTGGAGCTAGTTCTGTGCCATGCCCAGTTGCGCATGGCGGGGAGCCTGCATCAGAAAACGCACCAGCTCGTTGAGCGGCAGGCCCTTGCTGATCAGATAACCTTGCGCCTGATCGCAGCCGAATTGACGCAGCAGCATCATCTGTTCGGTGTCTTCCACACCTTCGGCGACCACTTCCAAATTGAGGTTATGCGCCAGGTTGATCATGGCGCGCACCAGTTGGCGGTTTTCGGTGCGCTCAGTCATGCCGCCGACAAAGCTCTTGTCGATTTTGAGCAGCGTGATCGGCAGGTTGTTGAGGTGCACGAACGATGAGAAACCGGTGCCGAAGTCATCCAGCGAGAAGCGCACGCCCAGCTCACCCAGCGCAAGCATGGTCTGCTGTACCTGATCGCTGCGGCGCATGATCGCCGTCTCGGTCAATTCAAACTCCAGCCAGCGCGCATCGACGCCGCGTTCTGCAATCAGACGACTCAGGGTCGGCAATAGCTGGCTGTCCTGAAACTGGCGGAACGACAAATTGACCGCCATGTGCAGCGGCGGCAGGCCACGGCCGAGCAACCACTGCATATCGCGCAGCGCACGGGAGATAACCCAATAACCGAGCGGCACGATCAGCCCGCTCTCCTCCGCCAGAGGCACAAACTCGCTCGGCGGCAACAAACCACGCTCAGGATGTTGCCAGCGCACCAGCGCTTCCAGCCCGACGACCCGGCCAGCCTTGAGGCACAGCCGCGGCTGATAATGCAGCACCAGTTCATCACGGCGCAGAGCACGGCGCAGTTCGCCTTCGAGATCGGTCTGGCCACGCGCATCGCGGGTAATGCGCTCGTCATAGACATGGTAGGCGCAGCCCTGCTGGCCTTTGGCTTGCTGCATGGCGATATTGGCGTGCCACATCAGCGGGTCGGCAGCGCTGACGCTGTTGGCATGTGCCAACCCCAGACTGCAACCGAGCAGCAGGCTTTCGCCATCCACCCAATAGGGTTCAGCCAGCGCTTCACAGATCTGCTCGCCAACCAGCTCGACTCGTTTCGGATCGCGGCGGGTGTCGAGCAACAAAGCAAATTCATCGCTGCCCAAGCGGGCAATTTGATCGCCGGCCTGAAGCAATGCTTTTAGCCGTGCGACCACTTGTAGGATAAGTCGGTCACCGGCGCGAAAACCCAGCGCATCGTTAACGTGGCGGAAGTTATCCAGATCAAGGTGGCCCATGGTCAAGCCACGGCCTTCGTTTGAAGCCAGTCTGGCTGCCAGCAGAGTCTGGAAGCCCTGCCGATTGGCGATTCCGGTGAGGGCATCTTGCTCGGCCAACCGGTTGAGCGTCTGCCGCAGCGTGCCTTGCTCGCGCACGTAGCGCAGCGAACGACGCAACACATCGCCAGTGACACGCTCACGCACCAGCCAGTCGCTAACCCCTTCGGGCTCGTTTTCGGGCTCTTCTTCGAGTAACAGGATGACTGGTAACGGGCAGGTGCCGGGAGCCGGCTGGAATTCTTTGGTCGTCAGCAACAGGCCGTTGCCGCAATTATGGAAGAGGCTACGCGCCACATCCCAGGAAGGTGCCGTAATCAGCGGGAATGGACATGCCTCAGCCCCAAGGAGCTTACGTAATAGTTCTGGCCAACCAGTAGCATCGGCTAAGAGAACCAAGCGTAAGGGTTCGACGAGCGCGGACAAGCAACTTCCCCCAGACCACAAAAATTTCGACGGAGATCCGTCTCGCTGCACCATTAAATGATGTCTTTTCAAACACCTCCGTGTGTCCTTAAGTGCATCCTGCTCTAAAGCTGATTTTTCGACAAGTGCTCAAGGGTAAAGGATTAGATGTTTCTCCCCGTCAGCAGATTTTTCAATGTGTGCGGCAAGACACACTTCCAGACGGTTAGGGCACAACGCGCTCAGCCTGTTAAAATGCCCGGCTACTTCTTTGGTGATCAGTGCAATGTCCCGACTTAACCCCCGGCAAAAAGAAGCCGTGAATTACGTCGGCGGCCCTCTTTTGGTGCTCGCCGGCGCTGGCTCCGGCAAGACCAGCGTGATCACCCGAAAAATCGCTCATCTGGTGCAGAACTGCGGCGTGCGCGCCCAGCACATTGTCGCGATGACCTTCACCAACAAAGCCGCGCGCGAAATGAAAGAACGTGTCGGCACCTTGTTGAAAGGTGGCGAGGCGCGCGGCCTGACGGTTTCGACGTTCCACAATCTGGGCATGAATATCATCCGCAAGGAATATGCACGCCTCGGCTACAAGCCCGGTTTTTCGATATTCGATGAGGGCGATATCAAAGCGCTGCTCAGCGACATCATGCAGAAAGAGTACGCGGGCGACGATGGCATCGACGAGATCAAGAACTACATCGGCTCGTGGAAGAATGACCTGATCCTGCCTGATCAGGCGCTGGCCGAGGCGCGCAACCCGAAAGAGCAAACTGCCGCCATCGTTTATCTGCATTACCAGCGCACGCTCAAGGCCTACAACGCAGTGGACTTTGACGACCTGATCCTGATGCCGGTGAAGCTGTTTCAAGAGCACGCCGATATTCTCGAGAAGTGGCAAAACCGCATCCGCTACTTGCTGGTCGACGAATATCAGGACACCAACGCCAGCCAGTATCTGCTGGTAAAGCTGCTGGTGGGCACGCGCAATCAGTTCACCGTGGTGGGCGACGATGACCAGTCGATTTACGCCTGGCGTGGCGCGCGGCCGGAAAACCTGATGCTGCTGAAAGATGATTACCCGTCACTGAAAATCGTCATGCTGGAGCAGAACTACCGCTCTACCAGCCGCATTCTCAAGTGCGCCAACACCCTGATTGCCAACAATCCGCATGCGTTCGAGAAGCAGCTGTGGAGTGAAATGGGCGTGGGCGATGAGATCCGGGTGATTCGCTGCCGCAACGAAGACGCCGAGTGCGAACGGGTCGCCATGGAAATTCTCACCCTGCACCTGCGTAAAGACCGCCCCTATAACGACTTCGCCATTCTTTATCGCGGTAACTATCAGGCCAAGCTGATGGAGCTGAAACTCCAGCACCACCAGATTCCTTATCGCCTGAGTGGCGGCACCAGCTTCTTTGCCCGTCAGGAAGTAAAAGACCTGATGTCCTACTTCCGCCTGCTGGTAAACCCGGACGATGACAACGCCTTCTTGCGCGTGATTAACGTGCCACGCCGCGAAATCGGCTCGGCCACGCTGGAGAAGCTGGGGAATTACGCCACTGAGCGCAAGATCAGCATGTACGCCGCCGCCAGCGAGATTGGCCTCGGCGAACACCTCGACAACCGCTACACGGAGCGCCTGGCGCGCTTTGCCCGGTGGATGGATGGCGTGCGTCAGCAATGTGCGCAGAACGACCCGATAGCGGCGCTGCGCAGCATGGTCATGGATATCGACTACGAAAACTGGCTGCGCCAGAACGCCTCCAACGACAAGGTCGCCGATGCCCGCATGGGTAACGTCTGGTTCCTCATCGAAGCGCTGAAAAACACTCTGGAGCGTGATGAAGACGGCGACATGACCATCGAGGATGCCATCGGCAAGCTGGTTCTGCGCGACATGCTTGAACGCCAGCAAGAGGAAGAGGAAGGCGCCGACGGCGTGCAGATGCTGACGCTGCATGCCTCCAAGGGCCTCGAATTTCCCTATGTGTTCATTATCGGCATGGAGGAAGAAATCCTCCCGCACCGCTCCAGCATCGAGGCGGACACTATCGAGGAGGAGCGCCGTCTGGCGTATGTGGGCATTACGCGCGCGCGGGAAACCCTGGCCTTCACCTTTGCCGCCAAGCGCAAGCAATACGGTGAAATCAGTGACTGCTCGCCGAGCCGTTTCCTTAACGAACTGCCGCCTGAAGACCTCGAATGGGAAGGTCTTGAGGATGCGCCCGTAGAAGTAAAAGCCGCCCGCGGCAATGCCGCACTGGCAGACTTGCGGGCAATGCTGAAAAAATAACCGCTGAATGCCCGCACAATGGCTGCATTCAACGCTATAAATTCCGACACCAGTACGGAAAATCACACCAAAACGAGGGTAACTGCGTGGAAGCGCTGAAACAGAAAATTCGCCAAGAAGGCATTGTGCTTTCTGAGCAGGTACTTAAGGTCGATGCCTTTCTTAACCATCAGATCGACCCGAAACTGATGCAGCAAATCGGCCATGAGTTTGCCGTGCGCTTCCGCGATCAGAACATCACCAAGATCGTCACCATCGAAGCGTCCGGTATCGCACCGGCAGTCATGGCCGGTCTGGAACTCGGTGTACCGGTAATTTTCGCGCGTAAATACCAGTCGCTGACACTCAAGGATGACCTGCTGACCTCGAAGGTTTACTCCTTCACCAAGCAGACCGAAAGCACCATTGCCGTTTCGGCCAAGCACCTGACTGCTGACGACCACGTACTGGTAATCGACGATTTCCTGGCCAATGGCCGCGCCGCCAAAGCCCTGATCGACGTGATCGAGCAGGCAGGCGCCAGCATCGCCGGGATTGGTGTGGTCATCGAGAAGTCATTCCAGGCCGGTCGCGCCGAACTGGACGCTCAGGGTTTCCGCGTAGAATCACTGGCGCGCATCAGCTCGCTCGCCGACGGCGCAGTCAGCTTCCTCGAGTAAGCCAGACGTTGAGTAACGGCGAATACGCCGTTACTCAAACACACCGCTAAGCCTCTGCGGTCGCCTGCAAGCCTGCCAACAGCAAGCGCTGATACAGCCCTTCGGTCAGACCTTGCGGCTGCGCCAGATTCATCCGCTGCAAATGGGTCATGAAGGCCGCAGGCTCCGGAGCGTCGAGGGCTGCTTTGCCCAACTCAAAGACTTCGGTGAGCTTGAACTTGCTCTTCAGCCAGTTCAGCGCACGCAGCAAGTCGCACTCATCGGGCGTGAAATCGCTGCCCAATGGATACTCTTCGAACAGCTCGGCATTACCGGCCCGCACGGCCTGCAAGCGCTCGGGTGTGTTGTTGCAGTAACACTCATCGAGCTGGAAGTCTTTGGCCAGTTTGCCGGCTTTTATTGCCTGCTCGATAAGCTCGGGCTGAAACCGCGAATCACTGATCGCCAGCAGCGCCGCAATCACCTCGGCATCATTCTTACCGCGCAGGTCCGCCACGCCATATTCGGTGACGACCATATCGCGCAAATGCCGTGGAATGGTGACGTGACCATAATCCCAGACAATGTTCGATGTAACCTCGCCTGCCGACTCGCGCCAGCTGCGCAGCAGCAGAATCGAGCGGGCATCGTGCACTGCATGGCCCTGCACGACAAAGTTGTACTGCCCGCCCACACCACTCAGCACCCGGCCATCTTCGAGCTGATCAGATACCGCCGCGCCCATCAGCGTCATGGTGAACGCCGTGTTAATAAAGCGTGCATCGCGGCGTTGCAGGCGTTTCAGCTGCTCCTCGCCGTAAAGCTCATTGATGAAGCAGATACCGGTCATGGCGTAACGCCGGCGCTGCTGCAAATCCAGCTCATTGAGTCGGGCATAAAAGGAGCGCGGCCCAAGGAAGAACCCACCGTGCAGCACCACGCCAGCAGTTGCTGGCCGCAAATACGCCGCCAGCGCGGCCTGGGTCGCTGAATCCGCAAGATTGGCAGGCACCTGATTGCCGTCTGGCAAATGCAACTCACCAGCCTGTAACGTGATCCCGTCCGCAAGCAACCCGTGCTGTTGCAGATGTGCCAATGCATCCGCCGTGAGGTTTGGGCAGAACCCGGCGTCGAGCATGGTTTGCACACTTTTCGGCGCGCCCTGATCGTCGAGCGCATCAGCCGAGGCCAGTTTTTGCACCACTAAATCCGGGTACACCGCACGGCGAATAATCCCGGCATCCGCCAGTTTTAGCAGGCCGTTTACAAACATCTCACTGCAGCCGTACAAGCCCTGCTCAAACCCACCGCTGCCGCCAATCGCCACGCTGCCTGCTAAGGTCTCAGGGGTGACTGCCAGCGCCTGCAAAACCTCGTTGTAGGCGGCATTGTTGGCATCGCGCGCCAGCAGGGCAGCAGTCAGCGCATCGCCCATCGAACCGATACCAATCTGCAAGGTTCCGCCATCGCGCACCAGCGTACTGGCGTGTAAACCAATGCAATGGTCTTGCAAGCTGACTGGCATGTTGGGTGTCGAGAACAGCGTGGTGTGCTCGTTTTCCTGCAAATGGATGTCGAACACCTCCCGCGCAACCTCGGCATCACCTGGCATGTAGGGCAGATCTGCATGCACATGCGCCAGATAGATAATCGGCTCACCGCGTGCTCTGCGCTGCTCCATCAGCGGCATCAGGTCGAGGGTGATATCGGGGTTGCTGCTCAGGCTGAAATGATCGGGCCGCTGAGGATCGCTGGCCACCAACTGGGCGATCAGGTTCACCCCGTGATCATTGAGGTCGCGCGCCACATGGCTGTAGTTGCTGCTGATGTAGCTCTGCTGGGCGACATCACAATGCAGCAGGCTGCCGGGCTGCATGAAAAACTGCTCGACGCTGATATTGGCCGGAAGCGTTCCATGGCGAAGGTCGCTGAGAAAATCCAGCTCGGGATAGTCAGCAAACACCCGCTCAAGAAACGGCTCTACAAACAGCTGCTGTAACCCGGCTTCGGGCTGTGGACGAGCCAGACACAGCGCGGTATAGATTTTCAGCTGACGCTCGGGGAGTTGTTTGCAGCGCTGATACAAGGCATTAACCCAGCGATTGGGTTTACCCAGGCCAAGCGGCAGGGCGAGCTTTATCGGCCCCTTGATACGATCAAGCACCTGCTCGATTGCCGCGTCAAACGAATACATCGACTGCATTAGGCTCTCCTTGCATGGTTAGAACTCTGCGCCTTCGTCACTGAAGTTGCTGCGCAGTTTGCACACTGGCTGACATGTGTAAGCGTAGCGGCACGCCACCCGCTGTCACGTGAACATAGAGGCACATGCCAACGCCAAGTTCCTGCCAGTTTTCTGCGGGCACAAAAAAGCCGCCCGCAGGCGGCTTTTTCTAAAAATGCAGTCTTACAGACCCGACATTTTCTGGATGGTCGCTTTCAGCTCGTCATCGGTACAGTCAGCACAGGTGCCTTTTGGCGGCATGGCATTGATACCGGAGATGGCTTTAGCCAGCAGGCCGTCAAGACCGCCTTGCTCGTCAGCACGTTTTTTCCACTCAGCGGTATCACCGATTTTCGGAGCACCCAACACGCCAGTGTTGTGGCACGCGCCGCAATGAGCAGCGATCACGTCGTCGGGGGTTTTAGCACCACCGCCAGCAGCAGAAGCGACAGCCTCTACGCCTTTACACTCTTCACCCTGCACACAGACCTGACCTACCGGCTTCAAACGCTCGGCAATAGCATCGTCGGTAGTGGCCTGAGCAGTAACGGCCCAAAGCGCCATCACTGTAACGGGGGCTATTAGCATCTTCTTAATTAGGTTCACACGCATTACCTCATCATGGCTAGATTCACCCGCGGCCACGGTTTCGCGAGCGATATGCAAGTATAACGGCAAGCCCAGCTGGCCGAAACAACCTAAATTGCCGCAGCAGGCGCGAGGCACTGCCACCAACTAAAAGTTTAGTCAGTGGCCAATACCGGCCAAAGGGCCGATCTAAGCGCCTTACAGATTAAAAGTTGGCCGGCGTTGTCGCACTCACCAGCTTTGCCGGTACGTCGAAAGGATTACGGAAACGGTGGGGTTTACTGCTATCAAAGTAGTAGCTGTCGCCCTGCTCCAGAATGTAAGTCTCGGTACCGACTACCAACTCAAGACGCCCTTCCACCAGCAATCCGGCCTCTTCACCTTCGTGCGCAAGCATCGAGTCGCCCGTGTCGGCGCCCGGCGGATAGGTTTCAGAGAGAAATGCGATAGCCCGGCTGGGATGTGCCCGGCCGACGAGCTTCATGGTGACCGCGCCATCGGAGATGTCGATCAGCTCTCCGGCCTTGTAGACGACTTGGGCACTGCTGTCCTGTTCCATGTCGAGGGAGAAAAACTCGACCAGTGACATGGGAATACCCGCCAACACCTTTTTCAATGAGCTGATCGAAGGGCTTACGCTGTTCTTCTCGATCATCGAAATAGTGCTGTTGGTAACGCCTGCCCGTTTAGCGAGTTCACGCTGGGAAAGGCCTTTGAGTTTGCGAATGGATTGCAGTCGTACACCGACGTCCAATGCTGGAGTCCCCCTTCGGGCTGATACAGAAAATGTGTCCGTATCATGGCAACAGCGTTCAGTATTTACAACAGTCTTGTCCCATATCCTGCTCAGAAAATTACTCAGTCCTCAGAATAGAGCAGCGGAACGCGACGTAAATTGCAAAAAATCTGATAAGGAATAGTCCCTGCACGGCTGGCAACGTCGCTGGCGAGCACCTGTTTGCCCCAGAACTCGACCCGACTGCCCAGGCCTGCCTGAGGTAGATCGGTGAGGTCGACAGTGATCATGTCCATCGATACCCGGCCTATCAGCCGCGTCAGTTGGCCATCGACCGCAACCGGGGTGCCGGTCGGCGCGTGGCGCGGATAACCATCGGCATAACCCATGGCCACAACGCCGACACGGGTCGGCCGTTCGGTCACAAAGCTGCCCGCGTAACCAACCGGCTCACCCGCCGGCAGTTCGCGCACACTGATAATTTTCGATTCCAGGGTCATCACGGGCTGCAACTGGCTGGCCAGCGTCTGCGGTTGCTCAAATGGCGTGGCGCCGTACAACATAATGCCGGGGCGCACCCAATCGCTCGGTACTTGCGGCCAGCCCAGCACCGACGGGGAATTGCGCAGGCTGATCTCGGCATCAATGCCGCTACGCACCTGTTCAAAAGCCTCAAGCTGCTCTTCGCTGCGCGAGCAGTCGAGTTCATCGGCACGCGCAAAGTGGCTCATCAATACGACTTTGCCGACATTGCTGCTGGCCTGCAGACGCTCATGGGCGGCGACGTAATCGTCTGGATGAAAACCAACCCGGTGCATGCCCGAGTCAAGCTTGAGCCAGACCGTAAGCGCGCGATTGAGTTGCGCACGCTCAAGCGCTTCAAGCTGCCAGAGCGAATGCACTACGCACCAGAAGTCGTGCTGCTCGATCAGCTCAAGCTCAGCGGCTTCGAAAAAACCTTCCAACAGCAGAATCGGCGCGCGAATGCCGGCTTCGCGCAACTCCAGCGCCTCTTCAATGCAGGCCACAGCAAAGCCATCGACCTCATCCTGCAACGCTTTCGCACAGCGCACCGCACCATGCCCATACGCATCCGCCTTGATCACCGCGAGGGCTTTGGCAGCGGATACTTCGCGGGCCAAACGGTAGTTATGACGCAGCGCATTGAGGTCGATAAGGGCACGGGCTGGACGCATTATTCTGTCTTCTGCTGTGGATAAGTCATAAAAAAACCCGGCAGGGACAACATGCCGGGTCAATGGGACTAGTTATTGAGTGCAGCCACTACGGTCATTTCGACCAGTACGTCGGGCTTGTACATCCGCGCTTCGACTGCCGCGCGGGCAGGTGCGGTGCCGGGACGGACCCAAGCATCCCAGACCTGATTGAGGCCGGCGTAATCACGCTCCATGTCTTTCAGGTAGATGGTCACCGAGAGGATCTGGCTCTTATCGGTGCCCGCCTCAGCCAGCATCAAATCGATGTTGGCCAGGGTTTGTTCGGTTTGCGCGACGATATCGCCGCTGAAGTCGTCGGCCAATTGGCCGGCCAGATAGACCGTGCCGTTATGGATGACGATTTCGCTGTAGCGCGACTCAGTGCGCAGGCGCTGGACTGCCATGAGCAGAGCTCTCCTTGTTCTTGCTGTAACGGGAAATATCCAGACCTTCACTGCTGATCTGCGGACGCTTTTTCGCCATCAGATCGGCCAGGAAACGCCCGGAACCACAGGCCATGGTCCAACCCAGCGTACCGTGACCGGTGTTCAGGAACAGGTTGCTGTAACGGGTTGCACCGACGATTGGCGTGCCATCCGGGGTCGCCGGACGCAGCCCGGTCCAGAATTCGGCCTGGCTGACATCGCCACCTTGCGGGTAGAGATCGCCAACGATCATTTCCAGCGTCTCGCGGCGACGCGGATTGAGGCTCATGTCGAAACCGGCAATTTCAGCCATACCGCCAACGCGGATGCGCTGGTCGAAACGGGTGATTGCAACCTTGTAGGTTTCATCAAGGATGGTCGAAGTCGGCGCCATGTCACCGTTGGTGATTGGCACAGTCAGCGAATATCCCTTGAGCGGATAAACCGGTGCACGAATGCCCAGCGGCTTGAGCAATTGCGGGCTGAAGCTGCCGAGCGCCAATACATAGCGGTCAGCGGTTTCCAGTTTGCCGTTGATCCACACGCCGTTGATGCGATCGCCTGCGTGATCGAGGCGCTCGATGTTCTCGCCGAAGCGGAATTCAACACCCATGGCGCGGGCCATATCAGCCAACTTACGGGTGAACATCTGGCAGTCGCCAGTCTGGTCATTCGGCAAACGCAGTGCACCTGCCAGCTTGTCGGTCACGCTGGCCAGTGCCGGCTCAACCCGGGCAATGCCGGCACGGTCCAGAAGCTCATAAGGCACGCCCGACTGCTTGAGTACGGCGATATCCTTGGCAGCATTATCGACCTGCGCCTGCGTGCGGAACAGTTGAGTTGTGCCCAACTTGCGGCCTTCGTAGCTGATACCGGTCTCGGCACGCAGCTCATCGAGGCAGTCACGGCTATATTCGGAGAGGCGCACCATGCGCTCTTTGTTCACCGCATAACGGCTGGCGGTGCAGTTGCGCAGCATTTGCGCCATCCACAGGTACTGATCCGGGTCGGATGTGGCCTTGATGGCCAAAGGAGCATGCTTTTGCAGCAACCATTTGATGGCTTTAAGCGGCACGCCCGGTGCAGCCCAAGGCGATGCATAGCCTGGAGAAACCTGGCCGGCGTTGGCGAAGCTCGTCTCCATAGCGGGTGCCGGCTGACGGTCAACCACTGTCACTTCAAAACCCTGACGGGCCAGATAGTAAGCACTGACCGTTCCGATTACACCGCTACCAAGCACCAAGACCCGCATCGTTTTCTCCTTGCCGCGACTATGCACTGGCATTTTTTATTTAGAGCGTTGATGCGCGCAGTATATTGAGCAATGAGCAGTGTTATTCACTATATATAAAGCTATATTTGGCGAGAATTATCGGCAAAACACACTTCTACGGAGGGGCATCGCCCATGCGCACCCAACATCAGAGCCGCCGCGAACTGGACAAGATCGACCGCAACATCCTGCGAATCCTTCAGGAAGACGGGCGCATCTCTTTCACTGAACTGGGCGAACGCGTGGGGCTGTCTACTACGCCGTGTACCGAGCGGGTGCGGCGCCTGGAACGCGAAGGCATCATCATGGGCTACCACGCCCGGCTGAACCCGCAGAACCTCAAGGCCAGCCTGCTGGTATTTGTTGAGATCAGCCTCGACTACAAGTCAGGCGACACCTTCGAAGAGTTCCGCCGCGCGGTGCTGAAACTGCCGCACGTGTTGGAATGTCACCTGGTTTCGGGGGATTTTGACTACCTGGTAAAAGCGCGCATCAACGAGATGGCCTCGTACCGAAAACTGCTTGGCGACATCCTGCTCAAACTGCCCCACGTACGCGAATCCAAAAGCTATATCGTCATGGAAGAGGTTAAAGAGAGCTTGTCTCTGCCGGTTCCGGAATAGGCCCGCCATGAGCAGCCACGTCGGCTGACAACACACCCGGCAGCCAGACGTGACAGCCGGAGCAACAGAACGCGACTCAGCGAATGGCCGGTGAACGCGGCCATTCGCTGCAATCAAACGTTCAGCGCATTACTGATAGGCGCCTGCGGAGTAAGTCAGCTCATAGCTGTGGCTATAGATCTCAAGGATGATGCCGAACGGATCTTCCATGTAGACCATGCGATATGGCTTCTCGCCCGGGAAGTACTCGCGCACCGGCATCCGCTGCTTACCACCGGCAGCAACAATTTTGGCCGCCAGACCTTCTACATCCGGGTCTTGTACGCAGAAGTGAAAGACCCCGGTTTTCCAGTATTCAAAGTTGTTCTGTGGCTTCTCGGCATTGGAGAATTCGAAGATCTCCACACCGATGCGGTCGCCTGTGGAGAGGTGCGCGATGCGCGTCGAGCCCCAGCCCTCGCCAAATACGTCGGTGCACATGGCGCCAATGGCCGTGTCATCCTCGACAATGGTGGTTGGCGGCATGATCAGGTACCAACCCATGACCTCTGTGTAGAACTTGACCGCCGCGTCGAGGTCGGTCACCGACAAGCCGATATGGGAAAAGCTTCTTGGGTAGACAGTGGACATGGTCATTACCTCGGGGTGATTAATGAGTAGCCAGTCTATGCAGCCATAGCCATAATAAAAATAAGGCAACTGTTATCGAGAGCATAAGTATTCGTTATGATAAATCCACAGTGGCTGCGCACCTTTGCAACTCTAGCGGAGCAAGGTAATTTCACCCGCACCGCCGAACGGCTCGACCTCACCCAAGCGGCCGTCAGCCAACATGTGCAAAAACTCGAAGAGCGCCTGGGCCAGTTGTTAATCCGGCGTCCGCGCGCACTGGAGCTGACCCCGGCGGGCCATGCATTACTGGAATACTGTGCAGAGGTTGGCGCGGCGGATCAGCGCTTGCAGTTGCGCTTGTCTGAGGCTGAGAGCGACCACGGCGAGATCAGCCTGATAAGCCCCGGCAGCATCGGCCTGGCAATTTATCCACACCTGCTGGAGTTACAGCAGGCTCATCCCGGGCTGAACATTCGTCATCGCTTCGCCCCGGACAGCGAGGTCTTGTCCAGCGTGCTGGAAAACCGTTTTGAGCTGGGTTTGACGACCCTGAGACCGGACGACCCACGGCTCAAGGTCAGCCGCTTTTGCGAAGAACCGCTGGAACTGGTCGCGCCGAGCGCCGCAGCGGTGAACAGCTGGCAGGATCTTGAGCGTCTGGGCTTTATTGATCACCCCGACGGACAAGCAATGGCCAGCAGATTGTTAAGCCGTACGTTTCCCGGAGCGCCGGGTATTCGCAACCTGCCGACACGCGGCTACACCAATCAAATCTCGTTGATTCTGGAGTCAGTAGCGCGTGGTCTGGGCTTCACGGTGATACCGCGCTTTGCGCGCATCGCCTTCGGCCAGTCTGAGCGTGTGCAGGTGATTCAGAGCGAGCGAGGCGTTATCGACACCTTATGGCTGATACACCGCGCTGAATGGCCGCTGTCTGCACGGGCTAAACGTGTGATCGAGCAGATTCAGCCCTTGTTCGTGTGAGCCGCAGGCAGCTGCACATGTGCGCTAAACCAAAACCTGCCGGGTAGTCGCAATCAACTTGTGCACCTGCGCCTCAAACTCCGGCTCAATCGGCACTTCGGGGCCACGGCCATGCGGGCACGGCAGATTCGGCGTGGTGCCGAACAGGCGACAAATAAGTGGACGCTGGTCATACACCTGACAACCGTTCGGCCCCAGATGCACGCAGTTCAACTCTTCCAGCGCCGCCTCATGCTCGGCATCGCTCTTGTGCGGCAGCCGCGACATCTCTTCGGAGGATGCTGTGACCGGCCCACAACAGTCGTGACAACCCGGGATACAGGCAAAGCTGGGAATCTGCCGACGCAGGTAATCAATTTTCCGGCTGGTACAACTCATAAGCAGCATCCTTAACAGGTTTACACAGTTTAACCTGTGCCGAAGCGCAACGAGATTTATGCGACGCTCAGCCACTTTTTTGGATTTATGCTTGGCGATCAGCTGCAACCATGCTTATGCTTCGTAAAATTTTCCAAACACAATAAACAGGATTTAACACATGAACGCCCGCGTTCACCAACCGGTTCACAGCAATCAGCACGCCGCCTCCTACTATGCCGCCAGCGCTAACCGCAGCGTGGCCTATGCACCATTGGGAGGTGAGCTGCGCGCTGATGTGTGCATTGTTGGTGGGGGCTTTTCGGGGCTTAACACAGCGATCGAGCTGGCCCAGAAAGGCTTGTCCGTGGTGGTTCTAGAAGCCCACAAAATGGGCTGGGGAGCCAGCGGTCGCAACGGCGGACAGTTGATTCGTGGCGTTGGCCATGACGTTGACCAGTTCAAATCGGTAGTCGGCGAGGAAGGCGTTCGCGACTTCAAGCTCATGGGCATCGAGGCTGTGGATATCGTGCGCAAGCGTGTTGAGCAATTCAACATCGCCTGTGATCTGACCTGGGGTTATTGCGACCTGGCCAATAAACCTCGCGACCTCGCAGGCTTTGCCGAAGACGCCGAAGAGCTGAAAAGCCTCGGCTACCAGCACGAATTGCGCCTGCTGCAACCCAACCAGATGCGTGAAGTGGTGGGCTCCGACCGCTATGTTGGCGGCTTGATCGACATGGGCTCAGGCCACTTGCATCCACTGAATCTGGCGCTTGGCGAGGCCGCTGCAGCCGAGTCGCTGGGCGTCCAGCTGTTCGAAGACAGCGCAGTTACCCGCATTGAGTACGGCTCACAGGTCAAGGTGCACACCGCCAGCGGCGTGGTACTGGCAAACAATCTGGTGCTGGCCTGCAACGCCTACCTTGGCGAGCTGAATACCAATCTCGGCGGTAAAGTGCTGCCGGCGGGTAGCTACATCATCGCCACCGAGCCCCTGAGCGAAGAGCAGGCGAAAGCGATTATTCCGCAGAATATGGCCCTGTGTGATCAGCGTGTCGCGCTGGATTACTATCGCCTGTCTGCGGATCGCCGCCTGCTATTTGGCGGTGCTTGCCACTACTCCGGTCGCGATCCTGCGGACATCGCCGGCTATATGCGGCCAAAGATGCTGGAAGTGTTTCCGCATCTGAAAGACACCAAGGTGGAATATCAGTGGGGCGGCATGATCGGCATTGGCGCAAACCGCCTGCCGCAAATTGGTCGCCTCAAAGGCCAAAACAATGTGTTCTACGCCCAGGCCTACTCCGGCCACGGCGTGAATGCCACGCACCTCGCTGGCAAGTTGCTGGGCGAGGCGATTGCCGGTCAGGCCAGTAACGGCTTCGACCTGTTCGCCAAAGTGCCGCACATCACCTTCCCAGGCGGCAAATACCTGCGCTCGCCACTTCTGGCGATGGGCATGCTCTGGCACCGCATGAAAGAGGTTCTGTAACCTTGCAAAACGGCGCATGCAGTTGTTGTTGCATGCGCCGGTTAAGGCTTCAGATGTAGGGCGTGACCACCGAAAGACTGTGCGCCACACTGGATTCCTTCTCGCCCACCGGCGCCACGTAATGGATTGCCGTCTCGGCCGCCGCAGTACCCGCCAGTTTGGCAATCACCCACGTCGCCAGATATTGCGAAGCCATGCAGCCGCCTGCCGTGGCGACATTGCCCTTGGCAAAAAACGCCTGCTGTAACACCTCAACCCCAGACTCGACCACCCACGGCTTGCTCAGCAAATCGGTACACGCGGGCACGCCATCGAGCAAGCCCAATACCGACAACAGCAAAGTGCCCGAGCACTGGGCGCCAATCAGTTGCCGCGACGAGTCCAGTTGTAACCGATCCAGAATCGAGCGGTCTTGCGCGATATCGCGCGTCAGGATACCGCTGCCGAACAGCACCACATCGGCGCTATTGGCGAACTCCAACGGTTGCTGGGCTTCGATGCGCACGCCATTCATTGAGGTCACCGTGGCCGCTGGAGAGGTGATCTGCACATTCCAGCCCGAACCCTTGAGGCGGTTGAGGATACCGGCAGCGATGAATGAATCGAGCTCGTTGAAGCCTTCAAAAGTTAAAATTGCGATATCCATGATCGACTCCTATCCGTTGGCTGGCAGCGTAACCGAGACGCCAGCGGTCTGACTAAATTTCATAATTTCCAGAACGGCAGCGACGCCTCGCGATTCGCTTGCTGTCGGGTCAGGCCGATGTCCTTCAGTTGCTGGTCGGTCAGTTTGAGCAACTGTCGCCGTGTGCTCAAGCGGCGCAGCATCAGGGTCCAGCGCGACATCTGCGGCCCGTATTCAACACGGCCAGCCAGCGTCGTCTGAGCACTGTGCTGTAACTCCTGCGCGGCCAACGACAGCCTTACATCACTTAATCCGTTCATCTCCTTCTCCCGGCAATTAGCCCATTCGAGCAATCATCATGGGCTTTGCGGAAAAAGCATGACAGATTCAAAAAATGATTATTAAATCCATACAGATTTGCCAATTAGCCTTCTGAATCACACTTTTCAGCGACAACTGTACTGGTTCATCGCCGAACAAACGGCCAGCACCGAGAGACGCGCGCATGACGCTTTATATCGACCTCGCAACGCTGATCAGCTCCAGAATCGAGCAAGGTCTGTATCGGCCAGGGGATCGCCTGCCTTCCGTGCGCGCCCTCAGCATCGAGCACGGCGTCAGCTTGAGCACCGTGCAACAGGCTTACCGCCACCTTGAAGATCAGGGCATGGCAACACCCAAACCCAAATCGGGCTACTTTGTTTCACCGCAGCGCAAAGTCCCTGCCCTGCCCCAAGTGGGCCGACCGGCACTGCGACCGGTCGAAGTCTCACAATGGGACCAGGTACTGGATCAAATCAGCCATAGCCCAGAACATAGCGGCCTGTTGCAACTCGGCCGGGGCCGCCCGGACATCACTGCGCCCACCCTGAAACCGCTGCTGCGCTCGCTGTCGCGCTTGAGCCGGCGCCAAGACGCCAGCGTGCTGACTTACGGCTGTATCCGTGGCGAGCAGAGCCTGCGTCAGCAAATCTCGCGGTTAATGATCGACTCCGGCTGCCAGATTCCCTTCGAGGAAATCGTTGTGACCACGGGCTGCCATGAGGCGCTCTCGGCAGCTATCCGCGCCATTTGTCAGCCCGGCGATATTGTTGCGGTCGACTCACCGAGTTTTCATGGGGTCATGCAAGCGCTCAAGGGCTTCGGCATGAAGGCACTGGAATTGCCGACCGACCCCATCACCGGGATCAACCTCGACGCATTGAAGATGGCGCTGGAGCAATGGCCGATCAAGGCCATACAACTGACCCCGAATTGCAATAACCCGCTGGGCTACATCATGCCCGATGCGAATAAGCGCGCCCTGCTCGACCTCGCCCAACGCTACGACGTGGCGATTATCGAGGATGACGTATACGGCGAACTGGCGTTTAGCTACCCGCGTCCACGCACCATTAAGTCCTACGACCGTGACGGCCGCGTGCTGCTCTGCAGCTCTTTCTCGAAAACCCTGGCGCCAGGCCTGCGAGTTGGTTGGATTGCACCTGGCCGCTATCAGGAGCAGGTGCTGCACATGAAATACATGGGCACCGGCAGCACCGCCCAACTGCCGCAACTGGCACTTGCCGAGTTTCTTGCCGCTGGCCATTACGAGCCGCACCTGCGGCGCATGCGTAGCCAGTATGCGCAAAGCCGTGACCAGATGATCGATTGGGTCAGCCGCTACTTCCCCAGCGAGACCCGGGTCAGTCGTCCACTGGGCAGCTTTATGCTGTGGGTTGAGCTGCCGACAGGCTTCGATAGCGTGTACCTGAATCAGGCGCTGCTTGAGCACAAGATCCAGATAGCGCCGGGCAGCATCTTTTCTGCGGCCGGCAAGTACCGCAATTGCCTGCGCATCAATTACGCCAGTAAAGCCACTGACGAAATTGAAAACGCAGTGCGGATTGTCGGTGAAACCGTCGCCAGACTGCTCAACGAAACTGGCTGAATCGATTAGGTGGCCGATACCGTCTGCGGCAGTTCATCCCGGCGCCAGGCAAGTACCACGAAACCAGCCGCTCCCAGCGCCATCAGCAACGGCAATGCGTGACCGCTCACCCACTGGCTGGCAGCCCCCGTTGCCAGTGGCCCGACCAGACAACCAATACCCCACAACTGCGACACGTGAGCGTTGGCGCGCACCAGCTCATCGTCACGGTAACGCTCGCCAATCTGAATAAGCGACAAGGTAAACAAGCCACCGGCACTGGCGCCGAACAACACCAGAACAGGCCAGATAACAGACGAGTGCAAGGCCAGCGGAATACTCAGGCTCGACAGCATCAGCACCACACCACACCCGCGGAACAGGTTGCGCCGCGACATCACGTCCGCCAGCCAGCCGATCGGCAGTTGCAGCACCGCATCCCCGACAACCACCACGCTGACCATGAACAACGCAACGTCTTGTGTGAAACCCTGACGCAGGCCGTAAATGGGCAACAGCGTCAGCATCATCGCTTCAAACGAGGCGAATAACGCCACCGCCCAGGCAATGGCCGGGAGCTTGCGGCAGAACACCACCAATCCCTTGAGCGAGACGCTATGCCCGCCGACCTTGGGCGCACCTGTGCGGCCAAGCAGCAACAGCGAGCCGCCAATCAACAGACAAGTACCGGTCCAGAATGCGTGATCACCTTCAGTGCCCAACGCCGTCAGCAACAACGGCCCACACAGCTGGCTCAGGGCGTAGCCGGTGCCGTACAACGCCACCAGCCGACCGCGCCATTTCTCGATCGACAGCTGATTGATCCAGCTCTCACCCAGAATGAACACCATGGTCAGCGCCACGCCCAACAGCAGGCGCAACACCACCCACACCGCATAGTTCTGCACCAATGCCAGCGTTGATACGGACACGGCGCCGACCAAAAGACACATCTGCATCAACGCACGCGTGCCAAAACGGCCCGCCAGTTTGCCGGCCAGCGAGGCGCCAAGCAGTACGCCAACGGCGGGTGTTGCGGCCATCACGCCGATTGCGAACGAGCCATATCCCCAGCTTTCCAGGCGCAACGATACCAGCGGCATGGTCACACCCAATGCCAGACCAATACTGATGACCGCCATGGAAACGGCGAAATAGGTACCCCAACGCATGTCCAGATTCCTTCTGTTGTAAGGCCTACAAAGCAAAACGGCCGAGCCTCCAGAGGGATAAATCCCCCGGGAAACCCGGCCGCAGGTTTGGCTCATAAGAGCCGGCCCCGATAGCGGGGCGGACCTGATACTGCTACAAGGCGATTAAGCCCTGCTGTGGATCAAAGCTTGATCCAGGTCGATTTCAGTTCGGTGTACTTGTCGAACGCGTGCAACGACTTGTCGCGACCATTACCCGACTGCTTGAAACCACCAAACGGTGCGGTCATGTCGCCGCCATCGTACTGGTTTACCCAGACGCTACCGGCGCGCAGCGCTTTGGCAGTCTGGTGAGCCTTGGACAGGTTGCTGGTCCAGACCGCAGCAGCCAGACCATAAATGGTGTCGTTGGCGATAGCAATGGCCTCTTCCGCATCATCAAAGGCGATAACCGACAGCACCGGGCCGAAGATCTCTTCCTGAGCGATGGTCATGGCGTTGTTCACGCCGTCGAAAATGGTCGGCTCAACGTAAGTGCCACCAGTCTCTTCCATCACACGCTTGCCGCCCGCAACCAACGTGGCGCCATCTTTGTGACCCGCCTCGATGTAACGCAGTACGTTATTCATCTGCTGGGTATCAACCAGTGCACCCACATTGGTTTCCGGGTCGAGCGGGTTGCCGGCCTTCCAGCCTTTGATCGCTTCAACCACCATCGGAACGAATTTGTCTTTGATCGAACGCTCAACCAACAGACGCGAACCGGCGGTGCACACTTCGCCCTGGTTGAACGCAATTGCGCCGGCAGCCGAAGCAGCAGCCGCTTGCAGATCAGGCGCGTCAGCGAAAACGATGTTCGGGCTCTTGCCGCCTGCTTCCAGCCAAACGCGCTTCATGTTCGATTCGCCTGCATAAACCATCAGCTGCTTGGCGATCTTGGTCGAACCTGTGAATACCAGCGTGTCGACGTCCATGTGCAGGGCCAGAGCCTTGCCCACAGTGTGGCCGAAACCTGGCAGCACGTTAAATACGCCAGCCGGGATACCGGCTTCAATCGCCAACTGGGCAACACGAATGCCGGTCAGCGGGGATTTTTCTGAAGGCTTGAGGATAATCGAGTTACCGGTGGCCAGTGCCGGGCCGAGCTTCCAGCAGCTCATCAGCAGTGGGAAGTTCCACGGCACGATCGCAGCAACCACACCGATTGGCTCGCGAGTAACCAGACCCAGCTGATCGTGCTCGGTGGCCGCTACTTCGTCGTATACCTTGTCGATGGCCTCGCCGTTCCAACGAATGGAGTTGGCAGCAGCAGCCATGTCGATGTTCAGCGAGTCGCTGATCGGCTTACCCATATCGAGGGTTTCGAGCAGCGCCAGTTCTTCAGCATGCTCAGCGATCAAGTCGCCAAAGCGGATCATGATCTGCTTGCGCTTGGCCGGCGCCATGCGCGACCAGACACCCGAGTTGAAAGTAGCGCGGGCGTCACGCACAGCGCGTTCGGCATCGGCCAAATCACAGCTGGCGACATGGCCCAACAAACGACCGTCGACCGGGCTGAGGCATTCGAACGTCTCACCCGACTCAGCCGAGCAGTATTCACCGTGTACAAACGCTCGGGTTTCAATTTTCAACGTCTTGGCGCGCTGTTCCCAGTCGGCGCGAGTCAAACTAGTCATGCGAATATCCTCTATGGCTGTAGAAAGTGTGCCGGATTTATCACCGCACACCTGCAATTTTTTGTCGTGGCGCAGAGCCTCACAATCCTGTGAGCAACACTAAACCAGAGCAACGCTAAATTTCAATATATTTGACACTTTATGCCCTTAGCGGCTTGTCATGTTCGTTTTATTAAACATAGACTGCGCCAAATCTTCAGCCAAATCTGCCTTTGTGCCTGACAAACTAAACGCCAGATAGAGACAATAAAATGAACATTCAGCAGATCGTCGACTTCGCCAACTCCCCTAGCAAAGCCGAGCACTACCGCCCAGCCCCCGAGAAAGTCCTCAAGGGCGATCCGGCGCAAAGCGTTATCAATCATTACGGCAGCCCGTGCGGCCAGTTCAATGCTGGCATTTGGGAAGGCGCTGTCGGCCAATGGAATGTCAGCTACACCGAATTTGAATACTGCGAAATTCTGCAGGGTGTATCCGTTCTGCGTGACCAGGACGGCAACGCCAAGACTGTCAGAGCTGGCGACCGTTTTGTCATCCCAGCCGGCTTCAACGGCACTTGGGAAGTGCTGGAGGCATGTCGCAAGGTCTACGTGATCTTCGAGCAAGCCTCAAACTGATACTCGCACGATTCACGCAACACCCTTACCCGTCCTTGTGGCGGGTTTTTTGTGCCTGAATGATGCGCATAAGGGTCAAACACTAAATTGCAGGCAAGAAAAAGCCCGCTAAAAAGCGGGCTCTCTCAGCAAGGATGCTTGATCAATTACTTGATCTTGCCTTCCTTGTAGATCACGTGCTTGCGCACAACCGGATCGAATTTTTTAATTTCGATTTTGTCCGGAGTGGTGCGTTTGTTCTTGTCGGTGGTGTAGAAGTGGCCAGTACCGGCGCTCGACACCAAACGGATCAATTCACGCATGATTTAGCTCCTTAAACCTTTTCGCCACGAGCACGAAGCTCGGACAGCACAACATCAATGCCACGCTTGTCGATGCAACGCATGCCTTTGGCAGATACGCGCAGACGTACGAAGCGATTCTCAGACTCAACCCAGAAGCGGTGATGCTGCAGGTTTGGCAGGAAACGACGACGGGTTTTGTTGTGTGCGTGGGAAACGTTGTTCCCGGTTACCGGACCCTTACCGGTAACTTGACAGACTCTCGACATGCCTCAGCCCTCTAAAACCACATGCCCAACCCGGCATGGGTTGGCCGCTTAAATTCAATGTCATTGGCGCAAAGCGCCGCGTTTCTCGAGGGTCTTACCGGCCACACCTGAAAGCGCAACAACCGGGCCCCTAGAAAAGAGCGCTGCTTTATACCAGAAAGACTCCCGAGCAACAACCTTAAACGCAAAAAGCCACTCACCGCGCAAACCGCGATTTAGCGCATCAGGCCTCTACGTGGGGGCTTGGACGATAATACCACTCGTCGCCCGATTTGATTGTTCTGTGAGCAACTTATGGTCTAGGGTAAGACTTTGCTCGTGCGCGTGCTGGCCAAACTGCCTGCTTTCAGCGCCAATGGATGCTCGCCTTATTACTCAGGAGCTGGTTATGCGCCTTAACGCCCTACCCCTAATTATCGCACCTCTACTCATGAGCCCGCTACTGGTGAATGCAGCGACCCTGAGTGTATGCACGGAAGCCAGCCCGGATGGCTTCGACGTGGTGCAGTACAACTCGCTGACCACCACCAACGCCTCGGCCGACGTACTGATGAATCGACTGGTCGATTACAACGCCACCAGCGCCAAGCTGACGCCTAGCCTGGCCGAGAGCTGGCAAGTATCTGACGACGGCCTCAGCTATACCTTCAAGCTGCGCAGCGATGTGAGCTTTCACACCACCGACTATTTCAAACCGACGCGCAAGCTCAACGCCGACGACGTGCTGTTCAGCTTCCAGCGTATGCTCGACGACGATCACCCGTGGCATAAAGTGGCCCAGAGCGGCTACCCGCATGCGCAGTCCATGCAATTACCACAGCTGGTAAAAAGCATCGAAGCGCCCGATGCACACACTGTGCGCTTCAACCTGACGCATCCGGATGCGACCTTTCTCGCCACGCTGAGCATGGGTTTCGCGTCGATTTACTCGGCCGAATATGCAGACCAACTGCTTAAGGCCGGCACGCCGGACGCGCTAAACAAACAGCCTATCGGCACCGGGCCGTTCATATTCAAGCGTTTCCAGAAGGACGCCGTAGTGCGCTACGACGCCAACCCTGCTTACTTCGCCGGCAAACCCGCTGTGGATAAGTTGATCTACGCCATTACCCCGGACGCCAACGTACGCTTGCAGAAACTGCGACGCAATGAATGCCAGATTACCCTGTCGCCGAAACCACTGGACGTACAGGCGGTGGCCGATGACAGCTCGATCAGCGTGGTCAAGACAGCGGCATTCATGACCGCCTTCGTTGGCATCAACACCGAACACCCGCCGCTGGACAAGCCCGAGGTACGCCAAGCCATCAACCTGGCATTCGACAAGGCCAGCTACCTCAAGGCGGTATTTGAAGACAGCGCCGAGGCGGCCAATGGTCCGTACCCGCCAAACACCTGGAGCTACGCAAAAGACTTGCCGGGCTATAAATATGACCCGCAAGCGGCGCGCAAACTGCTGGCTGACGCGGGCCTGCAAACACCGCTGAAAACCACGATCTGGACGCGCCCATCCGGCAGCCTGCTCAACCCCAACCCCAAGCTGGGCGCGCAATTGTTGCAGGCGGATCTGGCCAAGATCGGCATTCAGGCCGAGATCAAGGTGATCGAATGGGGCGAGCTGATTCGCCGGGCCAAGGCTGGCGAGCATGGTTTGCTGTTCATGGGCTGGGCCGGTGATAACGGTGATCCGGATAACTTCCTGACCCCGCAATTCTCCTGCGCCTCGGTTAAATCCGGGCTCAACTTTGCGCGTTATTGCGACGCCAAGCTGGACAAGCTGATCAGTGATGGCAAAACCGCGACCACCCAGGCGCAGCGCAGCGATATCTACCAGCAGGCACAACAGATTATCCAGCAGCAGGCGCTGTGGTTACCGCTGGCACATCCTACCGCGTTCGCCCTGACTCGCAGCAATGTCAGCGGCTACGAGGTCAGCCCGTTCGGCCGGCAGGACTTCGCCAAGGTCACTCTTGCGAAGTAAGCGCAACCGGGGGTAGGCCACACGCCAGCCCCCGACACCTTACAACCAGCCGAACTCGGCCATCGACAGCGGTTCGCCATCGCCGACGATGAAGTGATCAAGCACCCTCACCTCGATTAATTCCAGCGCCGCCTTGAGACGTTGCGTCAGCACGCGGTCGGCCTGGCTCGGCTCGGCGACACCTGATGGATGGTTATGGGTGAGGATCAGCGCCGCCGCGTTGTGCGCCAATGCCCGCTTAACCACTTGGCGAGGGTAGACGCTGGCACTGTCTATCGAGCCTTGGAACAGCGCCTCAAACGCCAGCACCCGGTGCTTTGCATCGAGAAACAGACAACCAAACACTTCGTGCGGCTCATGGCGCAACAGCGCCTTGAGGTAATTACGCACCGCTTGAGGACTTTCCAGCACCGAGTCGCGGCGCAATTGCTCAGCCAAATGCCGACGGCCCATTTCAAGCACTGCCTGCAATTGCGCAAACTTCGCCGGCCCCAAGCCCAGATGCAGGCAAAATACTGGCTGGTCGGCTTCAAGCAAGCTGCGCAGGCCGCCGAACTCGCAGAGTAAATGCCGCGCCAAATCCACCGCACTCTTGCCGGCAACGCCGGTGCGCAGAAATATCGCCAGCAGCTCGGCGTCGGTCAGGGTTGCTGCGCCCTGCGCCAACAGTTTCTCACGCGGGCGCTCTGCCTCCGGCCAATCGCGAATGCTCATGCACACCTCCTTGTTGAGTCTCACGCCCACAACCCTGTAGGCGCCTCGCAACCTCCTGCTGCGCAGCCGCTGCCGCAATGCGGCCGCTGTGATATCGTAGCCCATCTTTTTACGCGGTGGCCGACCTGGGGAGGGGCGTACACCGTGGCGCACATCCACCTTATATAAGGCAAGCCTATGCAGCGGCTTTATCGCAAACGCATCATTCTCGGTGTAGGCGGCGGCATTGCCGCTTACAAGAGCGCTGAGCTGGTCCGCCGACTCAAGGACCAAGGGGCTGAGGTACGCGTGGTCATGACCCACGGCGGCCGCGAGTTCATTACTCCGCTGACGCTGCAAGCGCTGTCCGGCAACCCGGTGCACATGGACCTGTTGGACCCCGCTGCAGAAGCGGCAATGGGCCACATCGAACTGGCGCGCTGGGCCGATCTGGTACTGATCGCACCCGCCACAGCCGACCTTATGGCGCGCCTGACCCAAGGCGTGGCCAACGACCTGCTGACCACCTTGGTACTGGCCACCGACGCGCCGGTCGCACTGGCGCCGGCCATGAATCAGGCCATGTGGCGCGATCCCGCGACCCAGAGCAATGTCGAGCAGCTGCGTGCCCGCGGGATTCGCATGTTTGGCCCGGCGTCTGGCAGCCAGGCCTGTGGCGATGTCGGCCTTGGCCGCATGCTGGAGGCTGATGATCTGGCGCAACTGGCCGCTGACTGCTTCGAGAACGCGATGCTCACTGGCGTGCATGTGCTGATTACCGCAGGCCCGACCCAGGAAAACATCGACCCGGTGCGCTACATCACCAACCACAGCTCCGGCAAAATGGGGTTTGCCCTGGCCGAGGCGGCCGCCGAAGCCGGTGCCAAAGTCACCCTGATCAGCGGCCCGGTGCACCTGCCGACGCCGGATCGGGTCAATCGCATTGATGTGGTCAGCGCGCGCGACATGCTGGCTGCCTGCGAGGCTGCGATGCCGTGCGACGTGTTGATCGCCGCAGCGGCAGTTGCCGATTACCGCCCCGAAGTTGTCGCGCAGCACAAACTGAAGAAAGACCCCACCAGCGGTGATGGCCTGCTTCTGCAGATGGTCCGCAACCCCGACATTCTGGCGACACTGGCGGCACGCGAAGATCGCCCGTTTAGCGTTGGCTTCGCTGCAGAAACTGAAAACTTGCTGGAATATGCTTCGCGCAAACTCAAGGACAAGAACCTTGACCTGATCGTCGCCAATGACGTTGCCAATCCTACTATTGGTTTCAACAGCGAAGAGAATGCCATCACCATTATTGACCGCGAGCTGCATAAAAATAGTTTCGCCCAAACCAGCAAGGGCAAGATTGCCCGGCAACTGGTCGAATTCATCGCCGATCGCCTGAACAACCGCGGCTAGACCGAACGCGATCCGCCACAGCCAACACATTACAGAGCCTGATATGCACGCACTACAAGCCAAGATTCTCGACCCGCGCCTCGGCGCTGAATTCCCGCTGCCGGCTTATGCCACTCCAGGCTCGGCGGGATTGGACCTGCGCGCTATGCTCAAGGAAGAGCTGGTTATCGAGCCGGGGCAAACCGTGCTGATCCCAACCGGCTTGTCGATCTATATCGGCGACCCGGGTTTGGCCGCAATGATTCTGCCGCGTTCGGGCCTTGGCCATAAACACGGCATCGTACTGGGCAATCTGGTCGGCTTGATCGACTCGGATTATCAGGGCGAGCTGATGGTTTCGTGCTGGAACCGCGGCCAGAGCGCATTCACCGTCGCCATTGGTGAGCGCATCGCCCAACTGATTCTGGTTCCAGTGGTCCAGGCGCATTTTGATCTGGTCGAGGAATTTGACCTGAGCCAGCGTGGCGCCGGCGGTTTCGGGCACTCTGGCAGTCACTAAGGGCACTTGAGACATCAACGGACTATTGTCGGGAATGACTGAGTGAAGCTATTTAAAAGCGGAAAAAAACAACAACAAGACCCCTTGGCCCCAAGCTCACCTGCCAAAGGCGCCGAAGCCACCTCAAGGCAAAGCAACCCCGGTTTGGTTATCGCCATCGGCGGTTGGCTCTTGGCGACAGCAGTCGTTGCCTACAGCCTGTACGACAATGGCCAGCAGCAGCGCCAACAGCTAAGCCAGGCCTGGAGCAGCAGCCAGGCCGGAGCGTTGCAACAGTCGCTCAAGCAGTTGGCAGCCGACACCCAGACCGCCGCGCAGAGCCCGGCGCTGGTTGCGGCCCTGCAAAGCCAGGACCCCGGCCAAATCCAGAGCACTGAGGCAACGCTCAGCTATTGGCAAGGCATTGTCGATGCGCACCTGACTGCGCGCGGCAAAGGCGCGCTGCAGGCAGACCGTCGGGCGCCGCTCAACTACGCCGCACTGGACATGATCAACCGTGTCGAGAAAGGCAAGGACGCAGCCGTCGAGGCCTACAAGATCGGCGACCAGTGGGTGGTGTATAGCGCCGCAGCCGTGCGTAAAGACAGCAACTCACCCGTGCTCGGCACCCTGCTGCTGGCATTCGACCTTAAGCGCGTCATGGCGGGCGTACCCGAATTGCCGGCCGGCATTGGCCAAATCGTACTCACCCAAAAATTCGCCAGCGCCCCGGCGCAAACCCTGAGCCAGCGCGGTAATGGCGGCCAGGCAAGCGAAACCCTGAGCAGCGGCAATCAGAACTGGCAATTAAGCTTCAGCGCTGGCCCTGAACTGCAACCTACATGGCCTTCATGGCCGCTGTTGGGGCTCGCCGCACTGATTGCGCTGGGCGGATTATTGCTTGGCTTCAAACTGGCATCACGCGGCCTCAAGCAACAACTCAGCGAAGATGTCGACCAGCTTCGCCAGCTGATTGGCGAACTCTCAGTGGGTAAGAGCGTCAAATCATTTAGCCTCAACTTGCCAGAACTCGGCCATCTCGCCCAATTATTGGCGAGCATGCCGCGCCGCAGCAACGAGCCGCCGGCCAAACCGGCAGCCAAGCCGGCCGAGCCTGCGCCACCCCTGTTTCAAGACACCGATATCCTCGATATCGACATTCTCGACAATGACCAGGACCCTCTGGAATTGGAGCAAGCACCTGTAATGACTACTGAAATAACTGCACCCAAGCTTCCCGCAGACATTTTCCGCGCGTATGACATTCGCGGCGTCGTGGGCCGTACCTTAACGCCCGAAACCGCTTACTGGGTTGGCCGCGCAGTGGGTTCCGAAAGCCTCGCTAAAGGCGAGCCCAATGTTGCTGTAGGTCGCGATGGCCGCCTCTCGGGGCCAGAGTTGGTTGAGCAGTTGATTCAAGGCCTGGTCGATTGTGGCTGCAATGTCAGCGATGTCGGCATGGTGCCAACGCCGGTGGTTTATTACGCGGCCAACATCCTCAGCGGCAAGTCTGCAGTCATGCTCACCGGCAGCCACAACCCGCCGGATTACAACGGTTTCAAAATCGTTGTCGCCGGCGACACGCTGGCTAACGAGCAGATTCAGGCCCTGAAAACCCGCATCGACAACAACGATCTGGCCAGCGGCAACGGCAGTGTCGAGCAGGTCGATGTACTCGAGCGCTACTTTGCCGAGATTCGTGACGACATCGCGCTGGCCAAGAACCTGCGCGTAGTAGTCGATTGCGGTAATGGCGCAGCTGGCGTCATCGCACCACAGCTGATTGAAGCGCTGGGCTGCGAAGTGATCCCGCTGTTCTGCGACGTCGATGGCAACTTCCCGAACCATCACCCGGATCCGGGCAAGCCTGAGAATCTGGTCGACCTGATCGCTGCAGTAAAAGAGCACAACGCCGACCTCGGCCTGGCCTTTGATGGCGATGGCGACCGCGTAGGTGTTGTGACCAATAAAGGCACGATCGTGTACCCGGATCGCCTGCTGATGCTGTTCGCCAAGGATGTGGTTTCGCGCAACCCCGGCGCCGACATCATCTTCGACGTTAAATGCACGCGTCGCCTGATCCCGCTGATCAGCGGCTACGGTGGCCGTCCGGTGATGTGGAAGACCGGCCACTCGCTGATCAAGAAGAAGATGAAAGAAACCGGCGCCCTGCTGGCCGGTGAAATGAGCGGCCATATTTTCTTCAAGGAACGCTGGTTCGGTTTTGATGACGGCATTTACAGCGCCGCACGCCTGCTGGAAATTCTCAGCCAGGAAGACAAAGACGCCGAAAGCATCTTCAACGCCTTCCCGAGCGATATTTCGACGCCGGAAATCAACATCGAAGTTACCGACGCCAACAAGTTCCAGCTGATCCAGAGCCTGCAAGACGACGGCAGCTGGGGCGAAGCCAAAATCACCACACTCGATGGTGTTCGCGTCGATTACCCGAAAGGCTGGGGCCTGGTTCGCGCATCCAACACCACTCCAGTGCTGGTATTGCGCTTTGAAGCCGAGACCGAGGAAGAGCTGGAGCGCATCAAGACGGTGTTCCGCACCCAGCTGAACAGCCTCGCACCCGACATTGATGTACCGTTCTAATGACCGATTCAGTAGTGGAGTCCAGCATGCCCCTCGAACGTGATGCCGCCATTCAGGTAGCCCGGGTTCTTTCTGAAGCACTGCCGTATATTCGCCGTTTTGTCGGCAAGACGCTGGTAGTCAAATACGGCGGCAACGCCATGGAAAGTGACGAGCTGAAGACCAACTTTGCCCGTGACATCGTGCTGATGAAGGCCGTGGGCATCAACCCGGTCGTCGTGCACGGCGGCGGGCCGCAAATTGGCGACCTGCTCAAGCGTCTGTCGATTGAAAGCCACTTTGTTGATGGTATGCGCGTTACCGACGCACAAACCATGGATGTGGTGGAGATGGTGCTCGGTGGTCAGGTCAACAAGGACATCGTCAACCTGATCAACCGTCATGGCGGCAGCGCCATCGGCCTGACCGGTAAAGATGCCGAATTGATCCGCGCCAAGAAGCTCAAAGTCAGTCGTCAGACACCTGAAATGACCCAGCCCGAGATCATTGATATCGGCCATGTTGGCGAAGTCACCGGGATCAACACCGAACTGCTGAACATGCTGGTCAAGGGCGACTTCATCCCGGTTATTGCGCCGATTGGTGTAGGCCCCGATGGCGAGTCCTACAACATCAACGCCGATCTGGTTGCAGGTAAAGTTGCAGAAGCACTGCAAGCTGAAAAGCTCATGCTGCTGACCAACATTGCCGGTCTGATGGACAAAGAAGGTCAGGTTCTGACAGGTTTGAACACCGAGCAGGTCGACCGGCTGATCGCAGACGGGACCATTTACGGCGGCATGTTGCCGAAAATCCGCTGCGCGCTTGAAGCGGTGCAAGGCGGCGTGACCAGCGCGCACATCATTGATGGCCGCGTACCTAACGCCGTATTGCTGGAAATTTTCACCGACAGCGGCGTCGGCACACAGATCTGTAACCGCTAAAAACCAGCCAATGCATGGCCAAGCGCAAAAGCGCGAAGCCATGCATTGATGGTTATTGCGTGCGTGTTAGCTCAACAAACCGCGCACGCTCATTGTTGAAGCTGGCCTCGGTTTTCAAGCGGATGTCCTGATACCGCTTGATATCGTCCTGCAGCCGACGCTCCTCGCCCTTGAGGTTATTGATGCGGCTAACCACATCCTCCGGAACCGGAGTTGCGGCGCGATCATATTCAGCGGCCTTCTGTTGCAGCTGAGATTGCTGCAAGCGCACTGACTGCAGATTGCCCCGCGCCACACCGATAACCCCATCCAACTCTTGCAGGCCCCGTTTCCGGGCACGATCGATGTCCTCGACTGAGCTGTACATGCGCAACAATTGGGCGTCAGCAGCCGCCTTGTCGCGCGCATCCAGTTTTTGCTGCATTTCTTCGCGGCTCAATGCCGCCGGCACCACACGAATTACCCGCCCCTGATCGTTGAGCACTTCATAGCCGCGCGCAATCGAGTCAGGCGGAACACCCTGACGGCTAATCGCCACGCCACCCTTGCTATCGATATAACGATAAGACTCACCGGCAAAGGCCAGTGTGGGCAGCAGTGTTATCAGCAACAAGCAGGGGTTTAGGGCCGACTTGGGCATTGTATTTTCCTTATCTATTAACGTCAGACTCCATAGGTAGCGCGATAAGCCTGAACCGCTGGAAGATGCTGTTTAAGCTCAGCATCTTCTGCCAAATACTCAAGCACTTGCTCCAGCGAAACGATGCTGACAACCGGAATACCGAAATCCCTCTCGACTTCCTGAATGGCTGACAACTCGCCTTTACCACGCTCTTGACGATTCAATGCAATTAAAACGCCAGCAGCCGTCGCACCCTGCGCCTGAATAATCTGCATGACCTCGCGAATCGCCGTTCCCGCGGTAATAACATCATCGATAATCAGAACTTTGCCGGCCAGCGGCGCTCCAACCAACGTGCCGCCTTCGCCATGGTCCTTGGCTTCCTTGCGGTTGAAACACCAGGGCACATCGTGCTCATGATGATCAGCCAATGCGACAGCAGTGGTAGCCGCGAGCGGAATACCCTTGTAGGCTGGTCCGAACAATACATCGAAAGAAATACCGCTATCTGCGACTGCTGCGGCATAGAATCGCCCCAGTTGCGCCAACGCCGAACCACTGTCAAACAGGCCCGCATTGAAGAAGTATGGACTGGTGCGCCCCGACTTGAGAGTGAACTCACCAAAGCGCAAAACACCGCGTTGAATGGCAAAACGAATAAACTCGCGTTGGTATGCTTGCATGGAAAGCCCCAAAAAACAGAGATTTGACTAGGAATTTAGCTAATAGACACGACCTCGGGTATCATACACGCACGTGTTTTTGGGGGCCATTTATGCGGATCATCAGTGTAAACGTGAATGGTATTCATGCTGCAGTCGAGCGCGGTTTGCTCAGTTGGCTGCAAGCACAGAATGCCGACGTGATCTGCCTGCAGGACACCCGTGCCTCCGCCTTTGAGCTGGACGACCAAGCCTTCCAACTGGATGGCTATTTCCTCTATGCCTGCGATGCAGAAGTACCAAGCCAAGGTGGCGTGGCTCTGTATTCGCGTTTGCAGCCCAAGGCGGTAATCAGCGGCCTCGGCTTTGAAATGGCCGATCGCTACGGGCGCTACCTGCAGGCAGATTTCGATAAAGTAAGTATCGCCACTTTGTTGCTGCCATCGGGGCAGGACGGCGATGAGAGCTTGAATCAAAAATTCAAGTTCATGGACGACTTCACCCATTATCTGGACAAGCAGCGCCGCAAGCGCCGCGAATACATTTATTGCGGTTCGCTGTACGTCGCGCACCAGAAGCTGGATGTGAAGAACTGGCGCGACTGCCAGCAATCACCCGGTTTCATGGCGCCAGAGCGGGCCTGGATGGATGAAGTGCTGAACAACATGGGCTACGTTGACGCCCTGCGTGAAGTGAATCGTGAAGGCGACCAGTTCAGCTGGTGGCCGGATAACGAGCAGGCAGAAATGCTCAACCTCGGTTATCGCTTCGATTACCAGTTGCTCACACCCGGCATGCGCCGCAGTGTGCGCACCGCACGCCTGCCGCGTCAGCCACGCTTCTCGCAGCACGCTGCACTGACGGTGGATTACGACTGGATTCTCAGCGTATAAACCGCCAGACATAAAAAAACCGGCTCGCGCCGGTTTTTTTATGTCTACTTGATCAGCCGCCAACTGAACGGATAACGATAGGCCTGGCCCTCGTTAGCCTTGATCCCGGCAATGATCGCCAGCACGATGCCGGCAATAGTTACCAGGCTCGCCAACATGAAGCCGACCACAACCAGCATCAGCAGCACGCTGATCATGAAGGCAATGCTCACGCTAATCTGAAAGTTCAGCGCCTCTTTACCCTGCGCGTCCACAAAAGGATCTACATCCTTCTTGATTTGCCAGAGAATCAGCGGCCCGATCAGATTACCGAACGGAAAAACAAACCCCAGAAAAGCCGCAAAATGGCAGAACATTGCCCATTGCCGTGCTTCTTGGCTGGGAGCGGGTACGGGTACCTGTGGCTCTTGTTGATCCATTACTTGCCCTCCTGACTCATTGGCTCAATCGGCCAGTGCGGCCTTTTGAATCTCGAACAACTCATTAACGCCCTTGCTTGCCAACGCCAGCATGGCATTCAGCTCTTCCGGCTGGAAAGGTGCGCCTTCAGCGGTGCCCTGCACTTCGATGAAGCCGCCAGCGCTGGTCATGACCACGTTGAGGTCAGTCTCGGCTGCCGAGTCTTCCAGATAATCCAGGTCGAGTACCGCCTCGCCCTTATACATGCCAACGGAAACAGCTGCGATCATCTGCTTGAGCGGATCGCCGCCTTTCAGGCCGCCACGCTTCTTGATGATTTTCAGCGCGTCGATCAAGGCCACCATCGAACCGGTGATGGATGCAGTACGGGTGCCGCCATCTGCCTGAATCACATCGCAATCGACGTACAGGGTGTTTTCACCCAGCTTGGACATGTCGAGCGCAGCGCGCAGCGAACGGCCGATCAGGCGCTGGATTTCCAACGTACGACCGCCCTGCTTGCCACGGCTGGCTTCACGCTGGTTACGGTCACCGGTTGCACGCGGCAGCATGCCGTATTCAGCAGTCAACCAACCCTGACCCTGGCCCTTGAGGAAGCGCGGTACGCCCGACTCGACGCTGACCGTACAGATCACCTTGGTATCACCGAACTCAACCAGCACCGAACCCTCGGCATGCTTGGTGTAGTTACGGGTGATGCGGATTGCGCGCAACTCGTCGGCGCTGCGGCCACTTGGACGTTTCATCAAGGTATACCCACTCTGTATAGAATTCTGGCGCCCATTATAAAGGTCCAAGCCTTACGGCGACATGACCAATTGGGCCGCCCGACACACTGCGCTACAATCGGCGCTCAATGCATCAGACAGACTCCGAGGTTAGCTCCATGATCCACAGTATGACCGCCTTCGCCCGTAACGAGCAGACTGTGGCCAACGGCACGCTGAGCTGGGAGCTGCGCTCCGTCAATCATCGCTACCTTGAGCCGCATTTGCGCCTGCCGGAGTCGTTCCGCGACCTGGAAGGCTCGGTACGCGACGCGCTGCGCAAAGGCCTCTCACGCGGCAAGGTCGAATGCACCCTGCGCTATACCGAAGACAATAGCGCGGGCGAGTTGCAGGTTGACCGCGAGCGCGCCTCGCAGCTGATCGCAGCGGCCGAGACCATCGCCGGCCTGATCAAACAACCTGCGCCGCTCAACCCGCTGGAAGTTCTGGCCTGGCCTGGCGTGCTGGTTGCCGATGCCAGCGATCCACAAGCCTTGAACAAAGCCGCGCTGGACGCATTCAACAAGGCCCTGCGCGAGCTGAAAGAAGGCCGCAAGCGTGAAGGCGCCGAACTGGCAAAAGTGCTCAGTGAACGCCTCGACGGCATCAGCGAGCAGGTCGTGACATTGCGCGAACTGGTCCCGGAAATGCTCAAGGCACAACGCCAGAAGGTGCTTGACCGCTGCGTCGAGATGCAAGCCGAACTCGACCCGCAACGTCTTGAGCAAGAGATGGTGCTGCTGGCACAAAAGAGCGACGTCGCCGAAGAGCTGGATCGGCTCAACACACATGTGACTGAGGTTCGCCGGGTTCTCAATGCCGAAGGCGCAGCCGGTCGCCGCCTTGATTTCCTCATGCAGGAACTCAACCGCGAAGCCAACACCCTTGGTTCAAAAGCCTTCGACACGCGCAGCACGCAAGCGGCCGTAAACCTCAAGGTGCTGATTGAGCAGATGCGCGAGCAAGTACAAAATATCGAGTGAATAACCGATCAACAGACGGGTCGAGCACACGCGAAACCCGTCTGCGCACACACTGCGATGAATACCCTGACTGACCCGCCTCGCAAAACGCTCACGCCCAACACCTCTCGCAATCTCGGCACGCCTCCATTCATCCTGCGCAACGCATGATGTCGCGTCGTGCATGTCCACCAAAAATATAATTAACAAAACCCATACTTAAGTTATGCAGGCTTGATTTATATCCCTATTTTTCAACTAGTAACTTGCTGAAAACAGCTCATTTAAAACTTATCAGCAAACTATCTGACGGAAGGTAAATCTTTGTAGTCATATTCCTACATATTTATCTTGTTATTAATGCGCCAGCAGGTTTCAGCACATATAGCGATGGGTTCTTGGTCAGATACTACGCACACGTGCTTACACAACTTCAATATTATGAGCTAATGTTCCGCAAGCATTGCACGACGCAATGTGTATAAAACTTTACAAGGACTTGTTAGCCATGAAATCAATCAAGAAATCATTGCTGGGCTTAGCCCTCGCCGGGACAATCGGCCAAATATTTATTGCAGGCGCGGCAGTTGGCGGCGAGCTTTATACATTTAAAGACGGCAAGCTGGACCGCCCAACGGGCTATCGCGAATGGGTATTCGTGGGCACCCCGCTAACCCCGAATGACATGAACAACGGCAAGGCCGCTTTTCCTGAATTCCACAACGTCTACATTGACCGCAAAAGCTGGGATCAATGGAAAGAAAAGGGCACCTTCCGTGACGGCGCGATCATGGTTAAAGAACTGATCGATGTCGGCAGCAAGGCCGCACCTAGCGGCAAAGGCTACTTTGAAGGCGACTTCATCGGCCTGGAAGCCACGATCAAGAGCAAGAAGCTGTTCCCGAAAGAGCCTGGCAACTGGGCCTACTTCAGCTTCTCGACGCCTGACCACAAGGCGCTGACCGACACCGCAACCGCCTTCCCGACCGCCGCCTGCAATGCCTGCCACGACGCATCGGCAGCCGACGACTTTGTCTTCACCCAGTACTACCCAGTGCTGCGTGCCGGTAAAGGCAAAGGCAAAGATGCAACCGGCGGCACCCTTTCCGACCTGACGGCAAAGTAACAGCACAGGCAGCCCAGCCACGCTGGACTCACTGATGCCCAGTCAACCCGCGCGGGCTTATATGCGCGCGGATTGACTCGATAACTTAAGATTTATCATTTAAATGCAAATAAGAACTATTGGTAATAACTTAGCCAAGGCTTTGCCTCGCCTGAACATCCGCCTTGTATAACGCGATATTAATATTGTTCACACAGCGTTTTATTGAAATTCTGCATAAGCCGCTAATTAGCCGAAGAGCACAGCCATAGACTTATTTACTGTGGCTAGCAGGTTGATTATGCAGCAGCTGAAACTGCCCGCCACGACTTCTTGTTCGTAATCCGATAAAGGGAATTGTCATGAATACAGCAAAAACTTTACTCGCCATTGCATTGACCACCGCCTGTGCAAGTGCAATGGCGGCCGAGCAGGTAGGCGCGGTATATGCCTCAAGTAATAAAGCCGAAGGCAATACCATCGTCGCCTTCAAGCAAATGAGTGATGGCAGCCTGGCCACACTGGGCGAGTTCAAATCCGGCGGCAAAGGCACCGGCAATATCGAAATTTTCGACGGCGGCTATGACCCGACTCACCCACTGGCTGACGGCATTGATCCGCTGATTTCCGCTTATGGTGTCTATAACACCGAAGACAAAAAGCACCTGCTCACCGTCAACTCCGGCGACGGCACCATCAGCTCGTTCAATGTCGCCGACGACTTCAAGCTGAAACTGGTGAATACAGTCAAAGCCAGCGATATCCACCCGGTCAGTATCGCCTCCAAAGGCAAACTGGTTTATGTGGCGAGTTCCGGCGATGCCAAGGCTCCGCCATTCAGCGGCAACATCAGCGGCTTCACCATCGACGCGGCTGGCAAGCTCACGCCCATCGCCAACTCGACCCGCAATCTGGGCGCTCGCCCAACCACCATTGTGTTTTCGACTGACGGCAAGTTTGTCGTGGTCAACGAGTTGGTGACCGGCCAGTTCAAAGTGTTCGCGGTGAATGCAGACGGCACTCTTTCCAAGGAGCCGGTTTCTGTCGCCAGCGCGCCGAACGGCGATTCGAGCCGTGCCCTGCCAATCCCGGTCGGCTTCGACATTGTAAAAGGCGCTAAGGGCGACATCATTGTTGCCTCTGAGGCACGCTTTCTGGACAAGAAAGGCATGCTGCGCGAAGAAGCCGGCAAGGTCCCGCAGTCGCCGAAATACTCATGGCAAACAAGCTCGTCCTCGTCTTACACCCTGGACGGCAAAGGCCAGATCAAACTGGTAACAGCAGACGCCCTGACCGGCGATGCGGTCGAAGGTGGCGAGATCGCCAATTGCTGGGTCGAGACCTCGCGAGACGGCAAAACGCTGTGGGCGGCCAATGCACTGTCCAGCTCCATCAGCGCCTACACCATCAACCCAGATGGCAGCATCGCTCTGAAAACCGCAACGGCCTACAAGAACGAGGCTGAAATGGACTTCTACAGCGACCTGACGCTCAGCGCCGACGGCAAGTACATCAACCAGCTGATCGGCAACAAAGGCGAAGTGACCGTGTTCAAGGTTGGCGCTGACGGCTTCACATTGACGCCCGTTGGCACCTACGGCGGCCTGCCAAAAATTGGCGCTTACGGCATCATTTCGCTGTAATCGGCCATCCACTTTCAAGCCGCCGCCCGCAGAAATAAGCCTGCTCGCGGCGGCTCAAATGCCCACGATTTACCCAATGCAGATGGATATCCCGCGAAGTTTCAGCCGTGTTTGTCGCCAAACCGCCTTATAATGCTCAATCGTTGCGACTACGCTTGGCTTATTGCTTTTCAGGACACACACATGACGCTTACAACCGGGACCCTGTACATCATCTCTGCACCTTCTGGCGCGGGCAAGACCAGCTTGGTCAAGGCGCTGATCGACAGCGAGGCGATGATTCGTGTGTCTGTCTCGCACACCACACGCGCCATGCGCCCGGGCGAAGTCGATGGTGAGAACTACCACTTCATCAACCGCGAGCAGTTCCACGCCATGCTCGACAAGAACGAGTTTCTGGAACACGCGCAGGTTTTCGACAACCTCTACGGCACCTCGCAAACCTGGGTCGAAACCACGCTGGCCGAGGGCTATGACCTGATTCTGGAAATCGACTGGCAAGGCGCGCAACAGGTTCGTCGCCTGATGCCGGAATCACGTTCGATCTTCATCCTGCCGCCGACTCAGGAAGCCTTGCGCCATCGTCTGACCAACCGTGGCCAGGACAGCGGCGAGATCATTGAGCGCCGCATGCGCGAGGCCGTCAGCGAGATGAGCCACTACGTCGAGTACGATTATGTGATCATCAATGATGACTTTGCTCACGCATTGAGCGATCTTAAAGCCGTATTCCGTGCCAACCAGCTGCAACAAACCGCACAGCAACAGCGTCACGCCGGGCTGTTGAGCGAGCTTCTGGCTTAAGCCGTACGGCAGCACGACAAAACAAAAGCTTCCCATAACGCTGGTGATTTTTTAGACTATCCAGTCCGCTCGCCCATTCGGGCCCAGCTTTAATTGCATTTGCTACGAGGAACACCATGGCCCGCGTTACCGTTGAAGATTGCCTGGACAACGTTGATAACCGCTTTGAGCTGGTCATGCTTGCGACCAAGCGTTCGCGTCAGCTCGCTACCGGCGGCAAAGAGCCAATGGTTCCGGTTGAAAACGACAAGCCTACCGTTATCGCCCTGCGCGAAATCGCTGCCGGCCTGATGAACTACGACGTCATCGCCCAAGCTGAAATCGTTGAAGAAGAGCCATTGTTTGGCTCATTTGAGGACGAGGCTAACGAGCCTCTGTAAGCCTATGCCCGGTCGACGTCGTAAGGCGCATGGTCGCTCAGCTCAGCATGGAGAACACCTATGCCGAGCATAGACGCCCTCGCCACTCGACTTTCGACCTACCTCGGCGATGACCAGGTCAATCTGGTCCGCCGAGCCTATTTCTATGCCGAGCAAGCCCACGACGGCCAACGCCGCCGCAGTGGTGAGGCATATGTAACCCACCCGCTCGCGGTGGCTAGCATTCTTGCTGACATGCACATGGACCATCAAAGCCTGATGGCGGCCATGCTGCATGACGTAATCGAAGACACCGGCATCGCCAAAGAGGCACTCACCGCGCAGTTCGGTGAGTCCGTGGCGGAGTTGGTTGATGGCGTCAGCAAGCTGACCCAGATGAACTTCGAAACCAAAGCCGAAGCGCAAGCCGAAAACTTCCAGAAGATGGCGATGGCCATGGCCCGTGACATTCGGGTGATTCTGGTCAAACTGGCCGACCGTCTGCACAACATGCGCACGCTGGAAGTGCTGTCTGGCGAGAAGCGCCGTCGCATCGCCAAAGAAACGCTGGAAATCTACGCACCGATCGCCAACCGTTTGGGCATGCACAGCATGCGCGTAGAGTTCGAAGACCTCGGCTTCAAGGCCATGCACCCGATGCGCGCCGGCCTGATCCGCGCAGCCGTGCGCCGTGCCCGTGGCAACCGCAAAGAAATCGTCAATAAAATTGAAGAGTCTCTTGTGCATTGCCTTGAACGCGAAAATCTTCAAGGCGAGGTCAGCGGGCGCGAGAAGCACCTGTACGGTATCTACCAGAAGATGCGCGGCAAGCGCCGGGCGTTCAATGAAATTATGGACGTCTACGCCTTCCGCATCATCGTCGACAAGGTCGACACCTGCTATCGCATCCTCGGCGCCGTGCACAATCTGTACAAGCCGCTGCCGGGACGCTTCAAAGACTACATCGCAATTCCCAAGGCCAATGGCTACCAGTCGTTGCACACCACGCTGTTCGGCATGCATGGCGTGCCCATCGAAATCCAGATCCGCACGCGTGAGATGGAAGAGATGGCCAACAACGGCATCGCTGCGCACTGGCTGTACAAATCCAACGAAGAAGATCAGCCCAAAGGCACTCACGCCCGCGCACGGCAGTGGGTCAAGGGCGTTCTGGAGATGCAGCAACGCGCGGGCAACTCACTGGAATTTATCGAGAGCGTGAAGATCGACCTGTTCCCGGACGAGGTCTACGTCTTCACCCCGAAAGGCCGCATCATGGAGCTGCCAAAAGGCTCAACGGCGGTCGACTTTGCTTACGCGGTGCACACCGATGTCGGCAACACTTGTATTGCCTGCCGGATCAATCGTCGCCTTGCACCGCTGTCACAAGCACTGGAAAGCGGCTCGACGGTTGAGATCGTCAGCGCACCGGCGGCACGCCCGAACCCGGCGTGGCTGAACTTTGTAGTCACCGGCAAGGCGCGTACGCATATCCGCCACGCGCTCAAGCAACAGCGTCGCTCAGAGTCGATCAACCTCGGTGAACGCCTGCTCAACAAGGTGCTGGCCAGCTTCGACACCAGCCTCGAGAAGATCAGCCAAGAACGAATTCAACTGGTACTCAGCGAATACCGTCAGCAGGTCATCGAAGACGTGCTGGAAGATATCGGCCTGGGTAACCGCATGGCCTATGTTGTCGGCCGCCGTATGCTCGCCAGCGAAGGCGAAGAGCGCCCAAGCAGCGAAGGCCCGCTGGCGATTCGCGGCACCGAAGGCCTGGTTCTGAGTTACGCCAAATGCTGCACACCCATTCCTGGCGACCCGATTGTCGGCTACCTGTCTGCGGGTAAAGGCATGGTCGTGCACCTCGAAAGCTGCCGCAACATTGGCGAGGTGCGCAACAATCCGGAAAAGTGCATCCAACTGTCCTGGGCGAAAGATGTCACCGGCGAATTCAACGTCGAGTTGCGCGTCGAGCTGGAACACCAGCGCGGCCTGATCGCTTTGCTCGCCGGCAGTGTCAACGATGCCGACGGCAACATCGAGAAGATCAGCATGGATGAGCGCGACGGGCGCATGAGTGTCGTGCAGTTGGTGGTCAGCGTACATGACCGCGTGCATCTGGCCCGCGTGATCAAGAAGCTGCGCGCCTTGCTGGGCGTTATTCGCATCACCCGGGTGCGTTCCTGAGTACACACATTCATCGACATTGTTGTACGGTGGCCTGACCACCGTACTCGAATTGTCTGCACGTGGGCCAAGCCCGCGCAACCTTCAACTGGAGAATCTCATGAGCAAGAGCGTTATCACCAGCGACAAAGCACCTGCAGCTATCGGCACCTACTCTCAGGCGATCAAGGCTGGCAACACTGTGTACATGTCCGGCCAGATCCCGCTGGACCCGAAAACCATGGAACTGGTTGAAGGCTTTGAAGCCCAGACCGTTCAGGTATTCGAGAACCTCAAGTCGGTTGCAGAAGCTGCTGGCGGCTCGTTCAAGGACATCGTCAAACTCAACATCTTCCTGACCGACCTGTCGCACTTCGCCACCGTCAACGAAGTGATGGGCCGTTACTTTGAGCAGCCATATCCAGCTCGCGCCGCCATTGGTGTTGCGGCGCTGCCAAAAGGCGCTCAGGTAGAAATGGACGCGATTCTGGTCATCGAATAAGCGTTTTTGAGCAGGGGCGCGCTAAACGCCCCTGCTCTGCTGCTCAGCTCAAATCCTGCAGGATAGCGGCATAGCCTTCGCGATAACTCGGGTACTGCGGCGTCCAGCCCAAAGCCCGCGCACGCGCATTACTGCAACGCTTACTCCCCGCCCGGCGCACTGTCGCCTCATCCCCCGCCCAATGCGTCACGCCTAATTGCTCGCGTAACCACGCCACCACTTCGTGCAGGGGCGCAGGCTGATCATCGACGCCGATGTAGCAATCCTCCAGCGCAACGCCGCGCTCATCTGCTTGCAGTAAAAAGGCCAGCAGGCCGCTCGCGTCATCGACATGAATGCGATTGCCATACAGCGGCGGCTCGACCGCGACCCGATACCCTTCACGCACCTGATTGATCAGCCATTTACGTCCCGGCCCGTATATTCCGGTGAGGCGCACAACAGTGGCCGGCAGGCCAGCGGACAACGCCACCTGCTCGGCTTCGAGCATGATCCGCCCGCTAAAACGCTCGGCGCCGACTGGCGAAGTTTCATCCACCCATTCGCCCTCCTGCTGGCCGTAAACGCCACTGCTCGAAACAAACAGCACGCGCTTGGGTTGCTGGCCGGACTGCGCCAACCAGCCCAGCGTACGTTTTAGCCCATCGACATAAGCTGCGCGGTATCCAGCCTCATCGGACTGAGTCGCGGCAGCACAATAAACCAGATAATCCAGCGCTCCCGCCGGCCATTGAGCCGGGCAGGCAGCGGCCTGCAAATCAGCCGTGACCGGTTCGATCTGCGGCGGCAATTGCGCCGTGTTGCGGCGCAGCCCAAACACCTGCCAACCCGCCTGAGCCAGCCGTAAGCCCAAGCGCGTGCCGACGTCACCACACCCTGCAATCAATACCCGCGTAGCTGTTGGCATGCGATTCTCCATTATTTTCACCTGCGAGCAGTTTAGCGCGGTTGGTTCATTGCATTGCAAAGGCTATGCTAGGGCGGTACTTAATGGATGGACGCTATGACCCTTACTGAACTGCGCTATATCGTCACCCTCGCTCAGGAGCAGCACTTTGGCCGTGCGGCCGAGCGTTGCCATGTCAGTCAGCCGACGCTTTCGGTCGGGGTCAAGAAACTCGAAGATGAACTCGGTGTGCTGATTTTCGAGCGCAGCAAAAGCGCCGTGCGCCTGACGCCTGTTGGTGAAGGCATCATCACGCAGGCACAGAAAGTTCTGGAGCAGGCTCAGGGTATTCGTGAACTGGCTCAGGCGGGTAAGAACCAGCTCGCCGCACCGCTGAAAATCGGCGCGATTTACACCGTTGGCCCGTACCTGTTCCCGCATCTGATTCCGCAGCTGCACCGTGTTGCTCCGGAAATGCCGCTGTACATCGAAGAAAACTTTACTCACGTCCTGCGCGACAAACTGCGCACCGGCGAGCTGGATGCAGTGATCATTGCCCTGCCGTTTCAGGAAGCCGACGTGCTGACCAAAGCCCTTTACGACGAGCCCTTTTACGCACTGATGCCGAGCGGCCACCCGTGGACTGAGCTGAAATCGATCGACAGCAAGCTGCTCAACGACAAGAGTCTGCTGCTGTTGGGCGAAGGTCACTGCTTCCGCGATCAGGTACTTGAGGCCTGCCCGACCCTGCGCAAGGGCGGCGAAGATCACGCCAAGCACACCACCGTGGAATCCAGTTCGCTGGAAACCATTCGCCACATGGTTGCCTCCGGTCTGGGCGTATCAATCCTGCCGCTCTCGGCTGTCGACAGCCACCATTACGCGCCAGGGATTATCGAAGTGCGTCCGCTGAGTGCGCCCGTGCCCTTTCGCACCGTGGCCATTGCCTGGCGCGCAAGCTTTCCACGGCCCAAGGCGATTGAAATTCTCGCGGACTCGATCCGCCTGTGCTCGGTCTCTCGCGCACAACCGCAAAGCGTATAAGCAATGACCGAGTTGGCAGCGGTTCCCGTAACTGCACTTAAAGGTGTTGGCGCGGCCATGCAGGAGAAGCTCACCAAGGTCGGTCTGGAAAACCTTCAGGATGTGCTGTTTCACTTGCCGTTGCGTTATCAGGACCGCACGCGCATTGTGCCAATCGGCTCGCTGCGCCCCGGTCAGGATGCTGTGGTTGAAGGCACGGTTACCGGCGCCGACATTGCCATGGGCAAACGCCGCAGCCTGTTGGTGCGCCTCAACGATGGTACCGGCACGCTCAGCCTGCGCTTCTATCATTTTAGCAATGCGCAGAAGGAAGGCCTCAAACGTGGCACCCATCTGCGCTGCTACGGCGAGGTGCGTCCCGGCTCATCGGGGCTGGAGATTTACCACCCGGAATACCGCGCGCTCAGCGGTGAGACGCAAATTGCCGTCGAACAAACCCTGACGCCGATCTACCCGACCACCGAAGGCCTGACCCAACAGCGCCTGCGTCAGCTCAGTGAACTGGCGCTCGCCCGCCTTGGCCCGCACAGCTTGCCAGACTGGCTGCCGGAAGAGCTGGCTAAGGAATACCAATTGGGCCCGCTGGCCGAGGCTATTCGCTATCTGCACCGGCCACCCGCCGATGCCGACATTGAAGAACTCGCCGAGGGCCGACACTGGGCGCAACACCGCCTGGCTTTTGAAGAACTGCTTACCCATCAGCTGTCGCTGCAGCGCCTGCGCGAGAGTGTTCGCGCGCAACAAGCGCCGCAACTTCCAGTCGCCAGCAAGCTGCCTGCGCAGTTTTTGCACAATCTTGGTTTTGAACCCACCGGAGCCCAGAAGCGCGTGGGCGCCGAGATTGCTTACGATCTGGCACAGGATGAACCCATGCTGCGCCTGGTTCAGGGTGACGTTGGCTCCGGCAAAACCGTGGTCGCCGCCTTTGCTGCCCTGCAAGCACTGGAAGCCGGGTATCAGGTGGCGCTGATGGCCCCGACCGAGATTCTCGCCGAGCAGCACTTCATCAACTTCAGCAAATGGTTGCAGCCACTGGGGCTGGAAGTTGCCTGGCTGGCGGGCAAGCTCAAGGGCAAGGCCCGCGCAGCAGCGCTCGAACAAATCGCCAGTGGCGCGCCGATGGTGGTTGGCACCCACGCGCTGTTTCAGGATGAAGTGAAGTTTCACAAACTGGCGCTGGTGATCATCGACGAGCAACACCGTTTCGGCGTCCAGCAACGTCTGGCCCTGCGCAAAAAAGGTGTCGAGGCGCGACTCTGCCCGCACCAGTTGATCATGACCGCGACGCCGATTCCGCGCACGCTGGCCATGAGTGCTTATGCCGATCTCGACACCTCGATTCTCGATGAATTGCCGCCCGGGCGTACGCCGGTCAATACCGTCCTGATTGCCGACAGCCGCCGCATCGAAGTGATCGAGCGCGTGCGCACTGCCTGCAACGAAGGCCGCCAAGCGTATTGGGTGTGCACGCTGATTGAAGAGTCTGAAGAGCTGACGTGTCAGGCCGCCGAAACCACCTTTGAAGACTTGGCTGCCGCGCTGGGCGGGCTCAACGTGGGCCTGATTCACGGCCGCATGAAACCCGCCGAGAAGGCGGCGATCATGGAACAGTTCAAACAAGGCGCCCTGCAATTGTTGGTCGCCACCACCGTGATCGAAGTCGGTGTGGACGTGCCGAATGCCAGCCTGATGATCATCGAAAACCCCGAGCGCCTGGGGTTAGCGCAACTGCATCAGCTGCGGGGCCGGGTCGGTCGCGGCAGCGCTGCCAGCCATTGCGTGCTGCTCTATCACCCGCCGCTGTCGCAACTTGGCCGTGAGCGACTGGGCATCATGCGTGAAACCTGCGACGGCTTTTTAATTGCCGAAAAAGACCTGGAAATTCGCGGCCCAGGTGAAATGCTCGGCACCCGTCAAACCGGCCTGCTGCAATTCAAGGTGGCCGATCTGATGCGCGACGCCGATCTTTTGCCAGCAGTGCGGGATGCGTCAATGAGCTTACTGCAGCAGTGGCCGCAACATGTCAGCCCGCTGCTGGATCGCTGGCTGCGACACGGCCAGCAATACGGTCAGGTGTAACACTTAACAAGCCTGATACTCGACATTGGCATGGGAAAATGACGAAAAATTGGCACTTGATGACAAGTTAGGCGAAGATTGACCGCTACTGTCATCGATCAATCAGGATTCTGGGGTTACTCTTGCTCCATTGTTAAACTCTTGTCGCCTATTTAATCAGCCATTATTTCGATCTGTTATCGCCCAGAACCGGATATACAATGCCTCAAGCTCTCAATCCAGCTGTCGACTCTGCTACTGCGCCGCTCATCATCACACAACTGCTCGACAAGCTCGGCCTCAGTTATCAGGTTCACTCGGAGAAGGCCAGCATCCCTGCAGCCCAGCGCCTGCAAGCGATCATGCTGGAAGACAGCATCGGCGCCATGTTGCTGCTGTTTCGCCACGACCAACTGCTTGACCTCAACCGGCTCGAAGAACTTACCGGCCGCAAGCTCACGGTGCTCAAGCCCGAGCGCCTTGCGCGCATGCTCAGCCCGCATAACCTGAATACGCTGCCCGGTTTACCGCCGCTGACCAACTCGCCCTGCACCTACGACGAATCGATCCTGCAGGAGCCAAGCGTGTGGGTTGAGTCGGGCAAGCCCGGGGTTTTGCTCGAACTCTCCAGTGCTGACTTCAAGACCCTGCTGAACAAGGCCAGCTGTGCACGATTTGCCGAGCCGCTGGAACGAATCCGCATCAACCTTGATCGCCCCAACGATGATCCGGCAGAGATCAATCAGGCAGTAAAGGCGTTCACCGCGCGCCGCATTCAACAGCGCCTTGAAGAAACCATCGAAATCCCGCCGCTGTCCGCCACCGCCCGAAAAATCACCAAGCTGCGCACCGAGCCGGATGCAACCATCGACGACATTACCGGCGTGGTCGAAACAGATCCCGCGCTGGCAGCGCAGGTGGTCAGTTGGGCGGCTTCACCCTACTACGCCGCGCCGGGGAAAATTCGCTCGGTAGAAGATGCAATTGTCCGCGTGCTGGGCTTTGATCTGGTCATCAATCTGGCCCTGGGGCTGGCGTTAGGCAAAACCCTGGGCCTGCCCAAAGATCATCCGCAGCAAGCCACGCCCTATTGGCAGCAAGCCATTTATACCGCCGCAGTCATTGAGGGGCTGACCCGCGCCATTCCTCGTGAACAACGCCCGGAGCCGGGCCTGACCTATCTCGGCGGGCTTTTGCACAACTTCGGCTATTTGCTGCTGGCGCATGTATTCCCGCCACACTTCTCGCTGATTTGCCGGCATATCGAGGCCAATCCGCACGTGCCACACAGCTACATTGAGCAGCATTTTCTGGGCATCAGCCGGGAGCAGATCAGCGCGTGGCTGATGCGTTACTGGGACATGCCGGAAGAGCTCGCCAACGCGCTGCGTTTTCAGCACGACAGCGACTACAGAGGCGAGCACGCGCAATATGCCAACCTGATTAACGTTGCAGTCGGGCTGCTGCGTAATCGCGGCATCGGCCATGGCCCCGACCGCGAAGTTCCGCAGGAGCTGTTTGACAGGTTGGGACTGAGCCGTGACAAAGCCAATCAGGCGGTAGACAAAGTGCTTGAGGCCGAGGCCACGCTACGCGAACTGGCGTTGCAGTTTCAGCCCATCCACTAACCGGATCAGAGCTTGGCGCGGCGCTCAGCGAACAGTTGCGGCATCAGCTCGATGCTGCGCTGCAATAGGCGGCTTAACTCAGGCTGCTCATAAAGCGCGGCATACTCAGCAACCTTGTCACTCGGCTGCTGGCGATACGCGAACAGCATGAAGGACTCAACGGCTGAGCTGCTCGACTCGCGCAATACCGGCATTTGCGCGGCAGTCTGTTCGGCCAGCTGGGCTTCATCGGCGTTCTTGTTCTGCGCCTTGAGGGCCATCAGCGCCTGCGTCTTGGCGACTTCATAGCGCAGTAACGTGGCCATATCGGAAGTACGCGCCGCCGCATCGAGACGATGCACCAGCTCAACACGTGAACCGCGCGGCGGCTTCGCCTTGAGCTGCTGACGATACGCTTCCAGCGCCTCACCGCCGCCCTCACCCACCGCCCGTTCAGCTTGAGTGAACTGCAGCGCCAGCGGGCTCTGCAAGGCCAGCTCTATGCGCTCAAGCTCGGCTTGCTGGAACTCGCCAGACATCTTCTCGGCGAGCTCTGCACAGAGTGGCTTGGCAGCAAACAGCTGATCGAGTTGCGGCTGCTCGGGCTGACCACGCTGGATCAACGGCGCGGCTTGCTCGCACAACAGGCTGATACCGGATAAACCAAATACCTGCTCGTAGTGTTGAGGGCTCGCCGGTTCGGCTTGAACCAGGGTTGCCCCCAGCAGAAATGGCAGCGCCAGCAGCAGTCGCATCGTTTATCTCCCTGAAGTTGAGGCGAATCTCACATTAAGCTTAGCGGCCACTCACGCAGCGCGTTTCTCGCTTTTGGGCTTCCTGGGTACAAGGTACTTGGTCAGCCCCTGGAACCAGATGACCAGCGCCGGATTGCCCTGAATCTGAATGTCTTTATTCTGAATGCCCTGCATAAACGCCAACTGCTTGTTCTTGGCATTCATGGTGGCGAAACCGTAGGCACCGTCTTTGAACCCTAGGGCAAATGCAGGCTCGCTGACCGGGCCGCGCTTGCTGGTAATACGTTGGTCTTTGACGATGAAGTGACGGGCGATTTTGCCGTCGAGCGTATGCAACTGGAAGACCATGTCGCGGTTCAACAGCTGCTCCTGAAACGCAGGATTTTCGCGACTAGCCTTGGCCATCAGACGACCAAGCATCCACAACAGAAAACGGAATTTCATGCACACAGCCTCGAAGCGAAAATGGATCGGCGGTGCATTGTAGCGATTTGCCCGAATGAGCTACAGCGGTCGTTGCGAGCGCCGCGAAACCGCGCAAATAAGGGCCTGATCACAACCAGCAACGCTAAAGTCTGACGTCGTATCTTTACCGCACAGCTTTAAACGCTAAAAGCATCCAGCAGCGCGCAAGTCGTGAACAGGCTCTTGTCCCGAGACATGCCACGCCCCGGGAAGCCGCACTCAGTTAACAGCGTCTTTGAGGGACTTGCCCGGTTTGAAAGCGACGGTGTTGCTGGCCTTGATGGTCACAGGCTGACCGGTTTGCGGATTCTTGCCGGTACGCGCACCGCGGTGACGCTGCACAAATGTACCGAAACCGACCAGCGTGACGCTGTCTTTACGGTTCAGTGCACCGGTGATTTCTTCCAACACTGCGTTCAATACGCGGTTTGCCTGGTCTTTAGTCAGATCAGCTTTTTCTGCAATCGCTGCAGCAAGTTCTGGTTTACGCATAAATGCCCCTATGACGGTTTGTTGTTGTTTTGTCCGGGCTGTTCCAGTTGAACAGCGCCCAAGGCGATACAGCGGCTCTACGCTGCTGCAATCACGTTGGAGGATGGCATGCGTTCAAGGGATATGCCAGCATCGTCCTACAGGAAAATAAGATGATTTTGTGGCGTACCCGACAGAAAGGAAGCTAATTACGCCAAAAGGGCCGGAAGTAGCTTATTCAGGGCCAATTTTTCCTGAACGGCAGTCCCAGTTAATGCGTAACCGAGCAGTTCTCCCGAGGCATTTCGGCACAGGGCTTTGATGTCGCCAGCGCTGCCTTCAACCGTCCATTCACCCTGCAAACCATGCGGCACTGGCGACACAACCAGAGGGCAGATTGGGGTTTTGACCGTAACCGGCATGGCGCCGTACTTCACCGCGGTCGGGTTACCGGCCAATGTTTGCGCCAACGCGCGCGCGCAACTCATGAGCGGCATGACGTAGAGCAAATTGAGACCGTCGACTTCGGCGCAATCGCCCAACGCGAAGATGTTGCTGTGCGAGGTGCGCAGCTCACGGTCAACCACCACGCCACGATTAACCTCCAGACCTGCCGCCATCGCCAGCGCCGTGCGCGGCCGCAAGCCAATTGCCGAAAGCACCAGATCACATTCGATCACCGCGCCATCCGACAACACCGCTTCAAGCGCCTCGCCTTTATGGTTAAGACGCGTGAGCACCGGCCCCAGATGGAAACGCGCGCCAAGCCCTTCAAGCCCTGCCTGCACGGCAGCTGCGGCGGCCGGGTGCAACAACGCGGGCATCACTTGCTCGCAAGGCGCCACGAGCTCAACCTGATAGCCGCCGAGCATCAGGTCGTTGGCGAACTCACAGCCGATCAGGCCGACGCCGAGCAACAGCACGCGTTTTTTACCTTCGGCCGCCGCACGAAAACGTGCGTAGTCCTCAAGGTCATTGATTGGGAAGACCTGCTCACTGGCATCGCCCTCAACCGGCACCCGAATCACTTCCGCGCCCCACGCCAAGACAAGATCGCGGTACGCCACAGCTTCTTCACCGACCCACAATTGTTTGTGGCCAGGGTCAATTCCGGTGATCTGGGTGTGGGTGCGCACTTCGGCATTCAACTGCTCGGCCATTGCGCCGGGCTCGGCCATGCTCAGGCTGTCGGCATCCTTGTTCTTGCCGAAACCAGTGGAAAGCATTGGCTTGGAATAGGAGCGGCCGTCATCTGCCGTAATCAGCAACAAAGGGGTTTCGCTGTCGAGCTTGCGGAACTCACGCGCCAGGTTATAGCCAGCCAGGCCGGTGCCGATAATTACGACCGGTGCAGTCATTATTGTTCGCCTCTTGATTAGATTTATAACGGCTGCAACCAGCCAAAAAACAGTTAAGCAGTAGTCGATTGGCCCGGTTTCAACTGATCTCGATCATCTCGAAATCGGCCTTGCCAACCCCGCAGTCCGGGCACACCCAGTCTGCTGGTATGTCTTCCCACGCGGTACCGGGCTCGATGCCTTCATCAACCAGCCCTTCGGCTTCGTCGTAGATGAAACCGCAGACCACACATTGCCACTTACGCATGTGAACCTCCGCCAGAGTTGCCGGTAATCATTGCTCTATTGTCTATCGCAGTGGCCACGCTTGGCCAGAACCACCAATAAAAACGGCGGCCAAGGGCCGCCGTTGGGGAAATCTGAATTAACCGATTTCGATCATTTCGAAATCCATCTTGCCAACACCGCAATCCGGGCAAAGCCAGTCTTCCGGTACATCCTGCCATGCTGTGCCGGCGGCGATGCCTTCATCAGGCCAGCCCTGACTTTCATCGTATACCAGCCCACAGACTACACATTGCCACTTTTTCATTTCAACCTCAGGTAATCGCAGGGTAATTGCGCGAGCAAACTAACGTAATTAGCCGAACCCGCCAAGCACCGCCACGACGAACGTGTATTAATCCACCAGGTGCCTGACGCCCCCAAAGACCGCCAGGCACCTGACTCAAGCGCTTACTTAGCCGCCATCAATGGATCAACGATGGACATGCCATACATCGCAATCATCGTCAGGCTGCCAGCAGCCAAGAGGTAGTACAGCGTTGGCAGCATGGTTTTGCGCAGGGTAATCCCTTCACGACCAAGCAAACCGACCGTTGCCGAAGCCGCGACCACGTTGTGGATCGCAATCATGTTACCGGCTGCGGCACCTACCGACTGCGCGGCCACCATCATCGCACCCGACACGCCCAGCAGGCCTGCTGCGTTGAACTGGAACTGCGAGAGCATCAGGTTGGAAACGGTGTTCGAACCGGCGATAAACGCGCCGAGACCGCCAACTGCAGGTGCGAACAGTGGGTAAATACCGCCCACGCTGTCAGCCACCAACTGCGCCATCGCCACCGGCATGGACACCAGATCAGAACCGTTGACACCGGAGTTGATCAGGATACGCACCATCGGAATGGTGAAGATCAGCACGAAACCAGCGCCCAGCAGGGTGCGGCTCGATTCACTGATGGCAGCGGTCAGTTCGGAGAAGCGCATGCGGTGCAGGAAGAAGGTCACCAACACCACCATGCACAGAATCCCGCCTGGCAGATACAGCGGCTGGATGGCACCCGACACGCCGGCTTCGCCGAGAATGTCAGTCCAACCGAAGCTCACTGCGCTCAGCGCGTTCTTCAGGTCCGGGAACACCCGCGATGCAACCAGGAACACCGCCAACAGCAGGTACGGCGCCCATGCCATCGGCACGGAGATCGGCGTTTTACCGGCGATGTCATCGAGTTTCATCTCGATCTTGCCCATCCACTCGGCTGGCCAGTCTTTGGCGTCAGCGAAATCCCATGTTTCCTTTGGCAGCAGGAAACCGGCCTTGGCCGCTGGAATAACGATTGCCAGACCTACCAGAGCACCGATCATCGACGGGAACTCAGGACCCAGGAATACCCCGGCAGCCATGTACGGCAGCGAGAAAGCCAGACCGGTAAAGATCGCGAACGGGGCCATTTGCAGGCCTTCCTTCCACGACTGATTCTTACCGAAGAAGCGGGTCATGATCGACAGCATGAACAACGGCATCAGCAAACCGATCACGCCGTGCAGGATTACCACACGCGAGACGATCATCTGGAAGAAGATGTCCCAGCTGCTGCCCAGTGTTGCCAGTTGTTCGGTCAGGCCGGTTTTATCCAGACCACCCGCAACACCCACCAACATTGGCGTACCCACGGCACCGAAGGATACCGGAGTCGACTGCACCATCATCCCCAAAACCACTGCTGCCAGAGCCGGGAAACCCAGCGCGACGAGCAATGGCGCAGCCACCGCAGCCGGCGTACCGAAGCCGGATGCCCCTTCAATGAAGCAACCAAACAGCCAGGCGACGATCAGTGCCTGCACGCGGCGGTCCGGGCTGATGCCCGAAAAACCACGGCGAATGGCACTGATGCCACCCGAATGTTTGAGTGTGTTGAGCAGCAAGATCGCGCCAAAGATGATCCACAGGATCGACGCGGTCAGCACCAAGCCTTGCAGACTTGAAGCCACTACCCGTACCAGTGACATGTCCCAGGCGGTTAACCCGATGATTGCCGTAAGTAAAAAAACCACCGGCATTGCGTATTTGGCTGGCCAGCGAAAGCCGATCAGCAAAACACCCGCCAGCACCAACGGCACGAATGCCAGGATCGAGAGCAAGGTTTGACTCATTTTGTGGGTCCCTTATTTTTTTTGTGAACCGCTAATTTCCCGGGCGATAACCCGGCGCCACGCATCTAGGGCATTCCTTCTGCCCCGAAGCCCAACAGAGTTACTGTATGGGCTAATGCTCAAAAGCCCCGCCAACGTTAATTGGCGGGGCGAATCTTGTTGCTATGTCACTTTACTGCTGCTTGAAGCGCAAACGCCAAGCATGCAGCAAAGGTTCGGTATAACCACTGGGTTGCTCACAGCCCTTGAATACCAGATCACTTGCAGCCTGGAAGGCTGCGGATTGCTGTGGATTGGTTGCCATTGGACGATACACCGGATCACCCGCATTCTGCTGGTCAACCACCTCGGCCATGCGCAGCAGGCTTTGCTCAACCTGCGCTTCGCTGATCACACCGTGGCGCAACCAGTTGGCGATGTGCTGGCTGGAAATACGCAGCGTGGCCCGGTCTTCCATCAGGCCGACGTTGTGGATATCCGGCACCTTCGAGCAACCAACACCTTGTTCAACCCAACGTACAACGTAGCCGAGAATGCCCTGACAGTTGTTGTCGAGCTCTTGCTGAATCTCGCTTGCGCTCCAGTTGCGCTCAGCGCTTACCGGCACGGTCAGCAGATCATTGAGCAAGCTGTTGCGCTGAGCGTTGAGATCAATCATCTCCAGCTCACGCTGAACCGCCTGTACATCAACCTGGTGATAGTGCAATGCATGCAGTACCGCAGCCGTTGGCGATGGTACCCAGGCGGTGTTGGCACCGGCTTTCGGGTGACCAATTTTCTGCTCGAGCATCGCAGCCATCAGATCCGGCATGGCCCACATGCCTTTACCGATCTGCGCCTTGCCGCGCAGGCCGCAGTTAAGACCAACCAGCACGTTATTGCGCTCGTAGGCCTGAATCCATGCGCTGCTCTTCATGTCGCCTTTGCGCAGCATCGGGCCCGCTTCCATCGCCGTGTGCATCTCGTCACCGGTGCGATCGAGGAAGCCGGTGTTGATGAATGCAACGCGCGCAGCGGCCTCAGCGATACACGCCTTGAGGTTGACCGAGGTGCGGCGCTCTTCATCCATGATGCCCATTTTCACGGTGTTGGCTGGCAGGCCCAACAGCGCTTCAACGCGGCCGAACAGTTGGTTGGCAAACGCCACCTCTGCCGGGCCATGCATCTTCGGCTTAACGATGTAGACGCTGCCAGTGCGCGAGTTGCCTTTGCGCTGCAGGTCATACATGGCGATGAGCGTGGTCATCACGCCATCGAGAATACCTTCCGGGATTTCAAAGCCTTCAGCGTCGATAATCGCCGGGTTGCTCATCAGATGGCCGACGTTACGCACGAACAGCAATGAACGACCATGCAGGGTCAGCGCCGAGCCATCCACAGCAGTGTACTGACGATCAGGATTGAGGCTACGGGTAATAACCTTGCCGCCCTTCTCCAGGTCTTCACGCAGATCGCCCTTCATCAGGCCGAGCCAGTTGCGGTAGATGACCACTTTGTCGTCGGCATCAACTGCAGCAACCGAATCTTCGCAATCGAGAATCGTCGACAACGCCGCCTCAATCAGCAGGTCTTTGACGCCAGCCGGATCGGTTTTGCCGATCGGGCTTTGCGCATCGATCTGAATCTCGACATGCAGGCCGTTGTTCTTCAGCAGCAGCGCGGTGGGCGCAGCAACTTCACCCTGATAACCGACAAACTTCTGTGGCTCGCGCAGGCCGCTCTCGCTGCCATCACGCAAGCTCACCAGCAATTGGCCATCGGCAATCTGGTAACGCACAGCATCAACGTGCGAGCCCTTGGCCAGCGGCGCTGCCTGATCGAGAAAACCGCGGGCGAAGGCAATAACCTTGGCGCCACGCACTTCGTTGTAGCCCGGGCCTTTGCTTGCGCCGTCAGCTTCGGAGATAGCGTCAGTGCCGTACAACGCGTCATACAGCGAGCCCCAACGGGCGTTGGCGGCGTTGAGCGCGTAGCGCGCATTCATCACCGGCACGACCAACTGCGGGCCCGCCTGAGTGGCGATCTCCGAGTCTACATTGGCGGTGCTGGCCTGCACGCTTGCAGGTTGCGGCAACAGATAACCGATCGACTCAAGGAAGCTGCGGTAGGCCGGCATGTCCTTGACTGGGCCCGGATTGGCGCGGTGCCACTGGTCCAGTTCAATTTGCAGGCGATCGCGCTCGGCCAGCAGCTGACGGTTCTTCGGTGCAAGATCATGCACCAGCGCCGCAAAGCCGCTCCAGAATGCTTCGCGCTCCAGACCGCTGCCCGGCAGCACTTCTTCATCAACAAAACGCTGCAGGTTGCTGGCCACTTGCAGGCCGTGGCAATTAACTCGATCGGTCATTTCAAAATCTCCTTTCAATGGGTTGCAAGGGGTGCGAGCAGCGGCTTATGCCACGCTCGAAGCACCCGCCTTGGCAATCTGCGAGTCCTGATCGGCGCGAACGCCGGACACGCCCACGGCACCAACGATCTGGCCGTTTACAACAACCGGTACACCGCCTTCCAGCGAGGTCAGCAATGGCGCTGAAATGAACGCATTGCGACCGCCATTGACCATGTCTTCATAAATTTTCGATTCGCGGCGGCCCAGCGCAGAGGTGCGGGCTTTTTCCTGAGCGATGTAGGCACCGATTGGCGCGCAACCGTCGAGACGCTCCAACGCCAGCGGATGGCCACCGTCATCGACTACTGCAATGGCCACAGCCCAGTTGTTGGCTTCGGCCTCGGCACGTGCGGCGGCGATGATCTGGCTGGCTTCCTGTAGACCCAGTACGGCTTTGGTTTGCATGTAAATCTCCTAGTTCAGGGCTTCTTCGACCAGCTCGATCCAGTGGCGCACAGGCGTACGCCCGGCTCCGTCGAGGTGGGTCTGGCAACCGATATTGGCGGTGACGATAACCTCGGGCTTACCGCTTTCGAGGGCATTCATCTTGTTGTCACGCAGCTGCTTGGAAAGCTCTGGCTGGGTGATTGAATAGGTACCGGCAGAGCCGCAGCAAAGATGGCTGTCTGGCACTTGGGTAAGGCTGAAACCGAGCTTGCTGAGCACCGCCTCGACCTCGCCGCCCAGCTTCAGGGCGTGCTGCAAGGTGCATGGGCAATGGAACGCCAGGCGCTTGCCTGCCGTGCCGGTCAATGTCTCTAATGGCTCTTCACGCAGAACCTCGACCAGATCTTTGCTGAGGGCGCTGATACGCTCGGCTTTCTTCGCATACTCGCGGTCGTCCTTGAGCATGTGCGCGTAATCTTTGACGAATGCGCCGCAGCCACTGGCGGTCTGCACGATGGCTTCTGCGCCCGCTTCGACGGCTGGCCACCAGGCATCGATGTTGCGCCGCGCCCGCTGCAAACCAGCTTCCTGCGCGTTCAGATGATAGTCCACCGCGCCGCAGCAACCGGCCTGAGCAATAGGCTTGACGCTGATGCCCAGACGATCGAGAACCCGCGCAGTCGCCGCATTGGTATTAGGCGACAAACCGGGCTGCACACAGCCTTCGAGCATTAACACCTGACGTGCATGACGCATCTCAGGGCGGGGCTTGGCCGGGCGTACTTCACGCGGCAGCTTGTTCTTCAGGGCTTCGGGCAATACCGGCTTGAACACCTGGCCGAGCTGGGTCATGGCTTTGAACACGCCGGGGTTCGGCGTCATCATGCGCAGGCCTTCACGCAGCATGCGCTCACCCAACGGGCGCGGTACTGCGGCATCGACCACGGCGCGACCGATATCGAGCAGGTTGTGATACTGCACGCCCGACGGGCAGGTAGTTTCACAGTTGCGGCAGGTCAGGCAGCGGTCGAGATGCTGCTGAGTCTTGGCGGTAACTTCGTTGCCTTCGAGCACCTGCTTGATCAGATAGATACGCCCACGCGGGCCGTCCAGTTCGTCGCCAAGCAATTGATAGGTCGGGCACGTTGCGTTGCAAAAACCACAGTGCACGCAGGAGCGCAGAATGCTTTCTGCCTCGGCGGCGCGCGGCAGACGCTTGGCTTGTTCGCTTAGATTAGTCTGCATACTTAAACTTCCGAATACATACGCCCGGGGTTAAAAATCCCCTGCGGGTCGAGTTGCGCTTTGAGCTGCTGGTGATAACGCAGCAGTGGCGCTGCCAAAGGCTGGAACGGGCTGTCGCTGGCGCCCGCAGTGAAGCAAGTGGCATGGCCGCCAACCTTGCTCACGGCCGCGCGAATCGCCTGCGCGTCGGCATCAGACTTGAGCCAGCGCTGCGCGCCACCCCAGTCGAGCAACTGTTCACCTTCAAGTTCCAAAACCCCGGTGTTGTTCGGCACCGACAAACGCCACAACGTCTTGGCGCCTGCAAAGAACGGCAAACACTGCTCGTTCAGGTCACTCCAGAATGTGGCTGACAGCTCTTCACCGCCAATGCGCTCACGCGCCGCTGCAACCGAGCCCTCACCGCCCTCAAGACGCAAATACAGCGCGCTGCCGTCGTGACAGGCGGCGCTGATCGGCACCGGCTGCTGGCCCCATTCAGCCAGTTTCAGCAACGCGGTTTGAGTGTCCATTTCCACTCGCAGGCTCAGGCACTGGCGGGGTTTTGGCAGCACTTTGAGCGACACTTCGGTGAGCACTCCGAGGCAGCCGAAGCTACCGGACAGCAAACGCGACAGGTCGTAACCGGCGACGTTCTTCATCACTTCGCCGCCAAAGCGCAAATGCTTGCCGTGCCCGGTGATGACACGTGTACCCAATACATAATCACGCACCGAGCCCGCCCATGGCCGGCGCGGACCGGAAATACCGGCAGCCACCATGCCGCCGACCGTACCGCCTTCGGCAAAGTGCGGTGGCTCGCATGGCAGCATTTGCCCTGCTGCGTCCAGCGCCGCCTCAAGCTCTGCCAACGGCGTACCGGCGCGAGCGGTGATCACCAGCTCAGTCGGGTCGTAACTGACAATTCCGCTGTGGCTGCGCATGTCGAGCACTTCACCGCTTACCGGGCGGCCGAGAAATGCTTTGCTGTTGGTGCCTTGAATGCGCAATGTGCCCTGATTGTTAAGGGCATGATTAACCTGTTCCAGCAGCGCCTGGCTGGCATCGAAAGCAGACATCAAAAACGCTCCAGTTCAGGGAATGGCAGTTGGCCGTGGTGCACGTGCATCGAGCCGAACTCGGCGCAACGGTGCAAAGTCGGAATGTTCTTGCCGGGATTAAGCAGGCCACTCGGGTCGAAGGCGGCTTTTACGGCGTGGAACAAAGTCAGCTCATCACTGTTGAACTGCGCGCACATCTGATTGATCTTTTCACGGCCTACACCGTGCTCGCCGGTGATGCTGCCACCGACCTTGACGCACAATTCGAGAATCTTGCCGCCCACAGCTTCCGCACGCTCAAGCTCGCCTGGCTGGTTGGCATCAAACAGAATCAGCGGGTGCATGTTGCCGTCACCGGCGTGGAATACGTTGGCGACACGCAGGCCGTGCTCAGCGGAAATTTCGGCAATGCCTTTGAGAACGCCGGGTAATTCGCGGCGCGGAATGGTGCCGTCCATGCAGTAGTAGTCCGGCGAAATGCGCCCAACTGCCGGGAATGCGTTCTTGCGACCGGCCCAGAACTTGACGCGCTCGGCTTCATCTTTGGCTAGGCGCACTTCAGTCGCACCAGCCTTCTCAAGCACCAGACGCACACGCTCGCATTCGTCATGAACATCGGCTTCAACGCCATCGAGTTCACACAGCAGAATCGCTTCTGCCTCGACCGGATAACCGGCGCGGATAAAGTCTTCGGCGGCGCGAATCGCCAGATTGTCCATCATCTCCAGACCACCCGGAATGATGCCCGCGGCGATGATGTCGCCGACGGCGCGACCGGCCTTTTCAACCGAATCGAAGCTGGCCAGCAAAACCTTGGCAACCTGTGGTTTGGGCAACAGCTTGACGGTAACTTCGGTAACAATGCCGAGCATGCCTTCGGAGCCGGTGAACAGCGCCAGCAGGTCAAAGCCCGGCGAATCCAGCGCATCGCTGCCGAGCGTCATGCGCTCGCCTTCAACGGTGAGAATCTCCACCTTGAGCAGGTTATGCACGGTCAGGCCGTACTTCAGGCAGTGCACGCCACCCGCGTTCTCGGCAACGTTGCCGCCAATCGAACAGGCGATCTGCGACGACGGGTCCGGCGCGTAATACATGTCGTATGGGGCGGCCGCATTAGAAATCGCCAAATTGCGCACACCGGGCTGCACCCGCGCAAAACGACCTTGCGGATTAACTTCGAGAATTTTGTTGAAGCGCGCCATGACCAGCAGAATGCCCTGCTCCAATGGCAATGCACCGCCGGACAAACCAGTACCAGCGCCGCGTGCGACCACCGGGACTTGCCGCTTGTAGCAAAGCTTGAGCAAGGTTTCGACCTGCTCCAGGCGCTCGGGCAGCACCACCATCATCGGCGTGGTGCGATAGGCGGAAAGACCGTCACACTCGTAAGGTTTGAGGTCTTCCTGGGTGTGTAACACCTCAAGATCAGGCAGAGACTCACGTAGAGCACTGAGCAAAGCCGGTTTATCGACTTTGGGCAGCGCACCGTCGACTCGTTCGTCGTACAGAATGCTCATGGCAGGCTCGAATCAGGCAACGTTCATTTTTATTGCGCGCAGCAGACGTAGTGCAGCGTGCGGTATGCCAACATAAATAAGCCGATGAACCGCTGACGTCTACTCAAACACTTACTGGTCATACCAGTTTAAATTCAGCCATACTGCACAACAGGTGCCTGTATAGCCCATAATCAGCGGCCATAAAGAATGCGGCAAGACGAAACAGACAGGCTTGTATAAACTGGTACGACCAGTTGTAGGAAATTCAATAAATGACCGAAAACACACCTGCTGCTCGCCGTCAGGTCAGCGATGTCGTCGCTGAACGAATCGAGCGCCTGATCGTCGACGGTGTACTCAAGGCCGGCCAGCCCCTGCCCTCGGAAAGACGCCTGTGCGAGAAGCTGGGCATCTCGCGCTCAGCGCTGCGTGAAGGCCTTAAAGTGCTGCGCGGGCGCGGCATTATCGAAACGGCGCAAGGCCGCAACTCACGAATCTCCGACCTCAGCGGGCCGCGCGACAGCACACCGCTGATGCACCTGTTCAGCTCGCAACCGCGCACATTGTTCGACCTGCTGGAGGTGCGCGCATTGCTGGAAGCCGAGTCGGCACGCCTGGCAGCGCTGCGTGGCACCGATGCCGACTTTGTTTTGCTGACACGCTGTTATGAAGAAATGGTCGCCGCACACAGCCAACCAGTGCCCTTGGAGCCCAGCGAACACGCGCGGCTCGACCATGCCTTTCACCTGGCGATTTGCGACGCCTCACACAACCCGGTGCTGCTGTATACCCTGCAATCGCTTACCGACCTGATGCTCAACACGGTGTTTGCCTCGGTCAACAACCTCTATCACCGGCCGCTGCAAAAGCGCCAGATCGACCGCCAGCACTCGCGCCTTTATCACGCAATTATCGAGCGCTTGCCCGAGCAGGCGCAGCGGGCTGCCCGCGAACATATCCACAGCATCCGCGACAACCTGAAAGACATCGAACTCGAAGAACAGCGTCTGGTTCGGGCCACCATGCGCCTCGAAGGCTGGTCGTGAAGCGGCTGCGTGATAAACTCGCAGCCCGCCAAATTGCCGTGAAATAATCCCGTGCCCCACGCCGTATTAGCTCACCCGCCCCGCTGGCTAACCGCCAAACAACTGCAACCGGCCCCCAGCGCCGGCGTGCACAACTGGCTGTTTATCAATCAGGACTCGCTGACCCAGCGTCTGATTGGCTTGTCGGCGAACAATTTCAGCGTAGTGCCTTTGGATGAAGGCTGGCAGCGCCTGCGGGCCGATGAATGCAGCGCGCTGAATGTGCCGGAAGGCAGCCAGGGCTGGGTGCGCGAGGTGTACTTGCGCGGCCATGAACAACCCTGGGTATTTGCCCGCAGCGTTGCCGCACGCAGCGCCCTGCAAGGTTCCGGCTTTGATCTGGGCAAGCTCGGCAGCCGCTCGCTGGGTGAGCTGCTGTTCAGCAACCCGGCGTTTGATCGCGGCGAACTCCAGGCATGCCATTATCCGGCCGCCCACCTGCCGCCAGAGGTTCGCACCGAGCGGCTGTGGGCGCGGCGCTCGTGCTTTAGTCGCGGCGAACTGGCGGTGCTGGTGGCCGAGGTATTTCTGCCGGACTTCTGGCTCGCCGCGAAAGTCGACTGTTAACCCGCACACACCTCGCGCCTGTGGATAACTCGACTGCGCCACAGCGCCGGCATGTGTTCTACGATTGTGCGGCGCGCATCCGTATAATCCGCGCAACTCCCACGGAGACGCATTAGATGTATACCCGCCTGCTGCAATCGCTCAACCACCTGCACCCACGCGCCTGGGACTTTATCCAGCTGACGCGCATGGAAAAGCCCATCGGCATTTACCTGCTGCTGTGGCCAACACTCTGGGCCTTGTGGATTGCAGGCGACGGCAACCCGAGCGTAAAGAACGTGCTGATCTTCGTGGTCGGGGTGGTTCTGATGCGCGCCGCCGGCTGCGTGATCAATGATTACGCCGACCGCAATTTCGATGGCCACGTGAAACGCACACAGGCTCGGCCCTTGGCCAGCGGCAAGATCAAAGGCCGTGAGGCGCTGGTATTGTTTGCCGTGCTGGTGGCGTTGAGCTTCATATTGGTGTTGTTCACCAACGCCAATACCATTTGGCTGTCGTTCGGCGGGCTGGCACTCGCGGCCTGCTACCCCTTCATGAAGCGCTATACGTTTTATCCACAGGTGGTGCTGGGCGCGGCTTTTTCGTGGGGCATGCCGATGGCATTTACCGCCGAAACCGGCAGCGTGCCGCCCGCAGCGTGGCTGTTGTATATCGCCAACCTGCTGTGGACAGTGGGCTACGACACCTATTACGCGATGGCCGACCGCGAAGACGACCTGAAAATCGGGGTTAAATCGACCGCCATTCTGTTTGGCGATGCCGACCGCATCGTCATTCTGCTGCTGCAATCGCTGGCACTGCTTTGCCTGTTGATGGCGGGCGCACGTTTCGAGCTAGGCCTGTACTTCTATCTGGGCCTGATCGGCGCTGCTGGCTGCTTTATCTGGGAGTTCTGGAGCACCCGCAACCGCGAGCCGATGGTCTGTTTCAAAGCATTTTTGCACAACCATTGGGCCGGTTTAGCGATCTTTCTGGGCCTGGCTATCGACTACGCAATGCGCTGATTGCAGACAAAGCAACGTCACACTGTCATATCACTGCAATAATTCCGTTATCTAATGCGGCGCATGACAGTTTTAAGGACCGAGGCTTAACCATGGCTGGCAAGAGTATTCTGATCGTCGATGACGAAGCGCCAATCCGCGAAATGATCGCGGTTGCGCTGGAGATGGCAGGCTATGAATGCCTGGAAGCGGAAAACACCCAACAGGCGCACACGATCATCGTTGACCGTAAGCCCGACCTGATCTTGCTCGACTGGATGCTGCCCGGCACTTCGGGTATCGAGTTGGCGCGCCGCCTCAAGCGTGACGAGCTGACCGGCGACATCCCGATCATCATGCTCACGGCCAAAGGCGAGGAAGACAACAAGATCCAGGGTCTTGAAGTCGGCGCCGATGACTACATCACCAAACCGTTCTCGCCGCGCGAGCTGGTTGCACGGCTCAAGGCGGTATTGCGCCGCGCCGGCCCAAGCGACAGCGAAGGCCCGATCGAGATTGGCGGCCTGCTGCTCGACCCGGTCAGCCATCGCGTGACCATCGACGGCAAGCCTGCCGAAATGGGCCCGACCGAATACCGCCTGCTGCAATTTTTCATGACTCACCAGGAACGCGCCTATACCCGCGGCCAATTGCTGGATCAGGTTTGGGGTGGCAACGTCTACGTCGAGGAACGTACAGTTGATGTGCACATCCGCCGTCTGCGCAAAGCCCTCGGCGATGCCTATGAAAATCTGGTACAAACGGTACGCGGCACTGGCTACCGCTTTTCGACCAAGAGCTGAATCAGCGACAACCCTGTGCGCCGCCCTCAAGCGGCTGGCAGCAAGAATGGATGCTTACCGGGGCTACCGGTGAACTAACCGGCAATAAGGACTAATTGGCGGATGAGCTCTAAGTGAATCAAAACTGGCGTGCAATCATCATCCGACGCGTAATCCTGATCGTACTCGTCAGTTCACTGGTCGGCATGGTGACGGGCTATTACGCATGGTCCCTGCTCGCAGGCCTGAGCATTTACCTGTTCTGGAACCTCCGCCAACTGCTGCGCCTGCATGAATGGCTGAAGACCCAGCAAGGCGACGAAGCGCCGCCCGTGGGCTACGGCCTTTGGGGCGAAGTGTTCGACAGCATCTACCACCTGCAACGTCGCGACCAACGCGTGCGTGGCCGCCTGCAAGCGGTGATCGACCGGGTACAGGAATCCACCACCGCGCTTAAAGACGCCGTAGTGATGCTCGACAGCGATGGCAATCTGGATTGGTGGAACATTGCCGCCGAAACCCTGCTCGGGCTTAAAACTCCACAAGACAGCGGCCAGCCGATTACCAATCTGGTGCGTGATCCGCGCTTCAAGGAATACTTCGACGGCGAGAACTACGCCGAGCCGCTGGACCTGCCTTCGCCGGTCAATGACCGCCGCCGCTTGCAGTTCCATATCACCCAATACGGCAACCGTGAGCACTTGATGTTGGTGCGCGACGTGACCCGCCTGCACCAGCTGGAGCAGATGCGCAAAGACTTCGTCGCCAACGTATCGCATGAGTTGCGCACGCCACTGACGGTGATTTCCGGTTACCTCGAAACCTTGCTCGACAACGTGGACGCCATCAATCCGCGCTGGCTGCGGGCGCTGCAACAGATGCAGCAGCAAGGTGGGCGCATGCAGAATCTGCTCAATGACTTGCTCCTGCTGGCCAAGCTCGAGGCCACAGACTATCCGTCGGATAACGCGCCGGTGACGATCGACCTGATGCTGCTGTCGATCAAGAACGATGCGCAGGCCTTGTCGGCTGAGCGCCATCATCGCATCACGCTGGAGGCAGACCCGCATCTCAAGCTCAAAGGCAGCGAGGCCGAGTTGCGCAGTGCGTTTTCCAATCTGGTGTTCAATGCGGTCAAGTACACCCCGGACGAAGGCGAAATCCACATCCGCTGGTGGGGCGATGAGCGCGGCGCGCACATGGAGGTCAAAGACACGGGGCTGGGCATTGAGGCCAAACATTTGCCACGCCTGACCGAGCGTTTCTATCGGGTCGACTCCAGCCGCGCCAGCAACACAGGCGGCACCGGACTCGGTCTGGCGATTGTGAAGCACGTATTGCTGCGCCATCGCGGCACGCTCGACATCAGCAGCACGCAGGGCAAGGGCAGCACGTTCACCTGCCATTTCCCCAGCGCGCAGATGGTCCGGCGTAACCAATAGCCAACTGATGCGTCAGCAGGTGTCTGTAACGGTAAATCCGTTCAGGCATCTGACTTGCGCATCTGGCTCTTGAAAAGCCGGGCCAAAGCCCCCAATCTAATGTCCTCATTGGCCAACTGAAACCCTAATGGACCCCTCCTCTAGTTACTCTGCTGCATCCTACTTCGCCGATTTCGGGCTTGTTCTGTTCGCTATTTTTCTGGTGTTTCTCAACGGCTTCTTTGTTGCCGCCGAGTTCGCCATGGTCAAGCTACGCTCGACCAAAGTGGAAAGCCTTGCCGCCAAACACGGCTGGCGCGGGCACATTCTGCGCACCGTACACAATCAACTCGACGCTTATCTTTCTGCCTGCCAACTGGGTATTACCCTGGCATCGCTCGGCCTTGGCTGGGTCGGTGAGCCGGCGTTCGCGCACCTGATCGAGCCACTGCTTGGCAGCATCGGGATCGACTCGCCGAAGCTGGTCAGCGGTATCGCTTTCTTCACCGCCTTCTTCATTATTTCGTACCTGCACATCGTGGTCGGCGAGCTTGCGCCCAAGTCATGGGCCATCCGCAAACCCGAGCTGCTGTCGCTGTGGACAGCAGGACCGTTGTACCTGTTCTACTGGGCCATGTACCCGGCGATTTTCCTGCTCAACGCCAGCGCCAACGCGATTTTGCGGGTGGCCGGTCAGGGTGAACCCGGCCCGCATCACGACCATCACTACAGCCGCGATGAGCTGAAACTGATCCTCCACTCAAGCCGCGCCAGAGACCCCAACGATCAGGACATGCGTGTGCTGGCTTCGGCCGTCGAGCTGGGTGAACTGGAAGTGGTTGACTGGGCCAACTCACGTGAAGACCTGGTGCATATCGACCTGAAGGCGCCGCTGGATGAAGTGTTCTCGGTATTTCGCCGGCACAAATACAGCCGCTATCCGGTGTACGACAGCGAACGCGAAGACTATGTCGGCGTGCTGCATATCAAAGACTTGCTGCTGCACTTGTCGCTGCTGGAAATGCTCCCGTCGGCGCTGAATATCAGCGAGTTGATGCACCCGATCGAACGCGTCAGCCGGCATATGCCGCTGTCGAATCTGCTCGAACAGTTCCGTCAGGGTGGCTCGCACTTTGCGCTGGTCGAGGAAGCCGACGGCAAGGTTATCGCCTACCTGACCATGGAAGACGTGCTCGAAGCACTGGTCGGCGACATTCAGGATGAACACCGCAAAACCGAGCGCGGCATCGTCGCCTATCAGCCAGGCAAATTGTTGGTACGCGGCGATACACCGCTGTTCAAGATTGAACGCCTGCTCGGCATCGACCTAGACCACCTCGACGCAGAAACGCTGGCCGGCCTGATCTACGAAACCCTCAAGCGCATGCCAGAGGAAGAAGAAGTGATCGAAAGCGATGGCTTGCGCATCATCGTTAAGAAAATGAAAGGGCCGAAGATAATCCTCGCCAAAGTCCTCAAAGTCGACTGATAACAAAGGCGCTGAGCCTTTGTCAGAACCGCAACTTCCTGCCTGTGAACTAAGTGCTGTCTGGCCTCAACAGCACTTTAGTTCAGACTTTTTCCGACACTCATTCTGAAAGAGTCTAATCTGAACTAATCATTGAAAGCGCCCAAAGCCCAAGCTAATTTGTGGGCAGTTAACGCTTGATCCGTGCACTGGAATTGCGAATTTTTGACTGGAAACAAAAGGACTCACGCGATGATTACGAGGCTCAAATACCCCCTTGCTGCCGCTGCTTTAGCGCTTTCTCAAGGCGCGCTTTCAGCAGAAGAGACCACCGACTCCGCCGCGCAAGCGAACAACCCGCTCGCCAATATGACGGCATTCAACCTGCAGAACTACTATATCGGCGAACTTACCGAATCGGATAAGTCAGCCGACCAGTTCTGGTTTCGCTACGCCAAGCCCTTCAGCGTTGGTGAAAGCAATTGGTTGTTGCGTGCCTCGTTACCGATCAACAGTTTCCCGTCTGCAACCAGCAGTGGTCGCACCACAGGTATTGGTGACCTGAACCTGTTTGCCGCCTACCTGATCGACACTGGCGATCCTGCTGTCAGCTTTGGTGTGGGCCCACAATTGACCGCGCGCACCGCAACCGATGACGAACTCGGCAGTGAGAAGTGGTCAGGGGGTTTGGTTAACGTGCTGTTCAATGCCAGCTCGCCCAAATTTCAATACGGCTACTTGTTGTCGTGGCAACAAAGCTTCGCCGGCAATGAAAGTCGCGAGGACGTGAATATAGCGGCGTTCCAGCCATTCGCCTTCTACCAACTCGGCGGCGGCACGTACCTGCGGGCGGCGCCGATCTGGACCTATAACATCGAGAACGACAACTACAGCGTGCCGCTGGGTCTCGGTATCGGCCAGGTATTCAAGCAGAAGAAAACGGTCTACAACTTTTTCATCGAGCCACAGGTATCAGTTGCCGACAGAGGGCCTGGCCAGCCTGAATGGCAAGTTTTCATGAGCCTGAACCTGCAATTTCTTGACTGATAACAGCCATCGGGCGACTCGGGTTATCCACAGCCAGCACGTAGCTGCGGATAACCCGACACGCAGTCTTGCTATAACTTAATGCGCCTCTTGCAGATCATCGTGAAGTAACCCGAGGATCTGGCGCTTCATGCGGATAAAATCCGGTTCCATGACCATGTCCATGGTCCGTGGCCGCTCGATAGGCACATCGAGGATTTCCTTGATCCGCCCCGGCCGGGCGCCCATCACATACACCCGATCGCCCAGTAGCACAGCCTCGTCGATATCGTGCGTGACGAACACCACTGTCTTTTTGCTGTGCTCCCAAATGCGCAGCAGCAATTGCTGCATCTGCATGCGGGTTTGGCTGTCGAGCGCACCGAATGGTTCGTCCATCAGCAAAATTTGCGGATCATTGGCCAGCGCACGGGCAATTGCCACACGCTGCATCATCCCGCCCGACAGTTGCTTTGGATAGTTATCGGCAAAGTTATTAAGGCCGACTTCATTGAGATAGAAATCAACAATTTCCTTGCGCTCGGCAGCGGCAATCCGTTTGCGCTTGAGGCCAAATTCAATGTTCTCGCGCACGGTCAGCCACGGGAACAGAGTGTAACTCTGGAACACCATGCCGCGATCTGCACCGGGCCCGTCGACCTTGGCGCCGCCCACATAGATTTCACCGTCACTCGGTTCAGCAAGACCGGCGGTGAGATACAACAGGCTGGACTTGCCGCAACCGGACGGCCCGACGATGACCGCAAACTGCTGATCCGGCACCTCGAAAGAGACATTTTCCAGCGCGCTGAACGTACTGCCCGACGGCGTGCGATAGCGCAGGCTGACGTTGTCTACACGCAGTCGCGCGGGCGCTGTATCCGGCGCTGTGAGCGAGGTAGGAAGTTCGAGTTGCATCGCTGCTACTGAGCCCATGACGCCACCTTCAATCGGAGAATTCGGAACAGTTGATCGGTCATCAGACCGAGCAAACCAATAATCGCAATCGCCAGGAAAATTACATCCACCTGGAAGCCGCGCATGGCCTTGAGGCTGATGTAGCCAAGGCCACTGGATGCGGCTACCAGTTCGGCCACCACCAGATACGTCCAGGCCCAGCCCATGGTCACGCGCAGGGTGTCGAGCACGCCTGGCAACGATGCCGGGCCCAAGACATGCAGGACCACATCACGACGGCTCGCGCCGAGGGTGTAGCTGGCGTTGAGCAGGTCTTTGGAAATGCCTTTGGACACGTCGGCAATCATCACCAGTTGCTGGAAGAACACACCGAAGATAATCACCGTGACACGCTGCTCAAGACCGATGCCGATCCACAAGATAAACAGCGGCACGAATGAGGTCACTGGCAAGTAACGGATAAAGTTGACCAGCGGCTCAAGCACCGCCTGAACAATACGGAAGCTGCCCATCAGCAACCCCAGCGGTACAGCGACCAGCGATGAAACAACAAAGCCGATAACCACCACTTCAACACTGGCGAACACATGCTTGCCCAGCGTGCCATCACTCGCGAGGCGTACACCGGCGTTGATTACATCGCCGGGCGTTGGCAGGAACATGCTCGGCACCATGCCGCCATAAGAAAGAATCGCCCACAGACCAAACACCACAATCCAGCAGAGTGCGCCGGCGGCAAGGGTGAGTTTATGCGGCAGATCGACCTTGGGCGTCAGGCAGCGCTGCACCCAGGATTTTTGCGTGGCCATTGCGCCACCTCCACATCAGGCTAAGAAATAGCAGCCGTGCGCAGTGCCGTGGCGCTGCGCACGAAAGACGCTTACTGGGTGACGAAACTGTTGTCGACCAACTCGTCATAGGCAACGTTGTAAGTCTTGCCTTGCAGCTCGCTCCACGTCTCGTTAGCCATCTTGATGATGGTGCTGATATCGCCTTCCTTGCCTGCGGTGCCGAGCAGTTTCTCGCTCATCGCCTGGTCATAGAAACGCACGCCCTTCGCTGCTTCCGCCAGCTCAGCCGGATCGGAAAGATAACCACCCACGCCCTTGGCCATGATCTTGTAGGCGTCTTCGGGATGCTCTTTGGTGTACTCAACCGCCTTGTACAAGCCAGTCACCAGCGCCTTCACATCGTCCGGTTGCTTGTCGATCACGTCGCAGGACAACGCCACGACATCGACAATTACGCCTGGTGTTTTACTGCTGTCGACCAGCACTTTGCCTTCGCCTTTGGCGCGCACCATCGACAAATGCGGCTCCCACGTCACAGCCGCCGGAATGCGGCCGGCGATAAACGCGGTAGCGGCGTCATCGGCGGTCATGTTCTGGATATCCAGATCAGACATTTTCATGCCTTGCTGCTTGAGCAAATACGACAACCAGAACTGCGAAACCGAGCCCTCGTTGACCGCCACCGACTTGCCCTTGAGATCACTCAGGCTGTTCACGTCGTTGCCGACCAGAACGCCATCGCCGCCATAGCTCTCATCCAGCGCGGCAACCGCCTTGAAACAGAAATCCTTGTTGCGGTACTTGAGCACCTCGTCCAGCGTCGAAGCCGAGCCCGACAACTGGCCGGACGCCTGAGCCGCCATGTACATGGCTGCCTCTTCGATGGTGGTGAGTTTTACATCGAGGCCTTGTTCCTTGAAGTAGCCCAGATCACGCGCCAGATACAAGGTGCCGTAACCTACCCAAGTGGTGTGGCCGATCTCCAGCGTACCCGCCTGAGCGGTAGCACTGACGCCAGCGGCCAGAGCGGCGCAGGCGATGGAACGGGTGAGTGTTTTACGCAAGGTCTTCTTCATGGAGCACTCCCACAGCCTCTCGGCTTGTTATTGGTTTAAATGTGGCAGAGCAGGCCAAAGGCCAAAGTTTCTCCATGGCGCCTGTCGTGATGACAGGCGCCTTGTTATCGCATATGCCCTCTGACGGGGCTTTTTGGAGGGTTACAGCAGGCCCAGATCGCGGGCAGTACGGTCGACGGCGCGGCGGGTTTTCTCGACCAGCTCGTCAATATCAGCGTGATTGGCAACCAGCGCCGGCGCCATGATCATGCGGCCCAGAGTCGAGCGGATAATCACCCCTTCCTCAAAGCCGTAGGTACGGCATTTCCAGGTGAGGTCGCCCTCATTGGCGAAGCGTTTGCGGCTGGCTTTGTCTTCGCTGAACTGCAACGCCGCAACCAAACCAGTGCCCTGAATTTCACCAATCAGCGGATGGTTGGCAAAGTTCTCTTGCAGGGCTTTGTGCAGATACGGGCCGGTGTCGTTCTTCACCTGCGTGACGATCTGCTCATCGCGGATTGCCTTGAGGTTGGCAATCGCCACCGCTGCTGCAACCGGGTGACCGGAATAAGTCAGGCCGTGGGCAAAAACTCCGCCTTGCTCGACCAGTACTTCAGCCATGCGCTTGCTCAGAATCAGGCCGCCCATTGGGATGTAGCCGCTGGTCAGGCCCTTGGCGATGGTCAGGGTGTCGGGTTCGAAACCGAAGTGCTGGTGAGCGAACCATTCGCCGGTGCGGCCAAAGCCACCGATCACTTCATCGGCGCACAGCAGCACGTCGTACTTGCGGCAAATACGCTGAATTTCCGGCCAGTAGGATTCCGGCGGGAAGATCATGCCACCAGCGCCCTGGAACGGTTCGGCCACGAATGCCGCCACGTTCTCGGCGCCCAGTTCGAGGATTTTGCTTTCCAGTTCACGCGCCGACTTGAGGCCGAATTCTGCCGGGGTCATGTCGCCGCCATCGGCGAAATAGTAAGGCTCACCGATGTGCGCAAAGTCCGGCAGCATGCCGCCCATTTCGTGCATGAAGCCCATGCCGCCCAGCGCGGTGCTGGCCAGAGTTGAGCCGTGATAGCCGTTCCAACGGCCAATCATGATCTTCTTCTGCGGCTTGCCGAGCACCTGCCAGTAACGGCGCACGGTGCGGATCAGTACTTCGTTACCCTCGGAACCCGAGTTGGTGTAAATGGCGTGGCTGTAGTGGCTCGGCAACAAGCTGAACAGCAACTCGGACAGCTCGATAACCGCCGGGTGCGTGGTGTGGAAGAACATGTTGTAGTAAGGCAGCTGCTCCAGCTGGCGCGTCGCAGCGGCCGCGAGGTCTTTGCGGCCATAGCCCAGATTGGTGCACCACAGCCCGGACATCCCGTCGAGGTAACGCTTGCCGTCGTTATCCCAAAGGCTCAGGCCTTCACCTTTGACCATGACCCGTGCGCCTTCTTCATTCAGCGCCTTCTGGTCAACAAAGGCATGGATATGGTGAGCAGCATCCAGTGCCTGATAATCTTCGGTGGTACGTTGCGGGTTGATCGGGGCAGTCATTGCAAGGCTCCTCTACACAGTTCTCGGGATTGGCATCGTTAGGCCGATCGCCTTATCGCAGCTGAAACCAGGTGGTCTTCAGCTGGGTATATTTATCAAATGAATGCAGCGACAGATCGCGGCCAAAGCCGGATTGCTTGCCGCCGCCAAACGGTACGGTGACATCCAGCGCATCCACGGTATTCACCGACACCGTGCCGGCGCGCAGCTTGCGGGCAACACGATGAGCGCGGTTCAAATCATCACTCCACACAGAAGCGGCGAGCGCGTAGATCGAGTCATTGGCAAGGCGAATTGCCTCGTCTTCGTCATCGAACGGAATCACCGCCAGCACCGGCCCAAATACCTCTTCGCGGGCAATGCGCATGTCGTTGCTAACGCCACAGATAATCGTCGGTTCAACGAAGTTGCTCGAACCGTTATGGCTGCTTTGCTTGCCGCCACAGACAACCTGCGCCCCTTCGCTGCGAGCGGTTTCAATCGCGGCGATAATTTGCGTGGTCTGACGACTATCAACAATCGCACCCGCGGTGCTCGCCGGATTCAGCGGGTCACCTGGCAGCCATTGGCGAGACTTGGCGATCAGCCGCTCGACAAACTCATCGTGAACCGAGCGCTCAACCAGCAAGCGCGAGTTGGCCGTGCACACCTCGCCCTGATTGAAAAAGATACCGAACGCCGCTTTTTCCGCTGCCAGGTCGAGGTCCTGACAGTCAGCAAACACCAGATTGGCGCTCTTGCCGCCACACTCCAGCCACACCTGCTTGAGGTTGGACTGCGCGGCGTATTGCATGAAGTATTTGCCCACTTCGGTCGAACCGGTAAACACCAGGCAATCGACATCCATGTGCAGGCCCAAGGCCTTGCCAGTGACTTCGCCCAGCCCCGGCAGCACGTTGAATACGCCCGGCGGAACGCCCGCCTCCAGCGCCAGCTGACCAAGACGCAACGCCGAGAATGGCGACTGCTCGGCGGGTTTCAGAATCACCGAGTTACCGGCAGCCAGCGCCGGCGCCAGCTTCCAGGCGGCCATATCCAGCGGGAAATTCCACGGCACAACGGCGGCGATTACGCCCAGCGGCTCGCGGGTAATCGTGGCCAGTACATTGCTAGCGCTAGGCGCGACCTGATCGTAGATCTTGTCGACGCTCTCGGCGTACCAGCTAAACACGTTAGCCGCACCCGGCACATCAATGTTCCAGGCATCCATCACCGGCTTGCCCATGTTCAACGAGTCGAGCAGCGCCAGCTCTTCGCGATTGGCCATCATCAAATCAGCCAGCTTGAGCAAAACCTGCTTGCGCTCAACCGGTGCCATACGCGCCCAGGGACCGTTCTCGAACGTGTCACGAGCAACACTCACAGCGCGATCAACGTCGCCTGCGCTGCACGCTGCAACATTGGCCAGCAACTCATTAGTGGCCGGGTTGACCGAGGCAAAAGTGGCACCCGACTCGGCCGTTACAAACTCGCCATTGATCAGCGCCTTGTCGATGAAACTCAGCGCTTGAGCGCGTTGTTGCCAATCAGTCAGTTCCAACACTTTCACATCCCCTTCCCGTGCCACATTCAAAGCGTACTGGCGAGTTGAATTACGATGAGGCAGATGGTGGCTCAAGCGGCCAAGAAGGAAAATTAGTAAATATGTCTTCGGGGTATATGAAAAAACTGGTCAGGCAAGCACCAACAAAGTGCGCCATGCTGGGTTATTGTGCATAACACAGCGGTCGCGACAGTAGCGTCAGTTTCCCAATAGCCGTTACCGCGCGGCAATAAATACCAAACCCAATAAAACCAGCGCATTGAGGGTTATCCACAGGCAGCAAGGCGCACTCCTTGCTTGAACCTGATCAATGCAAACTGCAGATAGTGACTAACCCCGTGCCCCATCCTGAGACTTCTCAGAGGCACGTTCGAGGCTAACCGTGGCAACCTATACCCTGCGTCAACTCAAATACTTTGTAACCACCGTCGAATGCGGCAGTGTGGCCGAGGCTTCCCGCAAGCTGTACATCGCCCAGCCGTCGATTTCGACCGCCATCAAAGGCCTGGAAGAAAGCTTTGGCGTGCAGCTGTTCATCCGTCACCACGCTCAGGGCGTGTCACTCACACCGAGTGGCGCACGCTTTTACCGCAAGGCTCAGGAACTGCTGCGCATGTCGCACGAGTTCGAGCAAAACGCCCTCGCCGATAACGATGTAGTCAGCGGCCAGATCGACATCGGCTGCTTCGAAACCGTCGCCCCGCTCTACCTGCCGCGCCTGATTGCCGGCTTTCGCAAACTCTATCCCGGCGTTGAAATTCGCATCTTCGATGGCGAACAACAGGAACTGGTACAAGGACTGACCGCCGGACGCTTCGACCTGGCAATTGTTTACGACCACGACCTCGACGCCACCATCGAAACCGCACCTCTGATGCCGCCGCAGCCGCCCTACGCGCTGCTGCCTGCGGGCCATCGCTTCGCCCAGCAAGCCAAGGTTTCCCTGCGTGATCTGGTCCTCGAACCCATGATCCTGCTCGACGTACAGCCCAGCCGTACCTACTTCGTCAGCCTGTTCGAAGAACTTGGGCTGAACCCGAACATCGGCTTCAGCTCACCCTCGATAGAGATGGTCCGCGGCATGGTCGGCCAAGGTTTCGGCTTCTCGGTGCTGGTCACCAAACCGCACTCCGAATGCACCTACGACGGCCAGAAAGTCGTCACCGTCGACATCGCCGACGCCGTCACCGGCTCCGGCCTGATCGCCGCCTGGCTAAAACGCTCACAACTAACCAAACCCGCGCAGTTGTTCGTCGAATACTGCAAAGAACAACTAACACCCGCAGCTCAGGAATAAATACTCCCTGCTCCGCTCAAACACCCAAAATAAGCGCGACGCCGCCCCGCCCTCTATCCAGAACATAAAAGGAAGGCCTGCGAACAGAGCAACACAAAACTAAGGCATTAAGATCTGCTCAGCCCAACCAGCGCCCATGCCCTCTATTAAAAATATCGAGGGTCTGTGGGCTGGGTGAGGCAAGGCGCAAGCAGCGAAGTTTGGTCTACCAAATGAGCTGTGCAGTAACGCAGCATCACACGCTCACAGCCCCTCGAAGCGATCTAGTCGCCGCCTACGGCAAAGTTCGGTAGCGAATTCACGGGCTGATTAAAGTCAAAAGGAATCGACTCCAGCGCCAGCCCGACGTTGCGCTGCACCACGAAGTGCAGATGCGGGCCACTGCTGTTGCCGGTATTACCGGACAACGCCAGGAGCGATCCGGTGCTGACGTGCTGGCCTTCGTGGACTTTGACTGAGCCCTTTTTGAGGTGCAGGTAAACGCCCATTGTGCCGTCGCTGTGGAGGACGCGAACGTAGTTGCCGGAGGGGTTGTTACCGCGACCACTTTGCTGGTTTTCGGTTTTCACCACGACGCCTCCGCGCGCCGCAACAATCGGGGTGCCGACTGGCATGGCTATGTCCAGTGCGTAACGCCCTTTGGGGGTGAAGTGCGAGTATTTGCCGTTGGCCCCTTGAGACAGGCGGAATGGACCACCGCGCCAGGGTAATGGATACTTTTTCTGGGTTGGCAGCAGCCGTGGATCACCCAGCGCATAGTTGAGTGAGGTTTTGTACTTGAAGGGCTTGGTTGGGTCGAGCGCTGCCAGCGTGGCCAGACGAATCTTGCTGCGGGGCTGCAGAATCCATTCAATCGGGCCTTCGGATACGCCGGTGACATTACTCAGGTTGCTCAGATTGAGTCGGATTTGCACGGGCGCATAGAGGTCGTTACGCACAATCAGGGTTTCACCGGCCTGATGCTTTTTCACTTCAAGTTTGACCTGGTTATCCAGCTTCTCAACCATTCGGTCACGAAACACGAACACCTTGGCACCCGCCGTTTCCTGGTCGGTGTATGTCACCACCCCATTCGCGTCGGTGTATTTGTAGATGGTCAGAGCCGCAGCCTCCCCGGCTGCAACCAGCATCATGCACAACAGTATGAAACGCCCTAGCATAAAAATTCTGATCTTATGTATTGGTGAGATATGCCGATTTGCAGACTAGCAGCCCCGTTGTTTGGGTGCGAGATGCGCGGGCCGTGGTTGTGCGCTATCTCTCGGGCAAAACCGACGACCGGTCATCCACAACAGGCAGAATAGAGCGGGCTATTGGACTTATGTACTAGAGGCTTTACGGCTCGGTGCGCCTAGACTGCGGCCCTTTATTTAGGCCGTGTTCTGAGGTTTTGCATGCACCGTGTTCGCCTACCCGCCCTGATGGACAAAGTAATGAGTGCGGCCGACGCCGCCCTGCTGATCGAAGACGGCATGACCGTTGGCATGAGCGGTTTCACCCGTGCCGGCGAAGCCAAGGCGGTTCCTCAAGCATTGGCTGAGCGCGCTCGCTTGCAGCCGCTGCAAATTACCCTGATGACGGGCGCCAGCCTGGGTAACGATCTCGACAAGCAACTCACCGAGGCCGGGGTTTTGGCCCGTCGCATGCCGTTTCAGGTGGACTCGACCTTGCGCAAGGCAATCAACGACGGCAGCGTGATGTTTATCGACCAGCATCTGTCGGAGACGGTCGAGCAGCTGCGTAATCACCAACTCAAGCTGCCGGACATTGCTGTTATCGAGGCTGTCGCCATCACCGAGCAGGGCCATATTGTGCCAACCACTTCGGTGGGCAACTCGGCCAGCTTCGCGATTTTCGCCAAGCGCATCATTGTTGAGATCAACATGGCGCACAATCCGAATCTCGAAGGCCTGCACGACATTTATATCCCTACCTATCGGCCGACCCGCACGCCGATTCCACTGACGGATGTACAACAGCGCATCGGCACACCGGCCATCGCCATCGACCCGGCGAAAATTGCCGCGATCGTGATCACCAATCAGCCAGACTCGCCGTCTACCGTGCTGCCGCCAGACACCGAAACCCAGGGCATTGCCGATCACCTGATCGAGTTCTTCAAAGCCGAAGTGACTGCCGGGCGCATGACCAACGAACTCGGCCCGTTGCAGGCGGGTATCGGCAGCATCGCCAATGCGGTGATGTGTGGTCTGATCGATTCGCCATTCGAGAACCTGAGCATGTACTCCGAGGTGCTGCAGGACTCGACCTTTGACCTGATTGACGCGGGCAAGCTGCGCTTTGCCTCGGGCAGTTCGATCACCTTGTCGGGCCGGCGCAATGCCGATGTGTTCGGCAATCTGGATAAGTACAAAGACAAACTGGTACTGCGCCCGCAGGAAATTTCCAATCATCCGGAAGTGGTTCGCCGTCTGGGCATCATCGGGATCAACACGGCGCTGGAGTTCGACATCTACGGTAACGTCAACTCGACTCACGTGGGCGGCACCAAGATGATGAATGGCATTGGCGGCTCGGGTGACTTCGCCCGTAATGCGCACTTGGCGATCTTCGTCACCAAGTCGATTGCCAAAGCTGGCGCGATCTCCAGTGTGGTGCCAATGGTCAGCCATGTTGACCACACCGAACACGACGTCGACATTCTGGTCACCGAACAAGGGCTGGCGGATCTACGCGGTCTGGCACCGCGCGAACGGGCCCGGGCAATTATCGAAAACTGCGTGCACCCGGACTTCCGCGCTCCGCTGCAGGATTATTTCGATCGTGCGTGCGCCAAGGGCGGCCATACCCCGCACTTGCTGCGCGAGGCCATGAGCTGGCACATCAATCTGGAAGAATGCGGACGCATGCTTGCAAGCTAATCGCTAAAACAAGGCCCGCGCAATGCGGGCCTTGTTTTGTCACCCTCGCCAAATCGCACGATCTACCTATTCGCCATTGGCCGCAGCAAAAACCCCAAACCGGTGGTTTGCACCAGTGGGCAAGCTGTGAGTTGCGCAACTCACCTGCAAGGCGTTCTCAAGCTCCGGGGATGAAGTGCTTTTGCGGGGAGCCGCGAGCGATCATGCGCGACAGGTAATCGAGTTTCTGCGCATCGCTGTCAACAAAGCGTAGCGTCAGTTGCAGCCATTCGCTGTCCGGCTTCGGCTCGAAGGCGGCAACGGCATGCAGGTAACCATTCAAGCGGGCAACTTCGGCGTTATCGCCCTGCTCCAGATCCAGCACTGCGCTGGCCAGCACTTGCGGCAACGACTCAGTGCGCTTGACCACCAGCAAGGCTTCCTTGAGGCTCAGCGCCTTGATCACGCAAGCCGTGCTTGAATCAGCCAGGCGCAACTGACCCTGACCGTAACCGGCGGCCGTCTTCTTCGGTATTGGCGGTGCAACAGACTCACGCGCCTGCGTCGGCGCAGCGCTTGGGGGCGCCGCGCTTTCGGTCTTACCGGCGGTCAATGCCGACAGCGAGTCATTGGCGAAAGAGCCACTGCTGAGTATTTTCGGTGGCGTGCGTGGCTCCAGATTCTGCAAAACGCCGGAACGATGCAGGGCCTTTTTAACCTTGGTGATCAGTTGTTCATTGGAGAACGGCTTGCCGATGAAGTCGGAAACACCGGCCTGAATGGCCTGCACCACGTTCTCTTTGTCACCGCGGCTGGTAACCATGATGAACGGCGTGGTCTTCAGACTGTCTTGTCCACGGCACCAGGTGAGTAGCTCAAGGCCGGACATTTCCGGCATTTCCCAGTCACACAGGATCAGCTCTACAGGTTGGCGATTGAGCAACTGCTGGGCTTTGCGCCCGTTAATCGCTTCTTCGATCTGCACGCCGGGCAGATGGTCGCGCAACGCCTTCTTCACCAGATCGCGGATGAAGTTGGCGTCATCAATTACCAGCACTCGGACTTTGCTCATCAGACCTACCTTGCAAACAGTTACCTGCAAGGTATCGGCAGTGCAGCTAAAAACACCAGCGCTATCGCAGTATAAATTAGCAGCCCCTCAACTTGCGTATGAGAGGCCGCTAAAAAGCTTATTGGGCTTTGTTGTCTGGGTTGCTGGCGGTGCCTTCAACTTCTTCCGCCATGCGCTTGAGGCCCATGTGGCGAACATCGGTACCGCGTACCAGATAAATCACCAGCTCGGAGATATTGCGCGCGTGGTCGCCGATACGTTCGAGCGAGCGCAACACCCAGATAATGCTCAACACGCGGGTAATCGAACGCGGGTCTTCCATCATGTAGGTCACCAGCTCACGCAGCGCCGTCTTGTACTCGCGGTCGATGGTCTTGTCGTACTGGGCAACGCTCAGTGCCAGATCAGCGTCGAAGCGGGCAAAGGCATCGAGCGACTCCTGCACCATGCGACGTACCTGATCACCAATGTGGCGAACCTCAACATAACCACGCGGCGCTTCGCCTTCTTCGCACAACTCGATGGCGCGTTTGGCGATCTTGCTGGCCTCATCACCAATGCGCTCCAGGTCGATTACCGACTTGGAGATGCTGATGATCAGTCGCAAATCAGACGCCGCCGGCTGGCGACGGGCAAGAATGCGCAGGCACTCTTCGTCGATGTTGGTTTCCATCTTATTGATTTGCTCATCCATCTCGCGCACCTGCTGCGCCAGACCGGAATCCGCTTCAATAAGCGAAGTCACCGCATCGTTAACCTGCTTCTCAACCAGCCCACCCATCGCCAGAAGATGGCTGCGCACCTCTTCCAACTCCGCATTGAACTGCTGAGAAATGTGATGGGTAAGACTGTCTTTATTAATCATGCTCAAGCCCTTGCGACGCGAAATTAGTTAAACCCAAAAAACCGAAAGCCAAATCTCAAACCCACTGCCAAAACGCTACTCGTCAAAGTCAAACCCGACGCTTGATCCAAGGGCTCAAGCCTTGGGCGCTTCGCCGGAGTCGGGCCCTGTCAGGCAGTGCCGAGCAAGAAGGCTGGCCGCAGACAGCACGCCCAGTACGGCAAGGCCTGCCGCCGCTCAGTGCGCCTGAAAGGGGCCGAAGCGATCATCAACCGTAGCGACCGGTGATGTAATCCTCGGTCTGCTTTTTGTCTGGATTAGTGAACAACGTATCGGTGTCGCCGTACTCGATCAACTTGCCCATGTACATGAACGCGGTGTAGTCGGAAACCCGCGCCGCCTGTTGCATGTTGTGGGTCACGATGACGATGGTGTACTTGGATTTCAGTTCGTAGATCAGCTCTTCAACTTTCAGCGTCGAGATCGGATCGAGGGCTGAGCAAGGCTCATCGAGCAGTAGAACTTCTGGCTGTACCGCAACGGTACGCGCGATCACCAGACGCTGTTGCTGACCACCGGACATGCCCAATGCCGACTCGTGCAGACGGTCTTTTACTTCATCCCACAGCGCTGCACTTTTCAGTGCCCACTCAACGGTTTCATCGAGAATGCGCTTCTGGTTCACGCCTTGAATACGCAGGCCGTAGACCACGTTTTCATAGATGCTTTTCGGAAATGGGTTCGGCTTCTGGAACACCATGCCGACGCGACGACGCAGGTCGGCAACGTCTTCGCCCTTACGGTAGATGTTGGTGCCGTCGAGGTTCACTTCACCTTCAACGCGGCAACCATCAACCAGGTCATTCATGCGGTTGAAGGTGCGCAACAGGGTCGACTTGCCGCAACCCGACGGACCGATGAAGGCAGTAACACGCTTCTTCGGAATGTTCAGGCTGACGTCAAACAGTGCCTGCTTGTCGCCGTAATAGAGGTTCAGGCCCGGCACTTCGATCGCGGTCGTTTCCGAGGCGAGATCAAGGCTCTGCTTTTCGCGGCCAAGGGCTGAAATGTCGATACCGTGTGTGGGTGTTCCGTGCTGCATGGGATGCTCCCTACGCTAACAATTTGTTGAGAAACCACTGAAACTCAGGCAATCAGGTTTCAGCGGTTTCTATCTGCGCAGATGCGGGCATCTGCGAAAAAATGATTAATGATCCAGCGCCTTGTACTTCTCGCGCAGGTGGTTACGGATGAATACCGCGCTGAGGTTAAGCAGCGCAATCACCAGCACCAGCAACAGCGCTGTGGCGTATACCAACGGGCGGGCAGCCTCGACGTTAGGGCTCTGGAAGCCAACGTCATAAATATGGAAGCCCAGGTGCATAATCTTCTGGTCGAGGTGCAAGTAGGGGTAGTTGCCATCAACCGGCAACGACGGCGCCAGCTTGACCACGCCCACCAGCATCAGCGGTGCCACTTCACCGGCTGCGCGGGCAACCGCCAGAATCAGACCGGTCATCATCGCCGGGCTGGCCATTGGCAGCACCACTTTCCACAGGGTTTCAGCCTTGGTTGCGCCGAGCGCCAATGAGCCTTCACGCAGGGCGCGGGGAATCCGTGCCAGGCCTTCTTCGGTCGCCACAATCACCACGGGTACCGCCAGAATAGCCAGCGTCAGCGATGCCCATAACAAGCCAGGCGTACCGAAAGTAGGTGCCGGTGCGGCCTCGGGGAAGAAGATCCGGTCGAGCGAGCCGCCCAGTACATAGACGAAGAAGCCCAAACCAAACACCCCGTAAACAATCGCCGGAACCCCGGCAAGGTTGTTTACCGCGATACGGATCGTGCGGGTCAGCGGCCCTTGCTTGGCGTATTCACGCAGGTATATCGCCGCCAGTACACCAAACGGGGTAACGATGACCGCCATGATCAAGGTCATCATGATGGTGCCGAAAATCGCCGGGAAGATACCGCCTTCGGTGTTGGCCTCACGCGGATCATCGCTGACGAACTCCCACACCTTGGCGCCATAGAAGCTCAGTTTCTGGCCAATGCCCATGGCGTTAGGCTGATAGGCACGAACCACTTTGCCCAAGCTGATTTCCTGCTCGCGGCCATCAACAGTCTTCACTGTTACGGTGTCGCGATTGAACTCTTTGTTGAGCGCGACCAGTTGGGTTTCGAGCACTTTGTACTCGGCATCCCACTGCGCACGCTCAGCGTCGAGATCCGCCTGAGCAGCCGGGCTGAGTTCATCCTTGAGTTCGAGGCTGCGCTTTTTCAGGCGCAGGCCTTCCAAGCCGTAGTTGATGCGGCCGATGTCTTTCTTCTCAAGTTTGCTGATCTCGGCATGCAGCTCGTCGATGCGGGTGATGCGCTTTTGCAGCTCATCCCATGCTGCATCGCCCTCCGCCACCAAATTGCCGGACTCTTTGACATTGACCAGATAGCCGTAGAAGTTGCCCCACTCACGGCGCTCCATCACCACCATCTTCTCTGGGGTCTTCTTGTCGCTCATCCACTCATCGACCACCCAGCTGAAGTCCGCGCCGTACACATCACGGTTACCGACCTTGAACAGTTCACGGGTCATGAACTCGCCGCCTTTGACATCCACCGGCAAGCCGGCAGCCGCCAGACGAGCACGCGGGACTTCTTCAGCCTGCACCAGTTCACCGGCCATCACCCGTGGCGCTTCGCCCGGGATTTGATAAGTAGATTCAATTACATCGGCTGGCCAGAAGTGCGCCAGACCACGTGTGGCAATGACAGCTAACAGGCCGATGGTCATGATCACGGCGATGGAAACACCGCCGGCTGTCATCCAGACCCAAGGAGAACCGCTCTTGAACCAGGATTTGAGGTTTTGCTTTTTCACAGACGTCTACCTTCCCGAGTCTTAGAGCGAAGCGTATTTCTTACGCAGGCGGGTACGAATGATTTCAGCCAGCGTGTTCATCACGAAGGTGAAGCTCAACAGCACCAGCGCCGACAGGAACAGGATGCGGTAGTGGCTACTGCCCACTTCCGATTCCGGCATTTCCACCGCGACGTTGGCGGCCAGCGTACGCAGGCCTTCAAAGATGTTCATGTCCATGATCGGGGTGTTACCGGTGGCCATCAGTACAATCATGGTTTCACCAACCGCACGGCCCAGACCGATCATCAGTGCCGAGAAAATACCCGGGCTGGCTGTCAGGATCACCACACGGGTGAGGGTCTGCCACGGCGTTGCGCCAAGTGCCAGGGAGCCAAATGTAAGGCTCTTGGGCACACTGAACACAGCGTCTTCAGCAATCGAGTAGATGTTCGGGATGACCGCAAAACCCATCGCCAGACCAACCACCAGTGCGTTGCGCTGATCGAAGGCAATACCCAGGTCGTTGCTCAGCCACAGGCGCATGTCGCCGCCGAAGAACCAGTTTTCCATGTGTCCGCTCATGCTCAGCGAACCGCCGGCTACCAGCAGAATCACCGGAATCAGCAGAGCGGCTTCCCAGCCATCCGGAACGATCAGGCGGATGCGCTCAGGCAAGCGGCTCCAGCCATAAGCGGCAAGCAGAATGCCGATTGGCGTTAGCAACAATAAGCTGAATATGCCGGGCAGATGACCTTCGACATACGGCGCCAGAAACAGGCCGGCGAAGAAACCCAGAATAACCGTCGGCAATGCTTCCATCAGCTCAATGACCGGCTTGACCTTGCCGCGCAGGGCCGGAGCCATGAAGTAGGCGGTGTAGATTGCGGCGCAAATTGCCAGTGGCGCAGCCAGCAGCATCGCGTAGAAGGCTGCTTTCAGAGTACCGAATGTCAGCGGCGCGAGGCTCAGCTTTGGCTCGAAATCACTGTTGGCCGAGGTCGACTGCCAGATGTATTTGGGCTCGTCGTAGTTTTCGTACCAGACCTTACCCCACAGCGAACTCCAGGAAACTTCCGGGTGCGGGTTATCAATCTTGTAAGTTTGCAGCGTGCCATTCGACTCGACCAGCACACGCGATGCACGCGGTGACAGGGCTGCGACTGCATCGCCATCAGCAACCTTTTCAACCAGCAGGGTGCGGTGAGCGGTGCTGTGGAAAATACCCATATTGCCTTTCGCGTCCAGCGCCATGAAACCTTTACGGCGCTCTTCCGGCATGAATTGGGTAATCGGGCTGTCGCTCATCTGGAAGCCGCGAATGTGCGTGAGTGCCGACTTGCCGTCGTTGTCACGCACCATGAACCATTGGTCAATACCGCCCAGGCTGTTACCAATCAACAGCGAAATACCGCCCAGCAGTGGGCTCACTGCAGTTACTTCGGCATTGCCCGAAAGCAGGTTGTAACGGCCATTCAGGGTTTTGCTGCGCAGGTCGAACACACTGGCGGCAGACTTGCCGTTGAACACATAAAGCCACTGCTGACGCGGGTCGATCAGCATCGAACTTATCGGCTCAGCCATCTGCGGCAGGCTCAGACGCTCTTGCGACTGCGAGACTTCGCCGGTGAATTCATTTTCTTCATTGGTCATCGACAACACGTGCAATTCATTGCCGGTCGATGCCGAAATAATCAGGTTATCGCCATTCAGGTTCATCGCCACGTGCTCAAGCGGGCGACCCTGCGGGTCAAGGGCGATTGGTTCTTCGCCGAATGGATATTGCAGAACCGGGGTGATGGTTTTGACGTTGTTGGGATAAGTGACGGCGTAATTCTGCTTGAACACCAGCGCCTGACCATTGGACAGACCAATGATGGTGCGGCGGCTGCCCGGCTGATCTTCACTGTGCGAGGTGATGGTGGCACCCTCTGGCAGCGGCAGATCAAAGTTGGTCAGGGCCGAGCCATCTTTCATGGCAAAGAACTGCACGTGGCCTTCAGTATTGAGGCGCATGGCAACCTTGTTCTGTTCTTCCACCGCGAGCATCAGCGGTTTGCCTTCGCCAGCCAGCCAGCCAGGCTGCTGTTCGGTTTTTGCCTCGATACTGGCGCCAGAGAAGATCGGCATAACCACGTAGGCGAGGTAGAAGAAAATCAGGGTAATTGCACCCAGCACGGCCAGGCCGCCGATTGAAACGTACCAGCGCGCCATGCGGTCTTTGAGCGCACGTGAGCGACGCTTGCGCAGCAAGGCGGGCGTATTGAAGTCCAGCCGTTGGCTGCTGTTCGAAGGAGCGGTCATGGTTTCATTGGCCAAGTCGTTCATACAAAAATCTCTGGGGCGGGTTACGCACTCGCGCCGCTGATTAAAGCGGAAGCATGAATTTAACGATCTTGTGTGACAGAAAGATTACAGAGAGGTGACGCGACAACGCCCACCTCTCCAAAGGAGGGCGGGCGTTGCTGCTTGAGGCTATAAGAAGTCTTAAAGACGCCTTACAGGCCCAGGTCCTTCATGGTCTTGGCAACCACTTTGGAAGGCAGCGGGATGTAACCATCCTTGACCACAACTTCCTGACCTTGCTTGGACAGAACCATCTTCACGAATTCAGCTTCCAGCGGGCTCAGAGCCTTGTTTGGGGCCTTGTTCACGTAGACGTAAAGGAAGCGCGACAGCGGGTATTTACCTGCCAGAGCGTTGTCTTCAGTGGCCTCTTCAGCCTTGCCGTTCTTGTCCAGCAGCGCGACAGCACGAACGCTGGAGGTCTTGTAGCCAATGCCCGAGTAACCGATGGCGTTGATCGTGCTTGAGATCGACTGCACAACCGAAGCCGAACCCGGCTGCTCGTTCACGTTCGAACGGAAGTCACCTTTGCACAGGGCTTCTTCTTTGAAGTAACCGTAAGTGCCGGATACCGAGTTACGACCGAACAGCTGAACCGGCTTGCTAGCCCAGTCGCCAGTCAGACCAGCATCACCCCAGGTCTTGATTTCTTTAGCTTCGCCGCAAAGACGGGTGCTCGAGAAGATCGCGTCAACCTGTTGCATGCTCAGGCTTTTGATCGGGTTGTCTTTGTGTACGAATACAGCCAGGGCGTCGATAGCCACCGGGATTGCAGTTGGCTTGTAGCCATACTTTTCTTCAAAAGCCTGCAGCTCGGCATCTTTCATCTTGCGGCTCATCGGGCCGAGGTTGGAAGTGCCCTCAGTCAGTGCAGGTGGCGCGGTAGAAGAACCAGCAGCCTGAATCTGGATGTTTACGTTGGGGTAAAGTTTCTTGTAGTTCTCAGCCCAGAGAGTCATCAGGTTGGCCAGGGTGTCAGAGCCTACGCTCGACAAGTTACCCGAGACGCCCGAGGTCTTTTCATAGGTCGGCAGTGCCGGGTCGATAGCGGCTACCGCATTGGCGGTGGCGACGCCAGCGGCGACAAAAGTCATGGCCGCCATCAAACGCTTCAGATTCATGCCTTGCTCCTAGCAGAAAGGGTGTTGGAAAGAACGGGGCCATTATCTGCAGGCCTTGTGACCAATCTATGAAAGCAATGTGACAGTTAGATGACCGTGACATCCTTTTGCCACTTTTTATGCTTAAAACATGGCAAAAGTCGGCGAACAGCACGACATAAGCTGTGCTGGCAGTCGCCCAGCGACTGCTCAGTCGGTATACTCTGCATGCCCATGCTTTGAGGGTCTGCTAGCTATTTGACAGCGCAGCCTTTAGACCAGCGCCAAGCATGTGCCGGTTTATGCGTCGCACTCAGGTGCCTCGCAAGCATTTTTACCGAGCTGATACGCGCTGATAACAATAACCGCGCTGAGAGCCGTTAATTAGATGAACGATTTCGAACAGGAAGACCCGATACCACAAGGCGATCTGGCCCTTCAGATCACCGCCCTCCCCCGTGAAACCAATGGTTTTGGCGATATTTTCGGCGGTTGGCTGGTAGCTCAAATGGATTTGGCAGGCACGGCGATGGCCAGCAAGATTGCTGGCGGACGTGTTGCAACCGTTGCAATCGACCGCATGGCGTTTCTGGTGCCGGTAGCCGTTGGCGCGCAATTATCTTTTTATACCCAGGCGCTGGAAGTCGGCCGCAGCTCGATCCAGATGATGGTCGAGGTGTGGAGCGATGATCCGCTCTCAAGCGAGTGGCGCAAGGTAACCGAAGCCGTTTTCGTGTTCGTCGCCATTGATGGCAGCGGGAGAACCCGCTCACTCCCTCCACGCCGCTGAGCAGTCTGTAAAGCACAACCAACAGACACAAAAACGCCGACTCGAAAGTCGGCGTTTTTGCATGCGTACGTTTAAGGGCGGGAGTTAGCTCAAGCTGCGCGCACGGCGCGCACTTGAATCTCGACGCCCAGATTGGATCGAATGACCGCCAATATCGCCGCCAGATTATCCATGCTGGGGTTACCGCTGGCAGACAGCATGCGATGCAGGCTTTTGCTGGGCTTGCTGGTTTGCTTGGCAAGCTCTTCGAATCCGACAGTCGCGTTGACTAAATCGCGCAGAATTACTCGGGCGGTTTCAGGTTCGCCGTTGAGGAACAGGCTTGCGGCCTCATCAAGCAGCGACAGAGCAAACTCTGGATCGCGCTGCGCACGCTCGGCGATGGAATGTTTGAAGCTGCGGGTGAGCGCCATATCGGTTACCTCTTTCGCGTTGCCGCACGCTTGCGGCTTTTGTACTCGCGCAATAACTGTGCTGCACGTTTGATGTCGGCTTTCTGGCTGGCTTTGGTGCCACCAGCAAAGAGGATGATCAGCCGCGAGCCTTCTTCTACCAGATAGATTCTGTAGCCTGGCCCCCAATTGATGCGGTACTCGCCCAGCCCATCGAACCATTTGATATTGGCAGTGTTGCCCATTTCCATCCGCACAATTGCGGTGGAAACCTTGGCCGCAGCTTGCGCGTCCAACGCACAGAACCATGCGTTAAAAGGGCTTGAGTTATCCTCGCGCAAATATTCTTCAACAGTTATCGCCATACACAATGGTAACCAATATGTTACCAAAAAGCAAACGAACTACGACAATGTGGCTGGCTGAGTCCCAGCGCGCGACATTTTCCCCAGACACAAAAACGCCGACTCGAAAGTCGGCGTTTTTGCAGTCCCGCTAAATTAGCCGCGGATGTTGTAAATGTCTTTCTCGTTGGCCTCGGCGTATTCATACATACGCTCAAGGAATGCGCTCTGCTGAGCCCAAACCTTGGCCGCAACCGGGTCGGCTGCTGCAGTGGCGTCGACGACGCCCGATGCCACTTCCTTGAGCTTGGCCAGCACCTCATCCGGCAGACGACGCACGTCGACGCCTTCTTTCTTCAGCTGTTCCATGGCTTCCATGTTGCGCGTGTTGTAATCGTCGAGCATGTCGCCGTTCACATCACGGGCCGCTGCACGCACGATGGCTTGCAGGTCTTTTGGCAGGCTTTCCCATGCCTTGATGTTAACGTCCAGTTCGAACGTTACGTTCGGCTCTTGCCAGCCTGGTGTGTAGTAGTACTTGGCTGCTTTATGCAAACCCAGCGCCTGGTCGTTGTACGGACCAATCCACTCGGTAGCGTCGATGGCACCGGTTTGCAGTGCGGTGAAAATTTCACCCGCCGGCATGTTAACCACGGTACCGCCCATTTTGGTCAGCACTTCGCCGCCCAGACCCGGAGTACGCATTTTCAGGCCGTTGAAGTCATCAACCGAGTTGATTTCTTTGTTGAACCAGCCAGCGGTTTGTACGCCGGTAGCGCCGCACGCCATAGGCAGTACGCCGAAAGGCTTATACGCCTCTTCCCACAACTCCATGCCGCCACCCTTGTGCAGCCAGGCGTTCATTTCTTGGGCATTAGGGCCAAATGGCAAGGCGCAGAAGAACTGGGCAGCAGGCACTTTGCCTTTCCAGTAGTAAGGAGCACCGTGGCCCATTTCAGCAGTACCACGCGAAACAGCGTCGAAAACTTCAAGTGCCGGCACCAGCTCCCCAGCGGCGTAAACCTTGACCTTCAGACGACCATTACTCATCTCATTGACGAGCGTGGCGAAACGTTCGGCACCTACGCCAACGCCCGGAAAGTTTTTTGGCCACGAAGTAACCATCTTCCAGTTAAAAGTCTCACCACCCGCGCCTTTTTGGGGTTCGCCAGCAGTTTTAGCCTCTTCTTTGCAGCCTGCCAAAGCAGTAGCTGCCAGACCTACACCCGCGGCCGCGAGTATTTGACGACGTTTCATTCAATGCTCCTTCTTGTTGTATTGGTCTGACCACAGGATCACTGTTGGCAGACCACGCCTGACTAACATAGGGTGAACTAGCGCTCAAGCCTAGTAGATTCGACTAAAGTTGTAGTGCCATTGCCGCATTATCAACAGGTGCCTAGAATCGCCTGACTTTTCACTGCGTACAGTTTTGCGTGGCGAAAATGGGCTGAAATACGCTCAACTTTTGCTCCGGGCCTGGCCCCTCTGCAGATTAGGGACAATCTGATAACTGCCCTGAGCAGTTTTTTAGTGCCTGCAGAGTAGAAACTGAACAACAATATCACTGCAACTAATTGCTACATGATCGCGCGTCGTGGTTTCAGCTAGCCTGTGCCTGCAATTCTCACCCTATAACGATAAGGACTCCTTATGTCCGACAAGCCCCCACTTCCATTAGCAATCGCTCGTTTCATCGATGCACTGAACATGCGCTTCGGTCAGGCGTGTGCCTGGCTCACCGTATTTCTGGTGCTTGGTACAGCCGTCGTTGTGGTTCTGCGTTACGGTTTCGGGATTGGCGCCACCGCCCTGCAAGAAGCGGTGCTGTATGCACACGCCCTTGTCTTCATGGGTGCCTCCGCCTGGACACTGCAACGCAATGCCCACGTTCGAGTGGATATTTTCTACCAGAAGTTCAGCCCGAAACGTCAGGCGCTGGTCGACATCGGCGGCACGCTGCTGTTCCTGCTGCCGCTGTGCCTGTTCCTCGGCTGGAGCAGCTGGGATTACGTCGCCAACTCGTGGGCAACGCATGAAGCGTCCAGCGAGTCGGGCGGCCTGCATTACGTCTATCTGCAAAAAAGCATCATTCTGGTGTTGGTTGTGTCTCTGGTTCTGCAAGGCATCTCCGATCTGATCAAAGGTATTTATCTGCTCGCCGGTCGCCTGCCCGAGCCGGAGGTGAAACATGGCTGAGCTGATGCCGATTCTGCTGTTTATCTGTATCTGCGTGGCCTTGATGGCCGGCTATCCGGTGGCGTTCACCTTAGGTGGTGTATCGCTGGTTTTCGCCGGTATTGGCGTGCTGACCAACACCTTTGATGCAACCTATCTGAGCGCCCTACCCAACCGTCTGTTTGGCATCATGAACAACCAGACCATGTTGGCGGTGCCGCTATTCGTGTTCATGGGAGTGATGCTGGAGAAATCCAGGGTTGCCGAAGACCTGCTGGAGTCGATGTCGCGTTTGTTCGGCACTCTGCGTGGCGGCCTGGCCATCTCGGTTTGCGTGGTAGGCGCACTGCTTGCCGCTTCCACCGGTATCGTGGGTGCAACCGTAGTCACCATGGGTTTGCTGGCATTGCCAACCATGTTGCGTCGCGGTTACGACCCGGCCATTTCGACCGGCACACTCGCCGCGACTGGCACGTTGGGCCAGATCATCCCACCGTCGATCGTGCTGGTTTTGCTGGGTGACGTAATGTCCAGCGCCTACCAACAAGCACAGTTGAAGATGGGCATCTTCTCGCCCAAGACCGTCTCGGTGGGTGACCTGTTCGTCGGCGCGTTCCTGCCCGGCATGCTGCTGGTGGGCATGTACATTCTGTACATCATCGCGGTAGCCATTTTTCAACCGAAAAAACTGCCGGCGCTGCCGCAGGAAGAGCTCGGTCCGATCGAGTGGGGCAAGCTGGCCAATGCACTTATCCCGCCGCTGATTCTGATTGCGGCCGTGCTGGGCTCGATCCTTGCCGGTTACGCCACTCCGACAGAAGCTGCGGCGCTGGGTGCTTTGGGCGCAATGGTTCTGGCAACCGTGAAGCGCAAGCTGAACTTCACCCAACTGCGTGAAGTGGCTTACGGCACCACCGAAATCAGCGCGATGGTCTTCATGATCCTCATCGGCGCCTCGTTGTTCTCCCTGGTATTCCGCGGCTTCGGCGGCGAAATCCTGATCGAGGACGTATTCGCGCAATTGCCTGGCGGCGTACTGGGTGCGTTCTTCCTGGTGATGGTGGTGATTTTCTTCCTCGGCTTCATCCTCGACTTCATCGAAATCACCTTCGTGGTGGTGCCGATTGTGGGCCCGGTGTTGCTGGCGATGGGCCTCGACCCGATCTGGCTGGGGGTCATGATTGCACTCAACCTGCAAACATCCTTCCTGACGCCACCGTTTGGTTTTGCGCTGTTCTACCTGCGTGGTGTTACGCCACAGTCGGTTCCGACCAGCACGATCTACAAAGGTGTCGTGCCGTTTATCCTGATTCAGCTGTTCCTGCTGGTGATTGCCTACATGTATCCAGGCTTAATCACGTGGTTGCCTGAGCAGGTTTACGGCAACTAAATTGGCGGGTCAGGTTCGGCCCCTGAGGGCCTGATACTGCGTTGCTGCACCTCGCCATAGATGGCTATGGCTCGGTGCAGCGCCTTGTCTCAGGACCTCAGGTCCACGAACCTGACTCCACCAATTCGGTGACAGCTTGGTTAAGAGCAAGAGCGCTCATCATTTGATGGGCGTTTTTTATGGGCGAAAAGCAGTGCTAGAGATGGCTAAGGGCAAGAGCGCTTTTTTTGATGGGCATTTCGAGACTGGCGAATAGCCCTGCGAAAGCAGCTCAGTTACAGGCCACATCTGTGCCGCACCTCAGGTGCACTAACCCAACTCCACCAGTTCGGTGGCATTTGGCTAGAAGCAAAAGCGCTCATCAGTCGATGGGCGTTTTGCTTTTAGGGGGCGGCTGCGTTCCAATGGTCATCAATGCTTTTTCAGGAATACGCTCATGACGACATATAACGTTGAACGGCTCGAACTGGGCGGATTGAATTGCTGGCAGGTTCGCTACGGCGCTGCCGAGTTATTGGTGACTCAGCAAGGCGCGCAAATTCTCAGTTATCAGCGCGACGGTGAACCGCCAGTGATCTGGCTGAGTGATTTGGCTGAGCTGCAAGCCGGCAACAGTCCACGGGGCGGCGTACCGGTTTGCTGGCCGTGGTTTGGCGATTTGCAGCGCAATCCGGCGATCACTCAGGCCATGCACACCGATCCGCAGAATGCGCCATTTCATGGCCTGGTGCGGAACATCGACTGGCAGTTGGTCGACATCGCAAGCAGCGCGGCCGGGGTATCGCTGGAGTTCAGCCTCAACACCGCCGAGACGCCGCTGGAAGGCTGGCCGCATCAGGCTGATCTGCGCCTGCACATCCGGCTCGACGAGAAGCTGCATATCGACCTGCACTGCAAGAACATCGGCGACAGCCAGTTGAATATCAGCCAGGCGCTGCACAGCTACTTTGCAGTGAGCGATATTCGTCAGGTTGAAGTCGAAGGCCTCGCCGATTGCCGCTACATCGAAACGCTGGCGGATTGGGAGGTTCGCGAGCAGCGCGGCAACATCAAGTTCCACGGCGAAACCGACCGCATCTACCTCAACACGCCGAACGAGCTGAGCATTGTCGACAGCCATTGGCAGCGCCGGATTCGCATGAGCAGCAGCGGCACGCGCTCGGCGGTGGTGTGGAATCCTTGGGTCAAAAAGGCCCAGCAGCTCAGCGAGTTTGCCGACAACGCCTGGCTCGACATGCTCTGTATTGAGCACGCCAACGTGATGGACGACTTGGTGCAACTAAAGCCCGGGGCCGAGCACCATCTGGCGATCAGCCTGTGGAGCGAGGCGTATAGCGACTGATTTCAGTCGCCCGCCCCGCTGTCTTGCGGGGCGGCCTCTAATGCGCCGCGCAATGCAGCTGCATCGGTAAAGTTATGCAGTTCTTGCAGCTTGCCATCCTTGAGTTGCAACCACATCACGGTCGATTCCGCGACGTCATAGCGCGGCACCACCCGCGACTCGCGATCGAGCAGCACCCGATAGTTGTAATCGCGCATGGCAGGCACTGCGAACATCTTGGCAATCAAGCTGGGCATCTTGCTGATATCGGCGAGAAACACCGCGTTGCGCTGCTGCAAATAGCCTTTGGGCTGACCCTGCAACGCCGCTTCAAGCATTTCGGCGCCCTCCATGTCGCGAGCGACCAACAGCACCTGCAGTTGGTTATCCAATGTGTAGGGCTGCTCGAACTGGTCCAGCAAGGTCCAGGACTCCAGGCGCTCTCCTTTCTCCAGCGCCAGCGCCGCGCTCGATAGCAGGCATAACATCAACAGCATCAATGCTTTCATGACTCACTCCCGTTAACCAATTAGCCGCAGGCAGATTAAAGCACTGATTACGGCTTCCCGATGGGCCACAATGCCTGCCGGATATCCAAGCCAGCCTCTGTATAATCGCCGACCTCAGCTCCTTTTGATAAGCGCCCGCATGCACAAAATTCTGGTAATCGGTTACGTCTGGCCCGAGCCCCGCTCATCCGCGGCGGGTAGCCGCATGATCGAGTTGCTCGAACTGTTCCGAAAGCAGGGCTGGAGCGTGAGTTTTGCCAGTGCTGCGGCGTTATCAGAGCACCGTGCAGACCTCAGCTCACTGCAAATCCCGGAGCTGCAAATCGCCCTTAACTGCGACAGCTTCGATGCACTGGTGAGCGAGCTGCAGCCAGACATGGTGCTGTTCGACCGTTACTTCACCGAAGAACAATTCGCCTGGCGAGTGGAACGGGCCTGGCCGCAAGCCCTGCGCGTGCTCGATACCAGTGACCTGCACTGCCTGCGCGATGCCCGCCAGCATCTGCTGAAAACCGCCCAGCAAGCCTGCGACTCGGAAGCTGAACGCCATCAGGTGCCGGCAGTAACGGCCGACATGGACACGCTTTATCAGGTGATGGCCAGCCATGACATGGCCCAGCGCGAAATCGCCGCGATCTACCGCAGCGACCTGACGCTGATGATTTCTGATTTCGAGGTGCAACTGCTGCAACAGCGCTTTGGCGTGCCGCCAGCATTGCTCATGCACAACCCGTTAATGCTGATTCCGCCGGTGGTTGAGCCGTTACCTTTCGAGCAGCGCCAGCACTTCATCAGCATTGGCAACTTCCGCCATGCGCCCAACTGGGATTCGGTGTTATGGCTGAAGAACGTGTTGTGGCCACTGGTGCGCCAACGCCTGCCCAATGCGCAATTGCACGTTTATGGCGCTTATCCACCGCCGAAAGCCACCGCACTGCATAACCCCAAGCAGGGTTTTCTGGTACTGGGCTGGGCGGATGATGCACATGAAGTGATGACGCGCGCACGCGTGTGCCTCGCGCCGCTGCGTTTTGGCGCGGGCATCAAGGGCAAGCTGGCCGATGCAATGGCCTGCGGCACACCCAATGTCACCACGGCCATTGGCAGCGAAGGCATGCACGGTGAATTGGCCTGGGGCGGGGCAATCGTGGCGGATGCTGAGTCGTTTGCCGAGGCGGCTGTAGCGCTGCATGAAGACCCGACGTTGTGGCAGCAAGCTCAAGACAATGGCCGGGCCATTCTTGAGCAACGCTTTGCGCGTGAGCCGTTAGGAGATGAGTTGATTGCCAGGCTCCAGCTGCTATTTGAGCAGCGCGAACAGCACCGTGTGGATAACTTTACTGGCCGCATGCTGCGCCATCACACGCTCAAAAGCACTCAATACATGTCGCAATGGATAGCCGCCAAAACCGCGGCAAAGTAGGCGCTGCCAACGGCAGTGTTTGAGATCACGGCGCAATCAGAGAAGCCTGTACACCTGAACTGTGAATGCCGGCGAGCCCTGAATCAACAGCGTCAGAGGTCGTCTTCTTCCACCATGCGCACGCTGTCGGCGGTCATGGCGTATGCCGCGTTGGCGAGGTCGTTATTCACGGTTTCGATCTGCAACTTGCCGCTGATCCAGATTGGCGCGTAGATATCACTGAGTTCGATGCCCTGTGGATAACGCACCAGCACCAATTGATTGGGCGGTGGTGGCGGCACATGAATGCAGGCCCCCGGATAAGGCACGAGGAAGAACTCGGTACTGCGGCCCTGATTGTCGGTTTCGAGCGGCACGGGGTATCCGCCTAAACGCATGACCTTACCATCGAGGGCGGCCACGGTTTTAGCCGAGTACATCACGGCTGGCAGCTTTTTATCCTGCTGCTTGAGGCCGCCCGGCGAATAGAACGTGCCGTCTTGCTCTGGGGTGTCATGCGTGATTTCTGGCATGTCTTCCAGCGCCTGACGATCGTCCGGCGGCATCAACTCCAGCCAGTCCGTCTCGGGTAACTGCGCCATCGCAACACTACTGGCCAACAACAGCGAAGTTATCCACAGACGGCGCATCAACTCGAGTTTCCTTATGCAGTAGGCGGTTTCAGCCGATTATTTCTTCTTGATCATGCCGTAGATGAACAACAGGACCACAGCACCCACAACGGCACCGATAAACCCTGCGCCCTGCCCGGCCTGGTAGATGCCCAGCGCTTGACCGCCGTAGGTCGCTGCCACTGAACCGGCGATACCCAGAATGATGGTCATGATCCAGCCGAGGCTGTCATCGCCCGGCTTGAGGAAGCGTGCAAGCAGCCCAACAATGAGTCCGATGAAAATCGTGCCGATAATGCCCATAGCGTGCTCTCCGTGTAGATGGGGTCGTCCAATGCAGGCAGCTAACGGCCTTGCGCTGCGGCTCTGCGGTGTTGAACAGGAATTATTCTAGTTCAAACATGGCGACAGGCTATCAGATAGCCTACAACCGCAGAGGTTCAATGCGCGCCACGGAGAGAGGCGCGCATTGGGCGGATCAAACGGCTTTGATCAGGCTCTGGACCTGGCTGATCTTCTGATCGAGCGTGGCGCGGTCAGCACAACGCAACGTAGCGTGACCGACTTTGCGACCAACCTTGAATGCCTTGCCGTAGTGATGCAGATGGCAGTCATCAATAGCGGTCACTTTATCCACAGGCGGCACTTCACCGATGAAGTTGAGCATGGCGCTCTCGCCCACTTTGGCGGTTGAGCCCAGCGGCAGGCCGGCGATCGCACGCAGGTGGTTTTCGAACTGGCTGCACTCGGCGCCTTCGATGGTCCAGTGGCCAGAGTTGTGCACGCGCGGTGCAATCTCGTTGGCCTTGAGGCCGCCGTCGATTTCGAAGAACTCGAACGCCATCACACCGACATAATCCAGCTGCTTGAGCACACGGCCAACGTAATCTTCGGCGAGGCTTTGCAGGGGGTGATCGGTGCTGGCAATCGACAGCTCCAGAATCCCGCTGTTGTGCGTGTTGTGCACCAACGGATAGAAACGCGTTTCGCCGTCACGGCCACGCACAGCCACCAGCGAGACTTCACCGGTGAAGGGTACAAAGCCTTCCAGAATGCACGGCACGCTGCCCAACTCGGCAAATGCTCCGGTTACATCCTGCTCGCTGCGCAGCACTTTCTGGCCCTTGCCGTCGTAACCCAGCGTGCGGGTTTTCATCACGGCAGGCAGGCCGATGCTGGCAACGGCGGCGTCGAGATCGGCTTGCGACTGAATATCGGCGAACGCGGGGGTCGGAATGCCCAGATCCTTGAACATCGACTTTTCGAACCAGCGATCACGGGCAATGCGCAGGGCTTCGGCGCCTGGATATACGGGCACGAACTGCGAAAGAAAGGCAACGGTCTCGGCCGGCACGCTTTCGAATTCGAACGTGACCAGATCAACCTCGTCGGCCAGTTGGCGCAGGTGATCCTGATCCGCGTAATCCGCACGGATATGCTCGCCCAACGCTTGCGCGCAAGCATCCGGGGCCGGATCAAGGAAGGCGAAGTTCATGCCCAGCGGCGTGCCCGCCAGTGACAACATACGGCCCAACTGGCCGCCACCGATTACACCGATTTTCATTGCAAGGCCCCTTTTCGCAGGTGGCAGATCAACCAAAATTTTACCGCTACAACGCCATTGAAAACGGGCCGCGAGGGCCCGTTAAACTTATGCGTTGCGCGGGTCCGAGTTTGCCAGAACGGTCTCGGTTTGCTCTTCACGGAACGCTTTCAGCGCCGTGTGGAACTGCGGATGCTGGTGGCCGAGAATACTCGCCGCGAGCAATGCCGCGTTGACCGCACCGGCCTTGCCAATCGCCAGCGTCGCCACCGGAACACCGGCTGGCATCTGCACGATAGACAGCAGTGAGTCGACACCCGAAAGCATGGACGACTGCACCGGCACACCCAGAACCGGCAAGTGGGTCTTGGCGGCGCACATGCCCGGCAGGTGGGCTGCACCACCGGCACCGGCGATGATCACCTGAATGCCACGGCCTTCTGCCTCGTCAGCATATTGAAACAACAGATCCGGAGTGCGGTGGGCAGACACCACTTTAACTTCGTAAGGAATGCCCAGCTTGTCCAGCATCTCGGCGGTGTGGCTAAGGGTGGACCAATCGGACTTGGAGCCCATGATCACGCCAACCAGTGCGCTCATCGTCGTGCCTCTTCATTGTGCGCCCGCTGGCGCGTCTAAAACCAACAAGCCACGTGAGTCAAACTCGCGTGGCTTGTGAATAGTTCAGGCTGGGCTCTGCCAGCCAAAGGCCGCGCAGTATACCGCAAAGGTGATGGCAATGAGCAGTGCCACTGACCGTTTGTCCAGAGTCTGCGGGCCGCCAGTGCAAACTGACTAGATTATGTTCTGTGTCAATTGCTTGGCTTACCAGCGGAGCAAACTCCACCGATTACATTGTCATGGGAGTTTCAACATGCCACAGACCATGAAAGCAGCCGTGGTGCATACCTTCGGTGAGCCTTTACGCATTGAAGAAGTCAAAGTGCCGATGCCCGGGCCGGGCCAGATTCTGGTCAAGATCGAAGCCACCGGGGTTTGCCATACCGATTTGCACGCCGCCGAGGGTGACTGGCCCGTGAAGCCAAGCCTGCCGTTTATACCGGGTCACGAAGGCGTGGGTTATGTGGCTGCCGTGGGCAGTGGCGTCACCCGGGTGAAGGAAGGTGACCGCGTCGGCGTGCCCTGGCTATATACCGCCTGCGGTTGCTGTGAGCACTGCATTACTGGCTGGGAAACCCTCTGCGAAAGCCAAGAAAATACCGGTTACTCGGTAAACGGCAGCTACGCCGAATATGTACTGGCAGACCCTGACTACGTGGGGATTTTGCCGAAGAACATTGGCTTTGTAGAAATCGCGCCGATTCTCTGTGCGGGCGTGACTGTTTACAAAGGCCTGAAGATCACCGGCGCACGCCCTGGCCAGTGGGTCGCGATCTCCGGAATCGGCGGCTTGGGCCACGTTGCTGTGCAATACGCACGCGCCATGGGCCTGCATGTTGCGGCCATTGATGTCGACGACAGCAAACTCGACCTCGCGCGCAGGCTCGGTGCAGAACTCACCGTAAACGCACACAATGAAGACCCCGCAACAGTGATTCAGCGCGATATTGGCGGCGCTCACGGCGTACTGGTTACCGCCGTTTCGAACAGCGCGTTTGGTCAGGCCATTGGCGCAGCCCGGCGCGGCGGCACCGTCGCCTTGGTCGGCCTGCCGCCAGGTGATTTCCCTGCACCGATTTTCGATGTGGTGCTAAAAGCCATCAGCATTACCGGCTCCATTGTCGGCACCCGCGCAGATTTGCAGGAAGCCATGGAGTTCGCTGGAGAAGGCCTGGTCAAGGCAACGTGCACCACCGATAAACTGGACAACATCAACGTCATCCTCGACCAGATGCGCGCCGGCAAAATTGAAGGCCGCACAGTACTGGAGTTCTAAAACCGTGAGAAGAAATGCCTCGTCGCGCAGTTAGCACAAGCATTTCTTTTCGTCTCACCTGATTCACCCCTCTGCTCTGCTGTTGGCGGCCTGCACACGGGCGGCGGCATACATCTTGCTGTTTATTGGCCAATCTCAGCCATTGGATTCGGCAACGATGCACGCCCAAGTGACAACTCTGCACGTAGTGTCCATGACCCTCGAATATTTTGCCGACACGGCTGTGCCAGTCTCACGCCTGCTCGAGGCGAGCGGCATCCAGCCTGCCGATCTGAGTGGCAACAACAGCCGCATCACGCCCCATCAGGAACTTCAGGTGTGCGCCAACGGCCTGACCTTGCGAGAAGATCTCGGGCTCGAACTGGGCCAGCGCATGCACATCTCCGCTTACGGCATTCTCGGTTACGCCGCGCTATCAAGTGCCACTTTTGGTGACGCCTGGCGGCTGATGCTCGAGTATCCGGCGCTGCTCGGCACCTACTTCAAACTGGACTTGAACATTGAGGGTGAACTGGCCTGGGTCAGCGCCAGCAACTACCAGCAGCGCCCTGAGCTTGAAGTTTTCAATGTCGAGATGTGCCTCGCCTCACTGCGAACGGTTTGCGCCGACTTGCTCGGTCAAGTCCTGCCCTTGAGCGCCGCGCAATTTATGTACAGTGAGCCGACGTACTCAAACCGCTATGCCAACAGTTTTGATTGCCCGATCAGATTTGATGCGCCCAGCAATGCGTTCGCCTTCCCTGCCAGCTGGCTGACAAAACGCCTGCCGCTGGCGGACGCAATTACTCATCAAGATATGCTCATGTGCTGTCGCAAGCTCAACAGCGAACTGTCGGCCCGGCAGATATGGCTGGCACGCATTCGCGAACTACTCGCCGGACAACTGGCCGACTCGCCAGGCCTAGAACAACTGGCGCAGCAGATGCACTGCTCCCCACGCACCCTGCGCCGCCACTTGCAGGCGCTCGGCACGCATTATCAAGAGCTGCTGGATGACCTGCGCTTTGAGCGAGCTAAAGACCTACTCTGCCAGGAAGGCTGGCCGGTGGGTCGGATTGCTGAGGAACTGGGCTTTAGCGAAAGCGCCAGTTTCCGGCATGCCTTTCAGCGCTGGAGTGGCATCGCACCGAGCCATTTTCGCCCTTGATTCATTCACTCAAAAACAGCTGATGGACAAGCATGGCCGCAAAATTTGGCCAGATTTATCCCCTTTTGGCCATTATCGACGTTTTCGCAAACGCAACTTAGGCAAACAATGGGGCATAACAAGTACACACCGAGAGCCCAGCCATGCTGACCATCTACAGTGACGACCACCACTTGCATCACGGCAAATGCGAGTTGATCGACGGGCAATTGATGCCTTGTTTTGAGAAACCGCAGCGCGCCGACCATATCTTGCAGCGTGTGCAAAATCAGAACTTGGGTGAGGTACGCGGCCCGGAAGACTTCGGTCGCGAACCATTGCTGCGGATTCACACCCGCGAATATCTGGACTTCTTCGAAGGTGCCTGGTCACGTTGGGCGGCCCAAGGCGGCACCAGCGATTTAATGCCGTACACCTTCGCCGCGCGCAATCTGCGCCAGAAGCTGCCCAACCATTTGCACGGTGAGCTGGGCTATTACAGCTTCGATGGCGGCGCTCCAATTACTGCTGGCACTTGGCAAGCCGCGTACAGCGCCGCACAGGTCGCGCTGACCGCACAACGTGAAATCAGCAACGGCGCGCACACAGCATTTGCCCTGTGTCGTCCACCTGGCCACCACGCAGCCGGCGATGTAATGGGCGGCTATTGCTACCTCAACAACGCCGCCATCGCAGCGCAGGCGTTCCTCGATCAGGGCAGCAAGCGCGTGGCCATTCTCGATGTCGATTACCACCACGGTAACGGCACCCAGTCGATTTTCTACAACCGCAAAGATGTGCTGTTCACCTCGATCCACGGCGATCCGGCTGCAGAGTTTCCATTCTTTCTGGGCTATGCCGATGAGCCGGGTGAAGGCGAAGGTGAAGGCTACAACTTCAATTACCCACTCCCTGCCGGCAGCGGCTGGAGCGAGTGGAGCGCCGCGCTGGAACAAGCCTGCGCAGAGATCAGCCGCTACGACGCCGACGTGATCATCGTCTCGCTGGGCGTCGATACATTCAAAGAAGACCCAATTTCGCAGTTCAAGCTCGACAGCCCGGACTACTTAAAAATGGGCGAACGAATTGCGGCGCTCGGCAAACCGACTCTGTTTGTAATGGAAGGTGGTTACGCCGTCGAAGAAATCGGCATCAATGCCGTCAACGTACTCAAAGGTTTTGAAACAGTCTGCCGCCCCTAAAAGACCGCGAGTCCCGCTCAGGGATTCGCGGTTCTAATAAAACTAACAAGGACGCATCACTATGAAGAAGCTTTGCACTTTGATTGGCGCCGCAATTTGCGGCACCGCCATGCTGGCCAGCGCAGCCCATGCTGCGGAGCGCGAGTTACGGGTTTATAACTGGGCCGACTACATTCTGCCTTCAGTGCCCAAAGACTTCGCCAAGAAGTCCGGCATCAAGCTGACTTGGGACGTATTCGATACCAACGAATCGCTGGAAGCAAAATTGCTCGCCGGTAACTCGGGCTACGACTTGGTCGTGCCGAGCAACACCTTCCTCGACACCCAGATCAAGGCAGACGTGTTCCAGAAGCTCGACAAGAGCAAGCTGCCTAACTGGAAGAACCTCGACCCACAGCTGCTCAAGCTGATGTCGGCCAACGACCCGGGCAACGAACACGCCGTGCCTTACATGTACGGCACCGTGATCATCGGCTTCAACCCGGAAAAGGTCAAAGCGGTACTGGGTGACGATGCGCCGGTGGACAGCTGGGATCTGGTGTTCAAAGAGGAGAACATCAGCAAGCTCAAGCAGTGCGGCGTAGCGATGCTCGATTCGCCCGGCGATATCATGCCGATTGCCCTGCATTACCTTGGCCTGGACCCAAACAGCACCAAAACGGCCGATTATAAAAAGGCCACGGATCTGATGCTGAAGATCCGTCCGAACATCGCCTACTTCCACTCGGCCAAATACATGACCGACATCGCCAACGGCAACATCTGCGTTGCGGTCGGCTACTCGGGGAGCTTCTATCAATTCGCCAACCGCGCCAAGGAAGCCGGTAATGGCGTAGTAGTGGACTGGCGTTTGCCGAAGGAAGGCGCGCCGCTGTGGTTCGACTCGTTCGCCATTCCGAAAAGCGCCCAGAACGTTGCCGAAGCGCACGAGTTCCTCAACAACCTGCTCGACCCGGAAGTGATTGGCCCAACCAGTAACTTCCTCGGTTACCCGAACCCGAACAAGGCATCAATGCCGTTGATCAAGGCTGAAATCCGCGACAATCCGGGCCTGACGCCGACCGCCGAAGCGCAGAAAACCCTGTATGTGTTGCAGCCTCTGCCGCAGAAAGCTGAACGCGCCAGAACCCGCGCCTGGACCAAGATTAAATCGGGGACCTGAGTAGATACGGCTCAGCGCAATGACCAGCCGGAGGACGGAATCCGCATCGCGGCTTCCGTCATGGCGTTTTCGCGGGTCGATTTGGGAATGGTGGTGTTGCGCACATCGTCCGACGGATTGCGTTGCTACGCGCCGCTATCCATCCTCCGGGTGTTTGTGATTATCGGGGGCGTGACCGGGCGGCGTCATGGCGTTCTTACGAATCGACTCGGGATTGGTGGCGTGGCGCAAATTGCTCGACGGATTGCGTTGCTTTGCGACGCTATCCATCCTCCGGGTGTTGGTGATTATCGGGGGCGTGACCTGCGGAGGATGGAATCCGCGTCGCGGCTTCCGTCATGGCTGAATTCCCGCTGGCGCGGTCTGCTATTGATTGGTTCTTTTGATTTTTGAACGCTGGCGCTAAGCCTTAATTTGTATTGTTCTTGCGTCACCTTTTCGCCCTTACGGCGAGTTACTTTTCACAATCGATTGAAAAGTGACCAAAAGATCTTGCCCCTCCATTGGGCCTCGCCTTGCTCGGCTTCCCGCATTCCATCGTTGTTTCGTGGGCACGTCGCGATGGGCCGTCCTTGGCCCAACGCAACTCTCGCCGCATCCATGCGGCTCAACCCACTACGCAACGATTGCATTTGGCCGGCTGGAATGGGGCACTTTGCGGTGTTTGGGCTTTTGCTGATTGGCTTGGGGATGTTTGGTTTCGCTGCTTTATGGCGGATTTGGGTATCGACTCGGGATTGGTGGTGTTGCGCAAATTGTCTGACGGATTGCGTTGCTTCGCGCCGCTATCCATCCTCCGGGGGTTTGTGATTATCGGGGGCGTGGCCGGACGGCGTCTTGGTGTTCTTAGGGATCGACTCGGGATTGGTGGCGTGGCGCAAATCGTCTGACGGATTGCGTTGCTTCGCGCCGCTATCCATCCTCCGGGGGTTTGTGATTATCCGGGGGCGCGGCCGGGCGGCTTCATGGCGTTCTTACGGATCGACTCGGGAATGGTGGTGTTGCGCAAATTGCTCGACGGATTGCGTTGCTTTGCGCCGCTATCCATCCTCCGGGGTTTGTGATTATCGGGGGGCGTGGCCGGACGGCGTTGTGGCGTTCTCTCGGGTCGACTCGGGATTGGTGGCGTGGCGCAAATCGTCCGACGGATTGCGTTGCTGCGCGCCGCTATCCATCCTCCGGGGGTTTGTGATTATCTGGGGGTGGGCTGCGGAGGATGGAATCCGCGTCGCGGCTTCCGTCATGGCGGACTTTCTGGTGGGTGCGGTTTGCTTGTGATCGTAGTGCGGTTACGGAGCGCGGCGATTATGTTTCGGCGCCGTATGAGCCACTCCAAATACTCTTCTGCGTTAACGGCCGACTTCGCCTGTTTCGAGCTTGCGCCAGAGCAATCGTACGGCGGCTTTGCGGACTAACGCGCAGCGATACAGGCGGATTTCCAGCGGTGCTTGCCAGCTCTCGCCGCCGCATACCACCAGCTCTCCACGCGCCAGTTCGGCGGTGACGCTCAGGCGCGGCACCCACGCTACGCCCATACCTTGTAGCGCCATACTTTTCAGGCTGTCGGCCATCGCGGTTTCGTAAACGGTGACCGAACGCAGCGCACGTTGGCGCAACAGCAGATTTACCGAGCGGCCCAAAAATGCACCTGCGGTGTAGGCCAGCAGCGGCACGGTCTGGCCCGAGTCGAGATCGAACAGTGCTTGCCCCTGTTCATCCACGGCGCACACCGGCAGCATCTCGGTGCGGCCCATGTGCAGCGATGGAAATATTTCGGGGTCCATTTGCAGCGCTGCATCGGGGTCGTAATAGGCGAGGATCAAATCGCAGCTGCCTTCACGCAACGAGTGCACCGCCTCGCCGACGTTGGTTGCGACCAATCGGGTATTCAGCGGCAACCCTTCGCGGCGCAAGCGTGCAATCCATTCCGGAAAGAAGCCCAGCGTGAGCGAGTGCGCGGCGGATATCTGCAAGACCTCGCCTTGCTTGCCCTCAAGGTTATGCAGATGCCGGACGACTTCGCTGAGTTGCTCGACCATGCTCCGCGCCGTCACCAGAAACAGCTGCCCGGCCTCTGTCAGTTCGATCGGCGTACATGAACGATTGATCAGCGTCAGCCCGAGTACGGTTTCCAGGCTGCGAATGCGCCGACTGAAAGCCGGCTGGGTCACGAAGCGTTTTTCAGCTGCCCGTGAAAAGCTGCGCGTAGCGGCAAGCACCACAAAGTCTTCCAGCCACTTGCTCTCAAGGTTCATCTCAACTCCACCAATACGCCCTGCTGGCCATCAATCCGCGCGCCTCGATATTGCACTTCGGGCGCTCGCCTCACGTTCGCTTAACGCAAGTAGTCACACCCGCATTATGCCGATTGTGCATAGCATAGCGTTTAACAGCATTGGCCGCCAAACCGTCGAAACCCCTAATCTATAGGCATCGCGGCGCCTGCCGCTTCCATCAGAGACCTAGACGATCATGTCCGCTGCTGCATCATTCCGCGTAGAGAAAGACCTGCTTGGTACCCTTGAAGTACCTTCCGATGCTTACTTTGGTATCCAGACCCTGCGTGCTGTGCATAACTTCCGCCTGTCTGGCGTGCCGCTGTCCCACTACCCGAAACTGGTAGTGGCGCTGGCCATGGTCAAGCAAGCAGCAGCCGACGCCAACCGCGAACTGGGCCATCTGACACCCGCCAAGCACGACGCGATCAGCGAAGCCTGTGCACGGATTATTCGCGGCGATTTCCATGAAGAATTCGTCGTTGACATGATTCAGGGCGGCGCGGGCACCTCGACCAACATGAACGCCAACGAGGTGATCGCCAACATCGCCCTCGAGGCGATGGGCAAGCAGAAAGGTGAATACCAATTCCTGCACCCCAACAATGACGTGAACATGGCGCAGTCGACCAACGACGCCTACCCGACCGCAATCCGTCTGGGTCTGCTGCTGGGCCACGACACCTTGCTGGCCAGCCTCGACAGCCTGATTCAAGCATTCGCGACTAAAGGTGAAGAGTTCTCTCACGTACTGAAAATGGGCCGCACCCAGTTGCAGGACGCCGTGCCGATGACTCTCGGTCAGGAGTTCCGCGCGTTCGCCAACACCCTCAGCGAAGACCTCGCCCGTCTGCGCAGCCTGGCCCCTGAACTGCTCACCGAGATCAACCTCGGCGGCACCGCCATCGGCACCGGCATTAACGCCGACCCGGGTTATCAATTGCTTGCTGTACAGCGTCTGGCTGCCATCAGCGGCCAGCCATTGGTGCCCGCAGCCGACTTGATCGAGGCCACTTCCGACATGGGTGCGTTCGTGCTGTTCTCCGGCATGCTCAAGCGCACCGCGGTAAAACTGTCGAAGATCTGTAACGACCTGCGCCTGCTGTCGAGCGGCCCGCGTACCGGCATTAACGAAATCAACCTGCCGCCGCGTCAGCCCGGCAGCTCGATCATGCCCGGCAAGGTCAACCCGGTTATTCCGGAAGCCGTGAATCAGGTGGCTTTCGAGGTTATCGGTAACGACCTGGCGCTGACTCTGGCAGCGGAAGGCGGCCAACTGCAGCTGAACGTGATGGAGCCGCTGATCGCTTACAAGATTTTCGACTCGATCCGTCTGCTGCAACGCGCCATGGACATGCTGCGCGAACATTGCATCGTCGGCATCACCGCCAACGAAGCGCATTGCCGCCAGTTGATGGAGAACTCCATCGGCCTGATCACCGCACTCAACCCGTACATCGGTTACGAGAACGCCACCCGCATCGCCAAGTTGGCACTGGAAAGTGGCCGTGGCGTACTCGAGTTGGTACGCGAAGAAAAGCTGTTGGATGACGACACGCTCAGCGACATCCTACGCCCGGAAAACATGATTGCACCGCGCCTGGTTCCGCTTAAAGCCTAGCAATTGGCCATTAATCATTTCCGACGAAACACGCTCTAAAGTGCTCAATCAGGGGATTTGTGGGGGAGAAAACGCAGCGAACGCTCTGTAAACTGCGCGCCTTTCACTGCATCCCCTGATTGCTGCTACACGATGTGAAGCATCCTCTCTTTTCCTGCACAGTAGGTTTATCGCCTGCTGCGCTATGGTGTTAGTGCAGGCCTGGTCTCTCACAAGCGGCTTGATGGGGCTGAACGGTGCCGGCCTAAATCAACCAAACGCCTTTGCATTGCACGATAAAAGCACGCATTAAGGCCACCTAGATGGCCTGCTCAGCAACAGTTACCAAAAGGGTAAACCGCATGACTCAGAGTTCTTCGAAGACGACGCTGCTAGGCCGTTGGAAGCGTATGCCCCTGTGGCAGAAAATCATGATCGGGCTGGTGCTCGGGGTGATCACCGGCGCGATCTTCAAGCAGGACGCACTGATAATCGCACCGATCGGCACGCTGTTTCTCAATGCCATCAAGATGCTCATCGTACCGCTGGTTTTCGTCTCACTGGTCTCGGGCATCACCTCCATGCAAGACACCGCCAAACTCGGGCGGATCAGCATTAAAACCATCAGCATTTACATGGTGACCACCGCATTCGCGGTGAGTATCGGCCTGTTGTTCGGCGCGCTGTTTACCCCGGGCGAAGGCCTTAATATGGTGGCCAGCGGTACCGAAACGGCGAAAGAAGCGCCGTCACTGGTGAGCATTCTGGTCGGCCTGGTGCCGAGTAATCCGGTAACCGCGTTTGCTGAAGGCAACGTGTTGCAAATCATCGTGTTCGCCATCGCGATTGGCGTGAGCATGAACCTGGTCGGGGAAAAAGCGGCGCCGGTTGTAAAGCTGTTCGATGGCCTTGCCGAAACCTTCTACAAACTCACTGATCTGGTCATGAGCCTGGCGCCTTATGGTGTGTTCGCCCTAATCGCCGGTGTAGTCGGCAGCCACGGCGCCGAAGTGTTGCTGCCGCTGGCGCAAGTAATCGGGGTGATTTACCTCGCCAGTATCGCCCACGTAATTCTGGTGTACGGCGGCCTCATTGGCCTGCTCGCGCGCCTCAATCCTGCGCGTTTTTTCCGTGGCATTGCCCCGGCTCTGGCGGTGGCATTCAGTACGTCGAGCAGCTCCGGCACCCTGCCGGTATCGATTGAATGTGCGCGCAAAAATCTCGGCGTTTCCGAAGGCGTTGCAGGCTTCGTTCTGCCCGTTGGCGCGACCATCAACATGGACGGCACGGCGATTTATCAGGGCGTACTTGCGCTCTTTATCGCGCAGGCTTTCGGTGTTGATCTGGGCGCGGGCCAGTACATGATGATCATCCTCACCGCGACGCTGGCCTCGATTGGCACGGCAGGCGTACCCGGCGCAGGCTTGATCATGCTCGGTCTGGTGCTAACTGCCGCAGGCTTGCCGCTGGAAGGTGTGGCCCTGATTGCCGGCATCGACCGGATTCTCGACATGATGCGCACCGCGGTTAACGTTGCAGGCGACCTGATGACCACAACGCTGGTGGCCCGCAGCGAGAAAGAGCTGGATGACGCGATCTTCGACAGCCCCAACCACGACGGCAACGACTGATCACCTCGCGCCTATTCGATCTCGAATAGGCCATGCCGAATACGAGCGCCAGCCAAGCGTTGGCGCACGTCTTCATCGATACGCGGATCATCCGCCGCATAAAGCATCACTTGCCGGTAGGCATTGACGCGATTGATGTCACTGCCCAAAAACTCCCACACCACCCGCGTGCAAGCTGGCGTACGCCGATCGCCACTGGAAACCCCGGTCTTCATGCCGTTAAGGCGAGTGATGCGACTCTTGAAACTGGGAATCAGAATGGTCTGGCTCATCTCGTTGCCGGTCAGGCTTTCGTAGTCGATCAGAAACACCCGATCCTGCAAATAGAACGCTGCGCCCAGATAGCGACACCGCACCCAGTCTTCGGCACTGCCGCCCCGCGCCCGCTCCTGACGTTCCTGACGCTCGAATACAAAGCTGCCGCGCTCCTCACGCAAATGCACCAGCGAGAGCAGGATCTGCCCCGGCACCGACATGCAATTTGAATATTCGAAGTAGTAGCCGCAGTAGCGCGAAAGATCACTGGCGTGCTGATTGATCGACTCGAACAACTCCAGCAGCGGCGCCCCCGTAGATGCAGACGTCTGGCTGTTGCCACGCGCGCCTACCAGTCGGGCGAATTGATCCTCAGGCAGCGCCAGCTCGTAATCCTCAACCCCAAAGAAGTTGCAAATACGTTTGCGGTTATGCGCGGTCGGACGGCTCTGCCCCGCCAGATAGCGGTTGAACTGTGCCCGGTTGATCGCCAACTTGCGGCACACCTCGGCAATCGATCGGTAATGACTGCACAGCAGCTTGAGGTTGTTACCAAAGGTTTCGGACATGCGGGCCGCCAGAGTGATGCGAGTGACGCGATATTAGCATCAAATAGCATCACTTCACTGCAACCCGCGAAATTGTTTGCCGCTATCGCATCGTCAACCATTTAGCAGCGCCCGCAGAGGCCATCTCCTAACCAGAACAACAAGAGTGACCACGCCCATGCTCGACTTACTCAACGACCTCATCTGGAGCAAGCTGCTGATTGTGATGCTAATCGGCCTCGGCCTGTTCTTCACCATCGCCTCACGCTTTGTTCAATTTCGCTATTTCGGCAACATGTTCAGCATCTTCGCTGAAGCCTTCCAACGCCAACCTGGCCAACTCAGCTCGTTCCAGGCGCTGATGCTGTCGGTTGCAGGGCGTGTCGGCGCAGGCAACATTGCCGGTGTTTCGGTGGCCATTATTCTCGGCGGCCCGGGCGCTATTTTCTGGATGTGGGTTGTGGCGCTGGTCGGCATGGCCACCAGCTACTTCGAATGCTCGCTGGCTCAGCTGTACAAGCGCCGTGACGCAGACGGCAGCTACCGTGGCGGCCCGGCCTTTTACATTCAGCACGGCCTCAAGCAGCGCTGGTTGGGCATCGTGGTTTCGATTCTGCTGCTGATGACCTTCGGCTTCGGCTTCAACGCCGTGCAGTCGTACACCGTCGCCAGCTCGCTGCATGACACCTTCGGCGTACCGACCCAGATCAGCGGCGTGGTGCTGATGGCCGTTATCGGCCTGATTATCTTCGGCGGCATCAAGCGTATCGCCAAGTTTGCAGACATTCTGGTGCCGGTCATGGCGTTCTCCTACATCGCCATGGCGCTGTTCGTGATCGGCAGCAACATTGATCGCGTACCGGAAACCCTGACGCTGATTTTGCGCAGTGCATTTGGCCTTGAGCCCGCATTCGCCGGCGGCATCGGCGCTGCCATCATCATGGGCGTCAAGCGCGGTTTGTTCTCCAACGAAGCCGGTCTGGGCAGTGCGCCCAACGTTGCCGCTGTTGCCGAGGTCAAGCACCCGGTTGCGCAAGGCATCGTACAGTCGCTCAGCGTATTCATCGACACCATCATTCTGTGCAGCTGCACCGCGCTGATCATTCTGCTCTCCGGCGTTTATCAGCCAGGCAGCGAAATGGCCGGTGTATTGCTCACCCAAACCGCCGTTGCCAGCGTAGTCGGCGAGTGGGGCCGCGTGTTCATCAGCGTTGCATTGCTGCTGTTCGTGTTCACCACCTTGATCTACAACTACTACCTGGGCGAAAACGCGCTGGGCTTCTTCACCCAGAAGCGCTCACCGGTGGTGGTTTACCGCGTACTGGTTATCGGGCTGGTGTTCTGGGGTTCGGTACAAGACCTGGGCACCGTATTTGCTTTTGCAGACGTGACCATGGGCCTGCTCGCCATCTGCAACTTGATTGCCCTGGCATTACTGTTCAAGGTCGGCCTGCGCTTGATGCGTGACTACGACAAGCAAATCAAAGCTGGTGTAAAGTCTCCGGTATTCGACCCCAAAGGCTTTGCTGATCTGGACCTCGACCCAACTGTTTGGAGCGCGCCAGTCGCAGCCGAGCCAGCTCGCACTGATTCTGTAGTTGCCACCGAGCCTCTGCATCAGCGCTGAGTGAGTCGCCAACTCGCAAAAAAGGGGGCTTCGGCCCCCTTTTTTTAGCCTTCTTCTAGGAGCCAACATGTCTGCGTGTGAAAAACTCCTGCTGCTCTATACCGGCGGCACCATCGGTATGCAGCAAAGCGCCGACGGACTGGCGCCGGCCTCTGGGTTTGAGGCGCGCGTACGTGCCCAACAAGCACAGGCTGGCGATCTGCATCTTCCTGACTGGTGTTTCCGCGAACTGCTGCCGCCCATCGACAGCGCCAACATGAGCCAGAGCAACTGGCTGGCAATGGTCGACGCTATCCGCGCCGGCATTGAACAAGACGGCTGCGATGGCGTGCTGGTTCTGCAAGGCACCGACACCCTCGCCTACAGCGCCGCCGCATTGAGCTTTTTGCTGTTGGGCCTGCCGGTGCCGGTCGTGCTTACTGGCGCCATGTTACCGGCCGGCGCTGAAGGCAGCGACGCCTGGTCTAACCTGTTCGGCGCCATGCAGGCATTGCATCAAGGGACCGCGCAAGGCGTTCAGGTGTACTTCAATGGCACGCTGATGCACGGCGCCCGCGTCAGCAAATTGCAAAGCGATGCCTTCGACGCCTTTACCGTCTTGCCGCGCCAGCGCGTGGCTGAGCGCGCGACGCAACTGCCCGACGCGATCAACTATCGCGTACAGCGCCAGCCGGTGAATATTGCCGTGCTGCCGTTCTATCCAGGCATTCAGGCCAGCCATGTCAGCGCATTGCTCAACAGCGGAGTTCAGGCACTGCTGCTTGAATGCTACGGCAGCGGCACCGGCCCATCGGATAACGCTGAACTACTGGCCACGCTCAAAGCGGCTCACGAGCGCGGCGTGGTGCTTGCCGCTATCAGTCAGTGTCCGCAAGGGCATGTCGAATTTGGCGTGTATGCGGCGGGCAGCCAACTGCGCAACGCTGGCCTGATATCCGCGGGTGGCATGACTCGCGAAGCCGCCTTGGGCAAGTTATTCTGTTTGTTGGGCGCGGGCCTGCCACCTGCAGAAGTCGAGCACTGGTTTGCTCTGGACCTCTGCGGCGAACGCGCCGAATAAGGCATCGCTGAAGCCCCTGGCAGCATGGTTGCCGGGGCATTTTCAACGCATGACCCTGTTCCCCCAAGGCTGTGAACATCACTGCCAGCTGAATCAAAAGTTCCTCGAACAATAATTACAGGAGGACGCAACATGCCCGCTCGTATCGAGATAGAAGTTCGCCCCGTCACTGCTGACGATCACGCCGCGTGGCTGCCACTGTGGCAGGGTTACCAGCGTTTCTACATGACCGAGATTCCAAGCGAGACCAGCGATATCAATTGGCAGCGCTTTCTTGATCCTGCCGAACCGATGCACGCAGCACTGGCCTGGCATGAAGGCGAAGCCATTGGCTTGGTGCACTGGGTTTACCACCGCTCAACCTGGACTGTTGAAGACTACTGCTACCTGCAGGATCTGTTCATCAACAAAGCCGTGCGCAGCAACGGCGCCGGACGCAAGCTCATTGAGTTTGTTTATGAGCAGGCCAAGCAAGCCAGCTGCGCACGAACTTACTGGCTCACCCACGAGAGCAATAGCCGCGCCATGCTGCTTTATGAGCGTGTGGCCGAGCGCTCCGGCTTTTTGCAGTACCGCAAAGTCTTCAAATAAGTCGATCAACCCAGCGTGGCTGCGCTGGGTTGAGTCATTCCAGCGGTGGAAACTCGGGATAACGCGGCAAGGCGTCGGCAAACTCAGCCCAGGCCAGATGCTCCGCATGCCAATAATGCAAAGTCGGCTCGATAAGTTGCGGCGTGTCGAGACTGCCAACACTGATATCAATCAGACCCGGCAGAAACGTCGCCGTGAAGGTAATTTGCGTGCCGCAAGTCGCACAAAAGCCGCGCTGAGCATCTTCTGAGGATGCATAAAGCGTGGTCTCTCCCTGAGTAAAACCAACCTGCTCTTGCCGATATAACGCCCAGGCAACAGCGGGCGCAGCATGGGCACGGCGGCACATTGTGCAATGACAGATCGCCGCCATGAGCGGCTCGCCCTCAACGCTGTAACGCAGGCTCCCGCACAAGCAACCGCCCTCTAGTTTTTGCGCTTGCATCTTTGCCTCCAACTTGGCGCGACCACAAAAATTCTAGCTCACTGCATCGTCTCGAATATTACAAAAACTCTGTTGTTACAAAACTGTAAGACAAGATGGTTATAAACAGCGGTTACGCCAAACGCTAAGGACTGCCTGTTGTCATGTTTTTCCAATCTACCCGCCTTGCCCGCTGTATCGCCCTGAGCTTCTGTGCCGGAATATCCACCCCCGTACTCGCGGCCTCTGTGAGTATTGAGGATGCCCAAAGTGAAACGCAGACCGCTGCCGGTGATGACACCCTCATAATTGGCGAACTGGGCAGCGTGATCACCCAGAAAGACCCGGCTGTGCTCCTTGAGGGCGACACCCACGACGGCGGCGTCATTATTGATAACAGCGGTTTACTGCAATCAAGCAAAGACCGTGGCATCGACAGCGATGACGAAGGTGGCGCCCGCCACTACCAAATACTCAATCGCGCAGGCGCCACCATCGATGCAGCCAAGCAAGGCATTCGCATTGACGGGGACTTTGCAGGCAGCACCATCAGTATCGATAACGCGGGCACCATCACATCGCAAACCGATCGCGCGATCATGCTCAAAGCACTGCAAACGGATGTCAGCATTCGGATTATCAACCGTGACTCCGGGCTGATTCATGGCGCTGACGACGGCATGCGCTTGGGCGCCAATGCCACCGTGATTAATTACGGCGAAATCAGCAGCGATGATTTACCCGAAGACGGCGAGAAATTTGACGGTATCGATTTTGATGAATCGTTAAACGGCCGAGTTGAAAACCACGGCCTTATCAGTGGCGGCCGCCACGGCATTACCACTGACCTTGGCGCAGAGCTGATTAACTACGCAGACGGTGTGGTGATCGGCCGCAATGGCTCGGGGTTCGGCTCAGACGGCAACGGCAAGGTGATCAACTACGGCCTTATTAGCGGCCGTTTCAATGAACAACTCACCACCGGTGACGGCGATGGCGTCGATATCGATGGTCAAGGCATCATTGAAAACTACGGCACCATCGAAGGCACCGGCGCCGGCGGTGAAAAAGACGGCGCAGCCAATAGCGGCGAAGGCATCGCCATGGGCGGTGGCAGCATCATTAACCATGCAGGAGCCACGATTAGCGGCGCCGCCAACGCCATTTTGATTGATGACAGCTCAACGGGCGGAGCGCCGTTCGCCACCGACTTACAAAACTACGGGCGCATCACCGGCTTGGATGGCGACGGCGTACGCATTATTGGCGATCAGGCAGACCATGTGCTCAACGCGGGCCTCATTAGTGGAACCAGCGGCTTAGCGCTGGACCTTGGTGGCGGCGACGACCAATTAACATTGACCGCCGGCAGCCAATTCGTCGGTCTGGTGGACGGTGGCGCGGGACATGACAGTCTCATACTGAATGACACCGCAGGTGGCCACTTCTCCAACAGTCAAAATTTTGAGTGGCTGGCCGTCCAGCAAGGCATCTGGACGATCAGCAGTGACGACTTTAGCCAAGGCGGCGAAGTCTCTACCGGCGCCGAGCTGAACAACCAAGGGCGCATTGGCGGCACATTGACCGTTGCATCCGGTGGTGTTTATAGCGGCAGTGGGCAGCTGCAAAATCTCAATCTGGCAGCAGGCTCAACCTTGGGCTTTGCGGTTGCGGCAGACGGCAGTCACTCACCCGTCCAGGTGAATGGCAACGCACAAATCAACGGCGCCAAACTGGACATTCGCGCAGGTGCTGGAAACTATCCTGCGCAAAGCAGTTACCGCGTCCTCAATGCTGCTGAAGGGATTAACGGGCAGTTCTCCAGTGTCAGCAGCAACTTTGCCTTTCTAACGCCAACACTTTCCTATACTGCCGACAGCGTCGAGCTTGAATTGCAGCGCAACGACATCGACTTTGCAGATGTCGCCATCAGCCAAAACGGAGCCAGTGCCGCAAACAGCATCACAGCCGATAGCACACCGGTCTTGTATAACGCGCTCCTAACCAGTGACGTAACCTCCGCGGGCGACGGACTCGAACAACTCTCGGGCGCCAGTAATGCCAGCTTGGCCAACGTGACTCTAGCGGCAAGCAACCAAGTCGGCCTCGCCATGCTTGGTGCCATGCAACAACGAGGTGGCGGCATGAGCGGCAACCTGCAAAGCTCGGTTAACTTGCTAGACGGCCCTGTTCTCGCTGCCAATGGGTTGCCAAATGAAGCTCGCAATCTTAATGACCCCAACGCCCAAGGCCGGCTTTGGATTCAGGCGCTTGGCAGCAGCGCAAACCTTGACGCTACGTCAGGTAGCCACGACCTCGACCAAGACACTCAAGGCGCTGTAGTGGGGGCAGACTGGGCGCTGGATGCGCAATGGCGAGTTGGCTTAGTGGGCGGTTATTCAAGCACTGATATTGGTGCGGGCAGCAGTGTCGATGGCAACGTCGACAGCTACCATCTCGGTGTGTATGCCTTACACCAACGCGGCGCATACAATCTGCGGCTCGGCGCGGCGTACAGCGATCACGATGGTGACAGTAAGCGCCAGATCAGATCCAACGGCTTTGATGACACCGTGCGCGGTGATTACGATGCGGACAGCCTGCAAGCGTTCGTCGAGCTGGGTTACGCCATCAACCGTGGCAGATTAGAGGCCGAGCCTTACGCTAACTTGGGCTATCAACGCTACGATCAAGACAGCTACACCGAGAAAGGCGGTCCGGCTGCACTGCACGTAAAGTCCGAGGATCAAGACAACGTCACCAGCGCCTTTGGTGTGCGCCTCGCCTATTTAGACACACTGCAAAACGGCATGAGCGTCACCCCGCGTCTGGGCGTCGGTTGGCGTCATGTTTATGGAGAAGTAGACAGTCATATCAAACAGTCCTTCGCCAGCGGCGGCACGGCATTCAGCGTTGAAGGCAGTGCGCTGGATCGCGACAGTGCGTTGCTTGAGGCAGGCTTGGATGTTGGTATCAATGCTAAGCAAAATATTGGCATCGGCTACAGCGGACAACTCGGCAGTGACTCCCAGAATCATGCGTTCATGGTGCAGTGGCAACTGGGGTTTTAAGCGGCGCTGTTCGTTGAAACAAAAAGGGCCGCTCTTATGAGTGGCCCTTTAGCAGGTATGGTTGAATCAACTACGGCCTATTTCAGCGCTTTGATAGCCGCCGCGATGAAGTCGTAAGTCTCCATCTCTTGCTTGTCCATTTCCGGCTCTGGCCATGCACTCCAAACTACCGCGACTACGTTTTCCTTGCGGTTAACGTAGACAAACTGACCAAAGATTCCCTGCGCCTCAAAAGCTCCGTCATGTTGAGGCAAAGCAGCCTCGCCCGCGGGGAACAGCCACCACTGGTAGCCGTAGCCAAGGATGTAATCGCCGCCATACAGCTTGCCCGGTGCCAGGTAAGAAGCCGGGTCCACTTCAGTGGCTTTATCCAGCCAGCCTTTTGGCAGAATGCGTTCGCCGTCGATAACCCCATCATTGAGGATGAACTGACCGAAGCGGCCGTAATCCTTCAAGGTTGCCGAGAAACCACTGCTACCAATCTCTTGACCCGCTTGTGCATCGAGCTGCCAGAACGCCGGCTTCTCCATACCCATCCGCGCCCAGATGCGATCAGACAGATAGTCACTGGTGGTCATGCCCGTCGCTGCGTGAATCAATTCGCTCTGCAGGTGCGATTCGCCCGTGCTGTATTTGAAGACGGTGCCCGGCTTGGATTTGCGCTTGAGCTGGCTCATCTGTTTAACCAAAGCGCCAGGTGTGTTCGACAGCTGCAGTTCGAACATTTTGCGGCGGTCAGAGGTGATATCGCGGTACGTCTCGTTCCAGTCGGCGCCAGAACTCATGCGCAGCACATTCTCAACCGTGACGTCGTCATAAGCACCGCCTTTGAGCGCTGGCAGGTACTGAGTGATCGGCTTCTTAACATCGATCAGCCCTTGCTCCACGGCCGCGCCGACCAAGGTCGAAGAGATCGACTTGACCACACTGAAAGAGGTCCAGCGGGTATCAGCATCGTTGCCAAGGCCGTATTTTTCCAACCGTACTTTGCCGTCTTTAATGATCAGTACGCCGCCAACGCGGTTACGACGCATGAAGTCATCAACGGTTTGCTTGGCGCCATCGGCCTCGTAGGTAACGTCGAGATTGCCCTCTTGCGGCAACTCATAGACCTTTTCGCCACGCGCAACAGAACGGGTGAAGTAGACCTTGTCCATGTTGCGATACGTGCCTGGCTGGTAAAGCGGCGGCAGGTCGTACAAGTCTTGACCGCGGCCAATATATTCGTGATTGATCGCCAGACCTGCATCTTTGGGTGCGGGTGTTGAGTCCGTGGCTGCCTGTGCATAACCATTCACCAGAAGGCTGATACTCAACGTGAGTAAGCTGCCAGTGGCTCGAAGTGTCATCGACATTACGCGTCCTTATTTTTTGACTTGGAGATGGATTGTCGTCGTACCTTAACTAAAAAATTTTCAGATGTCCCGAAGCAGCCAACCCATGGTCGCCCAGAAACTACGCGGCTAAAAGTCGTGTACTCAATACAAGACATCATTGGAAAAATGGACGACGCACATAAAGTGTGTGGCCACAAACGCAAAACGGCGGATTTATCCGCGCTGATTCCGCGTTGATAAATCCGCCGCCAGGGCTTAGTGCAAAAACGTGTCGGGTGGCCGAGCGCGTTCAGTCCGAGATATCAATCATCATGCCGATGCCTGCACCAATCATGCGTCCGGCCTGCTCATCACCGGCCATACGGCCAACACCACCCCCGACCATACCGCCCGCGACAGTCGCGCAAGCAGACAAGATAAAAGCCGCGCAAAGCAGCGCAGCCACAGCCGAATAAATACGGTTCATTGCTGAGTCTCCTGAGCCGGTCACTGATTACCTTTAACCACATTTCTCCAGAGCACACCCATCACCAGCTTGTCGCGCCCGTCTGGGTTGGCTTCGTACCAAGACGTTATGCGCGCCTCAATTTCAGGCAGCTTCATGCTGGAAACGCCCTTGGTGATCGCAGCCCCCATCGGTGGAGCATCCAGACCGTGACGCTTGGCGTAGGCCGCTTCGGCGATCAGCATATTGGTGACGCCAATCAAAAACGCTCGGCGCTCACCGGAGGAGGAACTCATCCAGTTATTGCCATCAACAACTACGGGGGATGCCTTTTGCTCGCCCAACGCGCCTGCAGACGCCAAAACCAGGCAAAGCGCCAAAGTGTACTTACTCCATTTCATGTCGATCTCCAGTGATGAAAGACAGGAGCGCAGAAGCATTTCAACGCTCCGACCTCGGTAGGCTACGCAGCAAAATCAAGGGCAACGGAACCGTGTGCGTCCGAACCCAAGACATCAAGCGGGCAGCTGCATGCACAAAAGAAGTTAAGCAGCAGGCAGCCACTCAAGTATCCCTAAGCCCATGAATGCTTATATCGATTGCGAGTAAAAATTGAGCATATACAAGCTTTTGGTATGGCCAGCGGCAAGGCGAATCCAGCGACAGCACTGGGCTGCACGCGTTGTTTGCTATGTCTGATTGGCTAAATGGCGACCCACGTGGATCAGACTCGCAAGCTTGATCATTGGCTTGATAAGCATCTGCGCGCTGCCCGCAATGAACAGCCAGGTGCCGGTTTGCATCAGCGAATCGCTTAAAAAGAAAAAACTACCAACAAGAAACCAGATCGCGATCAGCAAATCATTGAACGCGCCTACAGCCTCGTAGCGCCGCTGAATCACAACATGGCGCTGAATAAAATTCGGAATGGGTATTTTGGGGTTGTTTGAGTTCATTAATCCTCTCTGCTGGGTAAGTCGGATGCTTGGCTTCGATCAGGCAAGGCACGTTTTTGAATGGGCTGAAACGGCTTCGAACAGCAGGCTCTGGATGAAGTTCAAGCTTCTTCGTACTGCACACAATACACGCCATGGGATATAGGGCTTGGCCGAGACGGGAGCGGCAAGCCGTGCCTGCTCATGGTTTCACTGGCCAACTGATACGGCGTACTGATCGCTTCGGTGCCAGTAAAGCCCGCACCTGAAAACCTTGGATCTGCACGCTGAAATGGCTTTCGTTGCTGGGGTTGAACATCCCTGCCCCCTTTTTACGTCATCCCTGAATACAGCAAGAAAACGCTAAACCACGCGTATCGAAACCGACTGAAAGTTTTGAGATAGAGCATTCACCAAGAAGTTTATGCACACACTGGGGAGGTTATACGCCGCTAACAAGTTCGGCATGGGGCGGCAGATCAATGAAACGATTGTTATGTGCAGTAGGAGCTTATGATTTAGCGACCCACTGTTAGACGTACGGATTGATAGGACAACTGGAAATCACTCAATCTTGGCGCTTTTTTCTAAATTGTGCCGCGCGCAAAGAAGTTGAACATTCTCAGATTTGAGCGAGGTTCCACCCTTTGAGTAGGGCAAAATATGATCGAAGTGCAGCTCGTCAGCAGAACCGCATTTCGTGCAAACCCCTTTATCCCGCTTCCAGACCTCAAGCTTGACGTGAGTAGGAATAATCCGGCGATGCTTTGTAATCCTGAAGGCGGGGTCAACAGCAGCTGCGGCATCAGTAACTTCTTCAATAGCCTCCAAACGAAACTTAAACACATTACGTGTGCCGTCGCTTTCACGCCAAGAGTCCACAAGGTGAAAATAGCCGTTGTAACCCCAAATCCCCTTGCGTAACTTCTCGTAAACTCGAATTAAATCGGGTGCTTTCTCCCCGGCTTTGAATGCTTGGGCAGCATGGTGAAATTTGCCGTTTTCAGTTGGCCCGCCGCCAGGCAAGAACTCAGGTTGGTCGAGTGTTTTAGGCTGAGGAGTCGATGCGGTTTTGGGGTGATCGTGCCCTTCGTAGATCAATACTGCGCCGTTCTCTTGCACTTCATCCTGATAAGGAGAGTTGGGCCGAACTGACATGAGTACGACTGAGTGCCCGCCATGCAGGCGAAAATTCATCCCGCGCTGAAGAGACGTCCGCTCTCTCTGACACATATCAAAATATGAAATTATTTCATTATCAGCGGCCACAGCATTCCTCAAACACTTATCCATTTTTAGAATCTGAAGTGTATTTGAACGCTGTAATCTGTACTTAGATTTTTACTAGCTAACGAGCCACTAAAAAAACCGCATCGACGCACGTCGAGCCAGTTAGAACACCGACCAGCCTATCCGATCACTGAGCATTTCCAGGGCTGCAAGCCCTGCCAGTGAGTTACCTGACGGATTCAATTCTGGCGACCACACGCAGATCGAATAGCGCCCCGGAACGACTGCGACGATGCCGCCGCCGACGCCGCTCTTGCCGGGCAAGCCGACGCGGTAGGCGAAGTTTCCTGCCTCATCGTACAGCCCGCTGGTGGCCATGATGGCGTTGATCTGTTTGGCTTGGCGTGGGCTCATGATGGTTTCGCCGTTGTGTTTGCACACGCCAGCGTTGGCCAGAAAGCAGAATGCCCGCGCGAGGTCTGCGCAGTTCATGCGCAGCGCACAGTGATTGAAGTAACTGCGCAGAACGGAATCGACATCGTTATGGAAATTGCCGAACGACTTCATCAAATAAGCAGCCGCCGCGTTGCGCGCTCGGTGCTGGTATTCGGACTCGGCAACTTTGCTGTCGATGACGATTTCGCAGTTTCCCGAAAGGCGCCGCGCCATGTCACGCATCGACAATGACGGCGCAGCGAAGCACGACTCGTTAATATCGCAGATAACCAACGCGCCCGTGTTGATAAACGGATTGCGCGGAATACCGCGCTCCAACTCAAGCTGCACCAGCGAGTTGAAGGGCTGACCCGACGGCTCATAACCGAGGCGCTGCCAGATCGCTTCGCCTGAGTGGCTCACCGCCTGCACCAGGCTAAACACCTTGGAGATACTCTGAATCGAAAACGGCGTGTGCGCATCGCCGGCACAGAACAGCTCGCCTTCATTGCTGTACACCGCGATGCCGAGTTGATTCGGCTCAACGCAGCCCAACGCCGGAATGTAATTGGCAACCTTGCCCAGACCAATCAGCGGGCGGGTCTTCTCGATAATTTCATCTAGCAACGCTTGCATCTGATCGACTCGTGATGGCTCTGAACAGCGTCCAGACTACCGTTGCTAGACGCGCCCCGGCTAGGCGCAATCACACAAACCGACCCGACCCAAACAAAAAAAGGGAGCCATTTGGCTCCCACTGAGAAACTTGTAAATTGTTCGGGGCCAGCGCTTAAGCGCCGAATGACACAATCCCCGATTGCGCTTCGAGAAGCTCAGCAAGCGGCACATGCACAGGTTAAAAACAGGCTAAGAACGAGCGAGGTCACGCTCAACTTGACTCATTTTAATGAGCATTCTTTCGCCTGTTTCAACCCCGCAATGCCTGGCTGCATTCGCTTTCAGCGCTGCCTAAACTAGGCAATCTCGACCAGAACTTCACCCGGGTTAACCCGATCGCCTTTGGCCACGTGAACGGCTTTGACCGTACCGTCGATTGGCGCCTGCACTTCGGTTTCCATCTTCATCGCTTCGGTGATCAGCAGTGACTGACCGGCCTTGACCGTGTCGCCCTCTTTGACCAAAACGTCGACGATGTTGCCCGGCATGCTGGTGCTGACATCGCCCGGCTCGCTGGCTTGTTTGCGCTTGCCACCGGCACCGGCGACGAAGTCGTTCAGCGGCTCGAACACCACTTCTTCCGGCATGCCGTCGATCGACAGGTAGAAGTGACGCTTGCCATCACCTTTCACGCCGACACCGGTGATGTCTACGCGATAGCTTTCGCCGTGAACATCGACCACGAACTCGGTCGGTACGCCTTCCCCACCCGCCGCTGCAACGCCGCTACCGTCCGGAATTGGCAGCAACACTTCGGGCACCAGCGTGCCGGCTTCACGTTCCTCGAGGAACTTGCGCCCGATATCCGGGAACATGGCGTAGGTCAGCACGTCTTCTTCAGACTTGGCGACTGTGCCAATCTCTTCGCGCAGTTTCGCCAGCTCCGGCTTGAGCAGATCAGCCGGACGCACGTCGATTACTTCCTCGCTGCCGATCGCCTGCTTGCGCAGCTTCTCGTTGACCTTGCCCGGCGCCTTGCCGTAACGGCCTTGCAGGTAAAGTTTGACCTCGTTGGTGATGGTTTTGTAACGCTCACCGGCGAGCACGTTGAACACCGCCTGAGTGCCGACAATTTGCGAAGTCGGGGTCACCAGTGGCGGGAAGCCAAGGTCTTCACGAACACGAGGAATCTCAGCGAATACTTCGTTGATACGATTCAGCGCGCCCTGCTCTTTGAGCTGGTTGGCGAGGTTGGACATCATCCCGCCCGGCACCTGATTCACCTGAACGCGAGTGTCGACCGCGGTGAATTCGCTTTCGAACTGGTGGTACTTCTTGCGCACCGCATGGAAGTACAAACCGATTTCCTGCAGCAGCGCCAAATCGAGGCCGGTGTCGTAAGGGCTGCCGCGCAGCGCGGCGACCATCGACTCGGTACCCGGATGGCTGGTGCCCCAGGCGAAGCTGGAGATGGTGGTGTCGATATGGTCAGCACCGGCTTCGATCGCCTTGAGCTGACACATCGAGCCCATGCCCGCCGTGTCGTGGCTGTGGATAAACACCGGCAGATCGACTTCATCTTTCAGCGCTTTAACCAACTCGGCAGTCGAGTAAGGCGTCAGCAAACCGGCCATGTCTTTGATCGCGATCGAGTCGATGCCCATTGCCTGCATGGCTTTGGCCTGATCGACGTAAGCTTGCGTGGTGTGCACCGGGCTCACGGTGTAGCTGAGCGTGCCTTGAGCATGCTTGCCCGCCGCTTTTACAGCCTCGATGGATACGCGCAGGTTACGCACATCGTTCATCGCATCGAAAATACGGAACACGTCGATGCCGTTCACGGCTGCTTTGGCGACAAAGGCTTTAACCACGTCATCGCTGTAATGACGGTAGCCGAGCAGGTTCTGACCGCGCAGGAGCATTTGCAGACGAGTGTTCGGCAGTGCTGCTTTCAGCTTGCGCAGACGCTCCCACGGGTCTTCTTTTAGGAAGCGCACGCAGGCGTCGAAGGTGGCGCCGCCCCAAACTTCCAGCGACCAGTAACCCACCTGATCAAGCTTGCCGCAAATGGGCAGCATGTCGTCGAGGCGCATGCGCGTGGCCAGCAGAGACTGGTGCCCATCACGCAGGACGGTATCAGTAACGGTGATCTTTTTAGGCGAAGACTTATTAACCATTTCTCAATTCCTCACAGGCCAGCGTGGGCAGCAATTGCAGTGGCGATGGCGATGGCCAGGTGCGACGGGTTACGTTTGATCGAGTATTCGGTCAGTTCCGGGTGGCTCTCAACGAAGCTGGTGTTGAACTGGCCGCTGCGGAATTCCGGGTTACGCAAAATTTCCTGATAGTAGGCGGCAGTGGTTTTAACCCCCTGCACGCGCATGTCATCCAGGGCGCGCAAGCCACGGTCCATGGCCTCTTCCCAGGTCAGTGCCCAAACGATCAGCTTGAGGCACATTGAGTCGTAATACGGCGGAATCGTGTAGCCGGTGTAAATCGCCGTGTCGGTGCGCACGCCCGGGCCGCCAGGCGCGTAGTAACGGGTGATCTTGCCGAACGACGGTAAGAAGTTGTTCTTCGGGTCTTCCGCGTTGATCCGGAACTGGATCGCGAAACCACGGTGAATAATATCTTCCTGCTTCACCGAGAGCGGCAAGCCCGAGGCAATGCGAATCTGCTCACGGACGATATCGATACCGGTGATTTCTTCGGTAATGGTGTGCTCAACCTGAACGCGGGTGTTCATCTCCATGAAGTAGACCTCGCCATCGGCGAGCAAAAACTCCACGGTACCGGCGTTCTCGTAACCCACGGCCTTGGCCGCACGTACCGAAAGATCACCAATATAGGCGCGCTGTTCAGGCGTTAGTTGCGGGCTTGGCGCAATTTCGATGAGTTTCTGGTTGCGCCGCTGAATCGAGCAGTCGCGCTCGAACAGGTGCACGGCATTGCCGTGGCTGTCAGCCAGAACCTGCGCTTCGATGTGCTTGGGATTAACGATGCATTTTTCGAGGAATACTTCGGCGCTACCAAAGGCTTTGGTAGCCTCGGAGATTACTCGCGGATACGCCTGCTCTAGCTCGGCTTTGCTGTTGCAGCGGCGAATACCACGACCGCCACCGCCAGAGGTGGCCTTGAGCATGACCGGATAACCGATCCGGTCGGCTTCGCTCAGTGCTTCGTTAATATCGGCAACGTTGCCTTCAGTGCCAGGCGTGACAGGCACACCGGCTTTAATCATGCTGCGACGGGCTTCTGTCTTGTCGCCCATGCGGCGAATGACTTCTGCACTGGGGCCAATGAACTTGATCCCGCGCTCGGCGCAAATCTCTGCCAGCTCGGCGTTCTCCGAGAGAAAGCCATAACCGGGATGCAGGGCATCACAACCGGTTTCGACGGCCAGATTGACCAGTTTGCGGGGGTTCAAATAACCCGCCAGCGGGTCATCACCGAGACTATGCGCCTCATCCGCACGCTTAACGTGCAGCGCCATGCGGTCGGCGTCTGAGTAGACAGCCACCGAGCGAATACCCATCTCGGCGCAAGCACGCACGATACGGACGGCAATCTCGCCACGGTTAGCAATCAGAATTTTCTTGATCACGAGCATCATCCTCGACCAATGGGCAAGCAAACCAGCCAAAACCAGTCAGCACGTGACCACTATCAAGTTTGTAGTGGCCGCCTATTCACCCTACGCCGTGTAGCGGATAACCCAAAATCAATAATTATTAGATTCAATATAAGTAATTACTTATGTACGGAGATAAACTGCGCTGAACAGGCCCGCTCTAGCGTGTTAAATAATCCCTGAAGGAGACCCCAGCCAATGCGTAAGTCACTGATGCGTATGACGTTGCGCCAAATTCAGGTATTTCGCTCGGTATGCCAACAGCACTCTTACAGCCGGGCAGCTGAGGAGATGTCACTGACTCAACCGGCGGTCAGCCTGCAAATTCGACAGCTGGAAGAATTGATCGGCCAACCCCTGTTCGACTATGTCGGCAAAAAGCTCTACCTGACCGATGCGGCAGAAGCCCTGCGCAAAGCCAGCGACGATATTTTCGGCCGACTCGAAAGCCTCGACATGCAATTGACCAATCTGAAAGGCTCGCTTCAAGGGCAATTGAGTCTCGCCGTCGAGTCCAGCGCCAAGTATTTTATACCTCATCTTTTCGCCGCATTTCGTCGCGACTTTCCCGAAGTTAGCCTGCAATTGGTAGTGGTTAATCATCAACAGGCGATCAAGCGACTGAGCACCAATCGCGACGATTTGCTGATCATGTCGCAAGTGCCAACCGACATGGCATTGGAGTTTCTGCCATTTCTCAACAACCCGATTATTGCGGTGGCGCCGCCCGATCACGCCCTGAGCAAAGCTAAAAAATTAAGCCTGGAAGACCTGACAAAGTGGCCTTTGCTGATTCGTGAACAGGGCTCCGGCACGCGTAAAGCCTGCGAAGACTACTGCAATCAGAAGCGCGCACACTTTGCGAATACTCTGGAAGTGGGTTCTATGGAGGGCCAGCGCGAATGCGTACTGGCAGGCTTGGGAATTGCTCTATTGCCACGCCACGCGGTACTGCGCGAACTGGCTTGCGGCGCACTCAAAGAACTCCCGGTAGCCGAGCTGCCACTCGTGCGCAGCTGGTGCGTGGTCCACCCGCGCGGCAAGTATTTGTCACCGGTCGCGCAGGCCTTCTTCGATTTCGTACGCGGGCAGCGCAGCCAGATCAGCCAGCTGGCCGAGCAGTTTGCCGACCAAACTCGCGGGCACCAGCCAGATAGTTAGCTGCGATTATCTCGGGGAAATCCGCCAGCTCATGTTGCAGCATGCGCTGCTCGGCATAACTCTCAATCGCACGACGGTATTCCATACGACGCTGATCAATCACCTTGCGGCGAGCTTTAGCATCGGTGTTGTGTACGCTTAACGATTCTTCCAGATGACGAGGCATAGCATGACTCCCAGGCTGAATATCGGGAGCCATAGATTCCTAGCTGCGGATGACAGTTTGACTGCAAAGCCATTAAGCAACGATGAACAGTGATCAGGGGTTGGGCACGCCAGCGAAACACACCTAACTACCCGATCACGCACGGAGGATGGTTAACCCGAAGGGTAAACCGTCGTAGCGATCGAGCTTTCAACGCAAAGCCGCGCCTGTCGGAAGGCCGTCATGACGGAAGCCGCGATGCGGATTCCATCCTCCGTCAACGCCCGGTCACGCACGGAGGATGGTTAACCCGCAGGGTAAACCGTCATGGCGATTGAACATTCAACGCAAAAGCCGCGCCTGTCGGAAGGCCGTCATGACGGAAGCCGCGTTGCGGATTCCATCCTCCATCAACGCCCGATCACAAACGGAGGATGGTTAACCCGCAGGGTAAACCGTCATGGCGATCAAACATTCAACGCAAAAGCCGCGCCTGCCGGAAGGCCGCCATGACGGAAGCCGCGAAGCGGATTCCATCCTCCATCAACGCCCGATCACGAACGGAGGATGGTTAACCCGCAGGGTAAACCGTCATGACGATCGAACATTCAATGCAAAGCCGCGCCTGTCGGGAGGCCGTTATGACGGAAGCCGTGATGCGGATTCCATCCTCCGTCAACGCCCGGTCACGCACGGAGGATGGTTAACCCGCAGGGTAAACCGTCATGGCGATTGAACATTCAACGCAAAAGCCGCGCCTGTCGGAAGACCGTCATGACGGAAGCCGCGATGCGGATTCCATCCTCCGGCGCAGAGGATCAATCTTCTGGGGTTTTCACTGTTTTCGGTGACAGGCGCAAACTGCGCAGGCTGCGCTTGACGCTCTTCAAGTGATTAACCAGCGTAGGACCACGGGCCATTGCGACGCCCATTGCCAATACGTCGATCACCACCAAATGCGCGATACGCGAGGTCAGCGGCGTGTAGATTTCGGTGTCTTCCTGCACATCAATCGCCAGGTTCACGGTGGCCAGATCCGCCAGCGGGGTTTGACTTGGGCACAGGGTAATCAGCGTCGCACCGGACTCACGCACCAGATTGGCGGTGATAAGCAGGTCTTTTGAGCGCCCAGACTGCGAAATACAGATCGCCACATCACCGGCCTTCAAGGTTACTGCCGACATGGCCTGCATGTGGGGATCGGAATACGCAGCGGCGGTCAGCAGCAAACGGAAGAATTTGTGCTGGGCATCTGCCGCTACAGCGCCGGAGGCACCAAAACCGTAGAACTCAACGCGCTGAGCATGGGCGCACGCGGCTATCGCCTGCTGCAACGCTTGCGGGTCGAGCTTTTCGCGCACCTCCATCAGCGTGTGCAGCGTGGTATCGAAGATTTTCAGGCTGAAATCAGACACTGAGTCATCTTCATGGATCGCAAACTGACCAAAGCTGGCACCCGCGGCCAGGCTTTGCGCCAACTTAAGTTTGAGATCCTGAAAACCGCTGCATCCAATCGCCCGACAAAAGCGCACGATGGTTGGCTCGCTGATGCCGACGCTGTGCGCCAGTTCGGCCATGGAGCTGTGCATCACCACCGCAGGATCGAGGAGTACATGATCGGCCACCTTGAGCTCGGACTTACGCAACAGGTGACGGGACTGGGCTATGTGCTGCAACAAATTCACAAGATTGGACTCGGATTCAATGGGCTTATCCATCGGCTAGCCGCATCCGAGCACATGCTCGGGTATGATCAGGGGCTTGCCGGATTGTAGTGGCTTTGTAGTTATACTACATGAGTGCCTCACTCGCACGATTTAACCGAGTTGGAGATCACGCTTTGAGTATTCCCTGCGACATTCTGGTGTTTGGCGGAACCGGCGATCTGGCGTTACATAAACTGCTCCCGGCGCTCTATCACCTGCATCGCGAACGCCGCCTGCATTCAGACGTACGCATAATTGCCCTGGCGCGCAGCCCGCATGAGCGCAAAGCCTATCAAGCACTGGCCGAGCGCCACTGCCGCGCCCAGGTTGCCAAAGCCGACTTCACTGAAGAGGCGTGGGCCGAGTTTGCCCAGCGCCTGGAATACCTGAGCATTGACGCCTCGCAAAGCGGCGACTTTGGCCGTCTTGCCAAGCTGCTCGGCAAGAATGAAGAACGCGTGCGGGTTTACTACCTGGCGACAGCGCCCAACCTGTTTGAAGACATCGCCTCGCATCTCAATATCGCCGGCCTCGCGGGCCCGAAAACGCGGATCGTGCTGGAAAAGCCGATTGGTCACTCACTTGAGTCGGCGCAAGCGATCAACGCAGCGATTGGTGCGGTATTCGATGAGCATCGGGTGTTCCGCATCGATCACTATCTGGGCAAGGAAACCGTGCAGAACCTGATGGCGCTGCGCTTTGCCAACGTCCTGTTCGAGCCGGTCTGGCGCGCTGCGCATATTGATCACGTGCAAATCAGCGTGTGTGAAACTCTCGGGGTCGAGAATCGGGGCGGTTATTACGATCACTCCGGCGCGATGCGCGACATGATCCAGAATCACCTGCTGCAGCTGCTCTGCCTGGTCGCAATGGAAGCGCCGGTACGCTTCGATGCCGAGTCTGTGCGTAACGAGAAGGTCAAAGTGCTGGAAGCGCTGATCCCGATCAGCGGCCAGGACGTACGCGATAAGACCGTGCGCGGGCAATACAGCGCCGGCAAGATCGGCGGGCAAGACGTGCCGGCGTATTACTTCGAGAAAAACGTCGATAACGACAGCGATACCGAGACGTTCGTCGCCGTTCAAGCCGAGATAAGTAACTGGCGCTGGGCCGGCGTGCCGTTTTACTTGCGCACCGGCAAGCGGTTGGCGAAGAAAACCTCGGAAATTCTCATTCAGTTCAAATCAGTGCCGCATCAATTGTTTGGCGAAGGCGACGCCAACAGTCTGTTAATCCGCCTGCAGCCCGAAGAGCGCATCAGTTTACGATTGATGGCGAAAAACCCGGGCAAAGGCATGCGTCTGGAACCTGTTGAGCTGGACCTCAATCTTGCAGCCGCATTCAGCAAGCAGCGCCGTTGGGACGCTTACGAGCGCTTGCTGCTTGACGTGATTGAGGGCGACTCGACTCTGTTCATGCGCCGCGATGAGGTCGAGGCTGCATGGCAGTGGATCGACCCGATCATCAAAGGCTGGCAGCAACATTATCAACGCCCTCGCCCCTATCCTGCTGGCAGCAATGGCCCTGAGCAGTTGCAACACTTGCTCGAACGCCACGGTCGCGAGTGGATGGAGTAGCACTAGGCTGAGCCTTGGCTAGATAGCGCCAAACAAAGCATCCATGAGTTTGGGCGGCAAATGCCGGCTCAACTCATGGTCATTAATCGGCAGTAACTGCGGCATTAGCGGTATCAGTATCGCGGGCGACAGTTTGGCGCACACGTCGACCTGACGCTGCATGGGCAACATGCCGAGCAAATGCGCGGAATCATCAACATCGCCCAATTTGACCGCTTCCTCGGTCAGCTGGCGCAGGTAGCTGGTCGAGCAGTTGCGGATACTTTCCACCACCAGAAACTCATTTTTCATGTGCTTGATGACTTGCACCACGTGGCTGACGCTGTTGATGGCGAAGAACAGCACTTTCAACTGCATGCCCGTAAGTAAATCAGCAAAACCCGCCGCAGCTGAGAATTCTTGCTTGCTGCACAACTCACGCGTGAGCTTGAGATGAAAACTATCGGGCATATTCAGGTAGGCATTACGCACGGTTTCAGGGTCGAGATGTGCCGCCAGTCTGGCAACCCGCTCAACTGACTCATACAAGGCTATTTCACGAAACGCATCAACCGATAGCTGGGCTACAACGCTTGCCGCCTGCCTGGTGCTCATGCTTCGCAGCAGAACACGCTTGAACATTAATGGGGTTTTACCCTGTTTCGCCGTTAACAGGCGCACCGCAAGACTCGGAACATGAGACATGGCTAACATCCTTTTAAGCCAGTAGAACAAACACGTAATATCCTTATTACGGGTGCAGCACGCCTTGTGCTGGCTGGATTGGATAAAGATTGACCGGCGCACTAGCCAGATGAAAATCCCAATCTGAGACGGAGTATGCCGCAATAGTGGCCCCTTGATGCCACCTTGCTCACTTCTTGAAACTTATCTGCTACTCACATCACCTTTATGTACCGCTTGTCCGCTGGCCGGTTATTCGCGGCACGTATTAAAGCTCACGGCGGTTTGCCCAATATGGCGCAGCCCCCTAGAATGCCGCGATGCATGATGACATCTCGTTTCTCCTCAACTCTCTCAACGATGCCCAGCGTCAGGCCGTAGCGGCCAGCCTTGGCCGTCAGTTGGTTCTGGCCGGCGCAGGTTCCGGCAAAACTCGCGTGCTGGTGCACCGTATCGCCTGGCTTATTCAGGTCGAGCATGCCTCGCCGCACAGCATTTTGTCGGTAACATTTACCAACAAAGCGGCTGCGGAAATGCGCGCGCGTATCGAGCAGATGCTCGGTCACAACCCCGCCGGCATGTGGGTGGGTACGTTCCACGGTTTGGCGCATCGCTTATTGCGCGCGCACTGGCAGGAAGCGGGGCTGACGGAAAACTTCCAGATCCTCGACTCCGACGACCAGCAGCGCATGGTCAAGCGGGTTATCCGCGACCTTGGTCTTGATGAGCAACGCTGGCCCGCACGTCAGGCGCAGTGGTTCATCAACGCCCAGAAAGACGAAGGCCTGCGCCCGGACAATATTCAGCCGGCGGGTGATCACTACCTCGCCACCATGCTCAATATCTACAAGACCTACGAAGAAACCTGCGCGCGGGCCGGAGTCATCGACTTCTCCGAACTGCTGTTACGCGCGCTGGATCTGTGGCGCAACAAGCCCGGCTTGCTTGAGCATTACCAGCGCCGTTTCAGGCACGTACTGGTCGACGAATTCCAGGACACCAACGCCGTGCAATACGCCTGGCTGCGGATTCTCGCCAAAGGCGGTGACAGCTTGATGGTGGTCGGCGATGACGATCAGTCCATCTACGGCTGGCGCGGCGCCAAGATCGAGAACATTCAGCAGTTCTCCAGCGACTTCGCCGACGCCGAGATGATCCGTCTGGAGCAAAACTATCGCTCCACGGCTGGCATTCTCAAGGCCGCCAACGCCTTGATCGCCAATAATCAGGGACGCCTCGGCAAAGAGTTGTGGACCGAAGATGGCGACGGCGAACCGATTAGCCTGTACGCCGCCTTCAACGAGCACGACGAAGCCCGTTACGTGGTTGAGTCGATCGAAGATGCGTTGCGCAAGGACGGTCTCAAGCGCAGCGAAATCGCCATTCTGTATCGTTCCAACGCCCAGTCGCGGGTGCTTGAAGAAGCCCTGCTGCGCGAGAAAATCCCCTATCGCATTTATGGCGGCCAGCGCTTTTTCGAGCGCGCCGAAATCAAGAATGCGATGGCCTACATGCGCATGCTCGATGGCCGTGGCAACGACGCCGCACTGGAGCGGGTAATCAACGTTCCAGCCCGCGGGATTGGCGAGAAAACTGTCGAGCAGATCCGCGAATATGCGCGCACCCACGACGTCTCGATGTGGCACGCGATCACCCTGATGCTTGAGCACAAAGCTCTGCCGGGCCGCGCCTCGGGGGCGCTCGCCGGTTTTATCGAGCTGATTGAAAACCTGGCCGCCAAAGTCGCCGAAATGCCGCTTCACTTGATGACTCAAACCGTTATCGAGCAAAGCGGCCTGATCACCTATCACAAGGCTGAAAAAGGCGAAAAAGCTCAGGCACGGGTAGAAAACCTTGAGGAACTGGTGAGCGCAGCGCGCGCTTTCGAGAACCACGAAGAACCCGAAGAAGACCTGACGCCGTTGCAAGCATTCCTCGGCCACGCCTCGCTTGAAGCAGGTGATACACAAGCAGCCGAAAACGAAGACAGCGTGCAACTGATGACCCTGCACAGCGCCAAAGGCCTCGAATTCCCGCTGGTATTTCTGGTGGGCGTCGAAGAAGGTCTGTTCCCGCACAAGATGAGCCTGGATGAGCCGGGCCGCCTTGAAGAAGAACGCCGCCTGGCCTACGTGGGCATCACCCGGGCGATGCAGAAGCTAATTGTCAGCTATGCCGAAACCCGTCGCCTGTACGGCAGTGAAACCTATAACAAAGTCTCGCGTTTCATTCGTGAAATACCGCCGGCACTGGTTCAGGAAGTACGCCTTTCCAACAGTGTTTCCCGGCCTTTCACCAGCAACAACCGCAACATGGGCGGCACCAGCATGTTCGCTGGCTCCGAGGTTCCGCAAACCCCATTCAGCTTGGGCCAGCGGGTACAACACTCATTGTTCGGCGAAGGCACCATTCTCAATTTTGAAGGTGCCGGGGCGCAGGCGCGGGTACAGGTTAATTTTGAAAGCGAAGGAAGCAAGTGGCTGATGCTCAGCTACGCCAAGCTAGAAGCCTTATAAGCACCACAACTGTCACTCTGGGGAGACACATTGATGAACCGCCGCACTCTGCTCGGCGCCGCTGCCGCGCTACTCGCCGCCTTCGGCATGACTGGCTGCAAGGAAGAAACCAGCCCTGCAAAGCAGGCACCCGCCGCTACCGAGGCCGCTGCAGCACCTGCAACCACATTCCACTGGAAGATGGTTACCGCCTGGCCAAAGAACTATCCGGGCCTGGGCACTGCGGCGGAGCGACTGGCTGAGCGCATTGCGACCATGAGTAACGGCCGTCTGACCATCAAGGTATATGCCGCAGGCGAACTGGTTCCGGCGCTGGAAGTGTTTGATGCTGTGTCTCGCGGCACCGCTGAAATTGGCCATGGAGCGGCGTACTACTGGAAAGGCAAAGTGCCCGCGGCGCAGTTCTTCACTGCGGTGCCATTCGGTTTGTCAGCCAGCGAAATGAATGCCTGGCTAAGCAAGGGCGAAGGCCAGAAACTCTGGGACGAAGCCTATGCCCCGTATGGCGTAAAGCCGCTGGTAGTGGGCAACACCGGCATGCAGATGGGCGGCTGGTACAACAAGGAAATCAACTCGCTGGACGACCTCAAGGGTCTGAAAATTCGCATGCCGGGTTTGGGTGGCGAAGTGCTCAGCCGTTTGGGCGCAACCACCGTCAACCTGCCGGGCGGCGAAGTATTCACCGCGCTTGAAACCGGTGCAATTGATGCCACCGACTGGGTTAGCCCTTACAACGACCTGGCATTTGGCCTGAACAAGTCGGCCAAGTATTACTACTTCCCGGGCTGGCAGGAGCCGCAAGCGGTGCTCGAACTGTTGGTCAACCAGAAGGCGCTCGACAGCCTGCCAGCCGACCTCAAGGCGATTCTTGAAGAAGCCACACTGGCGGCCAATCAGGACATGATGGATGACTACGTCTATCACAACGCCGTTGCCCTGGCTGAACTGAAGAAGCAGAACGTGGTACTCAAACGTTTCCCGGATGAAGTACTGGCTGCAATGAAAGCCAAGTCCGGCGAAGTACTCGATGAGCTGGCCAGCCAGAACGAGTTGAACGGGCGTATCTGGACTTCGATGAAGAACTTCCAGGAGCAAGTGACGCCGATGCACGAAGTGGCTGAAAAAGAGCTGTACGACTGGCGGTAACCCTCCTCCTCCAAACCCTCGCAGCCAGAAACTGCGGGGGCTTGGCCTGTTCGGTAAAAAGCCGAAACATTCTCTGTCTGGTCTTCCTTCCCTGCCTGGCGCAGTATCCCGCGCAAAGCTCCATTGTCAGCTAACCACTCATAACCAAGAGAAATTTCCTAATGCAGCGTTTTCTCAGCCTTGCCATGGCCTTGTGCCTGGCGATGACTTTTAGTCTTCACGCCGAAGCCAAACGTTTTGGCGGCGGAAAATCTTTCGGCTCCGCGCCGAGCCACCAAACGCGTCAGGCAGCACCTGCATCGCAGCCAACCGCCGGTGCAGCAAAGGCTGGCGGTGCGGCCGCCGCTAGCGGTGCTTCTCGCTGGTTAGGCCCATTGGCTGGCCTCGCAGCGGGTGGTTTGCTGGCTTCGATGTTCATGGGTGACGGTTTTCAGGGCATGCAGATTTTCGATTTCCTGATCATCGGCCTGATCGCCTTCCTGGTATTCCGCTTTATCGCGGCGCGCCGTCAGGCTGCTCAGCCACAAACTGCCAATGGCGCCCCGATGTCGCGTGAAATGCCACAAGCAGCGCCAGCCGCTTCGATTTTCGGTAACAACGCCGCTGCCGCCAAGCCGGTAATCAACGCGCCTGCCTGGTTCAACGAGCAGAACTTCATTGCCGCTGGCCGTGAGCACTTCCTGAGCTTGCAGCAGCACTGGGACGCCAACGAAATGGACCAGATCAGCGAGTTCGTAACGCCGCAACTGCTTGAGTTCCTCAAGCGCGAGCGTGCGGAGCTGGGTGATGCCTTCCAGTCGACTTACATCGACGACCTCAATGTGCAGCTGGATGGCGTTGATGACCAGAGCGACAAGACTGTTGCCACGCTGACCTTCAGCGGCCTGTCGAAAACCTCGCGCTTTGATCAGGGCGAAGCCTTCAGCGAAAGCTGGCGCCTTGAGCGTGAAACTGGCGACAACCAGCCTTGGATTGTTGCCGGCATTCGCCAGAACGCCTAAAGCCAAACCCCGGTCGTTACCGCCGTTTGCAGGGCTGCCTATTCAAGGTAGTGATCTGCAACCGGTTGTAGCACCGGGGTTTTTCTTTTCGGCTAGAGTGGCTTGATCAATCCAACACAAAGAGAGCACTCGCATGATCGGATACACCACCGTAGGTTCCAATGATCTGCCAAAGGCCAAAGCCTTCTATTCAGAACTGCTCGGCGAAATGGGCTGCAGCGCACTGATGGATCTGGGCCGCATCGTTCTGTTTGGCAAAGCACAAGGCCAGCCGATGTTTGCCGTTTGCACCCCGTTCGACGGCCAGCCGGCAACTGTCGGCAACGGCAACATGGTGGCATTGGCGCCCGGCTCGCGCGCAGCCGTCGACAGCCTCTATGCCAAAGCCATGAGCCTGGGCGCCGCCTCGGAAGGCGAACCTGGCGAGCGTATGCCCGGTTTCTACGGCGGCTACGTGCGTGACCTTGAAGGCAACAAGCTGGCATTCGTGCACATTGGCTAAATTTCCTCGCCACTGGACTGTTTGCCTGCGCTTGGCTGCTGTATAAAGCGCCCATCAGACGCTAATGCGCGGCTTATTCAGCGCGCATTCATACTGCCAGCCATCCGCCTCTCAGGAGCCTGCCCGTGGAAGAAATAATCGATCAACTGCGCGAATTGAACGAACCCGTGCCAGTGCCGCTGGAATTGCCGGAAGAAGAAACGCTGGTCGAAATTCAGGAACAAATCCTCATCCATCTGCCGTTTGGCCTGCATGAATTTCTGCTCAAGGTCAGCGACGTGGTTTACGGTCGTCTGGAGCCGGTCACGGCTTGCGACCCGCAATCACACACCTACTTACCGGAAGTCGCATCAGTTGCCTGGTCGTTGGGCGTACCGCGTGAGTTGGTGCCGCTCTGCGAAGACCGTGGCAACTACTACTGCGTAGAAGAAGACGGCACCGTCGTACTCTGGGAAGCCGACACCGAAGAGCTCAACGAAGAGAGCTGGGAATCGGTCTGGCACTGGGCGCGTGACGTCTGGCTGGAAAGCTGATCAGAAATCTGGCCATGCAAGCCACAAAGGCCCTTGAGCGATCTGCTTCAAGGGCCTTTGTGCTTTAAGCGCCGGTCATTTATCAGGCGGGTTCCAACGCCAGCAGATTGAGCAAAAAACGCCCAAAATAAGTTAAATCCTGCTCAACTGCATGGCGCACGCCTCCGCTATCGCCCGCCTCAAGGGCTTGCAGCGCCTGCAAGTGGAAGTCATTCAAACGCGGCGACAGATCGGCTTCGGTGAACAGCCGATTGAAGAACGGCCCGACTTGCAGCCACAGCGACTCGATCATCCGCAGCAGAATCGGATTGCCGCATGCGTGGTAGAGAATCAGGTGAAACTGGCTGTTTTCGTGCAAGTACTTGCTGAGGTCACGGCCTTCCAGCGCCACCTCCATTTGCTCGACACAGCGGCGCAATTGGGCGATTTGCTCAGCACTTAAGCGCTCGGCAGCCAACTCGGCGGCCTGGCCTTCGAGATTAAGCCGAACCTGCAAGATATGCTTGAAGCGTTCGTCGGTCATCAACGGTACGCGCACCGAGCGCTGCTGCTCGCCTTCCAGTGCGCCCTCGGAAACCAGACGTTGTAACGCCGTGCGCACGGGCATCGGGCTGGAACCCCACTGCGCGGCCAGGTCACGAATCTTCAGGCGCTCGCCGGGCATATATTGGCCGCTCAACAATGCCTGTCGAATGTTCTGGTAAAGCGTCTCTTGCAGGTTGTCACTCATCAACCACCTCCGTAGCGGGCGGTGCGGGCAACTGACTGAACGTGATTAAACAGTTATTCATGGTTACGGAGCCTTATTCTCGATAATGCAATTTCCGCCATCGACCACCAGCACTTCGCCGGTGATGTAACTGGCTTCCGGGGAGGCTAAAAAAGCCACGGCGCTAGCCACCTCTTGAGGCTTACCGGCGCGGCCAATTGGCGTGTATTTGGCTGCCTCGACCTCCTCTGCGGTGCTCGATCCGGTAGCAATCCAGCCTGGAGCGACACTGTTGACGGTAATCCCCTGCTTGGCCACCTCCAGCGCCAATCCCATGTTCATGCCGAGCATCCCGGCTTTGGCAGCGCTGTAGGCCGCCTCGCCCGGATTACTGCCGCGAGTGCCGGTGGTTGAGCTGATATTGACGATGCGCCCGTAACCGCGCGCCTGCATGCCGGGCAATACGCCACGAGTCAGCAGGAATGCAGTCGTCAGATTGCGCGCCAGCGACAAATTCCAGCTGACCAGATCGGTGCTTGCCAGCGCCGAGAACGGTTCGGGACTGCCCAACATGGCCATCCCGGCATTGTTCACCAGAATGTCGATGCGCCCCCAAACACGCTCAGCCCACGTCACCAGTTGCTCGACTTGAACCTCATCCGTGAGATCGGCGGGACGGCCTTCTACGCAGAATCCTTCACGGCGCAACTCAGCCACGCGCTCGGCAATTCGGGCGCTGCTAGCGGTGATGATCAGCTTGACCCCAGCACGGCCCAGGCGCCGGGCGATGGCGATTCCAATACCGTCCGGGCTGCCTGCACCGCTGATAAGCGCAACTTGTCCTTGCCATGCCGAGTCTGTCATCTCACACCTTTGTGATCACATAGTTAAACAGACACTAACAAATCAAACAGCTTGTCGCAGCAAATAAACCAGCTATTGACACAAATGTGATCACAAATACAAGATGTGCAAAAATTCGAACGAGGTGTTCAACCATGACAGCCAGCGGCATCAGCCCATCCGCCGTAGAAACTTTCAGCCAACGCGAGCGCGAGCGGTTTCTGGCCCGCAACCCAAGATCTGCTGCATTGGCAGAGCGCGCCCGCCACTCGCTGTACGGTGGCGTGCCGATGCATTGGATGGCCGACTGGTCGACGCCGGTTCCGTTGTTTGTCGAGCGCGCCAAAGGGGCTCGCTTCTATGATGTTGATGGCCACGAGTACACCGACTTTTGCCTGGGCGACACTGGCAGCATGTTCGGCCACTCACCAACGCCGGTCGCCCGCGCCATGGCCGAGCAAGCCGAGCGCGGCCTGACCACCATGCTGCCCGGCGAAGATGCGGTGGTGTGTGGCGAGTTGCTTGCCGAGCGTTTCGGCCTGCCATACTGGCAAGTCACCGCCACCGCCACCGACTCCAACCGTTATGTACTGCGCTGGGCGCGGGCCATTACCAAACGCAACGTGTTGCTGGTGTTTGATGGCTGTTATCACGGCACCGTGGACGACGTCATGGTGCGCAACCAGAACGGCGCCACCGTGCACCGCTCGGGGCTGGTCGGCCAGGCGTATGACCTCACGCAGTACAGCCGTTCGATCCCGTTCAACGATGTCGACGCACTGGAAGCCGCCTTGGCTCAAGGAGATGTCTGCGCACTGCTGTGCGAACCAGCCATGACCAACATCGGCATGGTTTTACCCGAGCCTGGCTTCATGCAGAAATGCCGCGAGCTGACACGTAAATACAACAGCCTGCTGATCATCGACGAGACGCACACCATCTCCACCGACATAGGCGGCTGCACCCAGCTGTGGCAACTTGATCCGGACTTTTTCGTGGTCGGAAAACCGATTGCCGGCGGCATGCCCTGCGGAATTTTCGGCTGCAGCGCGGCAATGGCAGAAGCCATGCAAGAGGTGCAGAAAGCCGGGAGCGAAAACAGTCACGGCCATGGCCACAGCGGCATGGGCACCACCCTTTCAGCCAACGCTTTGGCAATGCATTGCATGCGCGCCAACCTCGAACAGGTAATGACGCCAGCCGCCTACTCGCACATGTTGCCGCTGGCCAAGCGCCTCGCCGATGGCTTTCGCGGGTTGATCAACAAGCACCAGCTGCAATGGTCGGTGACCGAGCTGGGTGCACGCAGCGAGTTCCAGTTCTGTGCGGTTTCACCGAAAACCGGCGCCGAAGCCGAAGCGGCATTCCACGATGAGCTGCAAATGGCCCTGCACCTGTACTTGATCAACCGGGGCATTCTGATCACCCCGTTCCACAACATGACGCTGTGCTGCCCGGACACCAGCGCGGAAGACGTCGACCGCCTCATCAGCACGCTGGATCAGGCGCTGAGCGAGTTGCTGGCCATCCCCGGTGCGCGCGAATAAGCCCAACCCCAACAAATTTATAAGGCGCAACGCGGCCCAGCCCGGCGCCTTTGGTGAGAAAACCCATGCAATTCGCTCAGATTGATGAAGCCCGCGACTTCCTCGAAAACAATCCACAGGTGCGCAGCATCGAATTGATGCTGTTCGACGCCAACGGCATTCCGCGCGGAAAGTTGTTGCACCGCGATGAACTGCTGGCGATTTATCAAAACGGCCGCGCCCTGCCCAGCTCGATTCTGGCGCTGACCATTAACGGTGAAGACGTCGAATCCAGCGGGCTGGTCTGGGAAGTCGCCGATGCAGACTGCTGGGCTTATCCACTGCCGGGCAGCCTGTGCCTGCAACCATGGCGCAACGTACCGACTGCGCAGCTGCAAGTGAGCATGCACCCCGAGCGCGGTTTACCGGCCGCGCCAGCAGACCCGCGTCATGTGCTGATTCGCGCGATAGACCGGCTCAAAACCGAGGGTTATCACCCGGTCATGGCGGTTGAGTTGGAGTTCTACCTGCTGGATAAGCAGCGCGACGCTAACGGTCGCCCGCAAGCCGCCCTGCAGAGCAATGGCGTGCGACCGCAAGCGCCGCAGGTATACGGCGTATATGAGCTGGAGCAGTTGCAACCGTTCCTGGATGACCTCTACGCCGCCTGCGAGGCGCAAGGTTTACCGGTACGCACGGCCATTTCGGAATACGCCCCGGGCCAGCTCGAACTGACTCTGGAACACCGCTTCGATGCGCTGCAGGCGATTGATGAAGGCATGCGCTACAAGCGACTGGTCAAGGGCGTGGCCAGCCGTCATGGATTGCAGGCGTGCTTTATGGCCAAGCCATTTGGCGATTTGTCCGGCAGCGGCTTGCACATGCATGTCAGCCTCGCCGACGAGCAGGGCAATAATCTCTACGCCAGCGAAGACCCGCACGGCACCGACCTGCTCAAGTATTCGGTAGGCGGCATGATGGCAACGCTCAACGACATGCTCGCGGTGTTCTGCCCGAACGCCAACTCGTACCGCCGCTTCCAGGCCAACAGCTACGCGCCACTGGCGAAGAGCTGGGGCGTCAACAACCGCACCGTATCGTTCCGCGTGCCGAGTGGGCCGGCCAACAGTCGCCATATCGAACACCGGATCTGCGGTGCCGACGCCAACCCGTATCTCGCCGCCGCAGCGATCTTGAGCGGTATCCACAAAGGCATCCGCGAGCAAATTGATCCGGGAATGCCTGTGACCGGCAACGGTTACCAGCAAAGCCACGAAACCCTGCCGACAGACTGGCTAACTGCACTGCGCTCGCTGGAGGCTTCGAGTTGGGCCAAGTCGGCGTTCGGCGTGGATTTCCTCAAGGTCTATCTGGCTATCAAGTGGGAAGAGTTCGGCCAGTTCATGGGCGAAGTCAGCGAACAGGACTGGCGCTGGTACCTGACTCACGCCTGAGTTTCCTCGTGGCGAAGTGCCCGCTGGTGCTGCGTTTGCAAGCAAGCATCGGCGGATATTAAGGCAGGACGAACGGATACGTCTTCGATACAGCCGGGCGCATCTGCCATCACCGGTCCATGCCACGCACCAGAACGAGATCGCTCTGCTGGAATTTAAATCACTCGAGCCAATCAAATCTCCCAGCAGAGTTGGCCGCAGCGTATATGCTCAGGACAACCCGGCCAGCCGAGTGCACAAAGGTTGCTCACGCAGGCCTGCGGCAAGCATCATGTTGCGGCACAGCAACAGCACGGAACCATCCCAACCCGGAGGAATGTCACTATGAGCACCCCTGTTGTCTTGATCACTGGCGCTGCTGGTGGACTTGGTCGGGCCATTGCCAAGCGCTTCTCAACGAGCCATTGGCGCGTGACAGCGACAGACGTCGACAAAAGTGGGCTGCATTCACTCAACACATTGGTGCCGCTGGATTACAGCGCCACGGCCGATCTGCGCAGCGCCAAGAACTGCCACGATTTGATTTCGGCGGTAATGGCCAGTGCTGGCCGTATCGATGCCGTGATCAACGCCGCCGGCGTGTGGCGCGAAGGGCCGGTCGAGAATTTTCAGGAGGACGACTTTGATCAGGTAATGGGCGTCAATCTCAAGGCAGCCTTCTACCTCAGCCAGGCGGCGATTCCATTCCTCAAGGAGAGCCGTGGTGGCATCATCAATATCTCCAGCGACGCCGGACGTCAGGCCTATCGTGGCTCAGCGGCATACTGCGCGAGCAAAGCAGCACTGGTGATGCTGAGCAAAACCATGGCACTCGAACTGGCCGAGTTCGGCGTGCGGGTCAACACTGTGTCGCCCGGCGATATCGCCACACCGATGCTCGACTATCAAGCCGAGCGCTATGGCAATGGCAACCCCAAAGCCTACAAGCGCGAGCTGCTCAGCCAGTACCCGCAAGGGCGTGAAGCGCGCTTCCTGCGGCCCGAAGAAATCGCCGAGCTGGTCTGGTACCTCTGCCAGCCACAGGCAGAAGCAATTACTGGCGCCGACATGGCCATCGACTTCGGCCTTTCTGCCGGCAAATAAGTCTGAATTTTGCATCCCTTACAGGCCCTGCTTAAGTAGGGCCTGCGTCTTTGTGGCGCGGGCTAATTTGCACTGCTCTGCCCCGTAGCGATTAAATATGCCCTGATTAGTGACCCTCAAACGCCAACGACACTCTGATCAGTAACATCCCCGATGTTCTCAACCCCGCATAAAGAGCCTTAGCCAATGGAAGCCGGAAACGCGCAACTCTCGATGACCGTCCTGATGACTCCGGACATGGCCAACTTCTCAGGCAAGGTACACGGCGGCACCCTGCTCAAATACCTCGATGAAGTCGCTTATGCCTGCGCCAGCCGCTATGCCGGCTGCTACGTGGTGACCTTGTCGGTTGATCAGGTAACCTTTCGCGAACCGATTCAGGTGGGCGAACTGGTGACGTTCCTGGCTTCGGTCAACTACACCGGCAACACCTCGATGGAAGTCGGCATCAAGGTCATCACCGAAAACATTCGCGAACGCTCGGTACGCCACACCAACAGCTGCTTCTTCACCATGGTCGCGGTGGATGACAACGGCAAATCGATCAAGGTACCGCCGCGTCAGCCGCAAACGCCCGAAGAGCACCAGCGCTTCCACAAAGGCCAACGGCGCCGGGATATCCGCCAGGAAATGGAACGCCGCTACAAACAGCTGAAAGACCTCGGTTAATCACCGGCACAAGACAGCCCTGTGCATGGCTGGCAGAATGAGTTAACCCGCAACGCTATTGCGCCAAGCTGCCAGCGCGCACCCGGAGCCAAGTAATGCTGACCCTCGGCAACATTTTTGTACTGATGCTGCTGGCAACAGCCGGCGCCTGGCTTTGGCACGCCCACGGTTTACGCGAAAGAACCCTGGCGCTGGTCAAGGCGCATTGCGCCAAAGCCGATATCGACCTGCTGGATGAAAACGTCGCGCTGCGCAAAATCACCCTGCTGGCCGACGCCCGTGGGCGCAAGCGGCTGGCACGCATCTACAGTTTCGAATTCACCGTCACCGGTGAGCAGCGCCATGTCGGTCGTGTGGTCATGTTTGGCCAGCAGATGGGCCGCATCGAACTTGAGCCGCATCCATTTCGCCAACCCATGGATGATGGCCCGCAAGTGATTAATGCGCGACCTTCTCCGCCGGATGCAAGTGCGGAGCAACCGAATACGGCCCGTCCGCGGACTTCGCAGGTGATCGAACTGGATCAGTGGCGCCGCGAGCATCGCCCGCCCCGCGACTAACCGAGGCAAAGTTTCTCAGCTATTCCCGAGCAGGGCCGCTGTAACCCGGGCGGCTGTGTCCTCGGGTTGTTCCTGCACAAAGCAATGCCCGCCCGGCACAGTATGCGCACTGACATGCGCATTACTCGCGCACCAACGAGCAACTGACTTGGCCACAAACGGATACGTGTTCTGCCCGACTATCACCTGCGTCGGCGTGGTCACGCGGGCCAAAGACGGCCAGAGGCGCCTGGGATAAGAGCCAAAAATATCGGCCTCGCGACTGGGTCGACACTTGAGTTCGACTGCATTGTCGGTGTCTTTCAGCGCATGGTTGATGTAGGCCAGAAATGCCGGTTCAGTCCAACCCCGGAACATCCCACGATTATGCAGGCTGGCATACGCCGCTTCCCGGTCCGGCCATGTACTGCGTCGTTTCAGTGCGCGAGTAGCCTCGCCGTGACGCTTGCTCAATCCAGCAACATCAGACAGCGCCATGACCCCGATCATGGCCTTGGTAAACAGCACCGGATCGAGCAACACCGCGCGTTTGAACAACTGCGGCTGCTGGGCCAGCATCAAGCTGGTGAGCACACCGCCAAAGCTGTGGCCGACGGCATAGCGCTCAACATCGGCAAACATCGGGGAGCCAACGGCGAAGGCTTCAAGTGCCAACTCGGCGCTGCGATTCCAGCCATGAAATCGCCCACCGTGATCACTGTCGCCGTGGCCCTGAACATCACACAGCCACAGATCAAAGTCCGCTGCCAGCAACTCCAGCATCGGCTCATAAACACGCCCGCAGTAGCCGTTGCCATGAATGAAATGCAGCACGGGTTTGCCGCTGGACGGCGTATGCCAGCCGCGCAACGTGAAACCTGCTGAGCTTTCGTGTGACCACTGAATGAGTTGCATAGCCTGCGCCTGTAGAAATCAGCGCGCAGTTTAACCAGCGCCCGCCTGCTGGCGAAAGCGCAACTCAAGCGCCAGAGGTATCCAACACGCAGCGGCTCACGCCAGCCGTTAATGCCTGAGCGTCTTGTGCGCTGCTGAAAATCAGTTCAAGGCGTGAGTCCTTGCGCCACTCGCTGGGTTTGAAGTGCAGCGCTTGTTGCGCCAGCGCATTGGCCGAGTAGCAGCCTTGCGCCGTTTGCAGCAACAACTTGGCACGACGCCACGGCAACCCGAGCAAAAACGCCTCGATGCGCGACAGTTCAAAATGCTGACCGGGATGCCAGCGCCAACCGATACTCCAACCCTCGGCTTGCTGCTGAACCTGGGTGATGGGTTGCTGCGGATTTTGCCAAACCTGACCCAAGGCAGGGCCAGTCGCCGGCAAGGCGATCGACTGTTCGCCAGCGACTGCCGAGTACTCAATGCCCGGCAGTTTGGCCAGCGCTAACTGGCCCTGCGTGGTCCATACAATTGAGTTATCCACAAACTGCGCGGCCACACTGAGCTTATCGCGTGAAGTCAGACTCTCTGCCTTGTTAAGCACCAGCAATCCGGCTTTATCCACAGCCTGCTGCTGGCTCTCAGGCAATGCAACTCCCTGCGCCAACGCAACCGCATCCAAAACCATGACCAACGGCTGCACTGCCAGCACGTCCTGCCAAGGCGACGCTTGCAGTTGCTGGAGCAGACTATTCGGGTGCCCAAGCCCGGATGGCTCGATAAACAGCCGATGCGGCTTGACCTTGCGCAGCAGTCGGCTCAAACCCACCTGAAACGGCACGCCGTTGACGCAACACAGGCAACCTCCCGCCACTTCGGCAATCGCCAAACCGTCTTCATCGCGACTCAACAACGCGGCGTCCAGGCCGATCATGCCAAACTCATTGATCAATATCGCCCAGCGTTCGTGCGCGGGACGCTGCGCCAACAGGTGATCGATCAGGCTGGTTTTACCGGCGCCAAGAGGCCCTGCTATCAAGTGAGTCGGAATGTTTTTGAGCATGGCCTGAACCTGGTCGTGTGAGGCAAAAATAAGCAGCGCGATCACAGCATCGCAGGGCGGCGCTGACGCAGAAATGGCGGCGTGCTAGAGTCGCCGGAATTGATCCGGAGGTGGCCGCATGCGTTGCTTTGCAGTACTGGCGTTGAGTGTAATGTCGAGCCTGGCTTGGGGCGAGGCCTGTGTTGTGCACACTCAGGCGCAACGCCTGGACGTAAAAGTTTGCCAGCAGAACCGCAGCATCCCACCCAACCTGTTCCGCAGCGGCTTCTGCAAGCCCGAACTCAAAGGGCAAAAGGTTGATGTCGCCTTTGTCGAGCAATGCCCGACAGGCGCTTTCGGCGTCTGCCGCAATGCCAAAATCAACGGTACGCCGTACCAGCAAGACATCCACTATTACGGCGTCGCCAGCGACAGTAACTTCCTCAAACCCTTTTGCGAGCAACAGAGCAAAGGGGTGTGGATGAGCCGCTAGGGTCACGTTCAAAAAGCTCAACGTTTTCACCAATGCCACAAAAAGTACACATTAGTGTCATCTGCAAAGTGCTTAATAACTGCGGGAGACTCACGCCCCTGCTGATCATGTGTTGGCAGAACATTAATGGTGCTTAGGACCGCGATCTTCGCGGTCTTTTTTTGTCTGCGATTTGCCTTCGCCTAGTCCATTGCACTCACAACCAGAAAGATCTGTCATCTGCGCAGCGCCCGAGTTCCAGCTCCGCAGCAACTGAACTCTCGCCAGCGTTCCACGTGGAACCTATTGAAATAACAGCAACTTTTGATAGAACAACCCGGCAGGAGGCCCGACAAACAAACAGTGGCCCTCTGAACAGGCTATAACCTGTATCGTTGACCCTAATTGTCGAAAGTTGCAACACGCGAGGATCGCATGCAAATCGAGTTGATCGAAATCAGGGACCACCTAAGTCGCTTTCCGCCGTTTGATGGCCTGCCGGAAGATACGCTGGACGAGATAGCGCCTCAGGTCGAGATCAAGTACTTCAAGGCGGGCACTGACATCCTCAGCTATGGTGCCCCGATTCATGATCTGCACTATGTGCGCTCGGGCGCAGTCGAGATTTATCGGCGTGACGGTGACCTCTACAACCGCCTGACCGAAGGCGATATTTTTGGTCAGTTCGGCCTGCTGCGTAACAACAAAGTCCGCCTGCCGGCGCGCGCAATTGAAGACAGCCTGATCTATTTTTTGCCCGCGGCGCTGTTCCACCAACTGTGTGATAACCATGACAGCTTTGCCGACTTCGTCGAAGCCGAAGGCCAGTCGCGCCTGAAGTCCGCTGTCGACTCGCATGGCAAGGCCAGCGACCTGATGAAGATCAAGGTGCGCAAGCTGGTTAGTCGTATGCCGGTAACCGTTGGCCCGCGTGCAACGGTGCAGGAAGCGGCGCAGGCGATGACGCAAGAAGGCGTCTCGTCAGTGCTGATTGTTGATCCCGACTCAAGCTGGCCCAATCCTGAGCGAGTCGAGCCTTTGGACAAGCCTGTTGCGAGCATGATCGGCATTGTTACCGACCGCGATTTCCGTACTCGCGTAATCGCCGAAGGCCTGCCGCCAGAGACGTCCGTGTGTGATGTCATGACTGCTCACCCGATCACTGTGCAATCGGATGACACGGTGTTTGAGGCCATGTTGCAGATGCTGCGCAACAATATTCACCACCTTCCGGTGCTCAGCCGGCGGCGGCCGATTGGCATGATCAACCTGGCGGATATCATCCGCTACGAGTCGCAGAGCAGCCTGTATCTGGCTAACAGCATCTACAACCGCAAGTCGGTCGCCGAGCTGCAGGCTCTGGTGCCGGATCTGCGCTCCACGTTCCTGCGCATGGCCAACGAGGAAGCCAGCGCGCACATGATCGGCAGCGCGATGGCTGGCATCGGCCGGGGCTTTACCCAGCGCCTGCTGGAGTTGGGCGAGGAACAATTCGGACCGCCGCCCGTGCCTTACAGCTTCATGGCACTGGGCTCGATGGCGCGTGACGAACAGTTGATTGTCACCGATCAGGACAATGCGATGGTGCTCGACGACAGCTTTGACCCGAAGCTGCATGATGAGTATTTCCTCAAGTTGGCCACTTTTGTCAGTGATGGCCTCGCCGCCTGCGGGTATAGCTACTGCAAGGGCGGGATCATGGCGACCAACACCAAATGGCGCCAACCGCTGCGCGTGTGGAAGCGCTACTTCAATGACTGGATCGACAAGCCCAGCGCCCAGACCTTGCTCAATGCCTGCATTTTCTTCGATCTCGACAGCGTCTACGGCAATGCCGATCTGGTTGAAACACTCAAGGAACTGCTCGCCGACAAGGCCAGCAACAGCCCGTTGTTTCTCGCGGCGCTGGCGCGTAACGCACTCAATCGAACGCCGCCGCTGGGCTTCTTCCGCACCTTTGTGATGGAAACCGACGGCCAGCAGAAACACATCATCAATCTCAAGGGCCGAGGTACGGCGCCGCTGACTGACTTGATCCGCGTGCACGCGCTGGCTTGTGGCGCCACCGCGCAAAACTCGTTGGAACGCCTTGATGCCATCGCCGCCACCAAACTGATGCCGCAGGAGGCGATCAACCACCTGCGCTATGCATTCGAGTTCCTGTCGATTGTGCGCATCCGCCATCAGGCGCTGGAGTTGGAAGAAGGCCGTGTGCCGAACAACTATATCGAACCCGAGAAAATCTCAGCCACAGACCGGCACAATCTCAAAGAGGCCTTCCAGGTACTGAGCAACGCGCAAAAGTTTCTCCGTTTCCGCTACCCGGCGCACCCGGCAGGTAAGTCGAGATGAGCCTGTTCATGCCGCGTGAGCGCGAGCCGCAAACAGTTGCGCCAAACTGGCAGGCGCATCTTGCAGCGCTGGCTGAAACGGCAAAGGACTCGCACCTGCGCGGGTTTTATTCCGCCGGTGTACCCGCAGCAGACACGCCAATACGCGACGTGCCGATGATTGCGCTGGATGTCGAAACCACCGGCTTGCAAGTCGGCACACATTCTATTGTCAGCCTGGGCCTGATGCCTTTCGACCTGAATCGGATTCATTGCGGCCAGAGCAAATACTGGGTAGTAAAGCCGATGTCTGAACTCAGCAGCGAGTCGGTGGCGTTCCATCACATTACCCACTCCGACATCGACAATGCCCCCCGCCTCACCCATATCTTCGAGGAGTTACTCGACGCTATGGCCGGCAAAATTGTGGTGGTGCATTACCGCAACATCGAGCGTGAGTTTCTTAATCATGCGGTGCATGTACACCTCAATGAAGGCCTTAGTTTTCCGGTAATCGACACCATGCAACTGGAGGCTCATCTACATGGCAGCCAGTTGAAGCAGAGCTTGTGGAGCAAATTGCTGCGCCGCCAACCTTTGTCGATTCGCCTGGCCGACAGCCGCCTGCGTTACAACCTGCCGCATTATCAAGCGCATCACGCGCTGACCGATGCAATGGCAACAGCCGAGCTGCTGCAAGCGCAGATCGCCACGCATTTCTCGCCTGACACGCCACTCGGCGATCTCTGGCTGTAATACAGACCGAAAGACTTGAACAGCGCCCAATAAAAAAGGCGCGTCCGAAACCGGACGCGCCTTTAGCTGTAGCAGCGAGCGTTTTACCGCGGCTCGGACATCAAGCCTTTGACGATGGCAATACAACCCACCAACAGCACCACGGTAAACGGCAAGCCGGTCGAAACAGACATTGCCTGCAAGGCGCCGAGCCCGCCACCCAGCAGCAGGGCGATGGCCACGATACCTTCGATCAATACCCAGAACACCCGCTGTGGCACCGGCGCATTGACCTTGCCGCCAGCGGTGATGGTATCGATTACCAGAGAGCCGGAGTCGGACGAGGTGACAAAAAACACCACCACCAGCACGATACCGATGAACGAGGTGATCTGCGCCAGCGGCAACTCAGCCAACATGGCGAAGAGCTTCAGTTCCAACGCAGCATCCTGCACGCCGGTAAAGCCGTCAGTGACCAGTTGGCCGATGGCGGTGCCACCGAAAGCAGTCATCCACAATACCGACACTATTGAAGGCACCAGCAATACCGAGACGAGGAATTCGCGAACGGTACGGCCACGGCTTACGCGCGCGATAAACATGCCGACAAATGGCGACCAGCTAATCCACCAGGCCCAGTAAAAGGCCGTCCAGCCTTGCGTGAAGTTGGCATCTGCCCGGTTGAACGGGTTAGCCAGTTCAGGCAGGTAGGTGGCGTAAGCTGCCAGGTTGCTGAAGAAGCCGGTGAAGATCGCCAGAGTAGGCCCGACGACAATGATGAACGCCAGCAGCAGGAAGGCCAGTCCCATGTTGATCTCGGAAAGGATTTTCACACCCTTGTCGAGGCCCGCAAGCACTGACAGCAAGGCGATGCCGGTGATACCGACAATCAAAAATACCTTGTTGGTATTCGACACCGAGAAGCCAAACAGGTGATGCAATCCGCCCAGCGCTTGTTCAGCACCCACACCCAGAGAAGTCGCCAGACCAAACAGGGTGGCAAATACCGCCAGGATATCGACGATGTGGCCAGGCCAGCCCCATACACGCTCACCCAGCAGCGGGTAGAAAATCGAGCGGATGCTCAGGGGTAAGCCTTTGTTGAAGGAAAACAGCGCAAGCGCCAGACCAACAACCGCGTAGATCGCCCACGGGTGCAAGCCCCAGTGGAAAATGGTTGCAGCCATTGCCAGGCTGGCAGCGGCCTTGGGATCACCCTCGGCACCGCCCAACGGCGCCCAGTCGGTACGCACGCCGTCTGCGCCCACGGTAATGCCGCCCATGGCAGATGAGAAATGCCCCATCGGCTCGGCAACGCCGTAGAACATCAGGCCGATACCCATACCGGCGGCGAACAGCATGGAGAACCAACCGATATAGGTGTAATCCGGCACGGCCTCTTTACCGCCCAACCGCACCCGGCCCAGCGGCGAAACGACCAGAGCGATACACAACAGCACGAAGATATTTCCGGCGCTGAGGAAGAACCACGCCATGTGGTGGGTCAGCCAGTCCCGCAGGGATGTAAACAGCGGCTCTACTTCTGTTTGCAAGGCCATCGTCAGTACGACAAACAACACCACGACCAACGCCGAAATGCTGAAAACCTTACTGTGGATGTCCATGGAAAACAGGAACTTACCGGTGTAGTTGTCCTGCCCGATAACATAATCCGTGTCGATCAGATTGGACTCGCCGCTAGGCGCGGGAATACTGTCTGGCCGGTCATCAACTGGCTTTGCAGCAGGGTCTTGCGAAGGGTCTTGGCCCATGAATAGCTCCTTTTCTTGGTCTTGCTGACAATCATGTGCAGCTTAAATCCGCACAACTTTCAGCCGACTCGCAATCGACTCAACCAACCATACTAACAGTCATGCGCCAATCGTGCAGTCTGGGGGACTACTACTCTGCACAAGCCCAGCCAATTAAACTTTAGACTAACGCCAGCCAATCACTGCACTATCTCTGCTCTGAACGCTCAATAAAGGACTAAGTAATGCTCGCGGATTTCGGCATGCCCCATTTTCTCAGCTACCTGCTTATCTCCATTCACCTGTGCGGGCTGATTGCCGCCGTTCATGCCGTGCTCACCGTGCGTACCGCGCAAGGCGCGCTGGCCTGGGGTTTGTCATTATTCTTCATGCCCTACCTGACCCTGTTGCCCTACATCGTATTTGGCCGCAGCCGTTTCGACGCTTACGTGAAAGCGCGTCGTAAGTGTGACGAAGAGATGCGTCAGGCCATGGCCTCGCTGGACTCCAAGCCGTGGCTGGCAGAAGCAGAAGCCGCTCGTGAGTCGCCGCTGTACCGTCGTCTGCGCGCACTGCCCAAGCTCAGCCGTTTGCCGTGCCTGGCGAATAATCAGGTCAAGTTGCTAGTTAACGGACAAGATACCTTTGCCGCCATCTTCACGGCCCTGAGCCAAGCGCAGAAGGTGGCGCTGATTCAGTTTTACATTGTTCACGATGACGAACTCGGCAAACGCATGCATCAAGCCATGCTTGAACGCGCAGCAGCAGGCGTGCAGGTTTACTTCCTGTACGACGGTATCGGCAGCCATGCCCTCCCCGCAGCCTATGTCGACAGCCTGCGCGCTGGCGGCGTAAACGTCAGTGAGTTCCCAACGGGCGGCGGCATCCTTGACCGCTTCCAGCTGAACTTCCGCAATCACCGCAAAATCGTCGTGGTCGATGGCATCACCGGTTTCGTTGGCGGCCACAACGTGGGCGACGAGTACATGGGTAAAGACCCCAAGCTCTCGCCGTGGCGCGACACCCATGTGCAGATTCACGGGCCGGTGGTGGCGAGCTTACAGGTGTCGTTCGCGCAGGACTGGTTCTGGGCCACCCATGAACTACCCAAGCTGGTACTGCCAGAGCATTTCGACGCGGGCGGAGTGCTGTGTCAGGTCATCCCCAGCGGGCCGGCAGACCCGCAGGAAACCGGTTCGCTGTTGTTCGTCGAAGCGATCCATGCCGCCAATGAACGCATCTGGATCTCCACGCCCTACTTCATTCCGGATGAGGCACTGGACGCGGCCTTGCGCCTGGCGGTGCTGCGCGGTGTCGATGTGCGCGTGATGATCCCCGCGCATGGCGACAGCAAAGTGGTTTCGGCCGCGACTCGCCTGTACGCCTTTCAGGCCATGAAAGGCGGCATTCGCGTGTTCTGCTACCAGCCCGGCTTTATTCACCAGAAGGCCATGCTTATCGACTCTGGCGCCGCCATCATCGGCAGCGCCAACTTCGATAACCGCTCGTTCCGGCTGAATTTCGAAATCAACCTGCTGACGGTGGATAACACCTTCGCCCAGGAGGTTGAGCAGATGCTCAACGATGACTTCAAACTGGCCCGTGAGCTGCAAACCGCTGACCGCAAAAGCGTCAACGTCCTGCAGCAATTCGGCATGCGCGTCGCGCGTCTGGTTTCGCCGATCCTCTAATGCCTCAGGCAAGAGTCAGTTGGCCAACGCGCTAGCTGACGGCCTGCTTCAGCACACTGCGGCGTTCGCGGCCGAGCACCCGCGAACGGCGCTTTCTGGCCCAAATCACCAGCCCAGTGATGGATAAACCGGCAACCGCCAAGCCCATCACCGACACCAGAATACGCCCCGGCATGCCGAGAATCCGCCCTGAATGCAGCGGGAACTGTGCCTGCATGAAAATATCCCCGGCACTGCCGGTGCCCGGAATCGAGTGGCCCACCGGCTCGCCAGTCTGGCCATCGTAATACAGCCACGGATTGCCCAGCCCGCCATCGCCATGATCATTCTCGGCGGTGTAGAAGCCGACGCCATACACATCAAACTCCGGCGAATAGAACACCCCGCCCGCCGGGTTGGTGATCCCCAACTCAGGAGCATCGCTGCTGGCCCGCGCAACCACCTGCGCCCGGTTGATCGCAGGCGTTACCTGCTGATCGAGGCTCACCGGCGTGCGACTGGCAAACGGGCTCGGCGTTAGCGGCGAGAACAGCTCAACCAGCGGCCGGGTGACCTGCACATTGAGGTTCATCGACACCGACGTAACTGCCAGCACCAGCAACAGCAACCAGATCCACACACCGCCTGAACGGTGCAGATCGAAGTTGAGCTTGTAGCCGCCCTGACGCACACGAAACGCCAACGACTTGCGCCACGCGCGCCAGCTGGGGAACGACAACCACAGCGCAACAAAGGCATCCAGCGTCCAGACTATGGCCACGATCCCGAACAGCAGAACGCCCAGCTCAATGCCAAAACCATCGGGAATATGCATGCTGTAATGCAGCTTGTAGAGAAACGGCATGAGGTTTTCGCGGGTCAACGACACCGCGCCCCACATGCGCTTGCCCTGCTCTTGCGCTGTAACCGGGTCGAGTGCGAGCTGGTTGAAGCCCAGCTCATAGGCTTTGTTGGTGGCCGGGTCGACGCGCGGATTAACGCTCATGCCAAAGGCATGGCCGGGCTCGGTGTACAACGGCATGAAGCCGACCTGCAAACGCGGGTCGCGCGCCTCCAGTTGATCGGCCAACTCCAGCGGCGATTGCGGGGTGCCCACCGTGGTGGACTTGAACAACGTGGGGTTAAGCCACTCGTCGATCTCGTGATCCCAGGAAATGATCGCGCCGGTCAGGCCGGAGACAATCAGGAACACCGCGATGAATAAGCCAAACCAGCGGTGTAAACGAACCAGTGCTGCGCGCATAAACTATCCCATAAGCCGCGCCCCGCAATGCCGCTTGCGGGGCGCCGGTATTCAGTATTTCCAGCTGACCGTCATGCTGGCGTTACGTGGGGCACCGTAATAGGCCTGCGTCCAGTACAGGCTGGTCAGGTACTTTTCATCGGTGAGGTTGTTGAGATTGGCCGAGACGTTCCAGTGCTCGTCGATCTCGTAACTGGCCATCAGGTTGACCAGTGCGTAGCTGTCCTGCTCGGCAATGCCGTTGTAAATTTCGTCCTGCCAGCTGAGGCTGCCACCGACCTTGAGTTTGTCGATGCCGGGCACCCGATACGTCGTGGATGCACGCACCATATGTTTGGGTGCGTAGGTCACCGCATGGCGGTCATCGGCATCGGTGATATCAACAAAGGTGTAGCCGGCGGTGGTCTGTAAACCAGGCAGCAGTTCGCCGGAAACCTCCAGTTCATAACCTTCGCTGGTAATCCCTTCGGCGGCTGAGTAATAGGTGGTCGCGCCGCTCATGCCGGCCACTTCGGCAATATTGTCCTGCTCGGTGCGGAATACGGCGAACGAAACATTCACCGTATCGTCGAACAACTCACCCTTAATACCGGCTTCGTAGTTCACCCCTTCGATTGGATCGAGTCGGTCACCGGCAAAGGTTTCTTTGGTTTGCGGAGTGAATATCTCGGTGTAACTGGCGTACAGCGAATACTCATCGTTAAGGTCGTACACCACGCCGGTATACGGGACGATTTTGTTCTCACTCGTGGCCTTGCTGTCACCGTAGTTCTCGCCTTCGCTGTCGAGATCAATCGCACGCGCGCCGACAATCAGGCTCAAGCTGTCTGCCAGGCTGAAACGCGCCGCCGAATAGGCGCTTTTCATCTTGTCGGTGAAGTCACTGCCGGCACTTCCGGCGTCATTCAGTGGCTTGGCATAGTCGCCATTCCAGCTTTCCAGTGGCGGCAATGCGGTGCCGGTAGTGGAGTCGTACCACGACAGATCCTCAAGCTCGGATTTCGACCAACTGGCGCCGACCACCAGCTCGTGCTGTCGACCGCCAAGCATGAACGGGCCGTTGGCGTACACGTCTGCGATCAGCTGCTTGTTCTTCTCGTTGTACTCGGACGGATAGCTGAACAAACCCAGCCCGGTATCGCGATCAGGTTCGCCGTAGACATAAAACATCGAGCCATCGCTGGTCTTCTCGACATAGGTGAGCACGCCTTTGGCTTGCCAGCCGTTGTCGAAACGGTGAACCAACTCGGCGAAGCTGCGATTTTCCTGATTGTCCCAGTAAGCCCAGTCGGTTGCGGTGCTGGTCGATACGTCGTAATTGGTCGGCGAGCCATCACTGAAATTGAGCGGCAAAGCGCCCCACATCGGGCTGTTGGCGTCGCTCTTTTGCAGGGTGTGGCCGATGCTGAACATCGTGCGCTCATCAAGATCTGCCTCGATGATCCCGTAAAACACGTTCTTCTCACGCGAGTAACGGTCGAGATAGGAGTTCTTGTTTTCGTTGGCGTAGACCACTCGCCCACGAATATTGCCCGAATCAGTCAGCGCACCCGAGGCGTCGACATCGATGCGCCGCTTGTCCCAGGAACCGGCGGTGAGATCGATCGATGCTTGCGGGGTAAAGGTCGGGCGCTTGCGGATGAAGTTGATGGTGGCCGACGGGTTGCCGGTGCCGGACATCAAACCGTTGGCGCCGCGCACCACTTCAATCCGCTCGAACATGGCGGTGTCGAGATCGCCTTCGACGTTGCCGTAAACAAACGGAATACCAATGCCGTCGTATTGGAAGTTGGTGATATCAAAACCGCGCGCGGTGTAATAGGTGCGGTCGGTTTCAACTTCTTCCACCTGAATCCCGGTGGTGTATTTGAGGGCATCGTTAACGCTGTCTAACTGGAAGTCCTGTAGCTGCGCACCGGTGATGGTCGACATCGACTGCGGCGTTTGCCGTGGCGTCAGATCGAGCTTGGTCGCCGCGCTGCTGCTGACTGGCTTGTAGCTATCAGGATCTTCGGCGGCGGTGCTGCCCACAACGGTCTGCGCTTCGAGCGTGACGCTTGCCTGATCTTCGGCCCATGCATGAGTGCAGCTGATTGTTGCAGCGATGGCCAGCGCCAAACGGGTCTTGTACGACAACACAGAACTCCCCTTCCAGGAAATCTGGATGTTCTACAGCCGTCCGCAGCACCTCAGGGCACCCAAGACAGCCTGGATCACCCAGCACTATTGATAATGGTTATCATTATATGTTTACAGCTCGGCTGTTCTTCGTCAATACAATTGCGAAGTATTATCATTTAAATACGCTCCGAAAGTTTTGCTCCGCCCCACCACAGATTCATGCCTTTGACCCTTTAAAACCGCAGGTTTCAGATACACATGAGTGCAAGGCCGGCAACGTATAGATTTTGTAAAGGTTTCCCATTTGCATTAAAAACTTTATAGAATCGTTCTCATTCTCTTCGTAATGTGAACTTTATGAGCGCTCTTCCCTGGCTCGGTACGCTGCGCCAATGGCACTGGCTGAGTTCTGCCCTGTGCCTGGCCGGCATGCTGCTGTTTGCCATCACCGGCATCACCCTCAATCACGCCGCGCAGATAGAAGCCAAACCGACAATCACCAGCCATCACGCCGAGCTCCCAGCCGAGCTGCAAGCCACATTACTGGCTGATATGCCCAGCACAGGAATACCGCTGGCGCTCAGGCAGTGGCTGCAAGCCGAGTTGCCGGTGCAGTTGGATGGCCGCACGGCAGAATGGTCGGACAGCGAGCTGTACATCGGCCTGCCCCGCCCCGGTGGTGACGCCTGGCTGAGCCTGGATATCCAGACCGGCGAGCTGGAGTACGAGCGCACTGATCGCGGCTGGATTGCCTACCTCAACGACCTGCACAAAGGTCGCAACACCGGTGCTGTCTGGTCCTGGTTTATCGATATTTTCGCTGGGCTGTGCGTGGTGTTCAGCCTCAGCGGCCTGCTGTTACTCAAGCGCTATGCCAGTAACCGACCCACAACCTGGCCGATGCTGGGTCTGGGCCTGGTAATCCCCGTGTTACTGGCGCTGCTGTTTATCCACTAATAAGGACATTGCTATGTCGAAACGCTTGCTCCTGCCTTTCTGCGCGCTACTCAGCGCCCCTGTAATGGCCGCCGAAGTAAAACTGGATGTAGAAATCCCGCGCTTGCAGGTCGCCGAATACCATCGCCCCTATGTCGCCATTTGGCTGGAGCAGCCGAACCAGAAGCACGTTGCCAATCTGGCGGTCTGGTACGACGAGAAACTCAAGGACAAAGAAGGCGAAAAATGGCTCAAAGACCTGCGCCAATGGTGGCGCCGTAGCGGTCGCAGCCTGGAAATGCCGATTGATGGTGTGAGCGGTGCAACCCGCGCTGTCGGCAAGCAATCACTGACCTTCAACAGCGCCGATGCGCCTTTCAATAACTTGCCTGCGGGCGAGTATCGCGTTGTTGTGGAGGCTGCCCGCGAGGTGGGTGGCCGCGAACTGCTGCGCCTGCCATTTACCTGGCCGCCGCAGGAGCGCGCCGAGAGCAACAGCAAAGGCAAAACCGAGTTGGGTCAGATTAATCTGACCCTGACTCCCTAAACCCGCCGATCCCTGAAATACGCCATTCTAAGGAAGCTTGCCATGCACCCCATCGTCAAATGGACTGCCCTGACCCTTGCTGTTTGCCTGCCACTCAGCGCACAAGCCCACCGCGCCTGGATGCTGCCTTCAGCGACGGTTTTATCCGGCGAAGATCCGTGGGTCACCGTTGATGCCGCTGTTTCCAATGACCTGTTCTACTTCGAGCACTTCCCGCTGCGCATTGCCGGTATCGGCAAACTCGACGCTGGTAAAGCCGGTGGCCCACCAGGCATGCGCCCACGCCCGGCTGCTGAACTGCAACTGCTGGCGCCGGACGGCAGCAGCATCAAAGCTGAAAACGGCAACATCGGCCGCTACCGCAGCACCTTCGATGTTCACCTCACCCAGAAAGGGACTTACAAGCTGGCCATCGCCAACAGTGGCCTGTTTGCCAGCTACACCGAGAACGGTGAAAAGCGCCGCTGGATGGGTAAGGAAGCAGACTTCGCCAAGCTGGTTCCGAGCGACGCCAAAGACCTCAAAGTGGCGCAGAACAGCAACCGCATGGAAGTGTTCGTGACCTCGGGCAACCCAACTGAAACCGTGCTGAAAACCACCGGTGTCGGCTTGGAACTGGCGCCGATCACTCACCCCAATGACCTGTTTGCTGGTGAAGCGGCCGAGTTCACTTTGCTGCTCGATGGCAAGCCTGCCAAAGACGTTGCGGTGAGTGTGATTCCAGGTGGCAACCGCTACCGTGATCATCTGGGTGAAATCAAAACCACCAGCGATGCCGACGGCAAAATCAGCATCACCTGGCCCGAAGCGGGCATGTACTGGCTCGAAGCTGAGCTGAGCAGCAAAGACGGGGTTAAAGCACCCGCCACTGAGCGCCGCGCGTCCTACAGCGCCACGCTGGAAGTGCTGGCGCCTTAAGCCTGCCTCGCCGCTGTCGGCCAAGACGACAGCGGCGCCTTCTTTTTCATCCTCCAGTTTAAGCGGCCCGCCTTGATCGCTCATTCCATCCTTCGTCGCTGGCCTGTACCTGTCAGTCTGCTGCTCGCGGCAGCTTTACTGTGGCTGCAGCCGCCGCGCGAAATATCTGCGCTGCTCATTTGTCTGGTGTATGTGGCGCTGTGTGCGCAATGCGCATGGCAACACCGCCGCGCTCGCCCCGAAGCAAGCAATGCCGACACGTTGTTGGTTGCCTATGCGAGCCAGAGCGGTCAGGCGCAACAGATTGCCGAGCGCAGTTGTGCGCAGTTGATTGAAAGCAAGGTGGCGGCGCAGTGTTTGCCCCTTAACCAGATCAACCTTGAGCAATTGTCTGCTGCGCAGCGCCTGTTGCTGGTCGTGAGTACCTACGGTGAGGGCGAAGCGCCGGATAATGCCGTGCGTTTCGAGCACGAGCTGTTTGCAAAAACCTCGTCACTGGCCAACCTGCAGTTCGCAATTCTGGCGTTGGGTGACAGCCAGTACGCGCAGTTCTGTGCGCTGGGTGAACGTTTGCAACAGCGCTTACATGCACGCGGCGCCGAGCCGTTATTCGACTTGCTCAAAGTGGATAATCTCGACCCCGGCACCTTGCGCCACTGGCAGCAGCAACTGGCGCACCTGAGCGCCAACAGTGACTTTGTCGACTGGCAGCCGGCGCATTATCGGCCTTGGCAATTGGTCCGGCGCACGTGCCTGAACCCCGGAAGCAGCGCCGCGCCGATTCATCACCTGAGCCTGCAAAGTGCCGACTCCGCCGAGTGGCAGGCCGGAGATATTGTCGAGATCGGCCCACGGCATTCAGCCGAGCATGTAGCTGAATACCTGCAAGGCTTGGGCATGGCCGCAGATACGCCCTTGGATGACGGTCAGAGCCTGGCTGAGGTGCTCAGTCGACATCACTTGCCAGTGCCCGGCCAGCATCTGCTTGAAGGCGGCGTCGAAGATCTGATCGACAACCTGAAACCGCTGGCTCACCGTGAATACTCAATCGCCTCCAGCCATGCGCAGGGCCACATCGACTTGCTGGTGCGCGAACAACATCAGGCCGACGGGCGCCTCGGGCTCGGCTCCGGCTGGCTGTGTCGTCACGCAGATCTGGGTGAATGGATTGATCTGCGCATCCGCCGCAATCCCGGATTTCACGGCCCGGCGCCGGAAGTACCGATGATTCTGCTCGGCAGCGGCAGTGGCTTGGCAGGATTGCTCGCGCACCTGCACGAACGCGCTGCAGGGGCGCGGTCACGCAACTGGCTGATCATGGGTGAGCGCGAGCAAGCGCATGACGCGCTGTTCGATGAGACACTTACGGGCTGGCAGCGCAGCGGCCACCTTGAGCGGCTGGACCGGGTATTTTCACGCGACGGAGAGCGGCTGCGTTATGTGCAGGACGCCCTGCGCGAGAACGCAGAAACGCTGGAATACTGGCTAAATCAGGGCGCGGCAATCTATGTTTGCGGCAGCCTGGAAAAGCTTGGTCGCGGCGTCGACAGCTGCCTGCGCGAGTTGCTGGGGCCTGAACGGCTGAGCCAGCTAAGCCTGAGCGGGCGCTATCGACGCGACCTTTACTGACCCGGTTTTAGCGAGGCGCCAGGGTGTCGCAATCGGCACCGACCCAACGGGCGCTCGATTCGATGGAGCCGTCTTTCTCGCCGTTCTCGGTTTGGAAGTGGGTCTTCACTTTGGTGGTAAAGGCCTTCTTGCTGGCAAAGTGAGTTTCGCCTTCACCGCGGGTATTCGGGCACAGGTATTCGAACTTCCAGACTTTGTCGGTGCGCTCGGTGATGTTTTGCGAGCAGCCCGAATTGGTGTCCAGCAGCGGCAGATGATTGGCGTTCACCTGCTCCTCGCTCATGCACACCTGAATGCCCTTCTCGCCAAGTCGGATGCCCTGGCGCTTCATCATGTCTTCCATCACCTTGCGCTGCTCATCCGGCATTTGCTTAACCTTCTTGAACATCTCTTCCATGCCCGGCATCGCTTTACCATCTACCTCCATCTTGTCTGTGCTGACTTCCCACAGACCAGGCAGGATCGGCGCAGCGCTCGCCAGTGTAGGAAGTAGACAGACCAGCCCGAGAATCAGTGTTTTGCGACTCCGTGTAGACATAACATGCTCCGGTGGATCAATGGTTAATAACCCAGCCAGTCTATCGCGCCTTCAGCCAGAGCACATCACTGCGCGGCTTCGGTCGTCAGCTCTTGTTTATAGATCTCAAGCCCGCGCGCCTGATAGTTGCTCAGCGCACTCGGGTGATCGAGCGTGCAGGTATGCACCCAGACGCGTTTCACGCCGGGCCAGTTCCACGCGGACTGCAAGGCATGGCTGAGCATCGGGCCGCCGAAGCCCTGACCGAAAAACGCCTCGGCCAAACCAAAGTAGAGAATCTCAACGTCGCCGTCCCAAGTCATTTGCAGCTCGTAATAACCGGCAATCGCGCCCCGGCAATACGCCACCCAGGTGCGGTGATTATCGGCATTGACCAACGCCTGCCACTGCTCGGGCGTCCACACCAGCTTGTCCGTCCACTGCCACGGCTCACCCACCAGCTGATAAAGAAACCGGTTGAGTTGATACTGCTTGAACTCACACTCGACGATGCTCAGCGCTGTCGGCAGCGGTTTGCTGCGCAGTTGCTGCGGGCTGAGCATTTGCAGGTAATAAGTGGTGTAACTCAAATCACTCACGATCAAATCCCTTAATGAGCGGGCCTGTTAAGCGCCCTGAAAACGTCCCGTCGCAGACGAACAAAACCCCCACAGGCGTCAGCCGCATGGGGGTTCGATTCAACAGTATACCGGTGCTTGTGGCGCCGGGAGCAGGCCGACATGTCAGCCCTTGCCTGCACCGTTCGCTGCAGGGGAGTCGAGCTCACAACTCCAGAGTTCCAACGCCGGCTGGCTCGCTTTTGGCGGGCCTAGCCATTTACTTGCCGCCTGGCAACGTTGGTTAAAACACAGTTGGTAATCCCCGGCCTCGGGAGTTCGTCCCAAGCGCAGGGGTTGCAAGGGTGGAAGCTGGCGATGGTAATGCCAGCTGCCCTCACGCAGTTCGGCATCGGCAGGGATTTCCATGCCAGCACCAGAACCTCGTACCCGCGCCTCGCCGAGTTGCAAGCCCTCGGCGGTCACGCGGTAATCCTCTTCCCAGCGGATGTGCTCAATTGTGTGCTTCCAGGCCAGGGTAAATTCGCTGACTGGCAACTGCGCCCAGACCGCGCCCGCAAGCCCCATGCACAAACCAATCATGCAGTAGCCGCCTGACTGCGGCGCGAACGCCAGAAGTGCGCAAAGAAGAACAATGCCGCCAGCACAAAGCCGATCTCGTCACTCGCCGGGGTTGCCAGAATCAGGCTGGCCCCTGCAGCGAAGCCCAGCACGCGCTCCCACCACGGCAGCTTGGATTGCAGGTAGCCGGTAAACACCACGCCCCACAAACCAATCGCCACGCCGGCCTTGAACAACGCATAGATAATCGCCAGCCAGCTATCGCTCTGCATCATCAGCGCCGGGTCGTAAACCGCCATGAACGGCACAATGAAGCCGGCAATCGCGATACGAATCGCCCACAGGCTGATCTTCAGACCAGTCTCTTTGGCAATCGGCGCCGCCGCAAAACAAGCCAGCGCTACCGGCGGCGTAAGGTCAGCCATGATGCCGAAATAGAACACGAACATGTGCGACACCACCAACGGCACGCCCAGATCCAGCAGCGCGGGGGCGGCAATCGAGCTGGTGATGATGTAGTTGGGAATGGTCGGAATACCCATGCCCAGAACCAGGCAGGTAAGCATGGTCAGCACCAGCGACAGGAACAGGTTGTCCTGACCGATGGCCAGAATGTAACCGGCAAAGGTCGACGCCACGCCCGTGAGGGAAACCACACCGATAATCACCCCGACCAGTGCGCAGGCAATACCCACCGGCACTGCGTGACGAGCCCCTTCAACCAGCGCATGCAGGCAGACGGTAAGCGTTTCACGGCCGCCCTTGATGAACCAGCAGATGGCCACCAGCAACGCCACGACGCCAAACACCACACCGATGCCCATCGAGAAGAAGCCGGCGCAGAGCAGACCCAGGGCAATCCAGAAGGCAATCCGCAGGCCCAGTGACGAGACGCGCATGATGATCGCCGAGCCAAGAATCACAATCGCTGTCAGCGACAAACCGACCATACCGCTAAACAACGGCGTGCGGCCCGAGAACAGCAGGTAAACCAGAATGAACAGCGGGATCAGCAGATACCAGCGGGCTTTTACCGCGGCCCACGGATCCGGGCACTGATCTTTCGGCAGGCCCAGCAGGTTGGCCCGCTTGGCTTCCAGATGCACCATCCAGAATACCGAGCCGAAGTACAGAATGGCCGGCAGCAATGCCGCCTTGGCGACTTCGTAGAACGGCACGTTAATGGTTTCAGCCATGATGAACGCGACCGCACCCATCACCGGCGGCATGATCTGGCTGCCCATACTGGAGGTGGCCTCGACGCCACCGGCAAAGGCCGGGCGATAACCGAAGCGTTTCATCAGCGGAATGGTGAACTGGCCGGTGGTTACCACGTTGGCAACGCCGGAACCGGTGATCGTGCCCATCAACGCAGACGACACCACCGACACCTTGGCCGGGCCGCCGAGCTTGTGGCCGAAAAAGCCCAAGGCAAAATCAGTGAACAGCTTGATCATGCCGGCTTGTTCGAGGAACGCGCCGAACAGGATGAACAGAAAGATATAGGTCGCAGATACATAGGTCGGCGTGCCGTACAGGCCTTCAGTACCGTAGGCCAACTGATTGACCAACTGGTCGATCTCATAGCCACGATGCTGCAAATCACCCGGCAGGTATTGCCCAAGCAGGCCATAAGCCAGAAACAGCGCGCAAATAATCGGCAAGGCGATGCCCATGACCCGGCGCGCGGCTTCGAACACCAGGAACACCAGCACCAGGCCGACAAACATATCCATGCTGGTGAGGTCGCCGGAGCGCTGAATCAGGTCGGCTTCGAAAATCCATTGATACGCCGCCGTCGCCATACCGGCCAAACCCAGCAGCCAGGCCAGCGGTTGCCAAGGGCGACCCTTGCCAGTGGCGGAGAAGCTGATAAACACCGTCAGCAACAAGAAGCCAACGTGAACGGCGCGCAACACCTGGCTTGAAACCGGATGAAACGCGGCAGTGATGATCTGAAAAACAGAGAACAGCAGCGCTACGATAAACAGCGCTTTTGGCCACTCGCCGGGGTTGGCGGACAGGCCCTGATTTTGCTCGCTCATGGCGCAAACACTCTCAATATTGCTACTGCGATAGAGGTGCTAACAAAACCGACTGCCATGGCGGCACTGGCTTTATTAGGCTCCCTCTGCAAAACGCCTGCAGCCGATACCAATCACACGTTAAGCATGTTCGGCTGCATCGGTTGTTGCGATTAGCCCAGGTGCGGGGTGCCACGCCAAGGCTGCTTTGGACCGGGCGGCAGCAGCCACCCGGTCACTTTGGGCAAACGATGCTTACAGCGCGCCAACTTCTTTGTAGTAGCGCTCAGCACCTGGATGCAGTGGGATCGGCAGGTTCTTGGCAGCAGTTTCCAGCTTGATGTCCTTGGCCGCAGCGTGGGCGTTGCCCAGACGGTCTAGGTTTTCAAACATCAGCTTGGTCATCTGATACGCCGTTTCTTCCGACACGCCTTCGTGGCTGACCAGAATGTTGGTGATGGCCACAGTCGGCACATCAGCTGTCTGGTTGTCGTAAGTACCGGCCGGGATCACAGCAGCCTGATAGGCGTCGTTACCGATTTTGCTGACAACGTCGGCTGGCACCGAAACGAAGTTGATTGGCAGAGTTGCAGACAGGTCACGAATCGCCGCCATGCCCAAACCCGAAGATTGCAGGGTGGCATCCAACTGACGGTTCTTGATCAGCTCAACCGACTCGGCATAAGGCAGGAATTCGACCTTACCCATGTCTTCATAGCTCAGGCCAGCGGCCTTGAAGATTGCACGGGCGTTGAGTTCGGTACCGGACTTGGGTGCGCCCACCGAAATGCTCTTGCCTTTGAGGTCAGCCAGCGTGGTGATGCCGGACTCTTTGCTGGCAACAATCTGAATGTAGTTCGGGTAAGTACCGGCGATTGCACGCAGCTTTTTCAGCGGAGCCTTGAAGCCTGCGTCTTCCACGCCTGCCCAGGCATCCGCAACCGAGTCACCCAAAGCCAGCGCCAGCTCGCCGCGACCGGCTTGCAGCAGGTTGAGGTTTTCAACCGATGCCTTGGTGGCCTGTACGGAGGTTTTCGAACCTTCGATGCCATTGCTGTAGAGCTGCGACAGCGCAACGCCAATCGGGTAATAAACACCGCTGGTGCCGCCCGTGAGGATATTGATGAATGTCGGCGCCGCGAGTACGGCAGTGCTGGCAGTCAGCGTTGCGGCAGCAGCAAATAGGCTTAAACGTTTGGTCATTCGCATGGAAGAAGCTCCGTCGTTGTTATGGCTTTATGCAGAGTTTTCAATGTAGACGATCAGTCAGCACGTCACCGGACAGGCGACTACCTGTGCATTGAATACAGGCCTGTGATCGTTATTGTTCGTGGCCGCAGATGCACCGGCCTGACTAAAGCTATAGCAGATGCCGTGCCAAGCGGCCAAACACCCGTGCTAGAGCCATCTCGATTGAAAAACCAGCCATATCAGGCGGAAAACCGCTTATACGAAAAATCCCATAGGCAAAAATCCGCCTATTCGTCATCCACGCTGCCAGCCGGGCGATAGGTGCTGCGCTGCAGCCCATGGCGTTGCATCTTCTCATTCAGGGTGCGCCGCGGCAGACGCAGCATTTCCATCACCTGATTGATGTTGCCCTGACAACTGAGCAACGCGTTGTGCAGGCACTGCGCCTCGAATGCTTCCATCTGCTCAGCCAGCGAGCTGCTCTCGACGTGCTCGGCCGGCGCACTCAAACCCAGCGCATGACGCTCTGCCGCGTTGATCAACTCGCGCACATTGCCGGGCCAGTCATGCCCCAGCAACCGCGCCAGTTCGCTGGACGCCAGCGCCGGTGCCGCGCGTTCATGGCGCACGGCCGCCGCCTGAACGAAGTGCTCGAACAGCAGCGGAATATCTTCCCGCCGCTCGCGCAGCGGCGGCAACTGCAAGTCAGCCACATTCAGGCGATAGTACAAGTCTTCACGGAAACGTCCGGCTTTAACCTCGTCAAGCAAGTCGGGTTTGACCGCACTGATGACCCGCAGATCCACCTGAATGCTGCGGTTGGAGCCCAAGCGCTCAAGGCTTTTCTCCTGCAAAACGCGTAACAGCTTGACCTGCTGGGCCAGCGGCAGGCTTTCGATCTCGTCGAGAAACAGGGTTCCGCCGTGAGCATGCTCAATGCGGCCAATGCGCTTACCTTGTGCGCCCGTGAAAGCGCCACTCTCGTGGCCGAATAATTCGCTCTCGAACAAGTGCTCTGGAATCGCCGCACAGTTGAGCGCAACAAACGGCTTGTCGGCGCGTGGACTGAAGTCATGCAGGCAGCGCGCAACACGCTCCTTGCCGCTACCGGTGTCGCCGCGAATGAGGATATTGACCGAGGTTCCGGCCAGCTCGAGGATCTGCCGACGCAAGTTGACCATCGGTTTGGAAACGCCCAGCAACTGGCTTTCTATGCGGTTTTTGAACGCCGACTGCTGGCGCAATTCGCGGTTTTCACACACCAGCCGACGTTTATCCACAGCCCGGCGCACGCTGTCGAGCAGGCGTTCCGGGGTGAAGGGCTTTTCGATGAAGTCGTAAGCGCCGTTGCGCATGGCCTCAACCGCCATCGGCACATCACCATGGCCAGTGACCATGATCACCGGCTGGTCAGCATCCTGGGCGAGCAGTTTATCCAGCAACTGCAAACCATCAGTGCCGGGCATGCGTACATCGGTGATAACCACGCCGCTAAATTCGCGATCGACCAGATTCAGAGCTTGGGCCGCGCTGGCGCAGGCAGTGACCTCGAAGCCGGACAGCTCCAGCCACTGCTGAACCGCATCACGGATTGCCGCTTCATCATCGACTACCAAAACCTGACCGCTCATATCACCTCCTGACTGACCGGCCGCAGTGTATCGCCAACCGCAAAATTCTCTAGTGCGAAAATCATCTGCACGGCGCAATCAGTCACAGTCAACTCAGGAGACGGCTGCCAGTTTGAGGGTGAACACAGCACCCGCCGCGCTGTTTGCCGCCTCCAGTGTACCGCCCATTTCACGCACGATTCCGTACGAAACCGCCAGACCGAGACCCAGCCCCTGGCCCACTGGCTTGGTGGTGAAAAAGGGCTCGAAAACCTGCGCGAGTTGATCGCTGCTAATCCCGCCGGCGTTGTCCTCAACCCGCAAAACAGCGTGTTCGCCCTCCTGCGCAATAGTTATCCACAGCTGCGGATGCGCCTGATCCGTAAGCGCATCGAGGGCGTTATGCAGCAAATTGAGTAACACCTGTTCAAGGCGGATGGCATCGCCCATGACCATTACGTTGTCGTCTGTCTCGCGTCTGAGCTGCACATTTTCACTGCGCATGCGTGGGGCGAGTAATTGCAGGGCCTGCTCCAGCACATCATCCAGGCGCAGGCGCTCTTTAAGCCCGGACGGGCTCTTGCGCGCAAAAGTTTTCAGGTGTCCGGTAAGCCCGGCCATGCGCTGCAACAGCCCATCAATACGTTGCAGCCCTTCATGTACATCTGCCTGGCGACCGCTATCGAGCAACAGGCGCAAGCTGCCCAATTGCATCTGCATGGCTGTGAGAGGCTGGTTGATTTCGTGGGCCATTGCCGCCGACATCTGCCCCAGCGCGGCCATTTTGGCGGCATGTACCAGGCCTTCCTGCGCTTCATGCAGCTCGGCGGTGCGCAGCTCCACTTCGCGCTCCAGGCGTTCGCGAATACCGATCTGCAAACGCTGATTCTTGCGCCGCTGAACCAGATACAGCAGCAAAAATACCAGGGTCATCCAAACGCCGGCGGCGGCCAGCCGATAGCTGCGAATGCTCTCGTCAAAACTCGAAGGCTCGACCAGATAGTGCAGCGTCCAGCCTTCTTCGGGCATCAACAGGCTCTGCCACAGGTAGTCACGCTGACCATCCGGGCCATCCACTGTGCGCCGCTGCGCGTCGTTATCAATCTGCTGGCGCAAGGTGCTGGGTAAGGGTTTGAGTGCCTGTTCGGCATATTTGCGCACCTCCACCAACTCGTTGCGAACGCTGTCACTCAGCGGCTGCAGCGAACGGAAACGCCAGGCCGGGCGGTTACTCAGAATCACCACTGAATAGCCGTCAGCCACCAACAACACGCCGCTCTGCCCTGCCCACTCACGCTGCAATTGCTCGAACTCAAGCTTGACCACCAGCACGCCGATTACGCTGCCATCGTCATCGTGCACCGCATGCGAAAGGAAATAACCGGGAATTCCGGTGGTCACGCCAACGGCAAAAAAACGCCCGGCAGACTGCTTTAGCGCATCCTGAAAATACGGCCTGAAGGCGTAATTGTTGCCGACAAAACTGCTCCAGTCCCGCCAGTTACTCGCCACCAGCGCTTGCCCGCGCATATCCAGCAGATACAAGACGTTGGAACCGGCGGCCAAGTTGAGCCGTTCGAGACGCTGATTGAGTTTTTCGCGGAGCAGGCGATCTTTGGGCGCACGCAGCAGGGTTTTAATGTCGCTGTCGAGCGCCAACACCTCTGGCACCGAACGGAACCGTTCAACCAGCGCGTGTACCGATTGGGCATACAACTGCAGTTGATCCCGCGCTTCAACGCTGCGGTCCTTCCAGGCCTGATTCTGCGCATAACGTCCGGCCACCAGCATGCTCAACAGCAAGCCGATGACGATCAGCAGAACAATCCAGAACACCCGATAACGGACAAACAAGGCAGGCATGTGCAACTCATCACTCGGCAATTCAGGCATGGTAAGGCAATGCGCTGAATTGTGCAGGGTGATCGCCTGCCCTCACACGGTCAGGTCATTCGCGGGCCTTGCGGTCAGCGGTAAATATCGGCCCGGCTCCAAGGCAAATCATGCCCGCCATCGGGATACGGTCGGGTAACAAGAATCTGATGAATGTTGACCCAGTTATGCGCAAAGCCATACGAGCAGCCTGCCAGATAAAGCCGCCAGATTCGCAGCGCCTGATCCGGCACCAGCTTGCTGGCGCGGTCGAGTTGGCGCTCGAGACGCTCGCTCCACATGGCCAGCGTGCGGGCGTAATGCAGGCGCAGACTCTCGATATCGACCACTTCCAATCCGGTTTCGCTGAGCAGGCTGGTCATGGTTGCGACATGCGGCAATTCACCGTGCGGAAAAACATACTGGCCAATAAAGTCGCCAGCGCCCCGGCCAACCGGGCGGCCGTCGGTGTATTTGGAGGTAATACCGTGGTTGAGCATCAGCCCGCCCGGCTTTAATGCGCCGTATAGGCAACTGCAATACAGCGGCAGATTGGCCAAACCGACGTGCTCGAACATGCCGACGCTGACAATCTTGTCGAACTGGCCCTGCTGCGGCAGGTCGCGGTAATCCATGAACTCGAGGTTTACCTGCCCTTCAAGTCCGTCGTCTTTAACCCGTTGCCGCGCCAGTTGCAGCTGCTCTTTGCTCAACGTGATGCCAAGCACCTGCGCGCCGAATTCACGCGCCGCAAACCGCGAAAGCCCGCCCCAGCCGCAGCCTACATCCAGTAATTTATCGCCTGGTTGCAGGCGCAATTTGCGGCAGATATGGCGAAGCTTGGCTTGTTGAGCCTGCGCCAGCGTCTCATCACCCTGAGGAAAATAGGCGCAGGAATAGACCATGTCCGGGTCGAGCCAAAGGGCATAGAAGTCGTTGGAGAGGTCGTAGTGATAACTGATGGCCGCCGCGTCCACTTCCTTGTCATGAGCTTGATGCTCAGGCTCGGCTGACACGTCATCGCCCAAAACCGCCTGACTCAGGGCGTCTCCCACCTCGATTACATCGCGCATTGAGCCTTCGAGGTCGATGCGCCCCTCAACATAGGCACCGCCTAACGTATCGAGACCCGGATGTGAGAGCTGGGCAATCAGCGTCGGGTCTTTCACCACCAGCGTCACACGGGGGCTGGGGCCAAGATCGTACTGTTTGCCGTCCCACAAGCGCAGGCGTAGCGGCAGGTTGAGATTATCGAATGATTGCGGAAGATGCGCGAGCATTAGGGCCTCCAATTCTCAGTCAACAACACCTGAAAAAAAGGATAGCCCACTCACGAAAATATTCAGCTAATGAGCGCGATAGCCAAACTTAATGCGCCTGCAAAATGCCGTCGCTGAGCCACTGGCGCAGCCAAGTGACGGCTTGAACCGGCGCGTTATCACCCAGTTCAGTCAACGCTGCACATAAGCCCGAGAAGTTCATGCCTTGCACAGCCATGCCCTGCAACGCTCCAGTCTCGGCCTCGCCTAAACTGCGATAGCGGGTGACCAGTTCTTGCCGCCAAACCAGACATACACTGGGCTGCTCAAGTTTTACACTGCCTGGAAATTCACCCTGATTCTTCAGCGCTCGCCAGATGTCCAGCGTGTTAAAAGTAAATGCTTGCCATTGCACACTGGGCAACAAGCGCACCTGCAAGTTCGGCCAGTCTTCTGCCGGCAATGCCGCGACCTGCTCGAACAGCAAGGCCTGCGCATCCGGCGCATCGAACGCCAGAGTGAATGCCCACTCAAGCCGCGCCAGCTCACTCAAGGGTTGCGCTTGTTCAGGTATCAGGTGTGCATCGATAAAGTCGGCAAAGTCAGCGCCAAGCCAACGCAAGCTGAAGTGCTTGGGCGGATGGGCATCGATATACGCCTGAGCCAGGGCCGCAAACTCTTCGTCACCCAACCATTGATGCACAGCCTCAAAATCACCGCGCAGCACTTCCTGCAAGCGCGCGCGATAGGCGTTGTGATAAATCGCCAGCCCCAGATCGACATCCAGTGTCGGGCCGCCAATCAGCGTGTCGCGCAGCGCGGCATTGGGCACCGAGTCGGCGTTGAGCAGGTAGTTCTCGATTTCATTCTGCCATTCGATCAGACGCATGCAGGCTCCTTGGCAAAGGCGCGGGCGGCAATGCTGCGGGCTTTTTCCAGCTCGTCCATCAACTCCGCAAACGGCGGAAAGTGATCGTCGCGTTCGATCATCGTTGCAACGGGGCCAAAGTGACGGGCCGTGCGCTCATAAAGCTCCCACACCGGATCACACACAGGGTGATCGTGAGTATCAATCAAGTATGTGCCGTAATCGGTGTGCCCGGCCAAGTGCATCTGGCGGATCTTGTCGGCCGGTAAACTGCTGATGAATTCCCAAGGATCAAAGCCATGGTTGCGCGCACTGACATAGACGTTATTGACGTCCAGCAGCAACTCACAGCCGCTCTCGGCACTCAGCGCTGAGAGAAATTCCCACTCGGTGAATTTGTCGCCCGCACTGCGGATATAAGTCGAGGCGTTTTCCAGCACCAGCGGCCGCTCGATAACATCCTGGACTTGGCGCACGCGACTCGCCACATGGCTCAGGCTTTCTTCGGTGAAGGGCAGCGGGAGCAGGTCGTGCAGGTGATGGGCGCTGCCACGACTCCAGCACAAGTGATCGCTGATCCATTGCGGTTTGACCCGCTCGGCAAGCGCTTTCAGGCGTTTCAGGTAATCGTTGTCGAGATCATGCGGGCCGCCGATAGACAGCGAAACGCCATGCATCACCAGCGGATAGTGCTCGCCGATGGCATCGAGGTAATAGAGTGGCTTACCGCCCTCGACCATGTAGTTTTCGGAAATGATCTCAAACCAGTCGACCGCAGGGCGCTGTTCAAGAATTTCCTGATAGTAGTTGGTACGCAAACCCAGGCCGAAGCCCAGAAATTGAGATGCAGCCGGCATTGGCACTCCTCAAGGAACCTCTGAAAAAACATCGAGCCAACGCTTTGGTTTGACTGCCTTTTCAGAGGCGCCTGAAACAATCAGATAAAAGCCGCAGCGGCTCTTGTGAAGAACCGCTGCGTTTGTGCATTACTCGCCAACAGTACCTTTAGCGGCATTGCACTCAGCCAGTGACATCGCTTTGAAGCCCTGACCCTTGCAAATGCCTTGGCCTTTGCAAGCGTTGTTAGCTGTTTTGCAGTCGTTCTGGCCTTTGCAGGAGTTTACGCCGAAGCAATGGACTGGAGATTCTTCAGCCACTACAACCGTGCTCGCCATGGTGGCAAACATTGTGGCAGCAGCGAAAGCGATAGCAGCACCAGTAGCAGCAACGTTTGTTTTAGTCGACATAAGTTCATCCTCAAATTGTTTTTAAAACCAGTCGAGCAGAACTGCTCATGACTCTGGCAGGAAATTAGAGCCTGCGCTAATCGCTGCGTTACAGCACCAATCAAATTATTTGCCAGAAGTTTTACCAGAATCGCTAAAACCGCCGTGCTAGAGGCTTCGCAACCAGCCTCGCAATAATGGCAAAGCGCTATTGGTGAATCGAGATTTCTCGACGTTGTTTCAAAAATGAAACAAGCCAGCGCTCTATACCCCGCATATACGCTAGCCGGGAAAGATACTCAGGCCAGTGTTTCAAAGTTGATACAGCCGTGTCTGTTGTCCGTCCGGTCAATGAAAACGGGGGGTCAGCACGATAAATGCGCTGGATGTGTATCACCGGCGCAACAGTAAAAAGTTTTGAACTTAGGCGAAATTTTATAAGTACCTGATTAACCGTATAAAACCATTTCCGGCATGAGTTCTGCGAGTACCACCGCGCATTAACACCAGAGAGCAGTGACATCCATTTTGCGATTTGTGCGGTTTTGTAGGGAAGAACAAGGAACGCATGTCATGGAAATTATTAGAACAACGAGCTTGCTAGGGCTTATCAGTGTGGCGGCGGCGATTTGCATCGCAACGCCAGCTATTGCTGCAGATGGCATCATCGTACTCAACCGGGAAGTACAGCCTCGCGTTGCCACTCATCCTACCGACATGCCTGACCCGAATCCTACTGTGGTCAACACCAACATCTCGCGTGACGTCAACAACCTGCTCAATGGCTCTGCCAGCGGCAATCGGGTCAGCGCTGAGCTGAGTGACAGCGACTTTGCCGGTGTTACCAGTGGCTCCAGCATCAAGTCGACCATCATGCCCGGCGGCAACCTGACGGGCCTCAGCACATTCGGCACCACGCCCACTAGCACGCAAAATACTGGCGGCAATGATGTCGGCCATGCGGGCGGTGCCGGTGCGGGTTTGAGCAATACCATCAACGGTACGATTCAACGCGGGCTTGCGCCGCTGAATATGCTGGGTGGAGGCCAATAAAATGAAACATTGGCCGCTCATCGTGCTGCTTTGCGTGCCTGCGTTGGCATTGGCAGACACAGCACCGACCCATAACTCAACCATTGCCAACAGCGGCAGCTCCTACAGCGGCGCGCTGTCAGTCAATCAGGCCGCCGGGGATATGCAGCAGCAGAGCAATGCCCGGGCACTGGCTGTCGGTTCAGGCGCCAATGCCGCCATTGTGCAAAAACAAGATATTCAAATAGACGGCCTGGATTCAGTCATGAACACCAGCGCCGCGATTCAAGGCTCTGCCTTCAGCAACGGTAATGGTGCCCTTGGGGTCAACCAGTCTGCTGGCGCGGCAACTCAACAAGTCAACGCGATGAGTATCAGTGTGGGCACTGGCGTCGAGAGCATCGACGACTCGGTTCTGGCCCAAAGCATCGCTGTTTCAGGAATCTCAGGAGCAGGTGAATCAGCCACAGGGGAGAGGCGCGTCGTTACTGACGACAGCGCATTTGGAGGCAGTCGTGGCGTGGTGCAGCTGAACCAGAGTGCCGGGGTAGGTAACCGAATGGCCAACTCCCTCAGCATCAGGGTTGTGGAATGACCCTGCAGTAACACCCAACAGTAAGTCCAACACAGCAAGGCAAGGAGATACACCATGAAAACCAAAATGGTAGTAATGACGCCGATCGCTATTGCATTGGCAACCGCCATGGCCGCCACGTCCGCTTATGCCGAAAATAAAAAATCCTGGTTTCCTGAAACAGGTGCCTCGGCAACCGTGGAAGACAGCCAACTGATCCAAAACAACAAGGTAAACAACGAAGGCACTGAAAACACTGCGACTGTTGACGATGTAGGCCAATCGGCATCAGGTAACGTTGGAGTCAACGTCGTTGCCGGTACCAATAACCAGCAAGCCAACGCTGCGGCTCTGGCCAGTGCGGATGCACAATTCATCTTTGGTACCGCTGAAGCGTCTACCAACGTGACCCAGAACCTCAAAAACAACAGCGTCAAAAACTACTCAAACCCAAGCGCTGCCTCGCTCACAGGTTCGCTTAACGGTGCGAGTGGTAATGTCGGTGCCAACGTAGCGGCGGGTACTTACAACCAACAGAAGAACGACATGGCTGCCGCTGTGTCTGCCGGTGCTTTCTCTACTGCTAGCAGCAGTGCGACTCAAAGCATCAAAGGCAATACCACCAACAACTACGCCACGCTCGATTACGGCAAGGCCAAAGTTAACCTGACCCTTGAAGGCGAAGGTTCCTACACTGGTATTTCTGATCAGGTTGGCGATGTGTATCTGGATACCTGGTCGGGCCAAAGCCATACCGGTGGCACCAACACTGGCCACGTTGACGTCGACAGCGACGCTCAGGGTGCTCAGGCAGGCCCTAATGGTGAAGGCGCATTCCTCTTCGACGAGGCTGGCGACATCACCCTTGGTGGCTCTGTAACCGGCTCGATCCCGGTTGTTGCAGGGTTCAAAGCACCGGTGGTCAACACTGCTGACCTGTCCGGCTCGCTCAACCGTGTATCCGGTAACGTTGGTGTGAACATTGCTGCAGGCTCCGGTAACCAGCAGAGCAACTCGCTGGCTATAGCAGCGGGCTGCACCTCGTGCCCAACCGGGGGGGAGTAACAGCTCCTTCAATACCGAGAGGTAATGGAGGAGGTGAAAGACTCTCCTTTTAGCACCCGGTGAAACAGGGCTCCGGCTTCGGCTGGAGCCCTTCTCCCAATCAAAGGACTGACTCATGCGCGGTTTACTGCTCAGCGTTCTGCTGCTTACCTGTCCTGCGGCCTTTTCAGCCCAAGTAGGTATACCTGCCATGCAGGGTGGCGGCCTTGTGTACAAGTCCGTTGAAAGTATTCGCGAGCGCAAGTTCAGCAATCTGATCGAGCAGAAAACTGACTTCAGTTGTGGCGCCGCCTCACTCGCCACAGTGCTGTATCAGGCCTACCGTTTCGATATAGACGAGGACATGGTGATCCAGGGAATGCTGGTCAATGCTGACCACGATCTGGTGCAAAGCCAGGGCTTCTCGATGCTGGACATGAAGCGCTATGTGGAAGGTATCGGTATGCGCGCACGCGGCTACCGGATTCCGGCCAAGGAATTGGAAAAGATCAAAGTCCCGGTAGTCGTTCTACTCGATGTACGCGGCTACAAGCACTTTGTTGTTCTGCAGAAAACCGAGGGCAACTGGGTCTATATCGGCGACCCGGTTTTAGGCCACAAGCGTTATACGCTTGAAGATTTCGAGAGCGGCTGGAATGGCATCGTCTTTGCCGTCATCGGCGCCGGATATGACAAGACCAACGCTTTGCTGGACCCGCCGGTTCCACTCACCGCCAAGCATCAACTGGATCGTTTCAAACCAGTTAATGACGCCGAGTTGATGGAGTTCGGATTCATTCAAAGTGACTTCTTCTAATGGCATGTAAGGCAATGCCAAGGAGCACAATATGAAACTTCAAATCTGCCTGGCAGCAGCCTGCTTAGCTGCCAGCTTACCCATTTATGCGGCCAACCCGTTTGTCCCAGTTGAACTCAGCGACCAGGAACTCTCACAACTGCGTGGTCGTTACGTATTACCGGGCAGAATAATCAACTTCGGCATCACCATGAGCAGCTCCTGGCAAAACGCCAGCGGCCAAGTATTGGGCGCCAATGTGAGCATGCAGATTCAGCAGAACATGCCCAAGCCAGTTTTCAACGTGCAAACCTACAGCCAGTCCGGCAACAGCAGTGAAAATACCTTGGCCAGCAACTCAGGCAACGGCCAGATAGCTGGAGGCAATGGGCTGAACGCGGTGCAGGGAGTTGTGCAAAGCACCCGCTCTGCAGGCGACTACAACAGCAGCTATAACGGCGTAGACATTGAGGTTGCGCATGGCAACACTGCACCCGCGGTGAATGGCCAACCCCTCCTCAACGCCTCATCAACCAGCAGCGAAGCCGGCATGGTCAGCGTTTCGCCAACCAATGGCGGCATGCAGCTCGCCATCAATGCCAAAGACCACGGTGTGAGCCTGCAGCAACTGGGCGCCGGGGGTGTGATGCAAAGAACAGACATCTCAAGTTCCGGTAATCGCGTGGAAAATATCGCGGCTTTAAGTGTCATGTTGCGCGAAAACTCGGCTGCGGCCGGTGGCTTGGATTGTAATTGGAACCAACTAAACGCCTTACGTCCGACAGGTCTCTGATTATGAACTAGGCTGGTTTTACCTAATAACGAAAGGGAAGCCGTAACAATGCAAAAGCACTTTTCGTTGCGCTTGGTCTTATGTGCTGCGACTGTTTTCCCGGCATCGGTTGTGATGGCTGCAACTGATGCCGAAGTTAATGCACTCAAACAAGAATTAGAACAATTACGACAAAACTATGCAGCCCAACAAAATGCACTGATGGTGCTTGAGCAACGGTTGAAGCAAGTTGAAGGACAACCCGTAACACCCAACAGACGCCCTATTGTGGCGCCGGTGACGCCACCAAGTGGTACGACAACAGTTGCCAAACAAGAAGGTGCCGGATACGGCGCAGACCTACAGGATGACGGCGCGCCTGCGCGCAGCGTCGAGAACCTTTACAACGAAGCCAGCGGCTTCTTTGGTAACGGCTCGTTCAGCGTGGAAACAGGCCTGACCTACAGCCATTACGACACCCGACAACTGTTCTTGAATGGCTTCCTGGCGCTGGACACCATCTTTCTTGGCAACATTGGCGTCGACCAGATTAATGCCGACACCTTCACCCTCGATGTTACCGGGCGCTATAACTGGCGTGACCGCTGGCAGTTCGATGTCAACGTTCCGGTGGTTTACCGCGACTCGACGTTCGAGTCCGCCGGCGCGGGTGGCGCTTCGAATGCAATTACCGAAGAAACGGTTACGCGTGACCCGGACTTGGGCGATGTGAGTTTCGGGGTTGCCTACAAGTTCATCACCGAAACCGACACCCTGCCCGACGCTGTTGCCAGCTTGCGGGTTAAAGCGCCGACCGGTAACGAGCCTTACGGCATAAAGTTGCGGCCAGTACCGGGCAATGACAACCTCACCGTGCCAGAAGAATTACCCAGTGGTAACGGAGTCTGGTCGGTCAGCCCGGGGATTTCCCTGGTCAAGACAGTCGACCCGGCCGTGCTGTTCGGCAACCTTTCATACACCTATAACTTTGAGGAATCGTTCGACGATATCAGCGCTCAGCAAGGCGTAACCATTCCCGGCAAAGTTCAGTTGGGTAACTGGTTTCAATACGGCCTGGGCATTGCTTTTGCCCTTAACGAGCGCATGAGCCTGGCGATGTCTTACTCGCAACTTATCTCGCAGAAAAGCAAGATCAAACAGGACGGCCAGAGTTGGAACACAGTGCCGAGCAGCGATGCCAACGCCGCTTATTACAACATTGGGATGACCTTTGCAGTCGATCAGAACCTGAGCATTGTGCCGAACCTGTCTGTCGGCCTGACGCCCGACTCACCCGATTTCACCTTCAGCGTGAAATTTCCTTACTACTTTTGAACGTCCCCTGCAAAAACGCCCGGCATGCCGGGCGTTTTTTTATCCACAACTCAGCGGATCTGATGTTTGTGCAGCAAACGATAAAACGTCGGGCGTGAGATGCCCAGGCCGCGTGCAGCGAGTGTCATGTTCTCCGGGTATACCGCCATGGCGTGCTGTAGGGCACGACACTCCGCCTGCATCTTGTAGTGCTCCAGGGTATTTAGGTTTACGTCGATCAACTCAACCTTATCCAGCCCCAGGTCTACACGTTCTATTTGCCGGCCTTCGGCGAGTACCAAACCGCGCCTGACCCGATTGGCCAACTCACGCACATTGCCTGGCCATGCATGGGCAACCATTGCGCGCAGGGCATCTTCACTAAAGCGCTTGGGCTTGCGCCCGATTTCCTGACTGTAGAGATTGACGAAGTGACTGGCAAGAAACTGCACGTCAGACAACCGATCTCGTAACGGCGCGGTATGCACCTGCAAAACGTTCAGGCGGTAATACAGGTCTTCGCGGAAACTTCCTCCATGCACCGCCATCTCCAGATCAATGTGAGTAGCCGCAAGCACTCGCACATCAACCTTGATCGGATGGGTGCTGCCCACACGTTCAATCTGCATTTCTTGCAGAAACCGCAGCAAGTTGGCTTGCATCTCCAACGGCAGATCGCCAATTTCATCGAGAAACAACGTACCGTTATCAGCTGCCTCTATGCGCCCGATCTTGCGCTGGTGCGCCCCGGTGAATGCGCCCTTCTCGTGACCAAACAACTCGGACTGAATCAGGTGCTCGGGAATGGCCCCGCAGTTGATCGCTATAAACGGTTTATCGGCACGGCTGGATTGCCGGTGCAGCGTACGCGCTACCAACTCCTTGCCGGTGCCACTTTCGCCACGAATCAACACCGGAGACTGCGTGGGCGCCAGCTTGCTGATCAGCTTGCGCAGGTCATCGACACTTGAGCTTTCACCTAGCAACTCATCGTTGTCATCCTGCAGCTTGCAGCTTTTACGGGCGCGCAAACGTACCATTCCATATGCACGGCCCAAGGTGACATGAAACCTCGACACATCGAATGGCAGCGTGTGGTAATCGAAGCACCACTCGCCAACAAAGTCGGCAACTTCCGGCATAGAAACCACTTCAGGGCTGAGTACGGCTATCCATTCAGCCGAACTGCTTCCAAGCAGCTGCTTTAAATGTTCACGATCGCGCAGGGTGTCTGGCCCGATGGGGATGAGGCCCACATCGCAGTCACGGCTTTCAGCTTGATCGAGTACGGCGCACTCAACTTGCCAACCTGCCGAGCGCAAGCCAGGCATCAGGCTCCTGCACGCCTCGCACGGATCAATCACCAGAAGACGACGGCAGGATGGATCAGCATCGCGCATAGTGATTCCCTAAATCATGTAGTTGTCATTTCGAATAGTCCTCGCCAGGCAGAAAACACTGACCAGAATCTCAACTACGACTTGTAACTAATTATAATAAGAACAGCGATTTCAATAACTACAGATATAAATAAACAATCACTGACAGCAACAAAGCGTGAAAATATAGCCCTGTAGATAAAACATGTAATTCTTATTGGCTATATAAAACAAACTTTACAACATAATTTTTTCAATCATTTCAACTAACTATAGTTTCAATAACACCCCGGTGCACTGGCTTATCAGTTATGCAAACACCTCCAGCCGACAAGTGACTTATCCACAGCCTGCGAAAAGCCCGGAGCAATAACCTGAAAGCACGGACGCTTGGTGCACACCTGAAACGATTGAGGCGCAGACTTTTCGGAGTCTGCGCCTCAACTATTGTGCCCTCCACTTTGTGGATCACCGCGTTCTGACTGCGACTTCGCGGTTGCTGATCAATGCCAGAGTTTGATCAAACCACTCAAACGTCAACGCCCACGGCGGGCCTTCCATTTGCGAATCACCCACTTCTCCAGTTCCACTGCGAGGAAAACCAACGCACCGATGCCAATGGCAACCAACCAGTTACTGAATGGCAAAGGCTGGGTATCGAAGGCTGACTGCATGAAGGGTACATACAGCACCAGGCATTGCAGGAGAATCAGCGCCAGCGTTACGGCGAGTAAGGCGCCGTTGCGAAGCATGGCGGCGTTCAGTGAGAACTCCTCCTGCAGGCGACAGTTGAACAAGTAAGCCCACTGCGAAATGACCAGCGTGTGCAGAACCATGGTCCGGATGTGGTTGGTGTCGGCATTGTTGGCCAGCATCCACGTATCTACCGAGAACGCCGCAGCCGTGAGCAGGATGCCGACGAAAATCACCCGCCACAGGGTGAAGCCGCCAAGAATAGATTCGTGAACGTCGCGCGGCTTGCGCCGCATCATCCCAGACTCGCCGGGCTCGAAAGCCAAACCGAAAGACAAGGTGGTAGCAGTCGCCATGTTCATCCACAGAACTTGCAGCGGCGACAACGGAACCACCATCCCCGCGAGAATGGCGATAACAATGATCAGCCCTTGCGCCATACTGGTTGGCAAGACGAACAGCACCGTCTTCTTCAGGTTGTCATAGACCCGCCGGCCCTCGCGCACGGCTCCGGCGATTGTCGAGAAGTTATCGTCGGTGAGCACCATGTCGGCGGCCTCTTTGGTCACCTCAGTACCCTTGATACCCATGGCGATGCCAACGTCTGCCTGCTTCAGCGCCGGCGCGTCATTGACACCATCGCCGGTCATGCCCACAACCTGATCATTCGCTTGCAGAGCACGCACCAGCCGCAGTTTGTGTTCAGGGCTGGTCCGCGCGAACACTGAATACTGCATGGCCCGCGACTTCAACTCGCTGTCATCGATGGCCTCCAGTTCATGGCCAGTCATGGCGCGCAAGTCGGTGCCCATGCCAAGCATGCCAGCGATGGCCACGGCAGTATCCGGGTGGTCACCGGTAATCATCTTGACCTGAATACCCGCCTGCCGGCACATGGCGATAGCATCGATCGCCTCGGGGCGCGGCGGGTCCATCAGCCCGGCAATACCGAGAAAGATCATGCCCTGCTGCACATCCGGATGATCAATCTCGCTATCAGCGCCAGGCACTGGCCGGTAAGCGGCCGCCAGCATGCGCAAGCCCTGGCTGGCGATATGGCCCATCTCTCGCTCCCAGTAATCGCGATCCAGCGGTTGGATACCATCTTTACCCAACTGCTGCTCGCACATACCCAACAACACATCGGGTGCGCCTTTCAGGTAGATCAGGTTTTCATCGCCAACATCGCAGCGTCGGGCCATGTATTTGTACGATGAGTCGAAAGGAATCTTGCCCAGCCGTTTTACTTCCTGCGCAGGCAGCTCAGCCTTACGCGCCAGCACCTTGAGCGCGCCTTCGGTAGGGCCACCGACCACACCCCAGCGCCCGCTGTCATCGCGTTGCACGCTGCTGTCGTTACAGGTATCGACTGCGCGGATAAAGGCCGCGAGGTTCGGGTGATCGGCCCAGTTAATCGGCGCAGTACCACCCGCCAGCGTGATACGGCCCTTGGGCTCGTAGCTCTGCCCTTCGACGTTAAAGCTGGTATCGGCAGTCAGCACGCTCCTGACCGTCATTTCGTTCATGGTCAGAGTGCCGGTCTTGTCCGAACAAATAACGCTCATCGCACCAAGCGTCTCGACCGTCGGCAGCTTGCGAATAATCGCCTTGTTGGTCGCCATGCGCTGCACACCGATGGACAAAATCATCGAGACAATCGCTGGCAGCCCCTCGGGCACCGCCGCCACGGCCAGGCTGATCAGCGACAGCAACAGCTCGCCGAACGGGTAGTCATGCAAGAAGAAGCCGATGACAAAAAGCACCAGCATCATGCCAACGATGAGCTGGAAGATACGCTTGCCCATCTGGTCGATCTGCCGCAGCAGCGGAGTCCGGCTCTCATCCACTGTGGCGATCATGCGGTTGATCTTGCCCAGCTCGGTAGACACACCGGTCTCGACCACCACGCCCTTGGCGTTTCCCGCGCTGACACTGGTACCGGAAAACGCCAGATTGAGCCGATCAGCCAGCAGCACCTCTTGATCAATGACCTCGACCTGCTTGTCCACAGTCATGGACTCGCCCGTGAGCATCGACTCTTCGACCTGTAAGTGATGCGCCTCATACAGCCGCACATCCGCCGGAATCTTGTCGCCGGGACGCAGGATGACTATGTCACCCGGCACCAGCTCGCGGGCGTCAATCTTCATCTTATTGCCGTTGCGCACAACCTGAGCATGACTGCTGAGCATGCCGCGCAACGCCGCCAGGGATTTCTCCGCCTTGTTCTCCTGAAAAAAACCAATGGCGGCGTTGATCACTGCCACACTGAGGATCACCACCGTGTCGGTCCAGTGCCCCATCAGCGCGGTAGCGGCTGCGGCCGCCAGCAAGATATAAATCAGCACATCGTTAAAGTGCCGGGCAAAACGTAGCCAGACCGGATCAACGGCCTTGGCCGGCAAGGCATTGGCGCCCACGCGAAGCAGGCGCGCGGCTGCCTCTTCCGGAGCCAGCCCGCTGGTGCTGGTTTGCAGATCGGCCATCGCCTGCTCCGCACTCTTGCGGTACCACTGGTTCGGATGATCCTGCGTGTTGGGTTGCATCGAATCCATAAAGTCCTCCCAGTTAACGCCCTGAATGGGAAGCGGGCGCGGGACTAATCAGCACGGACGATCACCTGCTGAGGTGTTCGCCCTCACTCCTGGATGCAGGAGTCTAGACAGTAATTATCCTCCCTTGCCCGGAGGCAGATTTGATGCAGGTCATGGGTCTTTCTTCACCGGCCTGCCCCAACTCTGGACAGCTGTGGACACTGCAGTACGCGTTGGTTGCGATGTCAGCCATTTAAGAATGGCACTACGTTCTGGAGGCTAATGGGTTGCCTGTTTGATCTGACTGAGACCTGAATTGCCAGAAGGCCAGTGCATCGAGCCTTAGCCCGGTCTTTCGTGGAGAGGCAAAGGCTCGCGTTTGATGAGGCAAAAACCGAAGAACCTTGCCAAACAACGAATAGGAGTCGATATCGAGTCGCTCCGAAACTAGACTCGATAGGTATGTAACGTCACGTGAGTGGTGCGAAGCAAAGTTTCCAGCAGCCCTTTTCAGGTTGATGGCTTGCCCGTTGCTGATGACACGGCTGTGCTTGATGGCGATCAGCTCCAGCGTGAAGTTAGGTCTTGCCTACACCGGTCAATTCGCCAGTAATGTTACTGACAGTGGCGTTAGCTCCCAGCTGATTGTGGAGTTCTGTCAGCTACAGACTGTCCGCAGGTGTGGACTGTGACAGCCACACATTGACCGGCGTAATACGCTGGCCAAGGAGCAGAAAATGAAATCGTCTCTCGTAACCTGTTCAAGCTACTTGCTGGCCGCATTTATGTTGATGGCCGGCTCGATGAGCCACGCCGCCGAGGATATACGTACTGAGCGGGTACATTTCAAGAAAGGCACGAGCGGCGCGGTGGTCGAGGGCACCATCAAGGGTTACCAAGTTGTCGACTATGTATTGAATGCCCGCGAAGGCCAGCAGATGCAGGCCAGTCTGGCGACAAAAAATACAGCTACCTATTTCAACATTCTGGCGCCCGGCGAGACTGAACAAGCCATGTTCAACGGCTCCATGGACGAAAACCAGTACGAAGGCATTTTGCCGAAAAGTGGCGACTACAAGATTCGCGTTTACATGATGCGATCTGCAGCGCGCCGCAACGAGGTAGCGCCGTACCGACTTGAAATGAACATCAACGCTGTAGCTTCAACTTCTGAGGCACCCAGCAACGATGCTCTGGTGCCGGGAACAGAATTCCATGCCACCGCCTCGATCCCCTGTTCGATGACCCGAGGTCAGCCGACTGGCACCTGTGAATTTGGCGTGGTGCGCAGCGGTAATGGCGGCGGCACGGTGACGATCAGCAAAGGCGACGGAGGCCAGAGAGTCATCTTTTTCGAGAATGGCAATGCAACCGGATACGACCAGAGTCAGGCTGACACCGGTAAGTTTTCTGCCAGTAAAGAGGCCGATCTGAGCATCATCCGCATCGGTGACGAACGCTACGAAATTCCCGATGCGGTTGTATTTGGGGGCTGAAACCAAACCGCACAGAGGCGCTCATGGAATACATCGCGCAAGTTTTGATCGGTAAACCCCTGAACATACTTATCGTATCTGTTCTGTTGTTCGTGGGATTCCTTGCCGTGCGAAACAGAGCAAAACGCCCGCCGAGGCTCAGCGGCGCCTTATTGCTGGCAGCGGTTTTGTGGGCTGTTTATGCGGCCTGGGAATGGCTGATTTTGCTGTATACGCCCGAAGCAAATATCCGCGTCGACTTGCTGCTGATCTGGCCTGTGCTGACAGCTTCCCTGTTGTGGGTGGTATTTCGCTGCTTTCGATAATTGACTTTCAGCTCTACGTCTGGGTGACACCAGTCTTGCAAAGGTTGATGCGCTTGAAGGAGACACGCGTGGACGGTGCAAGGGTGCACCGTCCAGCATGATCAGAGTTTGCAGGGTTGCTGCGCGGCAGACTTAATGGCTCAAATCTGCCCTAACTGCTTACTCGACAGTAACCGATTTGGCCAGGTTGCGTGGCTGATCGACGTCGGTGCCTTTGAGTACGGCAACGTAGTACGAGAGCAACTGCAGCGGAATGGTGTACAGAATCGGTGCCAGCGCATCGTGGATGTGCGGCATGTTCACCACATGTGTGCCTTCGCCATTGCTCATGGCCGCTTGCTCATCGGCGAACACGATCAGCTCGCCGCCACGGGCGCGTACTTCCTGCAGGTTGGATTTGAGCTTTTCCAGCAGCTCGTTGTTCGGCGCAACGGTGACCACCGGCATATCAGCATCAACCAGCGCCAACGGTCCGTGCTTCAGCTCACCGGCCGGATACGCCTCAGCGTGGATATAGGAGATTTCCTTGAGCTTGAGTGCGCCTTCCATTGCTACGGGGTACTGCGCGCCACGACCGAGGAACAGGGTGTGATGCTTCTCGGCGAAGTGCTCGGAAACCTTCTCGACTACATGATCCATCGCCAGTGCTTCGCCCAGACGCGTCGGCAGGCGGCGCAGTTCGGCAACCAGTTCGGCCTCGACTTTCGGATCTAGCGTGCCACGCACCCGGCCCAATGCCAGGGTCAGCAGCATCAGAGCTACCAACTGAGTGGTGAAGGCTTTGGTCGATGCCACGCCGATTTCCGGGCCTGCGAGCGTGAGCAGAGTCAGGTCGGATTCACGCACCAGCGAGCTGATGCCCACGTTGCAAATCGCTAGGCTGGCAAGATAGCCGCCATTGCCTGGGGATAAGTCTTTGGCGTTGCGCAAGGCGGCCAAGGTGTCGGCGGTTTCACCGGACTGCGAAATGCTTACGAACAGCGTGTCTGGCTGTACCACGACCTTGCGGTAACGGAACTCGCTGGCTACTTCGATCTGGCATGGAATGCCGGCCAACTCTTCGAGCCAGTAACGCGCGACCATGCCGGCGTGATAGCTGGTGCCACAGGCGACAATCTGGATGTTCTTGGCTTTGGCAAAAATCTCGGCCGCTTGCGGGCCGAACGCCTGAACCAGAACATGATCTTCACCCAGACGACCTTCCAGCGTGCGCTGCACAACGCTGGGTTGCTCGTGAATCTCTTTGAGCATGAAGTGGCGGAACTCGCCTTTGTCCGCCGCCTCAGCGCCTTCGTGATACTGCACCTGCTCGCGGGTGACCGGCGCACCGCTGACATCCCAGATCTGCACGCTGTCACGGGTGATCTCAGCGATGTCGCCCTCTTCGAGGTACATGAAGCGATCGGTAACCTGACGCAGCGCCAATTGATCGGAAGCCAGGAAGTTTTCACCCAGACCCAAACCAATCACCAGCGGGCTGCCACTGCGCGCCGCCAGAATACGTTCCGGTTGTTTGGCGCTGATAACCGCCAAGCCGTATGCACCGTGCAGTTGTTTGACGGCGATTTTCAGCGCAGCCGCCAGGTCCGGCTGAGTTTTCAGGGTGTGGTCGAGCAGGTGCACGATCACTTCGGTGTCGGTATCAGAACTGAAGGTGTAACCGAAGCCCTTGAGCTCTTCGCGCAGGGCTTCATGGTTTTCGATAATGCCGTTGTGCACAACGGCCAGCTGATTACCGGAGAAATGCGGGTGCGCATTGCGCTCGCTCGGTGCACCGTGGGTGGCCCAACGTGTGTGCGCGATACCGACGCGACCCGGCAACGGATCAGCTGCAAGCGCAGCATCGAGTTCGCTGACCTTACCGACACGGCGACGGCGATCAAGCACGCCAGCATCATTGATCAGGGCAACACCCGCGCTGTCGTAACCGCGATATTCGAGGCGCTTGAGGCCCTCGACCAACACCGCGGTGATATTACGCTCAGCTACCGCACCGACGATTCCACACATAGTTGCTCTCCTTAAGCCTCGACACTTACGCAGATCAGATTGATCCCGCGTGCGCTCAATTGTTCACGAGCGTCTGCCGACAGGCGCTCATCAGTAATTAGGGTATTCACATTGCCCCAAGGCAATTCCAGATTGGGAATCTTGCGGCCAATCTTGTCACTCTCAACCATTACCACCACTTCCCGGGCGACTTCAGCCATGACACGGCTCAGACCCAGCAGTTCATTAAACGTCGTGGTTCCACGTTGCAGATCGATACCATCTGCGCCAATGAACAGTTGATCAAAATCGTAGGAACGCAGTACTTGTTCAGCGACCTGGCCCTGAAACGACTCGGAATGCGGGTCCCAAGTGCCGCCCGTCATCAGCAGAACGGGCTCATGCTCGATATCACGCAGGGCGTTGGCGACATTCAGCGAATTGGTCATGACCACCAGCCCCGGCTTGTGGCCGAGCTCGGGAATCATGGCCGCTGTAGTAGTGCCGCTGTCGATGATAATGCGCGCATGCTCGCGAATCCGCGCCACGCCAGCTTTGGCAATGGCCAGCTTATAAGGCGAAACCTGCTGTCCCGCATCGGCAATCAGTTCCTGCGGCATCAGCACCGCGCCGCCATAGCGCCGCAGTAACAAGCCGTTGGTTTCAAGTGCAGCGAGGTCTTTGCGAATGGTCACTTCAGAAGTCGAAAAGGCTTTTGCCAGCTCATCCACACTCACCTCTCCCTGTTCATTAAGCAGAGCAAGGATGGAGTGACGACGCTGCGGGGTGTTGCGTTTTGACATGCTAAGTTTCGATTCGAAAGATAATTGCGTGAATCAAAACCTAATGAGGCTTTTTGGTCAAGTAAAACCACAAAAAAGGCCGCCAAATGGCAGCCTTTTTTACTTATCAACAGAGCAAACGAAACTTAGTGGGGCTTTATGCACAAGGTGCTTTTATCCACAACGATTGAAAAAATCGCGTCGGGATAACTTTTGAGCCCTGCCAGTCGGCTGTGGATAAGCCTCAGCGCTTACCTAAGTCTCTTACTTGTTTTTGACTGGCCGCTTCCAGCCAGCAATATTGCGCTGCCGGGCGCGGCCGACGGCCAGGTTATCCACCGGTACTTCGCTGGTAATAACCGAACCCGCGCCTGTCACCGCGCGATCACCCAGACTGACTGGGGCAACCAATGAGCTGTTCGAGCCGATAAACACGTCTTCACCCATCACGGTGCGGTGCTTGTTGGCGCCGTCATAGTTACAGGTGATGGTGCCTGCGCCGATGTTGCTGCGCGCACCGATTTCAGCGTCGCCCAGATAGCTCAGGTGGCCCGCTTTGGCGCCTTCGCCCAGCACCGCGTTCTTCAACTCGACAAAGTTACCCACATGGGCTTTTTTGCCCAGCACAGCGCCAGGCCGCAGGCGTGCGAATGGACCGCAATCACTGCCTTCGCCCATTTCAGCGCCTTCGAGGTGGCTGTTGGTTTTGACCACAACGCCTTTGCGCAGGATCGAGTCCTTGATGAAGCAATTGGCGCCGATTTGCACGCCATCCTCGATCACCACTTTGCCCTCGAGAATCACGTTGATATCGATCATCACGTCGCGACCGACAGTCACCTCACCGCGCAGGTCGAAACGCGCTGGATCACGCAGGGTCACGCCCTGAGTCATCAGCGCACGTGCGGCGCGCTGCTGGTAATGACGCTCAAGCTCGGCGAGCTGGATTCGATCATTGGCGCCCTGCACTTCCATCGCGTCCAATGGCTGCTCAGTGGCAACAACCAGACCATCGTTGACGGCCATCGCAATCACGTCAGTCAGGTAATACTCGCCTTGCGCGTTACTGTTGGACAACCGGCCCAGCCACTCGCCGAGCTTGCTGGCCGGCACAGCAAGAATACCGGTATTGCCTTCGTTAATCAGGCGCTGCGCTTCGCTGGCGTCCTTGTGTTCGACGATAGCTTCAACCTGGCCTGCGGCGTTACGCACGATGCGGCCATAGCCGGTCGGGTCTGCCAGGGTCACGGTGAGCAAGCCCAGTTGCTGGTCGGAGACCTGCAGCAACAAACGCTCAAGGGTACTTTTTTCAATCAGCGGTACATCGCCGTACAGGATCAGTACACGCTCAGCTGTTAATGCCGGCAGAGCCTGCGCAACCGCGTGACCCGTGCCCAGCTGCTCGGTTTGCATGACAAAGTTGAGGTCATCGCCGGCCAGGCGTTCACGCACGGTGTCCGCACCGTGGCCGATGACCACATGAATGCCCTGCGGCTGAAGCTCACGCGCGGTGTCGATGACGTGGCCAAGCATGGATTTGCCGGCAACCGGGTGAAGAACCTTGGGCAAAGCTGAACGCATCCGCGTGCCTTGGCCTGCTGCGAGAATCACGATATCAAGGGACATAACGAAGATTTACCGGTGATTGAAGGTGAATTTCGAGGAGCACTGATCGACTGTTTCCTTGATCAATCAGTAGAAAAACAAAAGGGTAGCCTAAGCTACCCCTTTATTTATACACAGAGAAATCAAAGCGCTGATTAGCCGCCAAATTTCTTGCGCAGCTGCTGAACTGTACGCAGCTGAGCCGTAGCTTCAGCCAAGCGTGCAGCGGCAGAGCCGTAATCGAACTCGGCGCCTTGCTCATGCAGTGCTTTCTCAGCAGCCTTGAGGGCTTCCTGAGCGGCAACTTCATCAAGATCTGCAGCGCGCTGCACGGTGTCGGCGAGAACCTTGACCATGTTTGGCTGCACTTCGAGGAAGCCACCTGAGATGTAGAACACCTCTGCTTCACCGCCTTGCTTGATCAAGCGGATCGGACCCGGCTTGAGATCAGTGATCAGCGGCGCGTGGCCTGGAGCGATACCGATATCACCCAGGTTACCGTGCGCAATCACCATCTCGACCAGGCCGGAAAACATCTCCGCTTCTGCGCTGACGATATCGCAATGGACTGTCATAGCCATAACCTTGCCTCACATAACAGCTTGTGGATAACATTTTACACACAAGCCGATGCGCCTGTTGCCAGGCGCAAACGGTGATTACAGTTTCTTCGCTTTCTCTACGGCTTCTTCAATGCTGCCGACCATGTAGAACGCTTGCTCTGGCAAGTGATCGTAGTCGCCTTTGAGGATGCCGCTGAAGCCTGCGATGGTGTCTTTCAGGGAAACGTATTTGCCTGGAGAACCGGTGAAGACTTCGGCCACGAAGAATGGCTGAGACAGGAAGCGCTGAATCTTACGAGCACGGGATACCAACTGCTTATCGGCTTCGGACAGTTCGTCCATACCCAGAATCGCAATGATGTCCTTCAGCTCTTTGTAACGCTGCAGTACGTACTGAACGCCACGTGCGGTGTCGTAGTGCTCCTGACCAATTACCAGAGGATCGAGCTGGCGAGAGGTGGAGTCCAACGGGTCCACAGCTGGGTAGATACCCAGAGAGGCGATGTCACGAGACAATACGACGGTTGCGTCCAAGTGGGCGAAGGTGGTCGCCGGGGACGGGTCAGTCAAGTCATCCGCAGGTACGTATACGGCCTGGATCGAAGTAATCGAACCGGTCTTGGTCGAAGTGATACGCTCTTGCAGAACGCCCATCTCTTCGGCCAGAGTCGGCTGATAACCTACTGCCGACGGCATACGGCCGAGCAGTGCGGATACTTCAGTACCGGCCAGGGTGTAACGGTAGATGTTGTCCACGAAGAACAGTACGTCGCGGCCTTCATCACGGAACTTCTCAGCCATAGTCAGACCGGTCAACGCTACGCGCAGACGGTTGCCTGGTGGCTCGTTCATCTGACCGTAGACCAGGGCTACTTTGTCGAGAACGTTGGAATCCTTCATCTCGTGGTAGAAGTCGTTACCCTCACGAGTACGCTCACCCACACCGGCGAACACGGAATAACCGCTGTGCTCGATGGCGATGTTACGGATCAGTTCCATCATGTTTACGGTTTTACCAACACCGGCACCACCGAACAGACCAACTTTACCGCCTTTGGCGAACGGGCAGATCAGGTCGATAACCTTGATGCCTGTTTCCAGCAGTTCGTTGCTGCCAGCTTGCTCAGCGTAAGTTGGCGCAGGACGGTGAATGCCCCAACGCTCTTCTTCGCCGATCGGGCCAGCTTCGTCGATCGGGTTGCCCAGCACGTCCATGATACGGCCCAGGGTCTTAACCCCGACCGGTACCTGGATGTTAGTGCCAGTACTGGTTACGTCGAGGCCACGTTTCAGGCCTTCGGTCGAACCCATTGCAATTGTACGAACCACGCCGTCGCCCAGCTGCTGCTGAACTTCGAGGGTGGTTTCAGCGCCGACTACTTTCAACGCTTCATAAACACTCGGCACATGATCACGCGGGAATTCCACGTCGATAACGGCGCCGATGATTTGAACGATACGTCCGCTACTCATCTTTGGTTCCTCTGAATATTTGAACCGTTCTTAAACCGCGGCAGCGCCGCCGACGATTTCCGAAATCTCTTGGGTAATTGCTGCCTGACGCGCCTTGTTATAGACCAGTTGTAGATCACTGATCAGATCACCGGCGTTGTCGGTGGCGTTCTTCATTGCAATCATCCGCGCAGCTTGTTCAGCTGCGTTGTTCTCAACCACTGCCTGGTAAACCTGCGACTCCACGTAACGTACCATCAAGCCGTCGAGCAGCTCTTTGGCGTCGGGTTCGTACAGGTAGTCCCAGTGATGCTTGAGACCTTCATCCGGAGTCGCCACCAATGGAATCAATTGCTCCACTGTCGGCTTTTGCGTCATGGTGTTGACGAACTTGTTCGAGACCACGGACAAACGATCGATACGACCTTCGAGGTACGCATCGAGCATTACCTTGACGCTACCAATCAGATCGTTGATCGATGGTTCTTCGCCCAGGTGGCTGATCGCAGCAACTACATTGCCACCAAAGTTGCGGAAGAAGCCCGCGCCCTTGCTGCCAATTACGCAGAGATCAATCTCTACGCCTTGCTCGCGATTGCTCGCCATGTCTTTGACCAGAGCCTTGAACAGGTTGGTATTCAGACCACCACACAGACCACGGTCACTGCTCACCACCACATAACCTACACGCTTTACTTCGCGCTCGATCATGAACGGATGACGGTATTCCGGGTTAGCGTTGGCCAGATGACCAATAACCTGGCGGATACGCTCCGCGTAAGGACGGCTAGACGCCATGCGCATTTGTGCTCTGCGCATTTTGCTGACCGCCACTTTCTCCATGGCGCTGGTGATCTTCTGCGTGCTTTTGATGCTCGCAATCTTGCTGCGAATCTCTTTTGCGCCTGCCATTTGACACCTATCAGGTTAGCAAGCGAGGGCCGCTAAGCCCTCGCTGCGGCTTACCAGGTTTGGGTGGCTTTGAACTTCTCGACACCGGCTTTGAGGCCTGCGTCGATTTCGTCGTTGAAGTCACCCTTCACGTTGATCTTCGCCATCAAATCGGCGTGATCACGGTTGAAGTAAGCAATCAGAGCCTGTTCGAAAGCGCCAACTTTGGCAACTTCGATATCACGCAGGAAGCCACGTTCTGCTGCGTACAGCGACAGTGACATATCTGCGATGGACATAGGCGCATACTGCTTCTGCTTCATCAGCTCAGTTACACGTTCACCGTGCTCAAGCTGCTTACGAGTGGCTTCGTCCAGGTCAGATGCGAACTGGGCGAATGCCGCCAATTCACGGTACTGAGCCAGAGCGGTACGGATACCACCGGAAAGCTTCTTGATGATCTTGGTCTGAGCCGCGCCACCTACACGAGATACCGAAATACCAGCGTTGACCGCCGGACGGATACCCGAGTTGAACATCGAGGTCTCAAGGAAGATCTGACCGTCGGTGATCGAGATCACGTTGGTCGGTACGAACGCAGAAACGTCGCCAGCCTGGGTCTCAATGATTGGCAGAGCGGTCAAAGAACCGGTCTTGCCAGTCACGGCGCCATTGGTGAACTTCTCAACGTACTCTTCGGATACGCGCGATGCACGCTCCAACAGACGGCTGTGGAGATAGAACACGTCGCCTGGGTAAGCTTCACGGCCTGGCGGACGGCGCAGCAACAGGGAAATCTGACGATAAGCCACTGCTTGCTTGGACAGATCGTCATAAACGATCAGCGCGTCTTCACCACGGTCACGGAAGTATTCACCCATGGTGCAACCGGAGTAGGCAGAAATGTACTGCAGAGCTGGCGATTCGGAAGCCGAAGCAGCCACCACGATGGTGTTTGCCAGAGCGCCGTTTTCTTCCAGCTTGCGCACAACGTTAGCGATGGTCGATTGCTTCTGACCGATTGCTACGTAGACGCACTTAATGCCGCTGTCTTTCTGATTGATGATGGCGTCGACTGCCAGAGCAGTCTTACCGATCTGACGGTCACCAATGATCAGCTCACGCTGGCCACGGCCTACCGGGATCATGGCATCGACTGACTTGTAGCCAGTCTGTACCGGCTGATCAACCGACTTACGCCAGATCACGCCCGGTGCAACCTTTTCAACAGCGTCGGTAGCGACGTTGTTCAGCGGGCCTTTACCGTCGATTGGGTTACCCAATGCGTCAACAACGCGGCCCAGCAGTTCCGGACCAACCGGAACTTCCAGGATGCGGCCGGTGCACTTGGCGCTCATGCCTTCAGCGAGCGACGTGTACGCACCCAGTACCACCGCACCTACGGAGTCTTGCTCCAGGTTCAGTGCCATACCGTAGACGCTACCCGGGAACTCGATCATTTCGCCGTACATAGCATCGGCGAGACCGTGAATACGCACGATACCGTCAGATACGCTGACGATAGTGCCTTCGTTTCGGGCTTGGGAAGAGACGTCGAGATTCTCGATTCGTCCCTTGATGATTTCACTTATTTCGGAAGGATTGAGTTGCTGCATAGCTCTGCTGCCCCTTCAAACTCAAGATTTCAATGCTTCGGCCAGCTTCGCGATTTTGCCGCGAACTGAGCCATCGATAACCAGGTCGCCGGCGCGAATGATGACACCACCGATAAGGGCAGCATCCTCCGCGGCGTGCAGACGCACTTCTCGGCCGAGCCGTGCACTGAGAACCTTGGCGAGTTTGTCTTGCTGTTCATCGTTCAACGCAAAGGCGCTAGTAACGTCCACATCAATCGACTTTTCCTGCTCGGCTTTTAACAGCTCGAACAGTTCAGACACGTGTGGCAGCAATGCCAGACGGTCGTTTTCAGCCAGGATGTGGATGAAATTGCTAACCGATCCATCAAACTTGTCACCACACACCTCAACAAAGGTGGTGGCCTTGTCTTTACTCGTCAAACGCGGGGCCTTGAGCACGCGCTGCATGGTGTCGTCTTGCGACACCTCTGCAGCCAGGCCGAGCATGGCTGACCAATTGGCCAGCTGCTGGTGGGCCTGGGCGTACTCGAAGGCAGCCTTAGCGTAAGGTCGGGCCAACGTGGTCAATTCTGCCATGATCGCGCCCTCGCTTAAATTTCGGCTGCCAGTTTGGAAACCAGCTCCGCATGCGCGTTTTGGTCGATCGAAACGCCCAGGATCTTCTCAGCACCGCCGACAGCCAGTGCGCCAACTTGGGCACGCAGGGCGTCTTTAACGCTGTTGATTTCCTGTTCGATCTCGGCCTGAGCCTGAGCCTTAACGCGGTCAGCTTCAACGCGGGCCTGTTCACGGGCCTCGTCGACAATCTGAGTGCCACGCTTCTTGGCTTGCTCAATGATTTCAGCTGCCTGTGCTTTAGCTTCGCGCAGTTGCTGACCCGCTTTCTCTTGGGCCAACTCCAAATCACGAGCTGCACGGCTGGCAGCGTCCAGACCCTCTGCGATCTTCTTTTGACGCTCTTGCAGAGCTGTAATGACCGGAGGCCATACAAACTTCATGCAGAACATCACGAAGATGAAGAAGGCAACGGCCTGGCCAATCAGGGTTGCATTAATGTTCACGCCAACACCTCGCTCGTTCGTTGTTCAACAAACCATCTCACTCGTAATAACCGAGTGATTAGCCTGCGATTTGACCAACGAAGGGGTTCGCGAAGGTGAAGAACAGTGCGATACCAACACCGATCATGGTCACGGCGTCGAGAAGACCGGCGACGATGAACATTTTCACTTGCAGCATAGGAACCATTTCCGGTTGACGCGCAGCGCCTTCCAGGAATTTGCCGCCCAGCAGGCCGAAACCAATGGCAGTACCAAGGGCGCCCAGGCCGATTAGCAGAGCAACAGCGATCGCAGTCAGACCAACTACAGTTTCCATTTTTCCTCCCGACTTTTATGTCGTATTGGTTAAGTGTTACTAAGGTTAAGCGTTAAAGCTAAATCGTTTTCCAGCAAGCCCTTGCGGGCGTCCACCGATATCGCTGCGCACCTTTGCAGGTACGCGGTGCGCTATTAGTGGTTGTCTTCGTGTGCCATCGACAGATAGACGATGGTCAACATCATGAAGATGAACGCTTGCAGCGTGATGATCAGGATGTGGAACACAGCCCACGCCCAGTTCAGGGCAATACCCAGCGCGCTGAGCAGGAACATGCCACTGCCGAACATCACGGCAATCAGAATGAAGATCAGTTCGCCGGCATACATGTTACCGAACAGACGCAGCGCCAGAGAGATAGGCTTAGCGACCAGTGTTACGAACTCAAGCAGGAAGTTCACCGGAATCAGCAGCGCCTGAACCACAATGTTCTTGCTGCCGAACGGGTGCAGGGTCAGTTCGCCGATGAAGCCGCCGATGCCCTTGACCTTGATGCTGTAGAAAATGATCAGAGCAAACACCGACAGGGCCATGCCCAGGGTCGCGTTTGGATCGGTCGTCGGAACCACACGGAAGAAGACGTGCTCGTTGCCGGTGATTTTCTGCGCCAGAACCGGCAGGAAGTCGACCGGAATCAAGTCCATCAGGTTCATCAGGAAGATCCAGACGAAGATGGTCAGGGCGAGCGGAGCAATCAGCTTGTTACGGCCGTGGAAGGTGTCTTTGACACTGCCATCGACGAACTCGATCATCACTTCAACGAAGTTCTGCAAGCCGCCAGGCTGGCCGCTGGTTGCGCGCTTGGCTGCCATGCGGAAAATGAGAATGAAAACCAGACCAAGAACCACAGACCAACCCAGGGTATCCACATGGAATGCCCAGAAGCCCATTTCTTTAGCTTGTTCTGCTGTGTGAGCGAAACCCCAGTCACCCGAAGGCAGCTTCCCGAAAGTCAGGTTCTGCAAGTGGTGCTGGATATAGCCCGAAGCGGTTTGTTCTGCCATGTTTGCCTCAAACGCCCTAAGGTTTCAAAAATCTTGTTTTCATCAGCAGCGGTGCAAACCAGTTGACCAGTTGGGTCAGCAGGAAAACGCCAAATACTGCCAGCGCATCCAAAGGTTTCACCCCTGCAAACGTCAGCGTAAACAACGCTGCCGTCAGAATTAATTTGCCCGCCTCGCCGGCATAAAAAGACCGCACGATGGCTTGAGCTGCCCGGGCTCCGCTAAAGCGAAAAGCCTTGTGGGCAAAATACACATTAGGCAGCCATGCAATCAGGCCACCACAAAGACCGGAGTATCCTGCGATCGGGCCGCGCCACTGCCAACAGACAGCAGCCAAGAGCAGCGCAACAATCAACTGTACGACAAGAACCGGGAAGACCGGCCAACGATGGAAGGGCAGGCGATTTGGCGTGCGGGTATCCATCACTGTTTCCTGAAATCAGACCTCTGGCTTCGACGACCGGGTATCCCAACACAGTTGGCATAGTTTATGCCGTCGAAATGCGCGCAGAGTATAGGGGCGCAGGCCGCCCCATTCAACTGTCAGGTAGTGATTTCCGACTAGTGCTACATGGCTAAATGTTTCAGCGGATGTGCGCGAGCACTCCTTGCAGTTCATCCAGGGAGCTATAACGGATGACCAACTGGCCCTTGCCCTTCTGTCCATGCTTGATCTGCACGGGAGAGCCCAAGCGCTCAGCCAGACGCTGTTCCAGCCGGGTGATGTCCGGGTCTGCTTTAGCTACAGCAGCAGGCTTCTCTTTGCTGTTCAACCACTGACGAACCAGCGCTTCAGTTTGGCGCACAGTGAGGCCGCGTGCGACAACATGTCGCGCACCTTCAACCTGCTGTTCGAGGGGTAGGCCGAGCAATGCACGGGCATGACCCATTTCGAGGTCGCCATGCGAGAGCAATGTTTTAATCTCTTCCGGCAAGCTAATCAAGCGCAGAAGGTTGGTGATGGTCACACGTGACTTACCCACTGCATCAGCAACTTGCTGTTGAGTGAGTTGAAATTCCTGCTGCAGACGCTGCAACGCCATCGCTTCTTCGATCGGATTGAGGTCTTCGCGCTGAATATTCTCGATCAGCGCCATGGCCACGGCGGCTTCATCCGCCAACTCGCGAACCATTGCCGGAATCTTTTCCAGCCCGGCTTGCTGCGATGCGCGCCAGCGACGTTCTCCGGCAACGATCTCGAAACGCCCCTTGGCGATCGGGCGCACGACGATGGGCTGCATCACACCGTGGGTCTTGATCGAGTGCGCGAGTTCTTCCAGCGCAGTCACGTCCATATCCCGACGCGGCTGATACTTGCCGCGCTGGATCAGATCCAGTGGCAGATATTGCAGTTCGTTAGGATCAACCTGTGTGGCTTCTTCTTGCAGCTTATCGACGGTGGAACCGCCCAAAAGAGCGTCCAAGCCACGTCCAAGCCCGCGTTTTTTGGCGGCCATGCGCAATTCCTTATTCGATTACAGTGCGGGCGCTTTGCGAGCGTTTGCACGCTGACGGCGAACCAATTCGCCAGCCAATGCCAAATAGGCGATGGCCCCCCGCGATTGCTTATCGTAGCTCAGCGCCGGCATACCAAAACTCGGGGCTTCAGCCAGTCGTACGTTACGCGGGATGACCGTTTGATAAAGCTTGTCGCCAAAATGTTCCTTCAGCTGAGCCGACACATCATTGGTCAGGCTCATGCGAGGGTCATACATGGTGCGCAACAAACCTTCGATTCTCAGTTCAGGGTTGAGCAACTTGGCGATGCGTTGAATACTGTTGACCAGATCACTCAAACCTTCCAACGCATAGTACTCACACTGCATCGGGATGATCACGCCGTCAGATGCCACCAATGCGTTAACGGTGAGCATGGACAAAGCCGGCGGACAATCGATGAGGATGTAATCGTAGTTTTCGCGGATCGGCGCCAGCGCATTACGCAGGCGGCTTTCCTTCATTTTGACTTCAAGCAAATCAACTTCTGCAGCCGTGAGGTCACGGTTGGCCGGCAGTAGCTGGTAACCGCCATGCTCGGAGAACTGCATTGCCTCGACCAGGTTGCATTCACCGGTGAGCACGTCATAAATCGAATTTTCCAGCGCATGCTTATCCACACCACTGCCCATGGTGGCATTGCCTTGTGGATCGAGATCGATCAACAGCACGCGGCGTTTGGTGGCGACCAGAGAGGCAGCCAGATTGACGCAGGTGGTGGTCTTGCCCACGCCGCCTTTCTGGTTAGCTATTGCGAATACCTTTGCCATACTGCTTTTCCCCTTAGACCAAGCGTCGCAGTATCAACAGATGGCGCTGACCTTGGCAACCGGGAACCTTGAGAACATGCGTTGCGGTCAGACTAAAATCTTCTGGCAGCGCTTGCAGCTCATCATCCGGATGCACGCCTTTCATTGCCAACCATTGGGTATTGCTATCGCCCAAATGACGCGTCCAGTCAGAAAAGTCCTGCAGCGAACTGAATGCCCGTGAGCAAATACCACTGAATGGCTGCGCCGGCGTGAATGCTTCTACCCGGCTGTGGGTAACTTCAAGGTTGGCCAATTTCAGCTCAAGTTTTACCTGAGTCAGAAAACGGGTTTTCTTACCGTTGGAGTCCAGCAGGGTAAATTGCTTCTGCGGGAACAGGATGGCCAGTGGAATTCCTGGCATTCCGCCGCCGCTGCCAACGTCGAGCCAGTTATCCCCAGCCTCGGCGACAAACTTGACCACACTCAAGCTGTCGAGCAGGTGCCGCGAAACCATTTCATCGGGGTTACGCACCGCGGTCAGGTTATACGCCTTGTTCCACTTGATCAGCAGTTCGAGATAGCCAAGCAGCAATTGCTGCTGTTCGGCAGAAACGTCAACACCGAGTTCACGAGCACCACGAGCGAGTTCTTCTGCATGCTGGCTTGTTACGAAAGTTTTTACACCGCTCATCAAGCGCTCTGCTCCAACTGGCGACCGGCACCGCGTTTTTTAAGGTGAATCAGCAACAGCGAAATCGCCGCCGGGGTGACACCCGGAATACGTGAAGCCTGGCCCAGTGTTTCCGGGCGAGTGGCGCTCAGCTTGGCCTGAATTTCGTTGGACAGACCGGAAATCGTTGAATAGTCGATATCGGCTGGCAGCTTGGTGTCTTCACTGGCGCGCAAGCGGGCGATTTCTTCTTGCTGGCGGTCAATGTATCCCGCGTACTTGGTTTTGATCTCGACCTGTTCTGCAACTTGCGGATCAAGCGCGCCGCCACCGGTGACTTCAACCAGCCCTTGATAATCAATTTCCGGACGCGTCAGCAGGTTGAGCAAATTGTATTCATGGGTCAGCGGCGTACCGAAACGTTCGGCAATGGCCGTGCCTTGCGGCGTATTCGGGCGCACCCATGTGCTTTTCAGGCGTTGTTCTTCAAGCGCAATGGCCTCGCGCTTGGTTTCAAATGCTGCCCAACGCTGATCATTGACCAAGCCCAGTTCGCGGCCCTTTTCAGTGAGGCGCAAGTCGGCGTTGTCTTCACGCAGAATCAGGCGATATTCAGCCCGTGAGGTGAACATCCGATACGGCTCTTGCGTACCCAGGGTGATCAGGTCGTCGACCAATACGCCGATGTACGCCTCATCGCGGCGCGGACACCAGGCATCTTTGCCCTGGGCGCGAAGTGCAGCGTTGGCACCGGCCAACAAACCTTGCGCACCGGCTTCTTCGTAACCGGTGGTGCCGTTGATCTGACCTGCAAAGAACAAACCGGCAATGACTTTGGTTTCAAGGCTGTATTTCAGATCACGTGGATCAAAATAGTCATATTCGATCGCATAGCCCGGACGCACGATGTGAGCGTTTTCCATGCCGACAATCGAACGCACGATCTGAATCTGCACATCGAACGGCAATGAAGTCGAAATACCGTTCGGATACAACTCATGGGTATTCAGACCTTCCGGCTCGATGAATACCTGATGGCTCTGCTTGTCGGCAAAACGATGAATCTTGTCTTCGATAGACGGGCAATAACGCGGGCCAACGCCTTCGATCACACCGGAATACATCGGTGAACGATCAAGGTTGGCTGCGATGATTTCGTGAGTGCGCGCATTGGTGTGAGTAATCCAGCAGCTGACCTGCTGCGGATGCTGCTCTTTGCTGCCCAAAAACGACATAACTGGAATCGGTGTATCGCCCGGTTGCTCGGCCATCACCGAGAAATCCACAGAACGACCGTCAATACGCGGTGGTGTGCCGGTTTTCAGACGTCCAACACGCAGCGGCAATTCACGCAAACGGTGCGCCAGTGCTATCGACGGTGGATCACCCGCACGACCACCGGAGTAATTCTGCATACCAATGTGGATAAGTCCGCCGAGGAATGTTCCGGTAGTCAGAACTACTGAATCCGCCATGAAACGCAGTCCCATCTGGGTGACTACGCCTTTGACTTCATCGTTCTCGACGATCAGGTCGTCTGCAGCTTGCTGGAAGATCCACAGATTTTCCTGGTTCTCCAGGGTTTCGCGGATAGCAGCCTTGTACAACACGCGATCTGCTTGAGCCCGCGTAGCGCGGACTGCAGGACCTTTGCGGCTGTTGAGCACACGAAACTGAATGCCACCTTTGTCGGTCGCTTCAGCCATTGCGCCGCCGAGTGCGTCGATTTCCTTGACCAGATGGCTTTTACCAATCCCGCCAATTGCCGGGTTGCAGCTCATCTGCCCCAGCGTTTCCACGTTATGAGTAAGCAGTAGGGTTTTCACACCCATGCGTGCAGCTGCCAACGCAGCTTCGGTGCCGGCGTGACCACCGCCGATAACGATCACTTGAAAACGGGAAGGGAAATCCACCACGCACCTCGTGCCTGTACTGAAAAATGAGGCTTTTATCAGAGAACACTCGGGCCTACTTCGCTGGGTAGTCCGGCATTTCTCAAGGCGTGCCATTGCGTAATTACGCTCAAATGCCACTGAAAAGCTGAATAGCCGGTAAGTATAGGCAGTTAAGCGACCTTAAAGAAGCCTTTTGCACAAAAAATAGCCAATCAGCCCTTAGCGCCCAAACGGTCCCGATTTGGCAATGCAGACGAGTCAGCAAATAAGAATAAAAAAGAAAGAATTTTTATAAAGCTTTGTTTATATGTTTATAAAGTAGCAAGCACTTTTCTGTGGATACATTGCTACAAGCCAATAAACACGTACTGTACAGCGATGTATGGAACTGTGCTAAGCCTGCCATCTAACTGTCAGATAGCCGTCACTAAGCTGTGGATGAAAGAGCTACTTATGCACAGGGCAGTTTATCCTCAACTTTGTCACCTGCTTATGGGCAGAGCTTAGGGCCGCTTTTCCACAGGGTTTATGCACACCCATAAAAACCGTGGATAAAGAGGCCCAAAGGTCTTACTGCGGGATGACCAAGGTATTCAGGAAGAAGCCACCGCACATCAACAAAGTGAACAATATGGCGCCCATCAGCATCGGCTTAGCCCCAGCCTGCTTGAGTACACGCCATTGTGTCTGGCTACCCAGTGCTGCCATGGCCATGGCCAAAGTCAGTTGGCTGATCATCTGCAAGCTGTGGATAACCATTGGAGGTAAGGCGACCCAGCTGTTGATACCGGCTGCAGCAATGAATCCGAGAACAAACCAAGGAATGTTGATTTTGCGTGTGGCGCTCCCTGCTGTTTCTTGGCCTTTGCTCTTGCGCATCATCACGCTGCTGAGAATCAGGATGAAAGGAGCCAGCAGCATCACTCTGATCAGCTTGACCACAACTGCAGACTGCAAGGCTTCGCCGCTCACTGAGTCACCCGCAGCAACTGCCTGAGCGACCTCATGGATGGTGCTGCCGATGTAAATCCCGAAGTTATGATCAGTCATGCCGCTAAACTGAAAGATCAGTGGATAACTGAACATGGCCAGCGTGCCAAACAGCACAACAGTGGCGACAGCTACAGTCACGTGTTGTTGTTTGGCTTTAACCACAGGCTCACTGGCAAGAACTGCAGCCGCGCCGCAAATTGCGCTGCCCGCAGATATCAGGATGGACAGTTCGCGGGGCAACTTGAACAGTTTTATCCCCAGCCAGGTCCCTATCAGCAAAATGCTGGTGGTGACCATGATGTCCAGGACAACAGCTTGCCAGCCGACTTGTACGATCTGTTGAAAGCTGAGGCTGAAGCCAAACAAAATAATCCCGGTGCGCAACAGGCGTTGCTGGCAGAACCGGGTGAATGCCTGTTCCCGTGCAGTTGGCGCTTGTTGATTGAAGTGGCCATAGATAACGCCGAGCAGAATGGCCAGTGGCAGGGCGCTGAGCCCTAAATGGGCAACCGCAGGGATTTGCGCGAGAAGCAGCGAAGCGATTGCGATCAGTGGCAGTGCTATCAGAGTACGCATAGTTATTCACAAGGCTGAAAAATGTTAGGTCTAATAGTGCGCCGGTGATACTGTTAATAAAAATGGATTGTTTTAATGCGTTACATAAGCTGAGCTGAACTATGAGCGTATCGATCAGGCAACTGAAGATTTTCGAAGCCACCGCACGCCTGGGACGGCTGACTGCCGCAGCGGATGACCAAGCCATCAGCCAGTCGGCAGCGAGTCAGGCGCTGAAAGAGCTGGAATCGGAATTAGGTTATCCACTGTTCATGCGCATCGGTCGAGAACTGGTCATTACCGATGCTGGGCGCAATGCGCTACCGAAGGTGGGACAGATCCTGCAAGCACTGGACAGCCTTATGCACAGCGAGGCTGATGAAATCAGTGGTGTGCTACGCGTTGCAGCCAGTGTGACCATTGGCAGTTATTTGCTGCCTGGTCTGTTGAGCCAGTTTATCCACAACCATCCTCAGGTTGATCCCGATGTTCGCATCAGTAATACCGGAGAAGTCATCAGTGCTGTGGAAAAGGGCCAGGTCCATATTGGCTTGATAGAAGGTCCCGCCACCCATAATCATTTGCTGATTACGCCGTGGAGCGAAGACCAACTGGCAGTCTTCTGCCGGCCAGACCATCCACTCGCCGCTGTGGGTAAGTTAACCTCAGAGCAAATAGCGCAGCAGCGTTGGGTCTTGCGCGAGCATGGATCAGGCACGCGCGCGGTATTTGACGCTGCCGTTCAGCAAGTCTGTGGACAAGTTAAATTGGCGTTGGAATTGAATCGTCAGGAAGCGATCAAGCAATCGGTGAAGGCTGGATTGGGAATCGGTTGTTTGTCTGCATTGTCGATTGCAGAACAGGTAGACGCCGGTGAGTTGGTGGTTTTGCACACACCATTGGAATTACGCCGGCGCTTTTCGCTGGTTTCCCACCCCGTTGAGCAGAGCAATGCCTTGGTCAGGGCCTTTGTCGAGCACTTACAACAGCATGCCAAGGCTGAAACTGTGGATAAGTAAGCTTACTTACCGATACAGAAACTGGAAAAAATCCGTCCGAGCAAATCGTCAGAGCTGAATGCTCCGGTAATTTCGCCCAATGCTTGCTGGGCGTGACGCAGGTCTTCCGCCAACAGCTCACCAGCGCCTGCGAGTGTCAGTTGTGCATAACCATGCTCAAGGTGCGCTTGCGCTTGATTGAGCGCGTCGAGGTGACGTCTGCGTGCACTAAAGCTGCTCTCGGCAGTCTGTTGATAACCCATGCAGCTTTTCAGGTGTTCGCGCAGCAAATCCAGGCCATCTGTGGATTTCGCAGAGAGGCTGATGGTGACATGAGCGTCGCTGCTGACCTCCAGCGCAATGTTCTCGTTACTCAGGTCTGCTTTATTGCGAATCAACGTCACCTTGGCCGGATCGGGTCGAATATCGAGAAACTCGGGCCACAGGCTGAACGGGTCGCTGGCTTCAGGTGCTGTTGAGTCCACAACCAGCAAAATCCGATCGGCCTCGCTAATGGCCTTGAGGGCGCGCTCGACCCCGATCTTTTCCACATGGTCTTCGGTATCGCGCAGCCCAGCGGTATCGACCACATGCAAGGGCATGCCATCAATGTGGATATGTTCGCGCAGTACATCGCGGGTGGTGCCGGCAATCTCGGTGACGATTGCAGCTTCTCGACCGGCAAGCGCATTGAGCAGGCTGGATTTACCGGCATTCGGCCGTCCGGCAATCACAACGTTCATGCCGTCGCGCAGCAATGCGCCCTGCCCGGCTTCACGCAACACATCTAGCAAGTCTTCGCGCACAGCCTGGAGCAGGCTGAGCACATGGCCATCCGCGAGAAAATCGATTTCCTCTTCTGGGAAATCAATCGCCGCTTCAACGTAGATGCGTAGATTGATCAGGCGCTCAGTCAAGTTATGCACACGTCTCGAAAACTCGCCTTGCAGGGAGCGCACAGCATTGCGCGCTGCCTGCTCGGAACTGGCCTCGATCAAGTCGGCAATCGCCTCCGCCTGGGCCAGGTCGAGTTTGTCATTGAGAAACGCCCGCTCGCTAAACTCGCCGGGTCTGGCCAGCCGTGCGCCCAGTTGTACACAGCGGCGCAGCAGCATATCGAGTACCACGGGGCCGCCATGGCCCTGCAATTCGAGTACGTCTTCGCCGGTGAATGAGTTGGGGCCCGGGAAATAAAGCGCCAGGCCCTGGTCAATGACAGTGTCGTCTTCGGTGAAAAAATCACCGTAGTGGGCATAACGTGGGGATAACTCGCGCTGGCAAATGGCAACAGCCATTTTTGCCGCCAACGGTCCGGAGATTCGCACAATGCCCACACCGCCTCGACCCTGGGCGGTGGCAACAGCGGCAATGGTATCGCGGGCATTGTGCATAACTTTCTCCAAACGCTGAATAGCAAAACGCCCCTTGTTACAGGGGCGTTAGCTTTATCTTAGAAGCTGCGCAGCATTTAGGCGGGATTAGCGGCCTTGGTTGCAGCTTCGATCTTGCGAGTAATGTACCACTGCTGCGCGATCGACAAGCAGTTGTTCACAACCCAGTACATAACCAGACCAGCAGGGAACCACAGGAAGAAGAAGGTGAAGATGATTGGCATCATTTTCATAACCTTGGCCTGCATTGGGTCCGGCGGAGTCGGGTTCAACTGCTGCTGGATAAACATGGATGCACCCATGATGATCGGCAGAATGAAGAACGGATCCTTGATCGACAGGTCAGTGATCCAGAACATCCAAGGTGCCTGACGCATCTCGACGCTTTCCAGCAGTACCCAGTACAGCGCAAGGAATACCGGCATCTGTACCAGAATCGGCAAGCAGCCACCCAGCGGATTGATCTTCTCTTTCTTGTAGAGCTCCATCATTCCCTGAGACATTTTCTGGCGGTCATCGCCAAACTGTTCTTTCAGAGCGGCCATCTTCGGCGCAACAGCACGCATACGTGCCATCGACTTGTAGCTCGCTGCAGACAGCGGGAAGAAGATCAGCTTGATGATGCAGGTCAGGACGATGATCGACCAACCCCAGTTACCCAGCAGGCTGTGGATATGTTCGAGCAGCCAGAAAATCGGCTGGGCAATGAACCACAAAATACCGTAATCGACTGTCAGTTCCAGGCCTGGTGCCAATGAACCCAGGTGTTTCTGGATTTTTGGACCGGCATACAAGGTCGCGCCAATTTCACCTTTGCTACCGGCAGCAATGCTGACGGATGGGCTGGTGTAACCGACGATGTAGTTGCCTTGGCTGTCTTTACGGGTTTGGATCACGTTGCTGTTATTTTGATCCGGTATCCAGGCCGTCACAAAATAATGCTGCAACCAGGCAACCCAACCACCGTTTACAGTTTCTTTAACCGGTTGTTTGTCGATGTCCTTCATCGAAACTTTTTGGTAGTTCGACTCAGGAGTTGCCATCGCAGCGCCGAGGTAAGTCGCGGTGCTGGTTGCGGTTGTTTTCGACGGGTCATCGCTGTTGTCGCGCTTGAGCTGGGCAAACATGCTGCCGCTCCAGGCTTCACTGCTCTGGTTGTCGATCAGGTATTTCACATCAACCTGATACGAGGACGGATCAATACAGCCAGGCTTTTTCAGCATCTGCTCTTTGGCTGAACATTCTGGGTTCAGGCCACGCTTGAAGCTGAAACGCTTGATGTAGTTGATGCCGCCTTCGTTCAGTGTCAGATCAACCACCAGCTCATTCTGACCTTCAGCCAGTTGGTAGTTCTTCTGGGCACTGTTCCACAGCGCACGACCGCTGGATTTGTCCGGTGCATTGCTGCCGATCAGGCCGCTTTGCGCCAGATAAATGCGCTCGCCACCGTTGTCGAACAACTGAAATGGAACATCCGGGCGATCCTGACGACGTGGATACTGCGGCAGGGTCAGCTGAACAACATCACCGCCACGTGGATCGATGGCCAGATCAAGAACGTCGGTTTTAACCCGAATCAGTTCATTGCTGTTGGCGATTGCCGAGGTATCCGGCTTCAGCTGTTCGCTGTTGGTGCTCGGAATGTCGTCATGGTTACCAGTGGTAGCTACCGGGGTATCCGGCAAATCAGCACTATTTGGTGTGCTGTTGACTGTCACATTCTGAGTCGGCAGGTCTGCTTGGCCGTAATCCTGGTTCCATTGAAGAACCATCATATAGGACACGACTGCCAGGGCGACGATCAGGATCGAGCGTTTGATATCCATGATTATTCGGCCATCGAAGAGGTACGGGATTTATGCACAGGAGGAACCGGATCGTAGCCGCCGGGATTCCACGGATGACAGCGGCCCAGCCGACGTACGGTCAGCCAGCTACCGCGCATGAAACCATGTTGATCAATGGCTTCATACGCATAGCAGGAGCAGCTTGGATAAAAGCGACAGTGACTCGCCATCAGAGGGCTGATGGCGTAGCGGTAGAACTGGATTGGGATCAAAGCCAGTTTACGCATGGGCACCGTCACTTATCCCAGTCGGCGCGTTAGCACCAGGACTGGGTTTACTACGAGCAAGACGTTTCCAGAGTTTGCTGAATTGGTGTGCCACTTCAGCATTATCCAGATCGCCAAAACCTTTACGCGCCACAACCACGATGTCCCAGCCCACCAGATTTTCCTGGTTGAGGCGGAACGATTCGCGGATCTGGCGTTTCAGTCGGTTGCGTTCGACCGAGAGCTTGACGCTCTTTTTACCAATCACCAAACCCAAGCGGGGGTGATCTAAGTCGTTGTCACGCGCTAGCAGCAGGACATTTCTGCCCGGAGCTTTACCGCTGGGGGAGTCGAAGACTGCCTTGAATTGGTGCGGAGTAAGCAGGCGCTTATCCCGACCGAAGCCTCGACTCACCACAAGACAGAAATATTAAACGGCGAGACGAGCACGGCCCTTGGCGCGGCGACGCGACAGGACAGCACGGCCGTTCTTAGTAGCCATGCGTGCACGGAAACCATGGGTGCGAGCGCGTTTGATGGTGCTAGGTTGGAAAGTGCGTTTCATGGTGTGTTACCTGATTGATCGACAACGGGCCGGAATGGCCCCCGTTTTAAGAGACCGGCGATTGTAGAGAAAGCCGAGCCATAGGTCAATTTCCAACCAATACCGATTAGCAGGTAATTCGCCGGTCAATAGAAATATAAGGAAGAGATTATTTAAAGCTTTCTTGTAATGCTTGTAATACTTACACAGGCCATTATCTGTGGATAAGTACTTGGAGGCCAGTATCTTCGGTTATTACAGCGTTTGGCAAGTCTGTCAGAAAGCCGTGCTGCCGTTGTTCAGTTCAGGCGCACAAGCTGAGGATGAAAGGTGTTTTTATCCACAGGCAGGTTTTTCACAGGGTTTCGGTCCGGGTTATGCAAAGCCCTCATATGGTGTTATCCACAGAGTAAATTTCTGCAATGAATAACTTTTACGTTTCATTAACACATTGATTTTGCATAGCCATAAAGCACGTTTTCATGTGGATAACTTTGCTGGCGGACGATACAATGGCGGCTGATTTTGGCTAGATGCCATACGATTTAGGGGATATCAGTGTCTGTGGAACTTTGGCAGCAGTGCGTAGAGCTTCTGCGCGATGAACTGCCTGCTCAGCAATTCAACACCTGGATACGTCCATTACAAGTTGAAGCCCAAGGCGACGAGCTTCGTGTCTATGCACCGAACCGTTTTGTGCTCGATTGGGTCAATGAAAAGTATGTAGGCCGCTTACTCGAGTTGTTGAACGAGCGCTCGGACGGTCATGCGCCTGCTCTTTCCTTATTAATAGGCAGCCGCCGCAGCCCTGCTCCGCGTCTGGCTCCTCAGGCGCCCGTGCAGCAACCACCTGCTCCGCAGCCGAAAGCACCTGAGCCAGTTCAGCCCGAACGCCAGGAGCCTGTGTATAACGAGCCGCAAGAGTCGGATCCGTCACGTTCGCGGTTCGACACCATGGCGCAGGGCGGTGGGACTCAGCCTCCGGCTCAGCAGCCGCAGCGCCACGAACGCTCAGTACAGGTTGAGGGTGCGCTGAAGCACACCAGCTACCTCAATCGCACCTTTACCTTCGACAACTTCGTTGAGGGTAAATCCAACCAATTGGCCCGCGCTGCAGCCTGGCAGGTTGCCGATAATCCAAAGCACGGCTACAACCCGCTGTTCCTTTACGGCGGCGTCGGCTTGGGTAAAACCCACCTTATGCACGCTGTGGGTAACCATTTGCTGCAGAAGAATCCGAACGCCAAGGTTGTTTACCTGCACTCGGAGCGTTTTGTTGCGGACATGGTCAAGGCGTTGCAGCTCAACGCTATTAACGAATTCAAGCGCTTCTACCGCTCGGTGGACGCGCTACTGATCGACGACATTCAATTCTTTGCCAAGAAAGAGCGTTCACAGGAAGAGTTTTTCCACACGTTCAACGCACTGCTTGAAGGCGGTCAGCAGGTCATTCTTACCAGTGACCGTTACCCGAAAGAAATTGAAGGGCTGGAAGAGCGTCTGAAATCGCGTTTCGGTTGGGGCCTGACCGTTGCGGTCGAGCCGCCCGAGCTTGAAACCCGTGTTGCGATTTTGATGAAGAAAGCTGATCAGGCAAAAGTTGATCTGCCGCACGATGCTGCCTTCTTTATTGCACAACGCATCCGCTCCAACGTGCGTGAACTTGAAGGCGCACTCAAACGTGTTATTGCGCACTCCCACTTCATGGGCCGTGATATTACGATTGAGTTGATTCGTGAGTCGCTAAAGGACCTTCTGGCACTTCAAGATAAGCTGGTTAGCATTGATAATATTCAGCGTACGGCTGCTGAGTATTACAAGATCAAGATCTCCGACTTACTGTCCAAGCGGCGTTCACGTTCGATTGCACGGCCTCGTCAGGTGGCGATGGCGTTGTCGAAAGAGCTCACGAACCACAGTTTGCCGGAGATTGGTGATGCGTTTGGCGGTCGTGACCACACAACGGTGTTGCATGCTTGCCGCAAGATTGCTGAACTTAGGGAATCCGACGCGGACATCCGCGAAGACTACAAGAATCTACTGCGAACACTGACTACTTAACCAAGGCTGTTGCCTGGCCCGTTACTGGCGCAAGTAACGCAGTAGGCCTACAACAGACTCTTAGAATTCGTATCGCAATTTCACGAGGCAAGGGACTAGACCATGCATTTTACAATTCAACGCGAAGCCCTGTTGAAACCCCTGCAACTAGTCGCCGGCGTAGTTGAACGCCGTCAGACCTTGCCGGTTCTCTCTAACGTACTGTTGGTTGTTGAAGACCAGCAGCTGTCGCTGACCGGTACTGACCTTGAGGTCGAACTGGTGGGCCGCGTAGCGCTCGAAGATGCTGCAGAGCCAGGTGAAATCACCGTGCCTGCGCGCAAGCTGATGGATATCTGCAAGAGCTTGCCGAGCGATGCCCTGATCGATATCCGCGTGGAAGATCAAAAGCTGCTGGTTAAAGCCGGGCGCAGCCGTTTCAGTCTGTCGACCTTGCCTGCCAATGACTTCCCGAGTGTCGAGGAAGGCCCAGGCTCACTGACGTTCAATCTGGTGCAGAGCAAATTGCGTCGCCTGATTGAACGCACCAGCTTCGCAATGGCTCAGCAGGATGTTCGCTACTACCTCAACGGTATGCTGCTTGAAGTACAAAGCGGCGTGCTGCGCGCTGTAGCAACCGACGGCCACCGTCTGGCGATGTGCTCGATGCAGGCTGAGATTGGTCAGGCTGATCGTCACCAGGTGATTGTGCCGCGCAAAGGTATCCTCGAACTCGCACGTCTGCTCACCGAGCAAGATGGCATGGTCAGCATCGTTCTGGGTCAGCATCACATCCGTGCTACCACCGGTGAATTCACCTTCACCTCCAAGCTGGTAGACGGCAAATTCCCGGATTACGAGCGCGTATTGCCACGCGGTGGCGACAAGCTGGTGGTTGCAGATCGTCAGGGTCTGCGTGAAGCGTTCAGCCGTACCGCTATTTTGTCGAACGAAAAGTATCGCGGTATTCGCCTGCAGCTTGCAGAAGGCCAGCTGAAAATTCAGGCCAACAACCCTGAGCAAGAAGAAGCCGAAGAAGAGATTGCAGTTGATTACAACGGCAGCTCGTTGGAGATTGGTTTCAACGTCAGCTATTTGCTTGATGTGCTGGGCGTGATGACAACTGATCAGGTGCGTTTGATTCTGTCCGATTCGAACAGCAGCGCACTGGTGCAAGAAGCAGACAACGACGACTCTGCTTACGTCGTTATGCCGATGCGCCTGTAACCACTCAATGTCCTTAAGCCGCGTCACTGTCACCGCGGTGCGTAATCTGCACCCGGTGACAATCTCCCCCTCCCCGCGAATCAACATCCTTCATGGCGCCAACGGCAGCGGTAAAACCAGCCTGCTTGAAGCCATTCATCTCCTCGGTTTAGCGCGCTCATTTCGCAGCGCTCGCCTGCTCCCGGTTATCCAATATGAGCAACCTGTATGTACGGTGTTTGGCCAAGTGCAGTTGGCCGATGGTCGTTTAAGCAGTCTGGGTGTTTCACGCGAGCGCCAGGGTGAGTTTCAAATTCGCATCGACGGTCAGAATGCACGCAGCGCCGCTCAGCTAGCTGAGACCTTGCCGCTGCAACTGATTAATCCGGATAGTTTCCGCTTGCTCGAAGGCGCGCCGAAGATTCGTCGGCAGTTTCTCGATTGGGGAGTGTTCCACGTGGAACCTCGATTCATGTCTGCATGGCAACGCTTGCAGAAGGCCCTCAGACAGCGGAACTCATGGCTCCGGCATGGTACACTTGACGCCGCGTCACAAGCGGCCTGGGACAGGGAACTGTGCCTCGCCAGCGACGAGATAGACACGTATAGGCGCGCCTATATTCAAGCGCTGAAACCGGTGTTTGAAAAGACCCTGAGTGAGTTGGTCGAGCTGGAAGGTTTGACGCTAAGTTATTACCGGGGTTGGGACAAGGATCGCGAGCTACAGGAAGTACTGGCTACTTCACTGCCTCGTGACCAGCAGATGGGACATACTCAATCTGGTCCGCAGCGCGCCGATTTGAGATTGCGTTTAGGCGCACATAACGCCGCTGACATCCTCTCACGAGGCCAGCAAAAATTAGTTGTCTGTGCTTTGCGTATTGCGCAAGGCCACTTAGTTGAAAAGGCCAAGCGTGGCCAATGTATCTATCTGGTGGATGACTTACCGTCAGAACTGGATGAGCACCATCGCCGCGCTTTGTGCCGTTTGTTAGAAGACTTGAACTGCCAGGTGTTTATCACCTGTGTAGACCATGAATTGTTGCGGGAAGGCTGGCGCACGGAAACGCCAGTTGCCATGTTCCACGTGGAACACGGCAGCATCACCCAGACCCACGACCACCAGGAGTGAAGGCATGAGCGAAAACCAAACGTACGACTCCAATAACATCAAGGTCCTAAAAGGCCTGGATGCCGTACGCAAGCGACCTGGTATGTACATCGGTGACACCGACGATGGCAGCGGTCTGCACCACATGGTGTTCGAGGTGGTGGATAACTCGATCGACGAAGCGTTGGCTGGCCATTGCAGCGAGATCACCATCACCATCCATCCGGACGAGTCGATCACTGTTCGCGACAACGGTCGCGGCATTCCGGTGGACATCCACAAGGAAGAAGGCGTCTCTGCAGCTGAGGTCATCATGACCGTGTTGCACGCCGGCGGTAAGTTCGACGACAACAGCTACAAAGTGTCGGGTGGCTTGCACGGTGTGGGTGTTTCGGTAGTAAACGCACTCTCCAAAGAACTGGTGATGACTATTCGCCGCGCCGGAAAGATCTGGGAGCAGACCTATTTCCATGGCGTGCCACAGGCGCCCATCGCAGCAGTAGGCGACACTGATACCAGCGGCACGCAGATCCACTTCAAGCCGTCTGAAGATACCTTCGCCAACATCCACTTCAGCTGGGACATTCTGGCTAAGCGTCTGCGCGAACTGTCGTTCCTTAACTCGGGTGTGGGTATCGTCCTCAAAGACGAACGCAGCGGTAAGGAAGAGCTGTTCAAGTATGAAGGTGGTCTGCGCGCATTCGTTGAGTACCTCAACCAGAACAAGACCGCAGTCAACCAAGTATTCCACTTCACCGTTCAGCGTGACGATGGCGTGGGCGTAGAAGTCGCCCTGCAGTGGAACGACAGCTTCAATGAGAACCTGTTGTGCTTCACCAACAACATTCCACAGCGCGACGGTGGTACGCACCTCGCGGGTTTCCGCTCTGCCCTCACCCGTAACCTCAATGCTTACATTGAGCAGGAAGGCCTGGCCAAGAAACACAAAATCGCCACCACTGGCGATGACGCCCGCGAAGGCCTGACCGCGATCATTTCGGTAAAAGTACCGGACCCCAAGTTCAGCTCGCAGACCAAAGACAAGCTGGTATCGTCTGAGGTTAAAACTGCTGTTGAACAAGAGATGGGCAAGTACTTCTCGGACTTCCTGTTGGAAAACCCCAACGAAGCCAAAGCCGTCGTCGGCAAAATGATCGACGCTGCGCGTGCCCGTGAAGCGGCGCGTAAAGCCCGCGAAATGACCCGCCGTAAAGGTGCGCTGGATATCGCTGGTTTGCCGGGCAAACTGGCCGACTGCCAAGAGAAGGACCCTGCCCTCTCTGAACTCTACATAGTGGAAGGGGACTCCGCGGGCGGTTCTGCTAAGCAGGGTCGTAACCGCAAGACTCAGGCGATCCTGCCGTTGAAGGGTAAGATTCTCAACGTCGAGAAAGCGCGCTTCGACAAGATGATCTCATCGCAAGAAGTCGGAACGCTGATCACTGCTCTCGGCTGTGGTATCGGCCGTGAGGAATACAACATCGACAAACTGCGTTATCACAACATCATCATCATGACCGATGCTGACGTCGACGGTTCGCACATTCGTACCCTGCTCCTGACATTCTTCTTCCGTCAGTTGCCGGAGCTGGTTGAGCGCGGCTACATCTACATTGCTCAGCCACCGTTGTATAAAGTGAAGCGCGGTAAGCAGGAGCAGTACATCAAAGACGACGAGGCCATGGAAGAATACATGACTCAGTCGGCTCTTGAAGACGCCAGCCTGCACGTGAACGAAGGCGCCCCTGGCCTCGCTGGTGAAGCGCTGGAGCGTCTGGTTAACGATTACCGCCTGGTGATGAAGACCCTCAAGCGTTTGTCGCGCCTGTACCCTATGGAGCTGACCGAGCACTTTGTCTATCTGTCGGGTGTTAGCGTTGAGCAACTGGCAGATAAAGGCATGATGGAAATCTGGCTCAGCCAGTTTGAAGCTCGTCTGAAAACCATGGAGAAGTCGGGCCTGGTTTATAAGACACGTCTGCATGAAGACACTGAGCGTCACCTGTGGCTGCCGGAGATCGAACTGATCTCGCACGGTAACTCCAGCTACATCGTGTTCAACCGCGACTTCTTCGCCAGCAACGATTACAAGACTGTCACCAGCCTTGGCGATCAGATCAACAGCCTGCTCGAAGAAGGTGCCTACGTGCAGCGCGGCGAGCGCAAGAAGCCGGTAACCACCTTCAAGGAAGCCCTGAACTGGTTGATGACCGAAAGCACCAAACGCCACAGCATTCAGCGCTACAAAGGTCTTGGCGAAATGAACCCGGACCAACTCTGGGAAACCACAATGGACCCAGACGTACGCCGCATGCTCAAAGTGCGCATCGAAGACGCCATTGCCGCGGATCAGATCTTCAACACCCTGATGGGCGACGAAGTAGAGCCACGCCGTGACTTCATCGAGACCAATGCTCTGGCGGTTTCTAACCTGGACGTTTGATGAGGTTTGTAGGTGGGCAAAGTTAATTGCCACCCCCTATAAATAAAAAACCCAGATTGCCGAGAGGCGTCTGGGTTTTTTATTCAGCGTAGGATGGCAGCTGTAGCTAGCTAACTTGGGATGAACCAGTAACACCGCTCACCCAAAGCAATTCGGAGTGCTATGACAGTGCACGAGCTGTAAATCACAGGATCTTATTGGAGGGTTATTGGACAACTCGCCACTCGCCCTCACTGTTCTTTGTAAAGCTGATGGTCGATACCGACGTCTTCTCGACTCCAAACATTTTGGCTGTGGCTTCAACGCTGCACTGGAAAACGTCATCGCGTGACTCTTCGCAGTTCTTTACATCTTTAACTTTGATCATGTCGGTGAGATTGATCTTAAGCCCCATACTCTTTGCTGCAGCCATAGAATCATTGATATCAGTCATCAGAGCCGCTTGAGCGTCTTCAACGCTAGGGGCCCCGCCGCCACACCCCGCAAGTAGAGCCGCTACTGTGATAAGGCCTGCTTGTAATGAATTACGTATTACTTCCATGAAAACCTCTTAGATGTTGAATCTTATGATTTGGCCTGTACAGGGATAATCGCTCATCGTCCATTTCGGGAGGATTCAGAGCGTGTACCGCCAAATGTGATAAGGCAGAAAATGTGCTGTTGGAGAGTGTGTTCTTGTTGACGCTCAACGATGGGTCCACATTCGCCATGTGCACTGATTGCAACTTCACCTGTAAAAAAGCATGCGCTGCGGCTGTTGTATCAACAGCCAGGTACCTTTCAGGCATCTCGCCGTGATGAGCTGCGATGGATGCTCATACCTCGAACGTTGGAGTCATGCTGTCCGAATGAGGTATGAGCGCAATACCGGCTTCAGCGAAGATCTGTGCTCAAACTGGGGGTTCCGAATCCAGATAAAGTTGCATTAGATGCACTTAGATACTGAGACCAGAAACTGTTAAGCGCATCCATAGTCTTGCCAGACCTGTAAGCGTGCTTAACCGAGTCTGTGACCAGGCCCGCGCCAGAGACGTAAACACGAGAGCCTTGCAGGTCAGCGAATAGCCCTTTGCTTTGTGCAAGTTGGAGCTCTTTACTGACATTGAGCTGCTTGATCTGATTAGCTGCGTAAAAGCTGGTGTATTCAGAGTGTTCAAGCATGTCCGAGATCAGCAGGACTACACGCTCATGTACGCCTTGCTCGCGTTGCATGTCCTCACCCACTTTGTGCAGTGAGTTCATGATTTCGCTCTTAGGAATATCTTGCCGAGCGTCACGAAGACCTTTGACAAACTGCTGGCCAAAGCCACTCTGGAAGGCCTTTTTCTGAGTGCTGAGACACAGATCGAGGCTACGTAACTTACGCATATTCACGTCATCACGTACCTCTCCTTCAAGCGGCATATCAAGCTCACCGGCATAGGCCAAGCGTAAATATTCACCTGGTAGAAATGCCGAAAAAGTGTAGAGCTTGACGCGATCACCGGCCTTCACGAAGCGATCGATTTGTCCCCAGCTGTTACGCTGCAAGTCCTCTGGCATCGGAATTGTTTGGTCGATGATGACCACCAACTCGCGACCGCTACTCGCGGGTTTTAATTCGGTTAGACCACTGCGCATATAGCAGCTTTGCAGATCGTTGCGTTCAGCTGCTAACGCTGCACAAGGCAGCGCTAGTGCAAGGATCAATGCCTTGGCGATTTTCACGACATTGCTTCCTCTTTCTTGGCAGGAAAAAGGCCCAGCGCTTTAAGAGCTAGCTGCTGCTCGCGATATTCACGCAGTTGTTCCTCTGAAATATCCAGCGCACGACTGGTGACTGCCAGGCTCTCATCTGAGACACCTGTTACATCAGGGAAATCAGAGGCTTTAATCGTTACAGTGGGTTCAGCTTTCGCGACCACAGGCGCTTGGACCTCGACCACAGGGGCTGTGCCGGCAGGTATTTGAGTTTGTTCCGGCGCTAGGGTAATCGGTTCAGCTTGTATAAGACTGCCGGTTGTCAGGCTTTCTTCTGAGAGACTCGTTACATCAGGCAGCTCACCAGAGTTCATCGCGACAGCGGGTTCAGTCCTTGCCACTACAGGCGCCTCAGCCTCGATCACGGTGACTGTTTCGACAGGCGCTTTAGTCGGAGTTAGAGGCTCAGAACTTACAGTTTTTTGCGTAACCTTGTCCGCTTTGTACTTTACATAGGCAAGGAAATTGCGGTGTGACGTCTCCGTGCCATCCAACGCGCTGAGCACACTTGAGCTGGTTTGGTCGCGGCTAGATAGCAGAGTCTGTAACCGACGCAGCTTGTCGTCCGCATGGCTGGCGATGGCAATACGCTTTTGCTCCATGGCGTCCATCATTTCTTCTGCCGTTGCGTACTTATGTGTCAGGCGCCATGCCGTGTACGAGTGTGTGCCGGCAAAGTAATACCGACTGGCCAGCCAGATACTGATCCCTTGAATAGCGATATAAATCAACGACAACATAATGTATGTCGTCAAACTGGCCTGGCGAATGGCTGCCATTTTGTCTTCGATAGTCGCTTCCTGAGCTTCGTCGTTGATGGCCTGCGATTCTTCTGGAAGATCGAATGGCGAGCCGAAGCTGCTGTCATTTTGTGCAGAAGCTTCTACACGCATGCTGTTGACCATCTCTGTCTCGATGCTGTCGAGTGTGGCGGAACGTACGACAAAGGCGCCAATGGCCATACATGCGACGAAAACACCACAGACAATGAGCCAGAGAAACTTGCGTGAAACGTTGGAGTTAACATCTTTTACACGTGTCAGCAGCTGTTCATAGTCAGGACTGTTGCTATCAGATAGCGAGTCTTCCAGATTGATTGCTCGGCTTGCTTTTAGGCTGCGCGAGCGTTTGCTTGTCTCTTCTCCCTGCCACCAGTGGCGTGCTCGAGAAATCAAGGTGTTGTGGTGCACGGTATGGCCTGCCGCTTCGGCGAAAATTGCAGAGGCAACAGCCAGCAAAATGGCCGTACCAGCCGTCAGCAAATGACGATCATTGGTAGACGCATCCATGTTCATCCAGCCGGCAAGCACATAGGCGAAACCCATCGCCTCAATCAGCACCAGACCCACAACCAGAAACAGAACCCAAGCTGGTCGAGGCGAACGGCCAGCTTCACCGGCCTTGGCAAGATAGTCGAGTGAGGCGTTATAGGCATTAGGGCCTTTCATGTACTTCTTAAATTCTTGGTAGTAATCACCGGCAAGCTTAACTTCATGGTTAATCCATCCATCGCTATCAACGGATGAAGGCTTGCGTGAAAGGCGGGCGACGGTGCCAATCAGGGGGAAACTGTGCCAAATGCGAAGTAGGAAATAGGACACTTGCTCCCAGTATTTCCAGACCAGAACGGCGCTCGCAAGCAACGCTAGGATGCCTGTTGTGAGCATTTGATGAGCGAGAATCAGTGATTTAAGTGCAGCTAAGGATAAGTCTTCCATTTCGGACTTCCGTGACTTTGTTTATTTGGTGGCAGGAATTGGCATGTAGGACGTGACATAAGCTTCGGAGCCTGCTGCATAGAACAGCGCGCCCTCGGTCACTTTGGCGTTGCCTTTACTGAACACGAGATCCATGCAGGAAACTGATGCTTTTGTGTCAGTGGCGAACACTCGATAGAGCACTTGGCTTTCACCTTCGTAGGTGTTTGCCAGCGCTTTAATCGATTGAGCCTTGTTTTTAGTATTTTTGTCGTAGTTTTCAACTACTTGCAGGATTGGCTGGCGATCAACTTGAGCGTTTTCGCGCAGGATAGAGACCGGCGACACTGTTACCAGATGTCCGTTAACTGTGTTGGCCCAAACACGGTTGTTGTATCCCGGTAAGTAATCTTTGGTTGCGTGACGCTTTAGCGGTGTGCCGTCTGCCAAACTTAGTACTTCACCGGCATTACGTGGCATATCGGCCTCACAGCTGGCCATAGGCATATCGCTTGCGTGCGCGGTACCGATCAATTCAAAACCACTCTGCTTAGGCTTGATGTTCTGCGCCATGGACCAGCTGTACGCATCGGCAGGTTGACCTGCGAAGTCGACTGCGGGTTTCGGCTTATTTATTGGAAGAGCAGAAGTAGAAGGTGCGGTAGTCGCTGGTTCAGTACTGGATTTCTGAACAATTTTTGGTGAATTCTCAGCTTTAGGCTTTGTAGCCTGATGCGCAGTTGCCAGTTTAGGTTTGGCTGTAGATGTTCCGTATTGCAGGTACTTTGTATTTCCAGCTTCAGACTGTGCTCGCATCACCAGAGCCTGCTCATTGGCTAGCTCGACAATCTCTACCCGGCGGTTCTGGCCTCGCGTGAAAGGGTCGCTGTTATCTGCAATCGGGCGTGAAGATCCCGCACCCTGGTAGTAAATAGAGCTTGCAGGAATGCCGGCCTGCATAAGCAACCTTCCAACGGTTTTGGCGCGTCGCTCAGATAGCTTTTGGTTAAATTCGCTGCTGCCGGTTGCATCGCTATGACCAACCACCAGCAAGCGCCTCTCTTGAAGTTCTTTTGCGGCGGATTGCTGGTTGGAAGATTTAGCTTTGGAATACATATTTGCCAGCTTAGTAACCGCTCGCTGGCCATCTGTAGTGAGTTGATCAGAACCTGAGGCAAACATGCCATTGTCTTCGATCTGAGTTACCAAACCTGCTTCTTTAGGCACCGAAGTCACTACTGCACTTGAAGCAACAGTCAGTTGCTCTGTAGTGATTTTCAAGTTTTCTTCCTTGGCAATGCGGTCAAGTTCTTTCAGGCGTGACTGCCAGGCATAACCAAGGGCACAACCCAGAGCAGCACCAACGGCGCCGCCAGCTATTGCACCTTTTTCCCCATTGATCGCGAAACCCGCAGCGGCCCCACCCACAATGCCAACTCCGCAAAGTACGGCCATTCCGTAATCCTTGCCTAATGTATTTGCAGAGTCTTTAAGGCTTTGAACCTGCTGGCTGGAGCAACCTGCTGCAGTGAGGAAAGCGCAACTCAGCGCTGTAAGGCGAAACGTTATTTGCATGACGGCTCCTTGCCGATCTAAATATTGGCGTTGGCTATTTGACGCTTATTGAGGTGGGGAATTTACAACGGGATATATCAAAAGGCCACCATAACCATTCGTCGGCAGGTTTTCTTTGCCCATTTGAAGGTGTATAGAACTGCCAAGGAGAAATGCGTCAGGCGTTATTGCACTGGAATTTAGCAATCAAAAATCAGAGGGTGTTTGTTATTCCCGCGATTCAATCACCCCATATGTGAGCCGCTTTAAAACCTAATTGTCAGCGGCACATCACACGACCTTCAGGGTGGGGCGTATGAGGCGATAACGCCTTGACCGAGCCGAGGTTCGCTTTTTTATATAACGCGCATTACACGCTATTTGAGATGCGTATCTGCGGGCGTCAGATATTGTTAGGCAGCATCAAATTGCAGCTAGAGAGGATCTGAGGCGGGGAGGAGTATTACGGGGTTCTGAAAGCAATGAAGGGAGCCGAGGCTCCCTTCAAATAATGCTTTAGCGCTGTTTTTATTATTTCGATCTATTGTTTTTATTTTGATCGCTGTTGCCTAACTGTTCGTTGATCCATCTGGATCCAAGGAAAACGTATTTTTTTGGATGCTGGTATTACTCTTGTCGCTCCAGAATCTGGGTTGATCCAATCAGTCCAGCTACCTTCAGGTAGTTTTATTATTTTCGATCTGATTGCCGTGTTACCCGGAAAAAGCTAACCCTTTCCAAAAAAATCTGTTTGCTACTCATCTGGCCTGTTGTTGTTTTTATGTCAGATTCGTTAGGTTTTTTGTTGCTGATCTTATTGTTGTTGTACCACTAACAAAGCATTTGCCGTGCCAGTTTTTTGTAAGTCCTTTAAAAACAAGGGCTTACGTAATCAGGCCTGGTTTGATTGAGCGAAGATTTAGCAATAGTGTTCCCTTCCCACCCGAATCGGTTACGCCTGAATTGGCCGAGGTAACAGATCGGTCACAATAGTGGTGTATGGCGAGGTAATAGCCAGGCCACACGACTCCACACCCAAGCGCGATGTATCGGCGGACTCGGATAGCCAGATAAGAAGCGTGCAGGCAGTGTTTGCTGATCTGGGTTTGGCGATGCTCTGCCCAGGCTTTGGCGTTTTGAGTGTGAGGGGGGGGTTGCGCTCAGCGCAGAGTTGCTCTGCGCTGAGTATTGGAACGGCGCTTAGCCTTTTTCTGGGGCTGCTGTTGTGGCCGTGGCGTCTGCCGGCAGGCAACCGATGTCTTTTTGCGCCTGACATACCCAAGCGAATGCCCGGTCGTTGAGTTCGGCGATGGCGCGAGGGCCGGTGCCTTCGGCATGCATTAGCGGGCCAATCACCACTTGTACGGTGCCGGGATTTTTATCCCAGCCTTGTTTTGGCCAGTACTTGCCGGCGTCATGCGCGATTGGCAGAACCGGCAGGTTGGCGTTTACCGCCAATGAGGCGCCGCCGCGTGAGAATTTGCCGATCTGGCCGGATGGAATCCGTGTGCCTTCAGGGAAAACCAGAACCCAGCAGCCCTGCTCCAAGCGCTCGTGGCCTTGTTTGGCGAGTTGCTTGAGTGCAGCTTTAGGGTTGCTGCGGTCGATGGCGATGGGCTTGAGCATGGCCATGGCCCAGCCGAAAAACGGTACGTACAACAGTTCGCGCTTAAGTACCTGGCTGAGGGGTTCGAACAGGGCCGAGAGGAAGAAAGTTTCCCATGTGCTCTGGTGGCGGGAGAGGATTACGCAGGGCTTGTCCGGAATATTTTCCATGCCTTTAACTTCATAGTTGATGCCAACTACGACTTTGGCGAGCCACACAGCCACTGTGCACCAGGCTTGGTTAACGAAACGATAGCGCTGACGGAACGGCAGGAACGGCGCGACGAAAACGCTGATGGTGCACCATATGAACGAGGTGGTAGCCAGAAGGAAGTAGAACAGAAAAATTTGTATGGCCCGCAGTATCGACATAAGAGCTTTTACCGTCGCAGGCAGAGCCTGCTTTATGAGTTGAGGAGCTGGGCAGCAACTGCTGCCAGGTCATCGAAGATCAAGGTTCCTGCTGGCAATCCTTTTGCCAGCGTGCGTAGACCTTTGCCGGTTTTTACCAACACTGGCTGACAGTCGACGGCCTTTGCCCCTTCCAGGTCACCACTGCTATCGCCTACAAACCAGATGCCTTCGAGGCGGGTGTCGTAGTGTTTTGCAATCTGCTGGAGCATGCCCGGCTTGGGTTTGCGGCAATCGCAACCGTCGTTCGGGCCATGCGGGCAGTAAACAATAAGCCCAACTTCGCCGCCCTGCTCTGCCACCAGTTCATTCAGCCGGCCATGCATGGCTTCGAGCGCATCGAGGCCATAATAGCCACGGGCAATACCTGACTGGTTGGTAGCGACAGCCACGGTCCAGCCAGCTTTGGACAGACGAGCAATGGCCTCAATCGAGCTTTCGATTGGGATCCACTCTTCAAGGCATTTTATATAGTCGTCGGAGTCATGGTTGATGACGCCGTCACGATCGAGAATCAGTAGTTTCATGCGCGTGCTCACACTGCATTGTGTCCGCCATCGCCGGGAACAGCGATGACGGACGCAATTAAGGCTTAGCCCAGGACGGAGATATCCGCGACACCAAGGAACAAGCCGCGCAACTTGGCCAGCAATGCATAGCGGTTAGCACGTACGCTTGGATCTTCGGCGTTGACCAGAACAGTCTCGAAGAAGTTATCCACAGGCCCGCGCAGGCTTGCCAGCTTGGCCAGTGCTTCGCTGTACTGACGGTTTTTCGCCAGTGGCAGCACCGCCTGTTCGGCTTGCTGGATAGCCGCGTTGAGGGTGAACTCGCTCGGGGTGTCGAAGTAATGAGCGGCAATGCTTGGGGCAATCTGGCCGTCGGCTTTGCTCAAAATGTTCGATACACGCTTGTTGGCGGCAGCCAGTGCTTCGGCCTCCGGCAACTTGCGGAACGACTGCACCGCTTGTACGCGTTGGTCGAAGTCCAGCGGAGACACCGGATTGACCGCACGTACCGCTTGATACACCGCCACTTCCACGCCTTCGTCTTCGTAGCGCGCACGCAGGCGGTCGAAGATGAAGTCCTGAACCTGAGCAGCCAGACCGTCTGCCTTGATCTTGCCGCCGAACTGCTTGATGGAGAACGCAATCGCCTCGACCAGATTCAGCTCCAGGTCCTTTTCGATCAGGATACGCAGCACGCCAAGCGCCGCACGACGCAGTGCATACGGATCTTTGCTGCCGGTTGGCAGCATGCCGATACCGAAGATGCCGACCAGTGTGTCGAGCTTGTCTGCCAGCGCAACGGCTGCACCGGTGAGGGTGGCCGGCAGCTCTGCGCCCGCACCGCGAGGCATGTATTGCTCGTTCAGCGCGACGGCCACATCACCCGGCTCGCCGTCGTGCTTGGCGTAGTAGTAACCGGCGATGCCCTGCATTTCCGGGAATTCGCCGACCATCTCGCTGGCCAAATCGCACTTCGAGAGCAGGCCGGCACGTGCCGCCCACGCTGCGTTACTGCCGATACGCTCGGCAATGTAGCCAGCCAGAACCGAGACGCGCTGAGCTTTGTCGTAGACCGAGCCGAGCTGGGCCTGGAATACCACGTTCGCGAGGCGCTGGTTGAAGGTTTCGAGCTTCTGCTTTTTGTCTTGCTTGAAGAAGAACTCGGCGTCGGTGAGGCGCGGACGCACAACTTTCTCGTTACCCGAGATGATTTGCGCAGGGTCTGTGCTTTCGACGTTGGCCACGGTGATAAAGCGCGGCAGCAACTTGCCTTCAGCATCCAGCAGGCAGAAATACTTCTGGTTGTCCTGCATGGTGGTAATCAGGGCTTCTTGCGGCACTTCCAGGAAGCGTTCTTCGAACGAGCACACCAGCGGCACGGGCCACTCGACCAGCGCGCTGACTTCGTCGAGCAAGGCCTGCGGCACGATGGCGGTGCCGTTTTGCTCGCTGGCGAGTTGTTCGATGCGCTTGCTGATTTGCTCGCGACGCTCGTCAAAGTCGGCGATAACCCGTGCATTGCGCAGGTCTTCGGCGTAGCTGGCCGGCGCGTTGATGGTCACGTCCTGATTGTGGTGAAAGCGATGGCCGCGCGAAACGCGTCCGGCTGTCTGCGTGAGGATTTCGCAGTCGAGCACCTCATCACCAAACAGCATTACCAGCCACTGAGTCGGGCGGACGAACTCTGTGCGGCGTGCACCCCAGCGCATGCGCTTGGGGATCGGCAATTCATTGAGCGAAGTCTCAACGATTTCCGGCAGCAAACTGGCGGCGGTTTTACCGGCAATCGACTGGCTATAACGCAGCTTGGGGCCGCTGGTGTCGATTTCAGACAGGTCCACGCAGCACTTCTTGGCGAAGCCCAGCGCAGCGGCAGTCGGGTTGCCATCGGCATCGAATGCAGCCTGCATTGGCGGGCCGTCGAGGTTCATCACGCGGTCTGGCTGATGTGTGTCGAGTTGGCTTACCAGAACGGCCAGGCGGCGTGGTGCGGCGTAGTAGCGAGAGGCGGTGTAGTTCAGGCCGGCAGCCTTGAGGCCTTTTTCAACGCCGGCCAGAAACGCCTGACCCAGGGTTTTCAGGGCTTTGGGTGGCAACTCTTCGGTGCCCAGTTCAACCAGAAAATCTTGTGCACTCATTCTGCAGCCTCCGCGGTGTTGCTCTGTGCTTCATCTTGCAGGAGACCTGCTTCCATCATCTTGGCCAGTACTTCGTCACGCAGCTCATCGGTTGCCAGCGGGAAGCCAAGTTTGGCGCGGGCTTGCAGATAACTCTGGGCGACGGCGCGAGCCAGTGCCCGGACGCGCAGAATGTACTGCTGACGCGCGGTAACCGAAATCGCCCGGCGTGCATCCAGCAGGTTGAACGTGTGCGAGGCCTTGAGCACCATTTCATAGGTTGGCAGCGGCAGCTCAAGTTCGATCAGGCGGTTGGCTTCGGACTCATAGAAGTCGAACAGCTCGAAAAGCTTTTCGACGTTGGCGTGCTCGAAGTTATAGGTCGACTGCTCCACCTCGTTCTGGTGGAACACATCGCCGTAAGTCACTTTGCCGAACGGGCCGTCAGCCCACACCAGGTCATATACCGAGTCGACGCCCTGAATGTACATGGCCAGACGCTCAAGACCGTAAGTGATCTCGCCGGTCACCGGATAGCACTCGATGCCACCCACTTGCTGGAAGTAGGTGAACTGGGTGACTTCCATGCCGTTCAGCCAGATTTCCCAGCCCAGACCCCAGGCGCCGAGTGTTGGCGACTCCCAGTTGTCTTCAACGAAGCGAATGTCGTGCACCAGCGGATCAATACCAATGGCCTGCAATGAGCCCAGATATAGTTCCTGGAAGTTTTCCGGATTAGGCTTCAATACCACCTGAAACTGGTAGTAGTGCTGCAAACGGTTCGGGTTTTCGCCATAACGACCATCGCCAGGGCGACGGCTAGGCTGAACATAGGCGGCGTTCCAGGTCTCAGGACCAATAGCGCGCAAGAATGTAGCGGTGTGGAAAGTGCCAGCACCGACTTCCATATCGTAGGGCTGCAAGACAACACAGCCCTGCTCTGCCCAATATTTTTGCAGGGCGAGAATCAAATCTTGGAAGGTGCGCACGGCAGGCGTAGTCTGGCTCACGAAAAATTCACCTGTTTTGGCTGCGACAGAAAGGGCGGCAGTATAGCGCAATCTACGTAGCCAGGACTTGCCCGGGAAGGCCTTATGACTCGTTGTTTTTGGTGTTCGGATGATCCGCTGTACATGGCTTACCACGATGAAGAATGGGGGGTGCCCTTAACAGACCCCGATAAGCTCTTCGAGTTGCTTCTACTTGAGGGGTTTCAGGCGGGGCTTTCGTGGATAACCGTTTTGAAAAAGCGTGAGCGCTACCGCGAAGTCCTGCACGGCTTTGATGTTAAGCGTCTGGCGCAACTCACCGACGATGAAATCGAGGTGCTCATGCAAGACCCGGGCATTGTGCGAAATCGTCTCAAGCTCAAGGCCGTTCGGCAAAACGCTCAGGCTTGGCTCAGGCTGGAAGACCCGGTGAGTTACCTGTGGTCGTTTGTCGGCGGCAAGCCGGTGATCAATCACTTTGCCGGGCGCGGCGATGTTCCGGCGATCACGCCGCCCGCCGAGGCCATGAGCAAAGCGTTGAAGAAGGCCGGGTTCAACTTTGTCGGGCCAACCATCTGCTACGCCTTCATGCAGGCCAGCGGCATGGTGATGGATCACACCACCGACTGCTTTCGTTATCCACAGTTGGCCAAAGCGTGAGTCGCACCTGAGCGGCTTGCGGCGCGGGGCGTTACAATAGACCTTTTGACCCTGTTGGAGTGATCTGTGGAGAAGTTCAAAGGTGCGCTCGTGGTGGGCTTTCTGCGCCTGTTTGCATTGCTGCCCTGGCGCGCAGTGCAAGCGACCGGCGCTGCAATCGGCTGGCTGATGCTGAAAATACCTAACGGCTCGCGCGAGGTTGCCCGCGTCAACCTGCAAAAGTGCTTCCCCGAACTGGACGCCGCTGCGCAGGAAAAGCTGCTCGGCGAGACACTTGTTGGCATCAGCAAAACCCTGACCGAGAGCGCTTGCGCATGGATCTGGCCGGCGAAGAAATCGCTTGGCCTGATCCGCGAAGTCGAAGGCCTCGAGGTGCTGGAGCAAGCGCTGGCATCCGGCAAAGGCGTGGTCGGCATCACCAGCCATCTGGGCAACTGGGAAGTGCTCAATCACTTCTACTGTGCGCAGTGCAAACCGATCATTTTTTACCGTCCGCCAAAGCTCAAAGCGGTGGACGAGTTGCTGCAAAAGCAGCGCGTGCAGATGGGCAACCGTGTAGCCGCCTCAACCAAGGAAGGCATCCTCAGTGTGATTAAAGAGGTGCGCAAAGGTGGCTCGGTGGGTATTCCTGCCGATCCCGAGCCGAGCTTGTCCAGCGGTGTGTTCGTGCCGTTTCTGGGCACCGTTGCACTTACCAGCAAATTTGTACCGAGCATGCTGACCGGCGGCAAAGCCGTTGGCGTGTTCCTGCATGCACTGCGCCTTGAAGATGGCAGCGGCTATAAAGTGATTCTCGAAGCCGCGCCAGAAGGCATGTACAGCGACGACATCGCCGTTAGCGTGGCGGCCATGAGCGAGGTGATTGGTCGCTATGTTCGGGCTTATCCAAGCCAGTACATGTGGACCATGAAGCGCTTCAAGAAACGCCCCGAAGGTGAGGCGCGCTGGTATTGAGCGGAAAAATTTGAGCTGTTAGTCAAAAGGCGCCGAATCAGGCGCCTTTTTTATAGCTAATACTGTGCATAAATGACGCTTTCGGTTATTAAATAGGTTCACCTTGAGCACGGACCCGCTATGTCTAACCAACGCCAGCACCCTCGCACGGCGATGAACTGCCGTATCAAAATCTGCCATCCGAGTTTTGGCGAGCTGATCGCCCAGACGCGTGACCTTTCAGATGCCGGTGTTTACATCAAGCATCCGGAGATGGCGGGGCTCAACAAAGGTGACCGGGTCACTGGGCAGGTGCAGGATATGCCTGTCGAAGCGCCGATCCTGGAGATGGAAGTCATCCGCATCGATGCAGAAGGCGCCGGGTTACGTTTCATCCTGACGTGACCAATTATCCGTTTATTGTACGAAAGCTATCCTCAAGGTCAGGAATTGGCTAGAATGCCGCGCTCGTTTGGCTAACCAGCCCGAGCGCAATGGGTTCCCTCACCCCATAACATCCAAAAAGGCCTGACATGCAGACTTCGTTGAGTACGATCCGACGCCCCGCGTTGGTCGCGTTAATCGCGTTTCATATTCTTATCATCATCGCCAGTAACTACCTGGTGCAGTTGCCGATTACCATTTTCGGCTGGCACACCACGTGGGGCGCGTTCAGCTTCCCGTTTATCTTTCTGGCAACCGACCTCACTGTTCGCCTGCTTGGCAAAGGCCCGGCGCGCAAGGTGATTGCCCGCGTTATGCTGCCGGCATTGGTGGCCTCATACGTGGTTTCCGTGCTGTTCCAGAACGCTGCGTTCGCAGGCTTTGCAGCGCTGCAGGAGTTCAACGTATTTGTCGGTCGCATCGCGTTGGCCAGTTTCTGCGCCTATGTGTTCGGCCAGTTGCTCGATATTCAGGTGTTCGACCGCATGCGTCGTCTGCGTCAGTGGTGGGTTGCGCCAACCGCCTCGACCATTCTGGGTAACCTGCTCGACACCTTCATATTCTTCTCTATCGCCTTCTGGCAGAGCAGCGATCCGTTTATGGCCGAGCATTGGGTGGAGATCGCCAGTGTCGATTACGCCATCAAGCTCACCGTGAGCCTGGTGCTGTTCGTGCCGCTGTACGGCATTTTGCTCGGCGCGATTGTCAAGTTGCTGGCCGGAAGAGCCGTCCCGGCGACCTGAGTCGATCAGCCAATAAAAAGCCCGGCCTGAGTAACCTCGGCCGGGCTTTTTGCTTTATGGGCGATGTGCGCTGGTAGTTGTGGGCTTCAAGACGGTTTGTTGGCTTTATCCAGCTTGCGCATAAACACGCTCATTTCCTTCTCAGCCTGCTTGTCGCCATGCGCCTGAGCGGCCGCCACGCCCTGCTCCCACGCCTTTCGTGCCGCGTCGGTCTGGCCATCGGCTTGCAGCGCCTTGCCCAGCAGCTTCCAGGCGGCGGAATAGTTGGGATCAAATGCTACGCAGCGTTGCAGGTGTTCAATTGCCCGCGGGTAATCGCCGGCATCCAGATAACCCTTGCCCAGCCCAAAGCGCAGCAACGCATTATCGACGCCTTTATCGAGCATCTTTTCAAGAGATTCGAGCATGCAAACTCCAACAGTCGTGAGCGTTGTCCACAGCATGACGGATTAACCTGCGGTTTATCCATCCTCCGGACCGACACGACCCCAAAATTGGAGGATGGATAGCTGCCGAAGGCGGCAATCCGTCATGACGATTAATCCAACGATTCAAAAATGCACATGCCATCGTCGTAGAAAGTTATCCACAACACGACGGAGCAACCCGCGATTTATCCATCCCCCGAACAGGCGCAACCCACAAACCGGAGGATGGATAGCCCCGAAGGCGGCAATCCGTCATGGCGATTATCCCAACGATACGAAAATACCGATGCCATCGCCGATGAAATTATCCACAACATGCCGAATTAACCCGCGGTTTATCCACCCCCCCCCCCCGAACAGGCGCAACCCACAAACTGGAGGATGGATAGCCCCGAAGGCGGCAATCCGTCATGGCGATCGAGGCGTCACACCTCACACACCACAACCGGCACCGCCTTAGAAGAACGTCAAACCCACCTGGAACAGGCTTTCAACATCACGGATGTACTTCTTGTCGACGAGGAACAGGATGATGTGGTCGCCGCTTTCGATCACGGTAATGTCGTGGGCGATCAACACTTCATCCTCACGGATAATCGCGCCGATGGTAGTGCCGGGCGGCAGGGTAATGTCGCGAATGGCCCGGCCAATAACCTTGCTCGATTTGGCGTCGCCGTGAGCAATCGCTTCGATGGCCTCGGCCGCACCGCGGCGCAGCGAGTGCACACTTTCGATGTCGCCACGGCGCACGTGAGTCAGCAAGGTGCCGATGGTCGCCAGCTGCGGGCTGATGGCGATGTCGATATCGCCGCCTTGCACCAGATCCACATAGGCCGGGTTGTTGATAAGTGTCATCACCTTGCGCGCGCCCATGCGCTTGGCCAGCAAGGACGACATGATGTTGGCTTCGTCGTCGTTGGTCAGCGCCAGGAAGATATCCGCGTCGTTGATGTTTTCTTCAACCAGCAAGTCGCGGTCGGAGGCACTGCCCTGCAGGACAATGGTGTTATCCAGCGTCTCTGACAGATAACGGCAGCGCGCCGGATTCATCTCGATGATTTTGACCTGATAGCGGCTTTCGATGGCCTCAGCCAGACGTTCGCCAATGTGGCCACCGCCGGCGATCACAATCTTCTTGTAGCTGTCTTCAAGACGCCGCATTTCGCTCATGACCGCGCGAATGTGCGCGCGGGCGGCGATGAAGAACACCTCGTCATCAGCCTCGATAACCGTGTCGCCCTTCGGGATGATCGGCCGGTTGCGGCGGAAAATAGCGGCAACGCGGGTGTCGACATTGGGCATGTGCTCGCGCAGCTGACGCAGTTGCTGACCCACCAGCGGGCCACCGTAATACGCTTTGACTGCCACCAACTGAGCCTTGCCTTCGGCGAAGTCGATCACCTGCAGCGCGCCCGGATGTTCAATCAGGCGCTTGATGTAGTTGGTTACCACTTGCTCGGGGCTGATCAGTACATCGACCGGAATCGCCTCGTTATCGAACAGCCCACTACGGCTTAGATAAGCCGCTTCGCGGACACGGGCAATCTTGGTCGGGGTGTGGAAAAGGGTGTAGGCCACCTGACAGGCGATCATGTTGATCTCGTCACTGTTGGTCACAGCCACCAGCATGTCGGCATCATCCGCGCCAGCCTGACGCAGCACGGTCGGGAATGAGCCACGGCCTTGTACGGTACGAATATCCAGACGATCACCGAGGTCGCGCAAGCGGTCGCCATCGGTGTCCACAACGGTAATGTCATTGGCTTCACTGGCCAGATGCTCTGCCAGTGTGCCGCCAACCTGACCGGCGCCGAGAATGATGATTTTCATCCGTTTCCTTTCCTCAGCCGCGAGGAGTCGCGGCGATTTTGATCAGCTTGGCATAGTAGAAGCCGTCGTGGCCGTCCATTTGCGCCAACAATTGTCGACCGTGTGGCTGCTGCAGGCCAAATGGCCCGGCAATGTCCAATTCGCGTGCACCCGGCGTGCGCTCAAGGAAGGCCGCGATGGTTTCGCTGTTCTCGGTCGGCAGGGTCGAGCATGTGGCGTAGAGCATGATGCCGCCAACCGCCAGCGTTGGCCACAGTGCGTCAAGCAACTCGCCCTGAAGGTGCGCCAGCGGGGCAATGTCTTCGGCTTTGCGCGCCAGTTTGATGTCCGGATGGCGACGAATCACGCCGGTGGCCGAACAGGGCGCGTCGAGCAGAATTCGCTGGAACGGTTTGCCGTCCCACCATTTGCTGACATCACGGCCGTCGGCGGCGATCAATTCGGCGTCGAGCTTGAGGCGCGCGAGGTTTTCGCGAACGCGCACCAGTCGCTTGGCTTCTAGGTCTATCGCTACCACGCCAGCCAGCTCGGGCTCGGCTTCGAGGATATGGCAGGTTTTGCCGCCCGGAGCGCAGCAGGCGTCGAGTACGCGTTGCCCCGGCGCCAGATCGAGCAAGTCTGCCGCCAGTTGCGCGGCTTCGTCCTGCACGCTGACGTGGCCTTCGGCAAATCCGGGCAGGGTGGTGACATCGCAGGCTTGAATCAGGCGAATGCCATCGCGGCTGAAAGTGCAGGCGGCTGCTTCGATACCGGCTGCTTGCAGTTGTTGCAGATAGTCATCGCGGCTGCCGTGACGGCGATTAACCCGCAGCATCAGCGGAGGATGCGCATTGTTGGCCGCGCAAATCGCTTCCCAGTGCTCGGGCCAATGGGCTTTGAGGGCCTTTTGCAGCCAGCGCGGATGCGCGGTGCGCACCATCGGGTCGCGCTCCATTTCCGCCAGCAATGGTTCGGCTTCACGTTGGGCACGGCGCAACACGGCGTTGAGCAAACCTTTGGCCCAGGGCTTTTTCAGTTTGTCGGCGCAACCCACGGTTTCGCCCAAGGCGGCGTGCGCGGGAATGCGCGTGTAGAGCAACTGATACAGGCCGACCAGCAACAGGGCCTCGACGTCTTTGTCGGCGGCCTTGAACGGTTTCTGCAAAAGCTTCTCGGCCAGCGCCGAAAGCCTTGGCTCCCAGCGCGCGGTGCCGAATGCCAGCTCTTGAGTCAGGCCGCGATCGCGTGGTTCAACCTTGTCGAGTTGTGGCGGCAGGCTGCTGCCCAGCGAGGCTTTGCCGGATAGAACCGCACTCAGGGCGCGGGCTGCAGCCAGACGCGGATTCATGCGAGCACCGTGCCGATGGCGAATTGGTCACGACGGCTGTTGTACAGGTCGGCGAAGTTCAGCGCCTTGCCGCCGGGCAATTGCAGGCGAGTCAGCAACAGCGCGCCGCTGCCGCAAGCGACCGTCAGGCCTTCTTTACTGGCGGCGAGAATTTCACCTGGCTTGCCACTGCCCTCGCCCAGTTTGGCGGCATGCACTTTAAGCGCTGCGCCATTGAGGCTGCTCTGGCAGATCGGCCAAGGATTGAATGCACGGATCAACAGTTCCAGCTCACCCGCCGGACGCGACCAGTCGAGCTGTGCCTGTTCCTTATTGAGCTTGTGCGCATAGGTGGCCAGCGCATCATTTTGCACTTCGCCTTTCAGCGTGCCTGCCGCTAGGCCCGCAATCGCTTCGATCACGGCAGCCGGGCCAAGGCTGGCAAGCCGGTCATGCAAGCTGCCGCCGGTGTCTTCGGCGCTGATCGGGGTATGTGTCTTGAGCAGCATCGGGCCAGTATCGAGACCCGCTTCCATCTGCATCACGGTGACTCCGGACTCGCGGTCACCGGCCTCAATCGCGCGCTGGATCGGCGCAGCCCCACGCCAGCGTGGCAGCAACGAGGCATGACTGTTGATACAGCCCAAACGCGGCGTATCGAGCACCACTTGCGGCAGGATCAGCCCGTAAGCGACCACCACCATCAAGTCGGCCTGCAAGCTGGCCAGCTCGGCCTGAGCATCCGCATCGCGCAGGGTTTGTGGCTGATAGACCGGAATGTCGTGTTCAAGCGCCAGCTGTTTGACCGGGCTCGGCATAAGCTTCTGCCCGCGGCCAGCCGGGCGATCTGGCTGGGTGTAAACCGCAACAATCTGATGAGATGTGCCAAGCAGGGCTTTCAGATGCTCGGCGGCGAATTCCGGAGTACCGGCAAAGACAATACGCAGTGCTTCAGTCATGTGGGCTCGCTAGATGGACAAGGCTTGCACGCACTGGCCGGGCTTGCGCGCGGAGTTGAGAGGCGCCAAGCCTGTGGATAAGTCAGCGCTTAATCGCGCAGGCGGTGCTGTTTTTCCAGCTTTTTCTTGATCCGGTCACGCTTCAGCGTAGACAGGTAATCAACGAACAGCTTGCCATTGAGGTGATCGCACTCGTGCTGAACGCACACGGCCAGCAGGCCTTCGGCGATTAGCTCGTAAGGTTTGCCGTCACGGTCCAAAGCCTTGACCTTGACCTTCTGCGGGCGGTCGACGTTTTCATAGAAGCCCGGCACAGAAAGGCAGCCTTCCTGATACTGATCAACCTCGTCAGTCAGCGACTCGAACTCCGGGTTAATGAAAACCAGTGGTTCGGAGCGGTCTTCGGAGATGTCCATGACCACAATGCGCTTATGCACATTGACCTGTGTTGCAGCCAGACCAATGCCAGGGGCTTCGTACATGGTTTCAAACATGTCGTCTATCAACTGGCGTAATTCGTCATCAACGACGTCCACAGGCTTAGCAATGGTACGTAGTCGAGGATCTGGAAATTCTAGGATGTTTAAGATAGCCATATATGTTTGTGATGCACTTATGGAATAAAGTCAAAAAGCGCTGCTAAGATGATGAACAGCATGAAAAAGGCTTCACATCGTGGCGCGATTGATGTCACGACGCGGCGCTAGGGCGCTTCACAGAAGACACATAATAAAGGGATTCACCGAATGAGGAAATCACTACTCGCCCTGCTACTGCTCGCCGCGGGTGGCTTGGCCCAGGCTGCAGTTCAGCTTAAAGAGGGGCACCCGGACACTTATACAGTGGTCCGCGGCGATACGCTCTGGGATATTTCCGGGCGTTTCCTGAGCGAGCCCTGGAAATGGCCAGAAATTTGGCATGCAAATCCTCAGGTGAAAAACCCGCACTTGATCTATCCGGGCGACCAATTGTCGCTGGTCTATATCGACGGCCAGCCTCGGCTGATGCTCAACCGCGGTGCTTCACGCGGCACCATCAAGCTGTCGCCTAAAGTTCGCACCACGCCAATGGCAGAAGCCATCCCGACAATTCCGCTCGAAGCCATCAACAGCTTTTTGCTGAGAAACCGCATCGTTGAGTCAGACAAAGACTTCAACGCTGCGCCGTATATTGTTGCTGGTAACGCCGAGCGTGTTGTCAGTGGCGCGGGTGATCGTGTCTACGCACGCGGCAGCTTCGATCCGTCTGCACCGGTTTACGGCATCTTCCGTCAGGGTAAAACCTACAACGACCCGATCACCAAAGAGTTTCTCGGCATTAACGCCGACTCGATCGGCGGCGGCGAGATTGTTGCCGAAGAAGGCGATATCGGCACCATGATGCTCAGCCACGCCAATCAGGAAGTGCGCAACGGCGACCGCCTGTTCCCGACCGAGGAGCGTGCGATCAACTCGACATTCATGCCGAGCGAGCCAGCCGGTCCAATTGATGGTTTGATCCTCGATGTGCCGCGTGGTGTTTCGCAGATCGGCCAGTTCGATGTTGTGACCCTGAACAAGGGCTTGCGCGATGGCTTGGCTGAAGGCAACGTGCTGGCGGTCTACAAGACCGGCGAAACCGTGCGTGATCGTGTGACCGGCGAACAGGTAAAAATCCCTGACGAACGTGCAGGTTTGCTGATGGTGTTCCGCACCTACGACAAACTCAGCTATGGTTTGATTTTGGGTGCCACGCGCCAACTCGCAGTCATGGACAAAGTGCGTAACCCGTAATACCCGAAAACCCCGCCGCCCGGATTCGGGCGCGGGGTTTGCTGCTTTAGCCGCCTGCGCGGCGCGACAGATCAAGGATGATCAATATGTCGCAACGCCTGCCCAGCCTTTCTCCGGCTGAAATCGAAGCCCGCCTCCGCCTGCATTGTTTACCGCAACTCGGCCCGCGCCGCTTGCATACCCTGTTCCGTGCCTTCGCCGATGCCTCGTCCGCCATCAGTGCGCCCGCCAGTGCTTGGCGTTCTCTGGGTTTGCCCGCGACTTGTGCAGCGTCACGTCGCTGCAGCGAGGTGCGCGAGCGAGCCCGAGCCGCACTGCAATGGCTTGAGGCAGAGCAGCATCACCTGTTGATGTGGGATGACGCGGACTACCCTGCACTGCTCGCCGAACTCAACGATGCGCCGCCGTTGCTGTTTGTGGCGGGTGACCGGGCTTTGTTCGAACAACCGCAACTGGCGATTGTCGGTAGTCGTCGCGCCTCCAAGCCGGGGCTCGATACCGCCCATGCTTTCGCCCGGAGTCTGGCGGCGGCAGGGTTCGTTATTACCAGTGGGCTGGCGCTGGGTATTGATGGCGCCGCGCACCGTGGCGCGCTGGCTGCAACCGGCAAAACCATCGCCGTGCTGGGCACTGGCTTGCAATGTGTATATCCGCCAAGGCATCGCCAGTTAGCTGTGGATATTGTCGCGCAAGGCGGGGCGCTGGTCAGTGAGTTGCCTCTGGATTGCGCCCCTCTGGCCGGTAATTTTCCACGACGTAACCGGCTTATCAGTGGTCTGTCGGTCGGCGTATTAGTGGTCGAAGCCAGTCCGTCCAGTGGTTCGCTGATCACCGCCAAACTGGCAGCCGAACAAGGCCGCGAGGTGTATGCGATTCCCGGATCGATCCATCATCCGGGTGCGCGTGGCTGTCATCAGCTGATTCGCGATGGCGCCGCGCTGGTTGAATGCATTGATGATGTTTTGCAAGCGCTGCGCGGCTGGCAGAATCAACCCGCGCCGCCTGCGGAACCTGCGCGCAAAGAATCGCACCCGTTGCTCGCGCTGCTATTCGCCGCCCCACAAACAAGTGAAGCGTTGGCGTTCGCCAGCGGCTGGCCATTACCCAAGGTGTTATCGACAATGACCGAACTTGAAATAGACGGTCGCGTCGCCAGCGAAAACGGCCTGTGGCACGCCCGGGCATTCCAGAATTCGTAGCCTGGGAAAGGTCTCGCGATATTTGAAACGCAGGCATCGACTCAACGATTGGCTCCTGCGCATTGCCGCGCACTGGGTTTCCCCTCGTCCACGTCGTTTGGATACACTTGCCCGGCATGCATTCATGGAGCGCAGTTAATGGTCAGCAGTTGGCAAGTTCGGCAGGCAGCAAGTGTTGTACTTCAGGGCGGCGTGATCGCCTATCCGACCGAAGCTGTATGGGGGCTGGGCTGTGATCCGTTTGATGAGCTGGCCGTTGAGCGCTTGCTCGCGCTGAAAAGCCGGCCGATGCACAAAGGCCTGATTCTGGTTGCCGACAGCATTCACCAGTTCGACTTCCTGCTCGAAGACCTGCCCGAGATTTGGCAAGACCGCGTCGCCAGCACATGGCCGGGCCCAACCACGTGGCTGGTGCCGCATCAGGACCGTTTGCCCAAGTGGATTACGGGCGAGCACAACAGCGTGGCGATCCGCGTCAGCGATCATCCGCTGGTGCGCGAACTGTGCGCCCTCACCGGCCCGATCGTCTCAACCTCGGCAAACCCGGCAGGCCGCCCGTCCGCACGCACGCGTTTGCGCGTCGAACAATACTTCCCTCGCCAGCTGGACAAGGTTCTCAACGGTAAATTGGGCGGACGCAAAAACCCCAGCCTGATCCGCGACCTGATCAGCGGGGATGTTGTTCGACCTTCATGAGGCGGAGCAAAATCGAGCCGCGCGATTGGCCCCACAACAACATTTCCCCATGGAGGATGGATAAACCGCAGGTTAATCCGTCATAGCCATCTGTGGCGTGTACGCGGTACCGCGTTTGATTTTGGCGGTGTCGCGGGCATGTCTTACGTAATGCCGCGCCGCATCAATCGCCATGACGGATTGCCGCCTTCGGGGCTATCCATCCTCCGGATCTGGTACGGCGTGCAATCGAGCCGCACGATTGGCCCACAACATTCACCAATGGAGGATGGATAAACCGCAGGTTAATCCGTCATGGCCATCTGTGGCTTGTACGCGGTTTCGCCTTTGATTTTGGCGGTATGGCGGGCATGTCATGCGTAATGCCGCGCCGCACCAATCGCCATGACGGATTGCCGCCTTCGGGGCTATCCATCCTCCGGTCTGTGGTACAGCGTGAAACCGAGCCGCACGATTGGCCTAACAACATTCACCAACGGAGGATGGATAAACCGCAGGTTAATCCGTCATGGCCATCTGTGGTGTGTACGCGGTTTGGCGTTTGATTTTGGCGGTATGGCGGGCATGTCTTGCGTAATGCCGCGCCGCATAAATCGTCTTGACGGATTGCCGCCTTCGGGGCTATCCATCCTCCGGTCTGTGGTACGGCGTTAAACTGAGCCGCGCGATTGGCGCCACAACAACATTCACAATGGAGGATGGATAAACCGCAGGTTAATCCGTCATTGCCATCGATGGCGTGTACGCGGTTCCGCGTTTGATTTTGGCGGTATGGCGGGCATGTCGTGCGTAATGCCGCGCCGCATGAATCGTCATGACGGATTGCCGCCTTCGGGGCTATCCATCCTCCGGTCTGTGGTACGGCGTGCAGCCGAGCCGCACGATTGCCTCACAACAACATTTCCCAATGGAGGATGGATAAACCGCAGGTTAATCCGTCATAGCCATCTGTGGTGTGTACGCGGTTGCGCCTTTGATTTTGTCGGTGTGGCGGGCCGTGATCGGGTTGAAGCCGGGTTGGCGCAATGACGGGTGTTCCGTCATTGCGCTGCGCAACCTTTTACGGCAGCAGGATTGTTGAGCCGGTGGTCTGGCGGCCGCTCAGTGCGATCTGTGCTTTGGCGGCATCGGCCAAAGCGTAACGCTGGCTGATTTCGACGTTGAGCTTGCCGCTGCTGATCATGGCGAACAGCTCATCGGCCATGCTTTGCAGGCGCTGCGGCGTATCGGCGTAGCCCATCAGGGTTGGCCGGGTCACGAACAACGCGCCTTTCTGCGCCAGAATGCCGAGGTTGACCCCGCTTACTGCGCCAGATGCATTACCAAAGCTGACGACAAGGCCGCGCGGCGCGGTGCAGTCGAGCGAGGTTTCCCACGTGTCTTTACCCACGCCGTCGTAAACCACCGGGCACTTCTTGCCGTCGGTGAGCTCAAGCACACGCTTGGCAACGTCTTCGTGGCTGTAGTCGATAGTTGCCCATGCGCCCTGCTGCATCGCGCGCTCGGCTTTGGCGGCGGAGCTAACGGTGCCGATCAGATTGACCCCGAGCGCTTTGGCCCACTGGCACGCAAACGAGCCAACACCACCCGCTGCTGCGTGGAACAAAATCGTCTCGCCGCCCTGCAATTGGTAAGTCTGGCGGAACAGATACTGCACGGTTAAACCCTTGAGCATTACCGCAGCGGCCTGCTCAAAGCTGATTTCATCGGGCAGTTTCACCAGTCGCTCGGCCGGCAGCACATGCAGTTCGCTATACGCACCCAGCGGGCCGGTGGCGTAGGCGACGCGATCACCCACCTTGAACGATGAAACTTCGCTGCCGACCGCTTCTACCACGCCAGCGCCTTCTGTGCCCAGGCTCGAAGGCAATGCTGGCGGCTGATACAGGCCGCTGCGGAAATAGGTGTCGATGAAGTTCAGGCCGATGGCGTGGTTCTGCACGCGGACTTCTTTAGGGCCGGGAGCCGCGGGCTGATAGTCGGTGAATTCGAGTACTTCCGGGCCGCCGTGACTGCTGAATTGAATGCGCTTGGCCATGCCAGACTCCTTGCTGATGGTGAAAGGGACGCTGCGATTAAACGCCAGTAGACGCCCATAATGCCGCTAATTTGCGCGGCGGGCATTACTCCTATCGTCTGCCTTGCCGCTTAATGGCAGAAAGTTGCGCAGGCGCATTACTGACCCTAGGTTTGATACCAGTCAACTGCGGGCGCACTGGCGGGAATGTTATGCTTGCGCCAGATTTCGCCTGTCAGCTTGTATGCTGTCAGGCACGACCCGTTTTAAGGTGCCGCTATGAGTGATCGTTCCCAAGCCGTGAAGGCTTACCTGCTCGACCTGCAAGACCGAATTTGCGCTGCTCTGGAAGCCGAAGATGGCGCCGCGCAGTTCTTCGAAGACGCCTGGGAGCGCCCGGCAGGTGGCGGCGGTCGTACGCGTGTCATGGAAAACGGCGGCCTGATTGAAAAAGGCGGGGTCAACTTCTCTCACGTATTCGGTACCGGCTTGCCGCCGTCTGCCAGCGCCCATCGCCCAGAGCTGGCCGGTCGCGGATTCGAGGCAATGGGTGTGTCGTTGGTGATTCACCCGACCAACCCGCACATTCCGACTTCGCACGCCAACGTGCGCTTTTTCATTGCCGAAAAAGAAGGCGAAGAAGCTGTGTGGTGGTTCGGCGGTGGTTTCGACCTGACTCCCTACTATGCCAACGAAGAAGACTGCGCCCACTGGCATCGCGTAGCAAAAGCGGCGTGCGATCCCTTCGGCGCCGATGTGTATCCGCGCTACAAAGAGTGGTGCGACCGTTACTTCCACATCAAGCATCGCAACGAGCCGCGTGGCATTGGCGGTTTGTTCTTCGACGACCTCAACGAGTGGGACTTCGACACCAGTTTCGCCTTCCTGCGCGCCATAGGCGATGCCTATCTAGAAGCCTACTTGCCGATTGTGCAGCGCCGCAAAGCGTTGCCGTATACCGAGCAGCAGCGCGAATTTCAGGCTTACCGGCGCGGGCGTTACGTCGAGTTCAACCTGGTTTACGACCGCGGCACCCTGTTTGGCTTGCAGTCTGGCGGGCGCACCGAATCCATCCTCATGTCCCTGCCGCCGCACGTGCGTTGGGGCTATGACTGGAAGGCAGAGCCCGGCAGTGAAGAGGCTCGTCTCACCGAGTACTTCCTGACCGACCGCGACTGGCTGGCAGCAGATTGAGTTTGCAGCCAATGGCTCGTTTGCTGATCCTGCTCAGCGCGTTGGCAGTCCTTGCGGGCTGCTCAACGGCGCCGCCCCGCGATCAAACCAACCTGTGCAATATCTACCGCCAATATCCGGACTGGTATGAAGATTCGCTCGACATGGAAAAAGCCTACGGCACGCCGATGAATGTGGCGATGGCGATCATGAAGCAGGAGAGCAGCTACGTCAGTGACGCGTTGCCGCCACGTGATTACCTGCTGTGGATAATTCCGTGGGGCCGGGTCAGCTCGGCCTACGGTTATGCACAGGCGCAAGATCCGGTGTGGGGCGAATACAAAGACCAGACCGGTAATGGCGGCTCGCGTGACAACTTCGACGACGCGATCATGTTTATCGGCTGGTACACCGACGGCACTCAGCGCCAGCTCGGGGTTTCCAAGTGGGATGCCTACAAGCAATACCTCGCGTATCACGAGGGGCGTGGTGGTTTCAGTCGTGGCTCACACAACGCCAAGCCCTGGCTGTTGCAGGTCGCACGCAAGGTTGAAACGCAGGCCAAAAACTATGGCTGGCAACTCAAGCAATGCCGCGAAGAGCTGGAAGACAACCGCAGTTGGTGGCCGTTCTAGCCGCGTTTGGTCGATCGTAGAGGTCATTTTTCGCAGGCCATGCGGTGGTACTTTGGCTATGATGGCGCCATCGTTTTCAGCTTGATCAAGGATTTCGCTCATGGACCGCTACGGCGTCTTCGGCAACCCCATTGGCCACAGCAAGTCGCCATTGATCCATAAAATGTTCGCCGAACAGACCGGCCAACAGCTCACTTATGAGGCGCTATTGGCGCCGCTGGATGGCTTTGCCGAGTTTGCCAAAACCTTCTTTGCAGAAGGCAAAGGCGCCAACATCACGGTGCCATTCAAGGAGCAGGCGTATCAATTGGCCGACAGCCTCACTGCACGCGCCGAACGTGCGGGTGCGGTGAATACCTTGATGCGCACAGACGACGGCAGCCTGCTCGGTGACAACACCGACGGCGCCGGGCTGGTGCGTGATCTGCAGGAAAACGCCGGTTTCTCCTTGCGCGATAAACGCATCCTGTTGCTGGGTGCAGGCGGCGCGGTGCGCGGTGTGCTCGAGCCGATTTTGCAGCAGCAACCCGCTTCGCTGGTTATCGCCAATCGCACTGTGGCCAAAGCCGAGTTGCTGGCGCAGTTGTTCGCCGACATGGGCCCGGTGGTGGCAAGCGGCTTTGACTGGATCGACGCCCCGGTCGATCTGATCATCAACGGTACGTCGGCAAGCCTTGCCGGCGAGCTGCCGCCAATTGCGCCCGGTCTGATCAAACCGGGCCACACCCTGTGCTACGACATGATGTACAGCAAGGAGCCCACCGCGTTCAATCGCTGGGCTGGTGAGCACGGTGCAGCGCGTACGCTGGATGGCTTGGGCATGTTGGCCGAGCAGGCGGCAGAGGCTTTTTATCTGTGGCGCGGCGTGCGCCCGGATACTGCGCCGGTGTTAGCCGAATTGCGCCGGTTGTTGGGCTGAGTGTTGGCCTTGCAAACTGCCGCCGTTAATTAGTGGCCTTAGAGTGGGTGGCGGCACGGTCGCTGCCCAGAGATCAATCCTCAAACACAATCGGGCACGCTTCGGCGCCTTCAAGCTTCTGGATCTCGTCGATCACCTGTTGCCGTGCGCGGCGCATCACCAACTGGCGTTTCAGGCTGCCAAGGCGGCGGGCCTCCTGATGGAGCATTTCGACGCCAGCGTAATCAATAAAGTTAACGTGATGGGCATCGATGATGACCCGCTCACCCTGGCTGCGCTGGAGAATCTGCTGCACGTAATGGCAGGCGCCAAAGAAGATCGAGCCCTCAATGCGCAGCAGCGCTTCTTCATCTTCCTGCCAGAAGCGCACGCGTGGCTGCGAGGTGCGCTTGAGGTAGAAGAACAGCGATGCCAGAACCCCGGCATAAATTGCCGTTTGCAGTTCCATCAGCAAGGTTGCGCCGAGCGTTAGCAGCATCACCAGAAACTCTGAGCGACTCACCCGGTAGAGCGACTTGACGCCGGCAAAGTCGAGCAAGCCCCAGCAGATAATCAGGATGCCAGCGGCCATGCTGGGCAACGGAATATGCTCGATCAGCTGGGTGCCGAACAGTGCAAACAGCGCGACCAGAATTGCTGAAAACACTCCGGCCAATGGAGTTTTCGCACCGGCTTGCAGGTTCAGCGCCGAGCGGGTGAACGAGCCGGCAGAGGCGTAGGCCGAAAACCAAGGCCCGACCATGTTGGAAAAACCCTGAGCGCGAACCTCTTGGTTGGCATCGAGAAACTGCCGCGACTTGGTTGCCAGCGAACGGGCAATCGACAAACTTGTCACCAGCCCCAACATGCCGCAGGCAATTGCTGCGGGCAGCAGGCGGGTGATGTCATTCAGGTTGAAGTCGAGAATATGCAGCGGCGGGAGGCTGCCCTCAAACGCTGCTACCAGCCCGACATGAGCAAATTGCTTGGGCATAAACAGCACCAGCAGGCTGCCGGCCAAAAGGCCGATAAGAAGCGCTGGCCAGCGCGGCAACAGCAGCTTTATCAACACGCTGATCACCAGCGTAAAGCCTGCCACGGCAAAGGTTGGCCAGTCGATTTCGCTCAGGTGTTGGCCCAGGTTGAGTACCGTCGCCAGCGCCGTTGGCTGGCTGGCTATTTCAATTCCGAGCAGGTTGGGCAGTTGGCCCAAGGCAATCACCAGCGCTGCACCCAGGGTAAAGCCCAGCACCACCGAGTGCGAAACGAAGTTGACCAGTGCGCCGAAGCGCAGCAAACCGAGCAGCCATTGAAAGATTCCGGCCATGAAACTCAGCAGCAAAATCAGTCCGATATAGGTATCGCTACCCGGCGTGGCCATGGGGCTTACGCTGGTAAACAAGACGATGGAAAGCGCCGCTGTAGGCCCGCAAATCAGATGCCAGGATGAGCCCCAAAGCGCCGCGATAATCACCGGCACAATCGCCGCATACAACCCATACTCGGCGGGCAGCCCGGCGATCAGCGCATAGGCTATCGATTGCGGCAGCGCCAGAATCGCACCCGTCAGCCCGACCAATGCATCGTTGCTCAGCTTCTTGCGGTTAACCGAGGGCAGCCAGCGCAAAAACGGCAATAAAGACTGACGGGTAGGTAATCGCATCAGGGTTGGTTGTCTGCCTGGTTGGTCGTGTGAGCCATGATGGCGCGTTAGCTGGCCTGAGTGAAGGGCCGTATTTGCACAGTACAACGTTTGTGGATAACTTTAATGCAGCCACACTGGCGCTTAAACAGTGTGTTTGGTTGCGCAGGTATTCTAAGAGTAGTCGTAACACCAGACGAAAGGTAGGAACACAGTTGTGGCAGGGGGCTCCAAAGCTGCTGGGCTTATTCCGTATACTGCGCGCTCTGGATCGATGGTTCAGACCCACCCCACTTAACCTAGTGAATCTCCACGTGAAAATTCGTCAGACGTTAGTCAGCTTGCTGCTGGTTTGCAGCAGTGTTGTAGTTGCAACGCACGCCAACGCCACCAGCAAGGCGCCGGCGCGACAGGAATTGGCGGCAGGCAGCGCCCTGTTGGTCGACCTGAAAACCAATGAAGTGCTGTATTCGAGCAATCCCAATATGGTGTTGCCGATTGCCTCGGTCACCAAGTTGATGACTGCTCTGGTCACCTTGGATGCCAAGCTGCCGATGGATGAGATGCTCGACATCAACATCGCCGATACCAAGGAAATGCGTGGGGTTTATTCGCGGGTTCGGGTGGGCAGTGAAGTCAGCCGCCGGACCATGCTGTTGCTGGCGCTGATGTCGTCTGAAAACCGTGCGGCGGCCAGTCTGGCGCACCATTATCCGGGCGGTCAGGTGGCCTTTATCGCGGCCATGAATGCCAAGGCGCGTGCGCTCGGCATGAGCCATACACACTATGTTGAGCCTACGGGTTTGTCGCCGCATAACGTCTCGACGGCGACGGATCTGGTCAAGCTGCTCAAGGCCACTGAAAAGTACCCGATGCTCAGCGAATTGAGCACCAGCGACGACAAGACCGTGGCATTTCGCAAACCTAATTACACCCTGGGTTTTCGTAACACCAACGGCCTGGTGCGCAAAGACAACTGGAGCGTGCAACTGACCAAAACCGGCTTTACCAACGAAGCTGGGCATTGTCTGGTTATGCGCACCGTGATGAAAAATCGTCCGGTGGCGTTCGTGGTGCTTGATGCCTTTGGCAAATACACCCACATGGCCGACGCCAACCGCCTGAAGAAGTGGATGGAAACAGGTGCGATTACCCCAGTACCAGCGGCTGCGATCAGCTATCGCCAACAGAAGCAGGCGCAGCGTCAGTTGCAGGCGCAGGTCGAGTAGCGCGCTAACGCGAACCGAAGAGCCGCTGCCAGAGCAATCAGGCAGCGGCTTTTTTGTGTCTGCTGGTTTTGCAATTGGCGGCGTCTCGCTCAGGCGCGTCTTGCAATATTACATAATCTTAAATATAAGGATAAATAATGTAATTAAAGCCAAGAATAAGGCGCACTCAGCCGCTATGAAAAACACCGCCAAAAGCATGATTCTCGATCTACTGGTTGCCGCTGGCGACAAGCCTTTGCTGGCGCGTGAGGCCGTGGCGGCGTGTGCCCTGTTTGGCATCAGCGAAAACAGCGTGCGGGTTGCTCTGGCGCGTCTTTCCGCTGAGTCGCTGATCAAAGGCGCCGGGCGCGGCAGCTACAAGTTGGGGCCAAATGCTTTGCAGTTGTCGGCAGAGCTGGCGGCCTGGCAGCAGGCTGAACAGCGCATGCGGCCGTGGGCGGGTGATTACTTGCTGGTATACGCCGCTGCCTTGGGCCGCACCGACCGCACCGCGTTGCGCCAGCGTGAGCGTGCCTTGCAGATGCTCGGCTTTTGCGAGCTGCAGAAAGGCCTGTATATCCGCCCGAATAACATCGAGGACGACATTGCTGCGGTCCGTCAGCGGCTTTTGGCGCTGGGGCTGGAGCCACAGGCGCTGGTGTTCACCGGCAATGGTTTCACTGACGAGGAACTGGCGCGCATTCGCACACTTTGGGACGGCGCAGCCCTGACCCAGCGTTACCAGCAACTGACCCACCAGCTCAATGAGTGGCTTGCCAGTGCCGTTGATCTTGAGCCTGAGGTTCGTGCACGCGAGGACTTTGTGTTGGGCAGCGCGGCAATTCGTCAGGTGCTCTTCGACCCGCTGCTGCCCGAGCCTTTTGTCGACGCGCAGGTGCGCCACGCGTTTGTCGAATGTGCCCAGCACTTTGTCGCCGAGGGCCGGCGCATCTGGCTGGAGCTGTTTGCCAATGGCTTGTCGCCTGTCCCTGTCGAGCCTGCTTCAAACACTCAACACCCCTTGCACTGATGGATTAACACGCCCGGAAAAACCTGATGAACGAAAAAATAAAAATAACCGAGATATTCAGCCGCGACGAAATCAAGCAACTCACTGCCCGCTCGGATGCCTATGGCGCATGGGCGGTAGGCTCGACCTGGGCTGTACTCGGGCTGACGTTTGTGCTGCTGGCTTATGCCCAGAGTCATCTGCCGTTGTGGGCGTTCGTTGCAGCGTTGGTCGTCGGCCTGGCGGTGATCGCTGGCCGCCAGTTGTGCCTGGCGATTCTTCAGCACGACGCCGCGCATGGCACCTTGTTCAAGAGCAAGTGGGGCAATGATGTTCTCAGCGATTGGTTATGCGCGCGGCCAGTGTGGAATGAGCTGCACAAGTATCGTCCGTATCATCTGGTGCACCACGCCAAGACCTCGACCGAAGATGATCCCGACCTGAGTCTGGTCGCCGGTTTTCCCACCACCCGGCGCTCGCTGCTGCGCAAGCTCGCCCGCGACACCTTTGGCATCACCGGCTTCAAGTTTGTGCTCGGCCGGGTTTTGATGGACGCCGAAGTTATCAAGTGGACGGTGGCCAACGATGTTCAGCCGCTGCCGCAGGACGGGCGCAAATGGTGGAGTTATCCACAAGCCTTTTTGCGCAATGCGGCAGGCATGTTGATAACCAATGGCATTTTGTTCGCCGCGTTGGCAGCCACAGGCAATGCCTGGCTGTATGGCGTTTGGGTGGTGGCGTACATCACCCCGTTCCCGCTGTTCATCCGCATCCGCTCGATGGCCGAGCACGCGTGTCTGGGCAGCAGCCGCAACACCTTGCGCAACACCCGTACGACCCGCGCAGGCTTTGTGGCGCGCGCGTTTGTGGCGCCGATTCGGGTGAATTATCACATCGAGCATCATCTGATGGCGTCGGTGCCCTACTTCCGTCTGCCGCAGATGCATCAGATGCTGCTTGAGCGCGGCCATGTGCCGACGCCACCGAGTTACTTCGATGTGCTGCGGCTGGTCAGCAGCCGGGCGCTCTAGTGGAGTAGAAATGAAAAAGCCGCTGCCTGATCGGGCAGCGGCTTTTGCTTAGCGCAGTTGTTGCTTAGCGGCGGGCGCTGCGAACGCCTTCAGCGAGTTCACTGCACAGTTGCAGTACACCGTTAACAGCGTCTTCGCTGTTGTCAGCTTTCTCGATCTGGTCGATCAGTGCCGAACCCACCACAACACCGTCAGCCAGTCGTGCAATCGTTGCGGCGTGCTCTGGCGTGCGGATACCGAAACCGATGCTGATCGGCAGATCAGTGTGGCGACGCAAGCGCGCTACGGCGGCTTCTACGTGTTCCAGCGTGGCCGAGCCTGCACCGGTAACACCGGCAACCGAGACGTAGTAAACGAAGCCGGAGCTGCCGTTAAGCACTTTCGGCAGACGCTTGTCGTCGGTGGTCGGAGTGGTCAGGCGGATGAAGTCGATGCCCGCCGCTTGCGCCGGATCACACAGGTCGACGTTATGCTCTGGCGGCAGATCGACCACGATCAGGCCATCAACACCGGCTTCCTTGGCTTCGGCGATAAAGTTATCCACACCGAATTTATGAATCGGGTTGAAGTAGCCCATCAACACTAGCGGCGTGCTTTGGTCGTCTTGGCGGAACTCGCGGACCATTTGCAGGGTTTTGCGCAGATCCTGCTTGGCGGCCAGCGCGCGGATGTTGGCCAGCTGGATCGCCGGGCCATCAGCCATTGGGTCGGTGAACGGCATGCCCAGTTCGATCACATCGGCACCGGCTTTCGGCAGGCCCTTGAGGATCGCCAGCGAGGCGTCATAGCCGGGGTCGCCTGCGGTCACGAAGGTCACCAGTGCAGCGCGGTTCTGTTGTTTCAGCTCGGCAAAGCGGGTTTGCAGGCGGCTCATGCAGTTTTCTCCTGCTGGTTTACGGTCTCTGCCATGTGGTGCATGACGGTTTGCATGTCTTTGTCGCCACGGCCGGACAGGTTGACCACCATCAGGTGATCCTTGGGCAGGCTTGGCGCACGCTTGAATACTTCAGCCAGCGCGTGGGCGCTTTCCAATGCCGGGATAATGCCTTCGAGGCGGCAGCAGCTGTGGAAGGCTTCCAGCGCTTCGTCGTCCGTCACCGAGGTGTACTGAACGCGGCCGATATCATGCAACCAGGCGTGCTCAGGGCCGATGCCGGGGTAATCGAGGCCGGCGGAAATCGAGTGGGCGTCGATGATCTGACCGTCGTCATCCTGGAGCAAAAAGGTGCGATTGCCGTGCAATACGCCGGGAACACCGCCGTTCAGGCTGGCCGCGTGCTTGCCAGTTTCAATGCCGTAACCGGCTGCTTCGACGCCGATAATCTCGACAGATTTGTCGTCGAGGAACGGGTGGAACAAGCCCATGGCGTTAGAACCGCCACCGATGCAGGCAACCAGGCTGTCGGGCAGACGGCCTTCCTGATCCTGCAACTGGTCACGGGTTTCCTTGCCGATAACGGCCTGGAAATCACGCACCATAGCTGGATATGGGTGTGGGCCAGCCACGGTGCCGATCAGGTAGAAGGTGCTGTCGACGTTAGTTACCCAGTCACGCAGCGCCTCGTTCATGGCATCTTTGAGGGTGCCGGTGCCGGCGGTTACCGGAATCACGGTAGCGCCCAGCAGCTTCATACGGAATACGTTGGCCTGCTGACGGTCGATGTCAGTGGTGCCCATGTAAATCACGCAATCCAGGCCAAAACGCGCGGCAACGGTGGCGGTTGCAACGCCGTGCATGCCCGCGCCAGTCTCGGCGATGATGCGTTTTTTACCCATGCGCCGGGCCAGCAAGATCTGGCCGATGCAGTTGTTAATCTTGTGTGCGCCGGTGTGGTTGAGTTCTTCGCGCTTGAGGTAAATCTTCGCCCCGCCGCAGTGTTCGGTCAGGCGCTCGGCGAAGTACAGCGGGCTCGGGCGACCCACATAATCGCGCTGGAAGTAGGCCAGTTCTTTGGCGAACTCGGGGTCCTGCTTAGCCTTCTCGTATTCGTCTGCCAGATCGTGGATCAATGGCATCAGGGTTTCGGCGACATACTGGCCGCCAAACGAGCCGAACAGGCCTGTGGCGTCTGGGCCGCTGCGAAATGAAGTCATGGTGTTCTCCTGAAGCTGGAACTGTGGGTCTGCCAAGGCGCACCGGGGCGATTTGGGACAATGAGCACAGGATAATGCTGTGGCGGATCGGACAAAAGCGATAAGATTGACTCGACCTGTTAGGAAAACTCACATATGAGTCGCGAGCTTCCCCCCCTTAATGCCCTCCGCGCGTTTGAAGCTGCCGCCCGGCTGGGCAATCTGAGCTTGGCCGCTGACGAGCTGCATGTCACTCACGGTGCAGTGAGCCGGCAGGTTCGTGCACTTGAAGAGCATTTGGGGCTGGCCTTGTTCGTCAAGGATGGGCGCGGCCTTAAACTCACAGATGCAGGCGTGCGTTTGCGCGATACCAGCAGTGAGGTTTTTGCTCGTTTGCGCAGCGTCTGTGCGGAGCTGCAACAAGGTCAGGCCAACGCCCCTTTCGTGTTGGCTTGTCCCGGCAGTTTGCTGGCCCGCTGGTTTATCCCGCGCCTGGATCGGCTGAATCGCGAGTTGCCGGAGCTGCGCCTGCAATTGTCGGCCAGCGAAGGCGAGCTTGATCCACGGCGCAGTGGCGTCGATGCCACCTTATGGTTCGCCGAGCCGCCGTGGCCAGCCGATATGCAGGTGTTCGAACTGGCGACCGAATGCATCGGTCCGGTGATGAGCCCGCGTTATTCGCACTACCCGCAATTGCATGGTGCGCCAGCGGCAAGCCTGCTGGGTGAGCCGTTGCTGCATACCATTTCGCGGCCGCAGGCATGGCCGAGTTGGGCGCAAAGTAATGCGCTGAATCCTGCCGATCTGCAATTGAGTCAGGGCTTTGAGCATCTGTATTACTTGCTGGAAGCGGCGGCGGCCGGGTTGGGTGTGGCTATCGCACCACAACAACTGGTGGCCGATGATTTGGCTGCGGGGCGTTTGGTGGCGCCTTGGGGTTTTGTCGAAACCCCGGCGCGGCTGGCGCTGTGGGTGCCTTCGCGATTGCTCGACAAGCGTGCGCAGTTGTTGGCGCAGTGGTTGCGCAATGAGTTGCAGCCGTCCTGATAGAACTTTAGGTCGGCTGACCCTGTCGACTGTTATGAAGACAGCAACGAGTTGCGTTTTTAAACAACAGTCAGGGAGAAACTCATGTCAGATCATCACACCTATAAAGTCGTGGAAGTGGTTGGAACATCGAAGGTTGGCACCGATGACGCTATTAACAATGCGATTGCCGAGTGCGCGAAATCAATTCGCCATCTCGATTGGTTTGAGGTGGTGAACACCCGCGGGCACATTGAAGGCGGCAAGGTTGCGCATTTTCAGGTGACCCTAAAAGTCGGCTTTCGCCTGAGCGACAGTTAAGCCAGCTAGCCCGGCCTACGGCCGCATCGCCCCAAAACTTGTGTCGTACGGAGGATGGATAAACCGCAGGTTAATCCGTCATGGCGGCCATCGGCCGCCGCGTTGCGGTCTGTGGTTGGATGATTGACGGCCCGGCGCGGGTAATGTTGCGTGGCGTAAATCGTCCGACGGATTGCCACCTTTGGTGGCTATCCATCCTCCGTCATGGCGGCCATGGGCTGCCGCGTTGCGGTTTGTGGTCGGATGATTGATGGCCCGGCGCGGGTTGTATTGCGGGGCGTGAATCGCTCGACGGATTGCCACCTTCGGTGGCTATCCATCCTCCATTATGTGTACGGCTTGCGACCGTGTCGCCACAAAATTCATGTCGTACATCGGCTGCCGCGTTGCGATTTATGGTCGGACGTTTGATGGCCCGGCGTGGGTTGTGTTGCGGGGCGTAAATCGTCCGGTTAAACCTAAACCTTCCTTATTTGGCAAACATCTGCGAGATGTCTTTGAATGCCTTGAATTCGAGGGCGTTCCCGCATGGGTCAAACAAGAACATTGTGGCCTGCTCGCCCACCTGTCCTTTGAATCGTACATACGGTTCGATCACGAATCGGGTCTTCAATGACTGCAGGCGCTCAGCCAACGCTTCCCAATCGTCCCACGCCAGCACCACGCCGAAGTGCGGCACCGGCACATCGTGGCCGTCTACAGCGTTGCTGTGGGCTTCGGCTTGATGAGGCATTTGTGGCGCCTGGTGAATTACCAATTGGTGGCCGAAGAAATCAAAGTCGACCCAATGATCACTGCTGCGGCCTTCGTCGCAACCAAATACCTGGCCGTAAAAGTGCCGTGCGGCGGCGAGGTCGTGGACGGGAATAGCCAAATGGAAAGGCGCGAGTGCCATTGTTTGAATCCTCGGATGATCAGCGGTTAACTGATTCTATTAGCTATAAAATTGATTAAAAGCGAATATTCTTGCTGCCAAGCACAAATAAAATTGATCAATGAGAGTGCCATGCTGCGCGAGCTGAAAACCTTTGTGATGGTCGTCCGTCATGGCACATTTGCGGCCGCCGGGCGCCATGTCGGGCTTACTCAGTCGGCTGTCAGTGCGCAAATGCGCACGCTGGAGCAAACCCTCGGTGTGCGCTTGTTTGATCGCAGCGGGCGTACCGCGCAGCTCAATGCTGCGGGTCGGCATGCACTGCCATTGGCTGAGCAAATGCTTGCGCTGGCGGCGCAAATGGCCCTCCCCGGCTCGCTGGCCGAATGGCAGGGTGAACTGAAGATCGGAGCTATCGCGACCGTGCAAACCAGTTGGCTGCCCGAGGCGCTGCCGCGCTTCAAGGCGTTGGCGCCCAAGGTTGAGCTGCAACTGGTGCCCGGCGTTTCTTTGCAGTTGCTGAGCCAGATAGACGCCGGTGAGCTGGATCTGGCACTGATGATCAAACCACCCTTCGCGCTGCCCAAGGAGCTTGAGGTCATCAGCCTGGCGCATGAGCGCTTTGTGTTGATCGCTCCGCAGGATGTCGCGGGCGATGATCCATTGCAGTTACTCGCCCGCGAGCCTTTTGTGCGTTACGACCGGCACTCGTTTGGTGGCCGGCTGGTGAGCGATTTCTTGCGCGAGCAGCGAATTGAAGTACAGGAGGCGCTGGAGCTGGATGAGCTGGAAGCTATTGTGCGTATGGTTGAATGCGGGCTTGGCGTTTCGCTTATTCCCTATGCCGGGCTCTGGCTGCAACGCCCCACGCAACTGCGGGTTATCGAGTTGGGCGCTTTGGGTTTTCAGCGCGAACTGGTCGCCGTCATGCGTCGCGCCCAGCGTCAGCCTGCTGTGGAGTGCTTGCTTGGTTGCTTAACGGGCAAAACAAAGCCCGCATGAAGCGGGCTTGTCGGGTAAAGCAATTAGCGCTGAATAATCAGAACGCCGGAACCACTGCGCCCTGATACTTCTCAAGGATGAAAGCCTTGGTTTCAGGGCTGGTCAACGCTTTGGCCAGCTTCTGCATGGCGGCGCTGTCTTTGTTGTCCGGGCGGGCAACCAGCACGTTGACGTATGGCGACTCGCTGCCTTCGATTACCAGTGCGTCCTTGGTCGGGTTTAGCTTGGCTTCGAGTGCGTAGTTGGTGTTGATCAGGGCCAGATCAACTTGAGTCAGAACGCGCGCCAGAGTGGCGGCTTCCAGTTCACGCACTTTGATCTTCTTCGGGTTCTCGACGATGTCTTTCGGGGTCGCAGTGATGTTGCTGCTGTCCTTGAGCTTGATCACGCCGGCTTTTTGCAGCAGCAGCAGCGCGCGGCCACCGTTGGTTGCATCGTTCGGAATCACCACGTTGGCGCCTTGCGGCAGGTCAGCGAGGTCTTTGATGGTGCTGGAGTAAGCGCCGAAGGGTTCTACGTGAACGCCAACAACGCTGACCAGATCAGCGCCACGGCTCTTGTTGAACTCGTCGAGGTACGGCTGGTGCTGGAAGAAGTTGGCGTCGATGCGCTTCTCGGCAACCTGAATGTTCGGTTGTACGTAGTCGGTGAAAACCTTCACTTGCAGGTCGACGCCTTCTTTGGCCAGTGTCGGCTTAACGAATTCGAGGATTTCGGCGTGCGGCACAGCGGTGGCTGCAACGGTCAGGGTTTCGGCTTGTGCGGCAACAGCGGTGAAGGCCGCAGCGGCAGCAAAAGCGGTCAGCAGTTTTTTCATGTTCAACTCCTTGTGGGATGGGTTGGCGGGTGGCGCTGGCCAGCTGTTTAGCCTGGATCAGCGCCACCACTGCGGCTGTTGGCCGCTTGTTAGAATTTCATTTACGCGAGAAGTGGATCACCAGCTTGTCGCCGACGGTTTGCAGCACCTGCACCAGAATCAGCAGCAGCACCACGGTGACGATCATTACGTCCGGCTGATAGCGCTGATAACCGTAGCGCACAGCCAGGTCGCCCAAACCGCCGCCGCCAATCAGGCCGGACATTGCGGTGTACGAAACCAGGGTGATGGCGGTAACGGTGATGGCGGCAAAAATCCCTGGCAGCGCTTCCGGCAGCAAGGCATTGATTACAATCTGGCGCGTGGTTGCGCCCATCGCCTGCGTGGCTTCGATGATGCCGCGATCAACTTCACGCAGCGCAGTTTCAACCAAGCGTGCGAAAAATGGCGTGGCGCCCACTACCAGCGGTGGAATCGCGCCGGCAACGCCCAGCGAGGTGCCGGTGACCATCACGGTGAGCGGGATCATCAAGATCAGCAGGATCACGAATGGCACCGAGCGCAACACGTTAACCAGCAGCGAAAGGAAGCCGTAAAAGGCTTTCTGTTCGAACATCTGCCGTGGGCTGGTGAGGAACAGCAGCACGCCCAGTGGCAAGCCGAGCACGATGGTAAACAGCAGCGAACCGCCGAGCATGCTCAGCGTGTCGAGGGTGGCCTGCCAGATTTCCAGCCAGTCGACGTTAGGGAACAGACTGGTCATTAGCGCAGTACCTCCAGGTGAACATCTGCCGCTTTGAAGCGTTCCAGCGCGGCCGCCAGATCACCGCCGGTAAGGGCCAGTGTCAGTTGGCCGTACGGGGTGTCTTTGATGCGATCAATGCGCCCCGCGAGAATGCTGTAGTCCACGCCGGTTTCGCGGGCAACGGTGCCCAGCAGCGGCGCATACGTGGCCTCGCCCTGGAATGTCAGGCGCAGAATGCAGCCCTGAACATGGGCAAAATCATCGCGCTGCTCGTTCTCGTCAATCTGCTCCGACTCCTGCACAAAGCGCTTGGTGGTCGGGTGCTGCGGGTGCAGGAACACATCGGCAACCGCGCCCTGCTCGACCACAAAGCCGGCGTCCATCACCGCCACGCGGTCACACACACGGCGGATAACATCCATCTCGTGGGTAATCAGCACGATAGTCAGGTTCAGTTCGCGGTTGATCTCGGCCAGCAACTGCAAGACCGACGCTGTGGTCTGCGGATCAAGGGCGCTGGTCGCTTCGTCGCAGAGCAGGATTTTCGGGCGGGTAGCTAGCGCACGGGCGATGCCGACACGCTGCTTCTGGCCGCCGGAGAGCTGCGCCGGATACTTATCGGCGTGTTCGGTAAGGCCAACGCGATCCAACAGTTCGCTGACGCGCTGGGCAATCTGGCTGCCCGACATTTCGCCGGCCAGTTGCAGGGGCATGGCGACGTTATTGGCGACGGTTTTCGACGACAGCAGGTTGAAGTGCTGGAAGATCATGCCGACTTGCTGGCGGAAACGCCGCAAACCGTTGGCGTCGAGTGCGGTGACATCTTCACCGTCGATATCGATACGTCCGCCAGACGGCTCTTCAAGGCGGTTAATCAGGCGCATGAGGGTACTTTTCCCCGCGCCGGAATGGCCGATGATGCCGAACACCTGGCCGCGATCAATGTGCAGATCCGTTGGCTGTAACGCCGGAATCTCTTCGCCATTGACGCGATAGGCCTTATGAACCTGTTGAAAATTGATCACGCTTAAAACCTTTTGGGTTTGTCGAGCTGCCGGATAGGCACAAAAGTCGCTTAGTTTAACCGGCGCTGGTTAGGTCGCAAAAATCTTTGTAGACCTATGGTTATAGCTGGATTGCATTAAAAATATGGCTGACTGGCGCAGATTACTGCCTGCGATGATCAGCATAGACCTCAGATCACGCTGCCTGCAGCAGATTGCCCCGGCGTGTGGCCTTTAGCCGTGTTGGTTTAACGGCCATTGCGCCGGGGCAACGCGAAGCTGAGCAAGAACAACCCGGCGGCGCACACCACAATGGATGGCCCGGCCGGTGTGTCTTTGAACCACGACAGGCTGAGCCCGCCGCACACCGCGACAATCCCCAGCAGGCTGGCGCCAAAGGCCATTTGCTCGGGCGTTCTGGCGTGACGCTGGGCCGCGGCAGCCGGGATGATCAGCAGCGAGGTGATCAGCAATACGCCGACAATTTTCATTGCCACGGCAATCACCACGGCAATCAGCAGCATCAGGCTCAGGCGAATAGCCGCGACGGGCAGGCCTTCAACCTTGGCCAGTTCCTCGTGCACGGTGATGGCCAGCAATGGCCGCCACAAGATTGCCAGCAGGATCAGCACAATCGCACTGCCGCCGAGTATCCAGGCGAGGTCGGTGGGGCCGACGGCGAGCAGGTCGCCAAACAGGTAGGCCATCAAGTCTATGCGCACATCGCGCATGAAGCTCAGCACCACCAGACCCAGCGACAAGGTGCTGTGCGCGAGAATTCCCAGCAACGTGTCGGAGGCCAGCGGCTGCCGGCTTTGCAGGGTGACCAGCAAGGCGGCCAGCAACAGGCAGCCAACGGTAACGGCGAAGGTCGGGCTCACGTCCAGCATCAGGCCCAGCGCCACGCCGAGCAACGCGGCGTGTGAGAGCGTGTCGCCGAAATAGGCCATGCGCCGCCACACCACGAACGAGCCCAGTGGGCCGGCAACTACTGCAAGCGCGAGACCTGCGAGCAAGGCGTTAACAAGAAAATCAGCCATGCTTGCAATCCGGCCCGTGTACATGAGGTGAGTTGGTGACTACTGCGCCATGCAGATCATGGGCGTGGTCGTGATGGTGGTGATAAATCGCCAGGCTGCGGGCATCCTGACCAAACAGTTCGACGAACGCCGGATCACCGCTGACCTGCGCCGGGTGGCCGGAGCAGCAGACGTGGCGATTGAGGCAGACCACCTGATCGGTGGTACTCATGACCAGATGCAGATCGTGGGACACCATGAGCACGCCGCAATTGTGGCGGTCGCGCAGTTTGGTAATCAGCCGGTAAAGCTCGGCCTGACCGGCAACATCAACGCCTTGTACCGGCTCGTCGAGCACCAGTAATTCGGGTTTGCGCAGCAGGGCGCGGGCCAGCAGCACGCGCTGCAACTCGCCGCCCGAAACTGTCTGCAGCGGGCTCTCCAGCACGTGTTCGGCGCCCACTTCACTGAGTGCGGCCAGCGCACTGGCGCGATCGACTCCTGGCACCAAGCGCAGGAACCGCAGCACGTTGAGCGGCAGTGTGGCGTCTACGTGCAGCTTTTGTGGCATGTAGCCCACGCGCAATTTGGGCTTGCGCCACACCTCGCCACTGTCGGCCTTGAGCAAGCCCAATACCGCGCGCACCAAGGTGGTTTTACCGGCGCCGTTGGGGCCGATAAGCGTGACGATTTCGCCGCGCTTAACGCTCAGCTGAACATTTTGCAGCACCGGTTGGTCGGCAAAGTTGACGGTAATGCCGTCCAGGCGAATCAGTGCCTCGCTCATGCCGACTCCTGGCAGCCAGCACACAGGCCAACCACTTCGACGGTCTGGCTCTCGACGGTGAAGCCGACGGTCTGGGCGCACTGGATAATCGCGTCGCTGATGGCGGCCTGCTCAAGTTCGATGGCGGCGTGGCACGTCCGGCAGATCAGGAACTGGCCCTGATGCGCAAGCTCCGGCTGGTTGCAGCCGACAAAGGCGTTGAGCGAGGCAATGCGGTGCACGAGGCCGTTTTCAAGAAGAAAATCCAGCGCCCGGTAAACTGTCGGCGGCGCGGCGCGGCGGCCGTCTTCTTCGCTCAGCACCGCGAGAATGTCGTAAGCGCCCAACGGCTTGTGGCTCTGCCAGACCAGTTCAAGCACGCGCTTGCGCAGCGTGGTCAGGCGCAAGCCCTGACGCGCACAAATGCTTTCTGCTTCTGCCAGCGCGTGGCTGACGCAGTGCGAGTGGTCGTGAGGCCTTGAGGCGAGCGGTGTCTGAGTCATGAGCGGCGACGTTTTGCAAAAGAGACGTTATGATATTACATCTTCTCTTCAATTTGGGTGTTTCCTGTGCTGCGTATTATTGCCGCTGGCGCGTTATCTCTGGCGACTCTACTGGGCAGTGCGCAGGCACGCGCCGATGTGCAGTTGCTGACCAGTATCAAACCTCTCCAGTTAATTGCTGCCGCGGTGCAGGACGGCGTCGGCACGCCTGACGTTTTGCTGCCGCCCGGCGCTACGCCGCATCAGTACGCGTTGCGGCCCTCGGATATTCGCCGGGTCGGCAATGCCGATCTGTTTTATTGGGTCGGCCCTGAGCTTGAAACCTTCCTGCCGCGCGTACTGGCAGATCGCAAATTACCCAGCGTTGCGGTGAAAGACTTGCCGGGTATGCAGTTGCGCTATTTTGGCGAAGGTGAAGAGGCGGCGCATGCGCACGAAGACGAACATGCTCACGCGCATGAGGATGAGCACGAACACGAACACGAACACGAACACGAACACGAGCATCACGACCATGATCATCGTCCCGGCAGTCTGGATGCTCATCTGTGGTTATTACCGGCCAACGCTGAGGTGATTGCTGCGCGCATGGCGGCTGATCTGACGGCGCTGGACCCGGCCAATGGCGATAAATATGCCGCCAATCTGCAGGCCTTCAAGGCTTCGGTCGAAGCGTTGGATGTGACCCTGCGCGGCCAGATCGAGCCGATCAAGCACGCGCCCTACTTCGTGTTCCATGAAGGCTACGACTATTTCGAGGCTGCATACGGGATTAAGCATGCCGGCGTGTTCAGCGCGTTGAGCGAAGTTCAGCCGGGCGCACGACACGTCGCCGCCATGCGCAAGCAACTTGAGCAGGCGGGACCGACCTGCGTTTTCACCGAGCCGCCGTTGCGCCCTCGCCTTGCCGACACCCTGACTGAAGGTTTGCCGGTCAAGGTGATGGAACTGGACCCGATGGGTAACGGTTTGGCAGTTAATGCGCAGGGCTATACGACCTTGCTCGCCAATCTGGGCAAGAATCTCAGCGGTTGCCTTGGCGGCTTATGAGTGCAGCGCCCGATCAGTGCTGCCACGGCTTGCGCAGCACTGATCGAGCAGCTTCAGGCGTGCTGTTTAAAGCGCCATCGGCAGCGGCAAGTGCACTTGCTGGCGTTGCTCCAGACGGTGCAAGAACTCAGCTGGGTCGTGAATCAGCACTTCCTGTCCGGCATGCGACTCGGCGGCAATGAAGCGTGACAGCCAGAAACGCAGGCAGGCAACGCGCAGCATCGCTGGCCACAACTCGGCTTCGCGGGGGGTGAACGAGCGCTGCGCTGCATAAGCCGCCAGCAATGCGCGGGCACGCGGCGCATTGAGTTGGCCGTCGGCGTCGGAGCACCAGTCGTTCAGGGTGATCGCCAAGTCATACAGCATCGGCCCCGAGCAGGCGTTGTAGAAGTCGATAACGCCGGTCAGGTGATTGCCGTCGAACAGCACATTGTCGCGGAACAGATCGGCGTGCAAGTTGGCGCGCGGCAGATCAAGAATGCTCGGTTTCAGCTCGGCGATCTCAGCCAGTGCGGCCTGTACCATCGGCTGTTGGCTGTCGGGCAGGTTCAACGCCAGCCCCGGCCCTTCGAGCAGCATCCAGTCGAGACCGCGGTCACTCTTGCGCTCAATAATCGCGTCACGGGTTGCCAGGTGAATGCGTGCGAGCAGCGCACCCACTTCCTGACAGTGATGCGCATTGGCGTCGCGCACATGCTTGCCGCTCAAGCGCGGCTGCAGCAGCGCAGGCTTTTCGCAGAGGCGCCGCAAGGCATCGCCACTTTCGGTGCGCAATGCATACGGCACCGGCAGGCCTGCGTTATGCAGCACATCGAGCAGCTCGATAAAGAACGGCAAGTCATCACTTGGGCCGCGCTCGATCAGGGTCAGGACAAACTCGCCCTGCTCCATGCTGATAAAGAAGTTGCTGTTCTCACTGCCAGCGGCAATGCCCTGGAAGTCGCGCAGCTGCCCCAGCCGATAAGGTTCAAGGAACGTCTCAAGCTCGGGGCGTTGCACAGGGGTAAAAACCGACATGTCAGGCGTGCCTTACCATTCGAAAATTTTCCATGCCGGGATCAGCATGTCCGGGTCATCTGAACGGACGAAATTGCCGTCGCTGCCGTCAGAACGCACGAGGAAATAGGGTGGGCCGTTCTTCGGGGTGATTTTGATCGCATAGAGAAAACCGTTTACCCGATATTCGGAAACGGTACGGTCACCTTCCTGGCGAATGGTGACATCCGGCTCGCCCGACACCGGTTCTTCGGCGTGAGCTGTGAGTGCGGCAGTGGCGAGTAAACCAGCAAGCAAAAGGCGATTTATTGTGCGCATGGTAACCTTGCTCTTTTGTCGTCAACGATAAGGCTATTCTAACAGGCTATTGGCAAACTACTGAGGGCCAGACGCGCTTAATGCGCAGGTACATGAGGGCAAATTCATGACCTGTAGCAATTTAGCGGGTGATTGTCCGCTTCAGTTGTCTGCCGCGCCCTGCTGGTGAATCTGCCTCCGTCGCAAAGGTTGAATCTGCTCATGAGCCAAACCCCTCTCGTACTGGTCGACGGTTCCTCGTACCTGTACCGCGCCTTCCATGCCCTGCCCCCGATGACCACCTCGAAAGGTGTGCCTACGGGCGCGGTCAAGGGCGTGTTGAACATGCTCAAAAGTTTGCGCAAGCAATACCCGGACAGCCCCTTTGCGGTGATTTTCGACGCCAAGGGCGGCACCTTCCGTGATGAGATGTTCGCCGAATACAAAGCCAATCGCCCGTCCATGCCGGATGATCTGCGCGTGCAGGTCGAGCCGTTGCATGCCAGCGTCAAGGCGCTGGGCTTTCCGCTGTTGTGCGTTGAAGGCGTCGAGGCCGATGACGTTATCGGTACCCTCGCCCGCAAAGCCGCTGCCGAAGGCCGTGATGTGGTGATCTCTACCGGCGACAAGGACATGGCGCAGCTGGTGTGCGAGCACGTAACGCTGGTCAACACCATGACCGGCAGCGTGTATGACATTGCCGGGGTTATCGAGAAGTTTGGCGTCGGCCCGGAATTGATCATCGATTACCTGGCGCTGATGGGCGACAAGGTCGACAACATTCCGGGTGTGCCCGGCGTCGGTGAAAAAACCGCACTGGGTTTGTTGGTGGGTGTTGGCGGCGGCCTCGATGTGATCTACGCCAATCTCGACAAGGTTCCGAGTTTGCCAATTCGCGGCGCCAAGACCCTGCCCGCCAAGCTCGAAGAACACCGCGACATGGCGTATTTGTCTTACAAGCTGGCGACGATCAAGCTCGATGTTGAGCTGAGTGTCGAAATAGACGATCTGCATCCCGGTGAAGAAGACTTGCCGGCACTGGCCGAGCTTTACGCCACGCTGGAGTTCAAGAGCTGGCTGGATGCCGTGCAGCGCAAGAACAAAGCACCGGCAGCCAAGGCAGCACCTGCAGACTCGGTCGTGGACCTGTTCTCCGATGCGCCCGCCACTGCACCGCTGACAGGTGTTGCTTATGAGCAGTCTGCGCCGGCTGAGGCCGTTGCTGCAGACGCCGATGTAGCCGCTGATGCCGCGCCTGCGGGCGACTATCAGATTATTCTTGAGCAGGCCGACTTCGACCGTTGGCTGGAAAAGCTTAATAAAGCCGACCTGTTCGCGTTCGATACCGAAACCACCAGCGTCGATGCTCAGCAGGCGCAGCTGGTGGGCCTGTCGTTTGCGGTTAAAGCCGGTGAAGCGGCTTACATTCCGGTGGCGCACTCGTACATGGGCGTGCCGACTCAACTCGACCGCGACGCAGTGCTCAAGGCCCTCAAGCCGATTCTTGAAGACCCGAAAAAAGCCAAGGTCGGCCAGAACGCCAAATATGACATCAACATTCTGGCCAACGCCTCAACGCCGATCAGCGTGCAAGGCGTGGCATTCGACACCATGCTTGAATCCTATGTGCTCGACTCCACCGCGACCCGTCACGACATGGACAGCCTGGCGCTGAAATACCTCGGCCACAGCAATATCCGTTTCGAAGACATCGCCGGCAAAGGCGCTAAACAGCTGACATTTGATCAGATCTCCCTCGAACAAGCCGGCCCGTATGCCGCGGAAGATGCCGACGTAACCTTGCGCCTGCACAACACGCTGTGGCAAAAGCTTGAGGCTGTGCCGAGCGTGGCCAAGGTGTTGCAGGAAATCGAAATTCCGCTGGTGCCGGTGCTCGCGCGTATCGAGCGTCAGGGCGCCTATGTCGATGCCAAGCTGCTCGGCGAACAGAGTCAGGAGTTGGGCGAGAAGCTGGTGGCGCTTGAGCGTGAGGCATTCGCGATTGCCGGCGAGGAGTTCAATCTGGCCTCACCCAAGCAATTGGGGGTGATTCTGTACGAAAAGCTGGGTTATCCCATTATCAGCAAGACCGCCAAGGGCCAGGCTTCCACGGCCGAAGCGGTACTTGCCGAGCTGGCTGAGCAGGATTACGAACTGCCGAAAGTGCTGATGCAATACCGCAGCCTGAGCAAGCTGAAAAGCACCTACACCGACCGTTTGCCGGAGCAGATCAACCCGCGTACAGGGCGCATCCACACCAGCTACCATCAGGCTGTGGCGGCGACCGGGCGCTTGTCGTCATCTGACCCGAACCTGCAGAACATTCCGATTCGCAGTGCCGAAGGCCGGCGTATTCGTCAGGCTTTCGTCGCGCCCAAGGGCTACAAGCTATTGGCGGCCGACTATTCGCAAATCGAGCTGCGAATCATGGCCCATCTCGCGCAGGACGCGGGCCTGCTCGACGCCTTCCGCCACGACCTCGACGTGCACCGCGCAACGGCGGCCGAGGTATTCGGGGTTGAGCTTGATCAGGTCAGCACGGATCAGCGCCGCAGCGCCAAGGCGATCAACTTCGGCCTGATTTACGGCATGAGTGCGTTTGGCCTGGCGAAACAGATCGGCGTGGACCGTAAACAGTCGCAAGCCTATATCGACCGTTATTTCGCGCGTTATCCGGGTGTGTTGGCCTACATGGAGCGCACGCGTGAGCAGGCGGGTGAGCAAGGTTATGTCGAAACCCTGTTTGGCCGTCGCCTGTACCTGCCGGAAATCAACGCCAAGAACGGCGCTCTGCGCAAAGGCGCCGAGCGCACCGCGATCAATGCGCCGATGCAGGGCACGGCGGCAGATATCATCAAGCGGGCAATGATTGCTGTGGATAACTGGCTCGTCGAGTCCGGGCTTGATGCGCGGGTTATCCTGCAGGTTCACGATGAATTGGTGCTTGAGGTATGCGAAGACCTAGTCGAACAGGTCACCGAGCAGATCAAGCAGAAAATGGCGGCTGCCGCTGAGCTGGATGTGCCTTTATTGGTCGAGGTTGGCGTGGGCAACAACTGGGACGAGGCGCACTGATACGCCCTAGATAGAGCGGTCGGAAGATTTTATTCGACCGCTTGTGCAACATAAGCCATTGAATTATTAAGGTTATTTATTTAATCGCAAAACGTTTTGAAAAAACCCTGAACTTTGTCTGAACACGCACAGTCAGAGATTGTGAACGGCCTATAAAGCCCTTCATTGCTCCTTTGTTGTGTTAAGTGTTGGCAGACATCTGGACCCCGCCCTAGCGGTTCAGACCTTAAACCCCGGGCCTCTCCCTCCCCATACGAGTCTCGGGGTTTTTTTTGCCTGAAGAAAAGTTCAGGCAGGTCAAACAACGATCCCGTCGCCATCGACGGGAACAGGCTGGCGGAGGATGGTTAACCCGCAGGGTAAACCGTCATAACAATTGAACATTCAACGCAAAAGCCGCGCCTGTCGGGAGGCCGCCATGACGGAAGCCGCGATGCGGATTCCATCCTCCACCAACAGTTCGATCACGCACGGAGGATGGTTAACCCGCGGGGTAAACCGTCATAACGATTAAACATTCGACGCAAAAGCTGCGCCTGTCGGAAGGCCGCCATGACGGAAGCCGCGGTGCGGATTCCATCCTCCATCGAACAGCCCGATCACGCACGGAGGATGGTTAACCCGCAGGGTAAACCGTCATAACGATTGAACATTCGACGCAAAATCTCGCCTGTCGAGAGACCGTCATGACGGAAGCCGCGATGCGGATTCCATCCTCCGCCAGCAGTCCGATCACGCACGGAGGATGGTTAACCCGCAGGGTAAACCGTCATAGCGATCGAACATTCAACGCAAAAGCCGCGCCTGTCGAATGACCGCCATGACGGAAGCCGCGATGCGGATTCCATCCTCCACCAACAGTCCGGTCACGCACGGAGGATGGTTAAGCCGCAGGGTAAACCGTCATAGCGATTGAACATTCAACGCAAAGGCCGCGCCAGTCGAGAGGCCGTCATGACGGAAGCCGCGTTGCGGATTCCATCCTCCATCAAGCCGTCCGGTCACGCACGGAGGATGGTTAGCCCGAAGGGTAAACCGTCATGACGATCGAACATTCAATGCAAAGCCGCGCCTGTCGGGAGGCCGCCATGACGGAAGCCGCGATGCGGATTCCATCCTCCACCAGCAGTCCGGTCACGCACGGAGGATGGTTAACCCGCGGGGTAAACCGTCATTGAGGTCTGGCGGATTGCCCTTGTTGGGGATATCCACCTTGCGGCTTATTGCGCCTCGTCAGGCGGGGTCAGCTGCAGCCAGTCGGCCAATACCGCGTGCGCTTCTTCGATGCCCATGCGCTTTGGCGCCGAGAACAACTGGATGCTCACGTGATCACCCCAGCGCTGGCGGATTTCCTGCTGCACTTTGAGCAATGTGTTCTTGGCCGCACCAAAGGTCAGTTTGTCCGCTTTGGTTAGCAAAATATGCATCGGCATGTCGCTGGCCTGGGTCCAATCCAGCATCAACTGGTCGAACTCGGTCAGTGGATGACGAATGTCCATCATCAATACCAATCCACGCAGGCTCTCACGGCTGCCCAAATACGCTTCAAGGTGTTTCTGCCAGTGCAGTTTCAGCGGAATCGGTACCTTGGCATAGCCATAGCCCGGCAAATCGACCAGGCGGCGTTCTTCGTCCAGGCGGAAAAAGTTGAGCAGCTGAGTGCGGCCGGGGGTTTTCGAGGTACGCGCGAGGTTGGCGTGAGTCAGTGTATTGAGTGCGCTGGACTTGCCGGCATTGGAGCGCCCGGCAAAGGCCACTTCATGGCCAGTATCGTCAGGGCATTGATCAACCTTGGCGGCACTGATCAAGAAGCTCGATTGCTGGCACAGGCCGATGATGGGGTTTTTAGCTTGCATAGGACATCCGGTGAGGGCGGGCTTAACTACAGCTCAGCTTATACTGACTGCGGTGCGGCACTTGCGACAATTGCGCGCATCCTGCCCTCTGCTGGTTAGCACGGCAAGCGGCGTCGTTTAAGTTTCAGTGTCGTCAGTATATAATGCCGGCGATTTTGTGTGCGCTTTGTCCTGATTCAGGTAAGTGTCCACGGGAACGACTAACATCTTCTGCGCGTAGAACGCAGGCCGTTCCCCCCAGATGAGGTAGATCATGTGAAGAAGTTGCTGTTAGGTGCTGGTGCGCTGTTGTTATCTTTGAACCTGCAGGCTGCGCAAGATCCTGAGGCGGTTTATGCCAAGGCTTGTTCTGCATGTCATAGTGGTAACTTACCTACCGCGCCAAAACGAGGCGACAAGGCTGCCTGGGAACCGCGTCTGGCCAAGGGTACTGATGTACTGGTGCAGAGCGTTACCAATGGTCTTAATGCCATGCCGCCCGGCGGCTTGTGCATGGACTGCACGGCCGAGGATTACCAAGCTGTCATCAAGTTGATGAGCGAGTAAACCCGGTCCATAACTTATTTTCTCTTAGCCGTAGTTGGATTAGCTGATGAACAAAATACTCGTGAGTCTGCTGTTGACCCTGGGGATCACCGGCCTGGCCCATGCCGCTGGCGACGCCACTGCTGGTCAGAGCAAAGCTGCTGTGTGTGGCGCCTGTCATGGTCCTGATGGCAACAGTGCTGCACCGAACTTCCCTAAACTGGCCGGTCAGGGTGAGCGTTATCTGCAAAAGCAGATCCACGACATCAAGGAAGGTCGCCGTACCGTTCTGGAAATGACCGGTATTCTCGACAACATGTCCGAGCAGGATATTGCCGACATCGCGGCGTATTTCGCCAGCCAGAAAATGAGCGTTGGCGCAGCTGACCCGGCACTGGTCAAGCGCGGTGAAGAACTGTTCCGTGGCGGTAAGCTAGAAGACGGCATGCCTGCATGCACCGGTTGCCACTCGCCGAATGGCGCAGGTATTGCGGCTGCAGGCTTCCCGCACTTGGGCGGCCAGCACGCGACTTACATTGCCAAGCAGCTGACTGACTTCCGCGAAGGCAACCGCACCAACGACGGCGACGCTAAAATCATGCGTATGATTGCTGCCAAGCTGAGCAACAAAGACATCGCTGCCGTTTCGAGCTACGTGCAGGGTCTGCACTGATCGCGTAACCGCTGGTAATGATGTGATCGAGAAAGGGTGGCAGTGGCCACCCTTTTTTGTTGAGTTCGTCGCTACAATAGCTTGAACCTGAGCCCAGGCAGCGGGTCGAAAATATTCTGCCGCTGGGCGATGCTTATTTGCTAAGGAGTACTGCATGCGTAAATTGATTCTGGGTGCTGCACTGGTTGCCGCCAGCGTTTTTGGCATGGCTGTTCAGGCCGAGCCGATTGAGGCAGGCAAGCAATATGTTGAGCTGGCCAATCCGGTGCCAGTTTCCCAACCGGGCAAAATCGAAGTCGTCGAGTTGTTCTGGTATGGCTGCCCGCACTGCTATCAGTTCGAGTCGACTATCAACCCGTGGGTCAAGCAGCTGCCGGATGACGTGAACTTCGTCCGTATTCCAGCCATGTTTGGCGGCTTGTGGAACGTGCATGGCCAGCTGTTCGTAACGCTGGAGAGCATGAAGGTTGAAGATCAGGTGCACGGCGCCGTGTTCGCAGCCATCCACAAAGAAGGCAAGAAGCTGGCGACACCGGAAGAAATGGCTGAATTTCTCGCCACTCTGGGCGTCGACAAAGACACCTTCCTGAAAACTTACAACTCGTTTGGCGTGAAGAGCCAGATCGAGAAAGACAAGAAGCTGGCGATGGCTTACCAGATCAGCGGCGTACCGACATTGATCGTCAATGGCAAGTATCGCTTTGATATCACCAGCGCTGGTGGCCCGACCCAGGCACTGGATGTTGCTGATCAACTGATCGCCAAGGAACGCGCCGCCAAATAAGCCGCGATCCTAGGCGCGGAGCTCGCGCATGCTGCGTCGCTGGACATCAAGCCGTAAGGTTGGCCTGTGTACTCCACAGGTCAACTCTGAGTGTCCAGCGAGTAGCCACTTGCCGGAAAATGGCCGGTTGCGCCTGCTCAGCTTCAACGTTCAGGTGGGTATCAGCACCGAGCGTTATCACCATTACCTGACTCGCAGTTGGCAGCATTTGCTGCCGCATGCCGGGCGCGCAGGCAATCTGCAGCGCATTGGCGAGATGCTGTCCGATTACGATCTGGTGGCCTTGCAGGAAGTTGATGGCGGCAGTGTCCGCAGCGGCAATATCAATCAGGTTGAGCACCTGGCTCGTCTGGGCGCATTTCCCTTCTGGTATCAGCAACTTAACCGTAATCTCGGGCGCTTTGCCCAGCATAGTAACGGTGTGCTCAGCCGTGTCCGTCCGGCCCTGCTGGAAGACCATCCGTTGCCCGGTCCGCCCGGCCGTGGCGCGTTATTGCTGCGTTTGGGCGAGGGCGCGGACGCAATTGCAGTCGTGATGATGCATTTGTCGCTTGGATCACGCGCCCGTAACCGCCAGTTGGCGTATATTCGCGAGCTGATTGGCGGCTACAAACACCAGATCCTGATGGGTGACATGAATACCCACGCCACAGATCTGCTGCAGAACTCACCGCTGCGAGACTTGCAATTGCTGGCCCCACAGGTCGCGGCAACGTTCCCCAGCTGGCGTCCGCAACGCTGTCTCGATCATATATTATTGAGCTCGGAACTGGCGTTGGAGCGGGTTGAGGTGTTGGCCCTGCCGATTTCGGATCACCTGCCAGTGGCCATGGAAATTCGTTTGCCCCAAGCGTTGAGTAGCGGCCAGTTAATGGCGTTCGATACGCCTTCAACCGGAAGTATTGAATGAGCGACAACGCCGATCGCTGGAAAGAAAAATATCTGGCCGGTCTAGAACAACAAGAAGCAATTGACGCCCGTTGGCAAGCAAGACTCGATCTCATGCGCAGAGGTCTGGTGCGCAGCAGCCTGGCTGCTGAAGGCGCCGATGCGGCTGTGGATCAGTGCATGCACTCGCTGCGCGAAGTACTGCGCCAGGACGACATCGATAAAGGCCTTTCAGGCCTGATCCCTCGGCTTGAGAAAGCTGTGCTGGACTCGGAAAAAAATCGCCACCTGAATATCGAGAAAATCGACTCGGCGTTGCTGCGCCTGGCCAGTCAATTGCTCGAACTTGAATTGCCGCGCGATTTGCGAAAGTCACTCAAGGACTTCTCCCGGCGGCTGGAAAAGCGCCAAGGGCATTCGAGTGAATTGCCCGGGCTGCTTGCCGAGCTGAGTCATTTGCAGAACCAGACGCTGGCAGCGCAGGCCAGCAGCGCCAATGAGCCAGCGCGGCAGCCGCTGCTGGCGCGTTTATTTGGTGGCCGTCAGCTTGCGCCGCTGGTCAGCCCGCCAGACAGCGCGCCGGCGGCTCAAGCCGACGCCACTGCAGAGCCTGTCGCCGGCAGCGCAGAAAGTGTTCAGGCCGAGATCGCCGCCGTGCCAGCAAACGGCGCGCTCGACAGTTTGCCCATGCCTGCCGACAGCCTGCTGGTTGCGCCCACTGCGCTGCCGGCTGCTGAGTCGTCAGACGACGAAGCAAGCCCGGAACAAGCCGAAACCGCCGATGCCCAACCGTCGACACCTGAGCCCGAGCCCGAGCAGGTCTACAGCCTGATCGCCAATCATGTTGAGCACACGCTGCTCAAATTGCTGACTGATCTGCCCCTGCCGGAGCAGCATCAGCAGCAGGCCGAAATGATGCGTGAGCGCATTCTGGTCGGGCTCAACATGTATGAACTGGTGCCGATCCTTGAGGATCTGGCCGTGCTCATGCTGGCCATTGCTGATGTTAGTCAGCACGAATTCGAAGGCTATCTCAAGCAGCTCAACGAGCGCCTCGAAAGTTTTCAGGGCAGCCTGCAAGAGGCGCAGGAAGGCCATGATGACGCCTCCAACGCTGCGCGCGACCTGGATACTGAGCTGCGCGAGCAAGTCAGCGGGCTTAATACCAGCGTGCAAGAGGCGACCGACCTGCGCTCCCTCAAGGAAGTGGTCGACTCACGCCTCAATGGCTTGCTGGGCACCTTGAGTGAACATCAGCAGAAACGTGAAGACCGTGACCGTGGCATTGCCGAGCACTTGCGCACACTGGTCGAGCGCGTCGCCAAGATGGAGCAGGAGGCCCTCGGCTTTCAGGAACATATCGAGAAGCAGCGCCAGCGTTCGTTGCTCGATACGCTTACCGGGATTCCCAACCGTGCCGCCTGGAACGAGCGCCTTGAGCTTGAGGTTGCCCGCTGGCAGCGCTACGGCGGCGAATTGCTGCTGGCGGTGATTGATATCGATCTGTTCAAGCGCATCAACGATGATTACGGCCATCTGGCCGGTGATCGGGTGCTGAAAATTATCGCCAAGATACTCAACAAGCGGCTGCGCCAGACCGATTTCATGGCCCGTTATGGCGGCGAAGAGTTTGTCGTGCTGATGCCTGCTACATCGCTCGACAGCGGCATTCGTCTGGTCAATCTGCTGCGCACCTCGGTCGAAGCCTGTCCGTTCCACTTTAAAGGTGAGCGCGTGACCATCACGCTGTCGGCCGGTATCAGTGCGTTCAGTCCTGGCGATCAGGCCGATCAGGTTTTTGAGCGGGCCGATCAGGCGTTGTACCGGGCGAAAAGAGCAGGGCGCAACCGCGTGGTCAAGGCCGATTCGCGCGCCTGATTCGTACGTTTCCACCTGCCAATCAGGAACTTGCAGCGCTTCGCCAACAGACGCGAGGCGCGAACCCCTCTAGACTATGCGCATAGTCTGGAGAGTGGTGCATGGAAATACTGAGTATCGCGGTGCTGATTTTTTTGGTTACCGACCCCTTTGGCAATATCGCCATCTTTATTGCTGCCCTGAAAAACGTCGAACCCAAACGCCGGCTTAAAGTTGCCGCTCGTGAGTTGCTGTTCGCGTTGGCCTTGTTGCTGTTATTTCTTACCTTTGGTGACAAAGTTCTCAGTGGCTTGGGCCTGTCGCGTGAAGCAACAGCAATTGCCGGCGGTATCATCCTGTTCGTGATTGCCATGCGCCTGATTTTTCCGAGCCCGCAAGGTGTGCTTGGCGATGTTCCGGATGGCGAGCCGATGCTGGTGCCGCTGGCGACTCCGGCGGTGGCTGGTCCCTCTGCATTGGCAGTGTTGATGACCCTGCGCAATACTCATCAGGGCGAGTTGTGGGAGCTTTACCTGGCGCTGATTCTGGCGTGGGCAGCGACTGCTTTCATATTGTTGCAGGCATCGCTCCTGCAGCGTTTCTTGGGTCCTCGCGGGTTAACAGCAGTTGAACGGCTGATGGGCATGTTGTTGATCATGCTCAGCGTCGATATGTTGCTCGATAACCTGCAAAGTGTGTTGCACATAACGCCATGAGATTTTTTGTTTTTGCTTTATTTTTCGCAGTGCTGGCCGGTTGCAGCAGCGGGCCGAGTATCGACACCAGCTACACGGCAACCGGGCAGGGCAGTCGCGTGCAATACATCGTGCTGCATTACACCGCAGCGGATCTGCCGCGCTCATTGCAACTGCTGACCCAGACCGATGTAAGCGCCAATTACCTGATTGGCGACAGCCCGGCGACCATCTACCGGCTGGTCGATGAAAATCGCCGCGCCTGGCATGTCGGGGTCAGTGAGTGGCAGGGCCGCACCTGGCTGAATAGCACCACGATTGGTATCGAATTGGTCAATCAGGGTTACCGCGACACGCCGAATGGCCGTCAGTGGGTGCCGTTTAACGAGGAGCAGATCGACACCCTGATCGTGCTGCTCAAAGACATCATGCAGCGTCACAATCTCAAGCCTGGCAGCATTATCGGCCACAGCGATGCAGCGCCGCAGCGCAAGGTTGATCCGGGCCCGCTGTTCCCCTGGAAGCGTTTAGCCGATGCCGGGTTGGTGCCTTGGCCAGACGCCAACCGGGTGCTGCTGACTCAACGCCAAATGGCCGGACAAGTACCCAGCGCCAGCTGGTTTCAGCAGCAGTTGAAGCGCCAGGGTTACACCGTGGAGCAGACTGGCGAGCTGGATAAGGCCACACGCAACGTGATTGCCGCCTTCCAGATGAAATACCGTCAGGCCCGCTATGATGGCGAGCCAGACACCGAAACCGCGGCAATTTTGCTGGTGCTTAACAGCATGCGCTGAGCGTTTCAGTTTGCCGCTGGCGTTGTGCCGATCAGTCTGGAATCGGCCAGCGCCGCCGTGCGGTGTCCGGTTTCTGCCTGATATTCAGGGTCGCTGATCATGCTCAGAAATGCCTGCTTGGACGGATAACGCACCAGCAACACTTGATCCCATTGCTCATCCGCCGGGGCAATCAGCGCCACATGCGCATTGGCCAGCACTTCGACCGACCCACCCACACCTTGCACCTTTTTCAGCGCAACGCGGCTATAGCGTGCGTAGGCCTGTTGGCCGCTGCAGGGGCTGTGCGGACTATCTGCCGGGTAGGCCGCCTGCGAATTGAAGCGCAGCAGATTGAGCATCAGGATCGGCGTGTTGGCGGGCATCCGTTCGGCAAATTCGGCAAGCTGTTCGCGGCTGGGATTGAGGCTCGGCATGGCAGATTTCCATTGAGTGATCATCTGCCCGAGAGTGCCTGACTCTCAGTGGAGGTCAAGGCTCATTGATTTGCCTGATAATTCGACTGGGGTACGACGCAGCGGCGTTTGTCTCAGATGGCGAGCAAGCTTTGCAGCGTGTTGCGCAGCTGGTCGAGCTGGAATGGTTTGGTGATGGTCGCGATCAGACCATTACCGCCGCCGTTTTGCAGGCTTTGGTGTGGCTGTGCGTCGTAACCACTGGCGAGCAGTATCGGAATGTCCGGGCGTAATGCCTGCGCCTGTTCGGCCAGTTCCAGACCGCTGATGTCCGGCAGGCCGATGTCGGTCATGAGCAGGCTGAGGGCTTGCTCGCTGCGCAGGATTGTCAGAGCAGAGTCGGCATCTTCTGCGCCGAAAACGTTGTAGCCAAAGGCTTCAAGTACTTCCAGGGTGAGCGTTCTGACCACGGCATCGTCCTCAACCAGCAAGATGGTTTGAGCACTTGTCCTTTGTGTGTTGTCAGACGGGTTATGCATGGGCAGGCCTTCAAAAAAATAGCTGTTAATGGTGACAGAGTTGAGCACTTGCGTCTCGCAATCTGCCCATTACAGCCACCAAATGCGGCTCAATAAGGTTATAGATTGTTCTGCGGCTGGCGTGTGACATGAGTATCGTTGACTCGACGAAACAGATGTTTATTTTGCATTTTCTCATCTGTCGCAGCGCTTAAGTATGATTATTTGAACTTTTTCCTGCAAAATCCAAACTTTTAGCTCGGGGCAGACCATGACCATCGCAGCCACCAAGAGTGAGCAAAGCTTTCGCCAGCTTGTTCGCCGCAACATCACTTTGCCGCTTGCTATCGGGCTGGTCAGTGCCGTTTTTTTCATTGGCCTGATCTTCTATCTGATGAGTGTGCAGAAGTGGGTGGAGCGAACTGATGAGATCATCAGCAGCGCCAATCACTCGATCAAGCTGACGGTTGATCTGGAAACCTCGCTGCGCGGTTTTCTGATTACCGGTGATGACAGTTTTCTGGAACCGTATGAAGAGGCCAAGCCCCTGATCAAGGTCGAGCTGACCGAACTTGCCAAACTGGTTGAAGAAAACCCGGATCAGAGTGCTCGCTTGCGCCGGATTCAGGCGCTGCACGAGGAATGGGACGACTACGCCAAAATGATGATCGCGTTGCGTCGTGACAACGTCGATTTTCAGAGTGCGGTGCGCGCCGGACGCGGCAAGCGGATCACCGATAATGCGCGGGAAGAGTACGACAACTTTATTCAGATCGAGCAGCAGCAGCGCCAGGCGCGTAATCAGAAAACCAACGATTCGGTGACCCTGTATGTCGCCCTTTATGTGCTCGGTAGCCTGACGCTGAGTTGTCTGCTGGCCTATTTTGGCCGCCGCGACTTGATGACACTGGCGGCCGAGTACCGTGAAATTTTCGACAGTCAGCAGCAGAGCACAGAGCTTATCGAGCAAAAGGCCTGGCTGCGTAGTGGTCAGAGCCTGTTGGCCGAACAGGTGCTTGGACAACCCAGTCTGCCGGCGCTCGGGCGCAGTGTACTGAACTGCCTGGCGGGCTATTTGCAGGTTTCCGTGGGCGCGTTTTATGTGCGTTCGGAGCAGGGCGATATCAGCCGGGTGGCCAGCTACGGTTTCTCGAAGGAGATGGAAGAGGCCGAGCAGAATTTTGGCAGCACGGAATCGTTGGTCGGGCAGGCGGCGAGCGAGCGCAAACTGCTGCAACTCGACAACTTGCCCAACAGTTACCTGAAAGTAAACTCCGGTCTGGGCAGCACCAACCCGGTGAGCATTGTGCTATTGCCTATCAGTAATGGCTACTCGGTAAACGGCGTAGTCGAATTGGCATTTTTGCAGCCGATTACTGCGCAAGTCAGCGAGTTTCTCGAGCTGATCAGCGATGCGCTGGGAACTTCGATTGATGCAGTGCGCAATCGTCAGCGCTTGCAGGAGATGCTCTCTGAAACCCAGCAGCTCAACGAAGAGTTGCAGGTGCAGCAAGAAGAATTGCGCACCGCCAATGAAGAGCTTGAAGAACAGTCGCGGGTGCTCAAGGAGTCGCAGGCCTACCTCGAAACCCAGCAGGCCGAGCTTGAGCAAACCAACGAGCAGTTAGCGGATCAGGCGCAGGTATTGGCTGACCAGCGTGATGCGCTGGATGAACGCAATGCCTCGTTGAGCCGCGTGCAGGTATTGCTGGAGGAGCGCGCGCAGGAGTTGCAACGCGCCAGCCTGTACAAGTCTGAATTTCTCGCCAACATGTCGCATGAGTTGCGCACGCCGCTCAACAGCTCGCTGATTCTGGCCAAGCTGCTGGCGGATAACCCGCAGGGCAATCTGAGTGCCGAGCAGATCAAGTTTGCCGAGTCGATTTACGCCGCCGGTAATGACCTGCTGACACTGATCAATGACATTCTCGACATCTCCAAAGTAGAGGCAGGCAAGCTTGAAGTCCGCCCGCACGAATTCAGAGTCGAGCGCCTGGTCGAAGGGCTGCGCAACGTCTTCGAACCGCTGGCCAACGACAAGCAACTGAACTTCTCCATCGAACTGCTTGCCGGTGTGCCGGACGCCCTGTTCAGTGACCAGCAGCGGGTCGAGCAGATCCTCAAGAATCTGCTGTCGAACGCGATCAAATTTACCGAGAAAGGCCAGGTTACACTCACCGTTGGCCGACAGCCGGGCGCAGGCGTTGCCTTTGCCGTGCAGGATTCGGGTATTGGCATCAGCGATGAACAACACGAGACGGTGTTCGAGGCTTTCCGTCAGGCGGATGGGGCGATTAACCGTCGCTACGGCGGCACCGGCCTGGGGCTGTCGATTTCACGTGATCTGGCGGCATTGCTCGGCGGCTCTATCAGCTTGCAGAGCACGCCGGGCGAGGGCAGTACCTTCACTCTGGTATTGCCGGAAACCTTCGAAGAGTCGCCGTCTGCAGAGCCCGCCAGTGAGCCGTTTCGCGCAATCGAGTCGCCCAAGTTGCAGACAGTCGTCGCGCATGAGCCTGTCCCGGCGCTGTCGGCAGCGTTGCCAACCTTTGCCGACGACCGCGAGCGCTTGCCAGCAGCCGGTCGCTGCGTGCTGGTGATCGAGGATGAACCGAAATTTGCGCAAATCCTCTTTGATCTGGCCCATGAGCTGGAATACAGCTGCCTGGTTGCGCATGGCGCCGATGAAGGCGTCGAGCTGGCCGGGCGGTTGCTGCCACAAGGCATTCTGCTCGACATGCGCCTGCCGGATGCTTCCGGCCTGACTGTCTTGCAGCGCCTGAAGAACAATCCGCTGACCCGGCACATTCCGGTGCACGTGATCTCGGTTGAAGACCGCATGGAAGCCGCGTTGCAGTTGGGGGCCATCGGTTATGCGGTGAAGCCGACCACGCGCGAACATCTGAAAGCGGTATTTGCCAAGCTCGAAGCCAAGCTCTCGCAGCAAGTTAAACGCGTCCTGCTGGTTGAAGACGACGCCTTGCAGCGTGACAGCATTGCCCGCCTGATTGGTGATGACGACATCGAAATCACCGCCGTCGAGTTCGGTGAAGAGGCGCTGGAGTTGCTGCGCACGACCATCTTCGATTGCATGATCATCGACCTCAAACTGCCGGATATGCAGGGCAATCAGTTGCTCAAGCGCATGGCCGGTGAAGATATTTGCGCGTTCCCGCCGGTGATCGTCTATACCGGTCGTAACCTCACGCGTGATGAAGAAGCCGACCTGATGAAGTACTCCAAGTCGATCATCATCAAGGGCGCGCGTTCACCGGAGCGCCTGCTCGACGAGGTCACGCTGTTCCTGCACAAAGTTGAGTCGCAGCTGTCTACTGAACGCCAGACCATGCTTAAGTCTGCCCGCAGTCGCGACAAGGTATTTGAAGGCCGGCGCATTCTGCTGGTCGATGACGATGTACGAAACATTTTCGCCCTTACCAGCGCGCTGGAACAGAAGGGCGCGGTGGTCGAGGTTGGGTGTAATGGCCGTGAGGCGATCGAAAAGCTGAATCAGATCGACGATATTGACCTAGTGTTGATGGACATCATGATGCCTGAAATGGATGGCTACGAAGCCACTCAGATCATTCGCAAAGACCCGCGCTGGCGCAAGCTGCCGATCATTGCGGTGACCGCCAAGGCAATGAAGGACGACCAGGACCGCTGCCTCAAGGCCGGCGCCAATGATTATCTGGCCAAGCCAATTGATCTCGACCGGCTGTTTTCATTGATACGGGTATGGATGCCCAAACTGGAACGGATCTGATGGCACCCGAGAGAACTCGCGATATTGAGTTGCGCCTGCTGATCGAGGCGATCTACCTCAAATACAACTATGACTTTCGCGACTACTCCGGGGCTTCGCTCAAGCGCCGTGTGCGCCATGCACTGGTGCAGCTCGAATGCCAGAGCATCTCCGCCCTGCAAGAGAAAATCCTCTACGATGCGGGCGCGTTCATGCAGTTGCTGCAATACCTGACCATTCCGGTGAGCGAGATGTTTCGCGACCCCGATTACTTTCTGGCGTTGCGCCAACAGGTCATGCCGGTGCTGCACACCTATCCATCGCTGAAGATCTGGATTGCCGGTTGCAGCACCGGCGAAGAAGTTTATTCGATGGCCATCCTGCTCAAGGAAGAAGGCCTGCTGGAACGTTCGATCATCTATGCCACGGATATCAATCCGGTGTCACTGGAGCGCGCCGAACGCGGGATTTTTGCTCAGGACAACATGCGCGCCTACACCGAGAACTATCAGGCAGCGGGTGGCCGTCAGGCATTGTCCGACTATTACACCGCAGCCTACGACGGGGTTATTTTCGACAAAAGCCTGCGCGCCAACGTGACCTTTGCCGACCACAGCCTGGCCACGGATACGGTGTTCGCTGAAACCCATCTGGTGTCGTGCCGCAACGTGCTTATCTATTTCAACAAGCCGTTGCAGGATCGTGCATTCGGCCTGTTTCACGAGTCGCTTTGCCACCGAGGTTTTCTCGGTCTGGGCGGTAAGGAAAGCATCGACTTTTCCAGCTACGCACGCAGTTTTGAGACGCTCTGCCGACCCGAGCGGATTTTCCGCAAGTTATGAGCCAGCAGGCATGGCGGGCCGCACTGGCGGCGCATCCGGCAGCAATCGAAGCGCTGGTGGTGGGCGCCTCAGCGGGCGGCGTAAATGCTTTGCTGGCGATTTTTGCCGGCCTGCAGCCGGGCTTTGGCGTGCCGGTCGTGGTGGTTTTGCACCTGCCGGACAATCACCGCAGCAGCCTGGCCGAGGTGCTTGGACGGCGGCTCGGGCTGCCGGCCAAAGAGGCGGACAGCGGCGAGCAGTTGCAGCCCGGCATGATCTATTTTGCAGCGCCTGGCTATCACCTGTCGGTGGAGGCGGATCGCAGTTTGTCGTTCAGCCGGGAAGAGCCGGTGTATTACTCGCGGCCTGCGATTGATTTTCTATTTGAATCAGCAGCGGATGTTTATGGCCCCGCGCTGGCGGGTTTTCTCCTGACCGGAGCGAATCAGGATGGCGCTGCCGGGCTGGCCGCCATCAAGCAACAAGGCGGTTTTACCGTCGTGCAAGACCCGAACGAGGCACATGTACCGACCATGCCTATGGCCGCACTGGCTTTGCAGCAACCGGATGTTATCGCCGGGCTGGTCGAAATCCGAGCATTGCTCGCCGAACTGGAAGCTACTCGAACATGCTGAGCAAGATCGAAACAAAATTGTTGATCGTCGATGACACCCCCGAAAATCTGGTTGCACTGGATGCGCTGATTCGCGGTAAGGATCGCATCATCTATCACGCCAGCAGCGGTGAAGAGGCGCTCGGGCTATTGCTTCAGCATGAGTTCGCGCTGGCGATTCTCGATGTGCAGATGCCGGGCATGAACGGCTTTGAATTGGCCGAACTGATGCGCGGCACCGAGAAAACCAAGAATATTCCGATTGTCTTCGTCAGTGCCGCCGGCCGCGAGCTGAACTACGCCTTCAAGGGCTACGAAACCGGCGCCGTGGACTTTCTGCAGAAGCCGCTGGATGTGCAAGCGGTGATGAGCAAGGTTGCGGTATTTGTCGATCTCTATCGCCAGCGTCAGGCCATAAAAATCCAGGTGCAGGCACTTGAGCAGAGCCGCCGGGAACAGGAAGCGCTACTGAGCGAACTGCGCTGCGCGCAGGAAGAACTCAAGTTGGCGGTGCGCATGCGCGATGACTTCATGTCGATTGTCTCGCACGAGCTGCGCACCCCGCTTAACGGTCTGATACTGGAAACCCAGTTGCGCAAACTGCACCTGCAAAACGGCAATCTGCAGGCCTTTACCCCAGAGCGACTGGAAATCATGACAACGCGCGATGAGCGCCAGATCAACAGCCTCATCCGTCTTATCGAAGATATTCTCGATGTTTCGCGGATTCGCACCGGCAAACTGTCGATTCGCCCCGCCGAGGTGGATCTCGGTGTGCTGGTCGAGCACGTGCTCGAAAGTTACAGCGCCCAACTCGCAGAGGCGGGTTGCACGCTGGAGCGCGATATCAGCGAAGGCGTTGTGGGTTACTGGGACGCTTTCCGGATCGAACAGGTGGTGATTAACCTACTGACCAACGCCATGCGTTATGGCGCCAAGCAGCCGGTGGCGGTGCGAGTGTTTGCCGATAATGATCAGGCGCATGTGCAGGTGCGTGATAACGGTGTGGGCATTTCTGCTGAGGATCAGGCGCGGATTTTCGAGCAGTTTGAGCGGGTCAATGCCAACCATTCGGCGCAAGGGTTGGGGCTTGGCTTGTTCATCACCGAACAAATCGTCACCGCGCATAACGGCACGATCAAGCTGCACAGTGAATTGGGCGCGGGTTCAACCTTTGAGGTGATCTTGCCGCTCAAGCAGGCTGAGAGCCCTGAGGCGGTAGCGGCAGCGCAATAAGTCGGTCGTGCATTTTGCAATGCATGCAAAATGCTATCGTGCAGGATGCAACTACCTGCACGATTTTAATTTTATAAGTCTCTGATTTATAAGGATTTATTTTTACAGATTGATTGGCACGCTGCCTGCAAAACACCCTGCATTATCAAAATCTAAGAAGGGTGTCGCGCCGATGAATACTGTACTGAACTTGCTAAGTGCTGCAGCAGTTGTGGTCACCGGAACGGTTGCATCCACAGCGCCGACCATCGAAAGCACCGCGCCACAAAGCGCTCAGGTGATTATTCATACCCAGCCTGCTTTGCCGACTCAGTTGCCGGCTAATTCGGCGGCGCGCACAGCGTCGTTCATACCTTCGGTCAGTGATTCTTCAGCTAATTCTTCTGCTGACAGTCTGGTCGACAGCCAGCCGCTGCAGTTTGAACTGGATCGCGAGGCTAATCAGCGTTGGGTTTTCTGATCGTTCAAGGGCTTTAGGTTCAGCGCGGATTTTGCCGTGCGCCAACCGATTTATCTGCGTGCACACTGGAGGGGAATATGTCGAAAGCAGGGCTGGGATTATTGATACTGAGCGTTGTGCTCGGGGCTGTACTGGCAACGGACGCGATCACCGGCGTGTCCAGTTCAGCGGTCATCAAGGGCCTGTTTGGCCTGACATTGGGCGCATCAATTGTTGCGCTGGCATTGGGCCGGCGGATCAAGTTTGACCCGGTGCTGCGTTAAGGCAGCACCCGTCCAAACCTCTCTGAGCGTTAGCTCAAGCTGCGCATCGGCAAGTTGATGCAGAACAGCGCGCCTTCACCCGGGCGTGATTCAAGGGTGATGTGGCCACCGTGCAACTGAATGATCTCCTGGCACAGCGCCAAGCCCAACCCAACCCCGCCTTTACGTTTGCCGACTTGTACGAACGGTTCAAATATCCGTGACTGTTGGCTGAACACCACCCCGTCGCCGTTATCCTTGACGCAGATGATGATCTCGTTGTTCTGGTGCTGCGCATTCAGCAGAATATCGCCGCCTGCCGGCGTGTGGCGCAAAGCGTTGACCAGCAGGTTGTCGAGCACGCGTTCAATCTGAGCGCGGTCGATGGGCAACAACGGCAGGTCATCATCCGGTTCACAGCGCAGGGTAATGCCTTTCTCGGCGGCCTCATTGGCGAAGCGTTGGCCGGTCTGATTGAGCAGGTCCGCAAGGTCGCATGGCGCCAGATCAAGCTTCTGCAAGCCGCTTTGATAACGCGAGAAATTCAGCAGATCGGTGATCAGATCAACCAGGCGCTGCATTTGCTCGTCAACCGTCTGCGTCAGGTCTGCCTCGCGTGAATCCGGGGCAAACTTGAGCCGTTCCTGAAGTAAGGCAAAGGCCATGTGCATGCCGGTGACTGGCGTGCGCAACTCATGCGAGGCGCGCAGTACGAACTCGCTGCGTACTCGCTCGAAAGCCCGCTGTTTGGTCACATCGCGCAGCACCATCACCGCACCTTGAATATTCCCGCCACCTTGGCTTACGGGCGTCAGACTGTAGCTCAGCAGGCGATGTTCGCCGTGGGCGTCTATCTCAAGGTCGGCAATCGCCGACTCCAGGGTTTTGCCCTGCAAAACGCGGCTGATCTGTTCATCGAGGCCTTCTTTGTCTAACGCCTGATCAAGGCGTTCACCAATGTGCTCAAGGCCCCAACCAAGCTGACGCCCGGCAACCGGATTGAAGTGTTGCAGCAAGCCGTTGCGGTCGAACATCAGCAGGCCGTCATCAATGCTGTCGAGTACCGCTTGCAAGCGTTGCTGTTCGGCCATCAAGGCTTCGATATTGCTGTTCTTGAACTGTTGCAGCGATTGCGCCATGAGGCCAAAGCGCCGGCTCAGCGCCGAGAGTTCAGCCACTGGCGAGGTGGGCAGGGATATCTGCAAGTCACCCTTACCAATCTGGTCGGCGGCACTGGCCAGTGCCTCGATTGGGCGGGCGACGCGTTTGGCGATGTTGTGCGCGGTAAGAAAGCCGATCAGCAGCAGCGCCAGACCGATCAGACCCAGCAGGGTGCTGACGATGGTCGCGCGTTCGCGGGAGTTTTGCTGGGCATTCTGCACGGCTTCGACGTAGCGCATTTGCACGGCATTGATGCGATCGCGCAGCGCTTGCAAGGCACGCGTGAACGCATCGTTATGCAGTAAATCGCGGCGTACTTGCACCGGTGAGTCGAGCAGTTTGCCGAACAGCTCATAGGAGCGGGCGATTTCGCTGATGGCCTGACGATCAGCCTCTTCGGTGCTGCTTTCAAGCGCTTGAGTCAACCAGTTGCGAAAACGTACATCTGATTCCTTCAACGCCAGTGGGTCGAAGCTATCCTCCAGCAGCAGGATCACCTGCGTGCCCATTTCCTGACGAAAGCCGATGGTCGCATCAATGATCTCGAGGTTGCGACTCATGGCCTGGTTTTGTACGCGGGTGATCTGCCACACGCTGACCATGCCCAGTATCAGGCCGATCAGCGCCACGGTTAGCAGCGCGCTGCCGCTGACGAACAGCCGGGTTCTTAACTTCATAGGTCGTACTGTTTGCGTTTGCGATACAGGGTCGAAGCGTCGATACCCAGTGCCTTGGCAGCTTGATCGAGGGTTTCGCTGCTGGCCATGACGGCGGCGATATGGCTTTTTTCCAGCTCTTCAAGGCTCAGTGCGCCGCCCACGCGTGGCGCCTGATTGCTGGTGGATTCGGTCAGGCCCAGATGAATCACCTGAACCATTTCTTCCTGGCAGATGATGCTCGCCCGTTCGATCACGTTGCGCAGTTCGCGGATATTGCCCGGCCATGGGTAATTCGCCAGTACGCTCAATGCCTCATCGCTGAATCCGCGCGCGGGGCGGGCGTAGTCCTTGACGAAGCGGGCCAGAAAGCGCTCGGCTAGCGTCAGCACGTCTTCAGTGCGTTCGCGCAGCGCTGGCAGTTTCAGGGTGATTACATTGAGGCGATAGAGCAGATCTTCTCGGAAACGCCCCTGACGAACCATCTCGTCAAGATTGAGGTTGGTGGCCGCGACGATGCGCACGTCGGCCTGACGGGTCACCGGATCACCGACGCGCTCGTATTCCTTGTCCTGAATAAAGCGCAGCAGTTTCGGTTGCAGGCTGAGCGGGAAATCGCCGATTTCGTCGAGAAACAGCGTACCGCCGTCGGCTTGACTGACCCGACCGAGGGTGCTTTCGCTGGCGCCGGTAAACGCGCCTTTGGTGTGACCGAACAATTCGCTTTCCATCAGCTCAGCGGTCAGTGACGGGCAGTTGATGGTGACTGAATTCTTCTTCGCGCGGCGGCTCCAGTGGTGAATGGCGCGGGCCAGTTCGCCTTTACCGGTGCCGGACTCGCCAAGAATCAGGATGTTGGCGTCGGTTACTGCCACCTGGCGGGCGGTTTCCAGCACCGCCATCATCGACGGGCTGCTGGAGTCGAGGTCGTTCTTGCGCTGGCGCACCTGACCTTCCAGAGTTTCCAGGCGCGCTTCCAGTTGCCGTGCTTCTAGCTGTTTGGTGGCGGCCAGACGCAGTTGTTCAGGGCTGCAGGGTTTCACCAGATAATCGGCCGCGCCAGCCTGCATGGCGTCCACGGCGGTATCGATGGCTGAGTGTGCGGTCACTATCACCACGCGCATCCAGGGCGCTTGTACGCGCATCTCGGCGAGCACGTCGAGGCCGTTGTCATCGCCGAGGCGCAGGTCAAGAAAGCACACATCAAATACCTGGCGTTGCATCAGGCTTTCGGCCTGCGCTGCGCTGTTGGCGGTCGCTACGTTGTAACCCTCGTCCTCGAGGCAGTAGCGGAAGGTACGCAGGATCGCCGACTCGTCATCGACCAGCAAAATACGTCCGCTTTTAGGTTCTACCGCATCCATTTCAGGCTCCAATTGATGTGTGCAGAGATTAGTCCACAAGAAATCGTGCAAGTTGCACGGCGAGTATGACCTTATCTTGCAGGCTGCATGCTGGCACCCTGTCTTTTTATGTCGTAAGTGCATGATTTTATTGATAAAAATATTTATCAAAAAGCTGGCACAACGCTTGCGATATCTACTGCATATCCCGCTAAACGCGGATTGTTTATGCACAGAGACAGGAGGACAACATGCATAAGTTGAAAACTCTGGTATTGGCCACAGCGTCGGTTGGCATGTTTGCTCTGACCCCTTTGGCGGCCAACGCAGCAGAAGGTGACATGAGCCAGCAGTTGAGTGAAGCGCGCCAGGAAGGCTCGATCTGGACTGCAATTGCGCTCAACCGTCATCTCAACCCTTTCAGCATCGACAGTGAAGTCGACAACGGTACCGCCGTCCTCACCGGTACAGTCGAGAGCAGTGTCGAGCGTGACCTTGCCGAGCAGGTAGCGTTGAGTATCGAAGGTATCAACAAGGTTGATAACCAGCTCAAGGTCGACAGCAAGGTTGAGCGCAAGACTAACGATTCGAAGTCTCTGGCCAATCGTCTGGATGATGCCAGCATCACCGCCACGGTGAAGTCCAAGTTGCTCTGGAACAGCAACACCGAAGGCCTCGACATCAGCGTTAAAACCGAAGAGGGCGCCGTGACGCTCACCGGTAATGCACGTACCCCGGCGGCCAAGGAGTTGGCCGGTAGCCTGGCTTCCAACACCGAGGGTGTGCGTGAAGTGTTCAACCACCTGAGTATCAGCAAGGCCGACAGCACTGCTGCCGAGGCGCAAGCCGCCGCCGATGATGCCAGTGCCGCGATCAGCGATGCCTGGATCACCAGCAAGGTGAAATCGAGTTTCGTCTACACCCGCAACCTGGATGCGTTCGCCATCAGCGTTGAAACGCACGACGGTGTAGTCAAGTTGAGCGGCACGGTATTGAGCAGTGCAGCGAAGAATCTGGCGGTCGAAACCGCCCGCGATATCCGCGGTGTCCGGGGCGTCGATGGTGATGCCCTGCGCGTAGAGAGTTAAGGATCTTATGTGCCAGGGAAGGCAAAAAGTGACTGATTGTTTAGAACCCGAGTGTCACCCAGCTTCAGGCGTTGCCAGTTGGCTGCGTCCAATCTGAAGGAGAAACATCATGAGCAATAAAACAGAGCAACTGAACGAACTGATCGAAATTACCCGTGACGGTAAGCGTTTTTACGACCACGCGATCACTGAAGTGAAAGATGTCCGTTTGCAGACCATGTTCCGTGATCTCTCAACCGTGAAAACTCAAATCATCGAAGCGCTGGCCGTGAAGGTCGCCGCCAACCAGGACTCGCCAGCATCCGGCGGCACCATGGTCGGCAAAATGCGCGAAGTCTATGCCGATGCGCGGGCAACTTTGTCCAGCGACGAGGAAGCGACTTACGTCGCCCAACTCGAAGAAGCCGAAGACCGCATCCTGCACGCATTTGAAGATGCGCTGGAAAGTGCTGATCCGGATGTGAAGGCCCTGCTGGGTGTGGAAATGCCGAAGGTGCGCGCTTGCCATGACCGCATGCGCAACCTCAAGCAGTCCATGCAGTAAGCCTGTATGCGGGGCAAGGATGCCCCGCTTTCACGGCGGACTCTCAGGGAGTCGTGCAAAACGCCTGATGAAAACGCCAGACCGTGCAGGATGCAAGCTTCAATCGCTTTATTTTATTTCTAAGTAGCTGTTTTTATTGAGTTTTTATTTTTAGCAAAACTGGCACAACCACTGCAATTACCAGGTTAACGAACATAAACGAGCAACCCTGAAGGTTGCTTGCAGGAGCAAACAGATGAGCCGTCAGATTCCCAGCCCCAGTTCATGCATCAAGTATCTGCTTAGCAGTGCAGCTCTGCTGCTGGTGATGATTGGCGAAGGCAGCCTGATTAATACGGCGCAACCTGTGCACAAGGCTACGGCCAATGCTGCTGCGTTAGCGGTACAAGCCGCGAAGCCACAGGCGCAGGGTTTGTTTGCCCAGCGCGGCGCGGTGACGAACATGTTCACCGAACAATCGCCACGTCGGGCGCCGGGCCAGAACATCTGAAGTTAATCGTGGTTGCGCCTTTTCGGGCAGGCACACAAACGAATTCAACCTGATACACCGCAGGACTTACTAAAAACCAAGGAGATACGCCATGTTGAGCTGGGCAATTACTTTTCTGATTATCGCCATTGTCGCTGCAGTACTGGGCTTCGGTGGTATCGCAGGCACCGCAACCGGTATCGCCAAGATCCTGTTCCTCGTGTTCTTGGTGCTGTTTGTCGTGTCGCTCATCATGGGCCGTCGCCCACGAGGTTGACCCTGATGGGTCACATTGAGCAACCATTCACATTAACTAAGGAGCCCCTATGAACGTTCTCAAGACGCTCACTGCCGCCCTGATGATTAGCGGCAGTGGAGCGGCCTTGGCCGCTGACACAGTGACTGATGTTCGCCTTAACGATGTACTCAAGAGCGATCCCCAGTATCAGGAAGCCTGGAATGATGTGCTCGAAGAGCAGGAACGGATGCCTGAATGGTTGATCAACCTCGACGGTGTTGCGCCGCCGATGGAGGCCATGCTGGAGGATGATGACAAGTACCTGGTTGGCGAATTGTGTCAGGCCAGTAACTGTTTCAATCAACGCATTTATGTGGCTTTCAGCTGGGACAAGGAAGAAGCCTACGCGCTTTGGGTGCAAGTGCCGGATGCACTGCCTAAAGGCAAGGCACCCAGCAATTACGCGACCGAGAAATGGCTGGGCGAGCCCGACGAGGGCATGCAGAAGCTGTTGCACGAGCAACTCAAGAAAGACCCTAACTGGTACTAAGTTGCACCTTGTCGCTCCCCGCGACGATCAGGTCATGGCGCCGTTCCAGGCGCCAGTGGCCAGGAGCTGAACCCTTTTCAGCCCGCACACTTCCCTCACGACTCGATAAGCTGCCCCCGCGCAAGCCCTGGCGCGTTATCATCTGCGCCATTGATTGGGGGGATGGAACATGCTCAACGGCTTGTGGCTGAGCTTTTTTATGGTAGCGGCGGTGGCAGGTTTGTCGCGCTGGTTGATTGGAGATGATCCGGCGGTATTCGCGGCCATGGTTGAAAGCCTGTTTGCGATGGCCAAGTTGTCGGTCGATGTGATGATCCTGCTGTTCGGCACGCTCACCCTCTGGCTGGGCCTGCTGCGCATTGCTGAAAAGGCCGGTCTGGTCGAAGCGTTGGCCCGCTTGCTCGGCCCGCTGTTTGCGCGGCTGATGCCGGAAGTGCCGCGGGGGCATCCGGCACTGGGCCTGATTACCATGAACTTCGCGGCCAATGGTCTCGGGCTCGACAACGCCGCCACGCCGATCGGCCTCAAGGCCATGCGCGCGCTGCAAGAACTCAACCCGAGCAGCACCACCGCGAGCAATGCGCAAATCCTGTTTCTGGTGCTCAATGCCTCGTCCCTGACACTGCTGCCCGTGACCATCTTCATGTACCGCGCGCAACAAGGTGCGGAAGACCCGACGCTGGTATTTTTGCCGATTCTGCTGGCCACCAGTGCATCGAGTCTGGTCGGCCTGTTATCGGTCGCCTTCATGCAGCGTCTGCGTCTCTGGGACCCGGTGGTGCTGGCGTACCTGCTGCCCGGCGCGGCGCTGCTCGGGTTGTTCATGGCGGTGTTGGGCACGATGTCGGCCACGGCGCTGGGGGCTTTGTCTTCGCTGACGGGCAATCTGACCCTGTTCGGCATCATCGTGCTGTTTCTGCTGCTCGGTGCGCTGAAAAAGGTGCCGATCTATGAAGAGTTTATCGAAGGCGCCAAAGAGGGCTTTGACGTGGCCAAGAGCCTGCTGCCGTATCTGGTGGCGATGCTCTGTGCGATTGGTGTGCTGCGCGCCTCGGGTGCTTTGGACTTCGGCCTCGACGGCATTCGCTGGCTGCTCGATATGCTGGGCTGGGACACGCGTTTTGTTGAGGCGTTGCCCACCGCGATGGTCAAGCCTTTCTCCGGCAGTGCCGCGCGCGCCATGTTGATCGAGACCATGCAAAGTCAGGGTGTGGACAGCTTCCCGGCGTTGGTTGCAGCGACGGTGCAGGGCAGTACTGAAACCACTTTTTACGTGCTCGCGGTGTATTTTGGCGCGGTGGGCATTCAGCGTGTCCGCCACGCTGTGGGTTGCGCCCTGCTGGCCGAGTTTGCCGGCGTGGTCGCGGCCATTAGTGTGTGCTACTGGTTCTTCGGTTAAGCCGAATTTCCAGGATTAAGGCGCGACTGAGCGGCTCAAAGATGCACGTAAATTGAGCCATTCAGTCGTCAGTTTTTCGATGTTCGTGCTTGCACCAAGGCCTGGCAGTTAAGGGGTCACCTTGAAGCGCAGCACCCCGATCATCTGGCCGCCTTCGGTGAGTACCTGAATCTGCCAGCGACCGGTCGAGTCTTTGGGGTAGTTGCGCTTATGGCTCCAGGCCCGATAACCCTGTTTGCGCCCGCCTTTTATGTCCAGCGCGATGCGGTCAACCTCTTTACCGTTGAGGCGCCACACGTGATAAATCCGCTCGTTCAGGCCGCGCGGGGCGTTTATTGCGGTGTAGGCATACAAACCCTGAGCGCCAAGCTCGGCTACCGACAGCTGTTTGATGCGCTTGCCGGGCTCGCGCTCCTTGCTGTTAAGTTCTGTGCTGACCGCGACTTCTGTCATCCATAAAGTGGCGGGCGGTACCCATATCCGTGCCATCCAGCCGGCACCCGCCAATACCAGCGTCGCAGCGATGAGTAACAAGCTGCGCCACCAGCGTTGCACAGTGATAATCCCCAGCAGGCTGGGAAAAGACAGCAGTGCAGCAATCGCCAGCGCCAACTGGTAACTCTGTGTGGTGGTGAGTTTGAAGATGATCGGCAATGCCGTCAGCGCCAGGGCGAACAGGGTCAGCGAGTGGTACATCAGGTACACCCAGCGCCGCGCCGCCAGATGCTTGTAGTAGAGCGGGTCGATGATTGATACCAGCGCTGCGGCGATAAGCATGCCGCTGAACAGCGCCTGACCGCTGTTCCAAGTAGTGGTGATGATAAAGAACGGCAGCACGAAGAACAGACTTTCCTGGTGGATCATCTGGGTCGCGTAACGCAGCACTGGTTTGGGCAACTCGAAACCAAAGCGCTTCGAGATTTGCTCGCGCAACAGGTTCTCAAGGGCCAGCCATAGCCAGCTGAGAAGCATCACCACAGCCAGCACATGCGCTAGCTCGGCCTGGCGTTTGACCAGCAAGAAGCTCGCTAAGCCGGAGCAAAAGCCAAACGTGGCGATCAACCACGGATGACGCTGGGCGAATGCGATGAACGGGGTGATGCGGTCTTTCAGGGTGGTCATTTAGGGTCACGCAGAAAAGTTTGGAGGCTGCGCCACTTGGCCTGTCCTGCGCAGGCCTTAAGTTTAGCGGGAAAACGCCGGAGCATCGGGCTATTCACGTGACCGTGTAAGCATTCTCAGCGGCGGCGCCAGATGGCCAGCCCAAGCAGAATCAGGATAAGCAGCAGGAGTGCGGTAGACAGCCAGTACACGCCGTAGGTGTTGAGCAGAGGCTTGCTGATGCGCACGTACCCTGGCTGATCCAGCAGCTTGGACAGCGCCTTGTTGGCGTCCTCAACGGTAACCGACTGCAAGCTTTTGCGGCTGTCTGCAAAGTGGCTGCCATCATAGTCGGCGAGCGCGCCCCAGTAGTAATCGGCCATGTCGCTGGCGCCTTGTACCGCCCACGATTGCTCTGCAATTGCGGCGTTCTGCAAGCGCTTGAATACCTCGGCATCGACGCCGTTCTTGCGCAGATCGGCGAGCAATTCACGCATGACCTTCTCGGCCTTCGGCAAGTCTTTGCTCTGCACCTTGGCGTTCAGGCTGAAAAAACTCGAACTGCTGAACACTTCTCGCTCGGTGAACGGGGCATAGGTCAGGCTGTGTTTGATGCGCAGCTGCTGGTAGAGCTGCCAGTCGATGTAGTCACGCAGCAGCTCCCATGTTTCAAAGTCATGGTGGTCGAGCCACGGCTCAGAAAACATCCAGGCTATGCTGCCATCTTCGCCGTAAAGACGGCTGATCAGCTGGCGCCGCTGCTGAGCGTTGCTGTTGGGCTCGGGTTGTTGGCGTGGGGCGGGGAGTTCAGCAGCGGGTAGCGAGCCGTATTGACGATCAATGTAGGCCGGCAGGCGTGAGTCGAGATCGCCGACTACGATCAAGGTCATGTTATTGGCCACGTACCAGTCGGCCCGCAAACCATTTACCTGCTCCAGTGTGAGATCAGCGGCTGTGGCAGGCTGGGCGCAGGCCAGACCCAGTTCCTGGGCGATTTGCTGATGGGCTTCGCGGCCAATGTTGTGTTCCAGCAGCACGTGTTGCAGCGGCGAGTCGTTGACCCCGCTTTCGTGTTCGACTGCCAGCTTGGCTGCGGCCAGTTTGCGTGAGTCTGGCTCGCTTTGGGTCAGGTTCGCCAGCATCAGATCAAGCACTGCGCGCTGATTGCGTGCGGGCGCCTCGACAGTGACCGTGGTGTCGGTGTCGCGGGTATAGGCATTCCAGACGCCGCCAAGGGCCTGCATGCGCGCCTCTACACCCGCCTCGCCAGAGTCGTCGGTGCCGCTGAAAAGCAGGTGTTCGAACAGGTGCGGCAGTTCCTTCTCGGCGCAGTTGTACTGGTCAAAGCCGACGCCAACCACCAGTCGAATGGCCACATGGCCAGTGCCCGGTACTGCTTTAAGCAGCACCTGTAAGCCATTTTCCAGCTGATAGCCTTCCACTCGGTACAGGCTTTCTGCCTTGGGCGTGGTGCTCAGGCAACTAAGGGCCACCAACACGAGTGGCAGAAGCAATTGGCGCATGAAGGTCTTCCTGACAATCCTCAACGAAGCATACCTGTTGGTGCGGGTTGTCGCGATTGATCATGTGTATTGTCCGCGCATATCACAGCGCAAAGCCGATTGTGTTGCTAGGTTACTGTGGGTCAGTCTTTTTTTGTTACATCAGCTGTAATACCTCGCTAATGCGGGCTCGGAGAGTGTTATGCGTGTTTTGATTACTGGGGCTGCCGGTTTTATCGGGCGCCAGGTGCTTGAACAATTGGCTGTGCAGTATCCGCAGTGGAGCCTGATCGCCGCCGATATTCAGCCGATCACTACGCACGGCTTGCGGGCCAATGTTGAGCCTATTCAGCTCGACATCAGCAAGTCCCGGGAAGTGAAGGTGTGCATCGCCAGCTGGAAACCGCAGGTGATAATTCATATGGCGTCAGTTGTCACACCACCGCGTGACATGACTGAGAAGCGCCTGCACGCCATCGACGTTGGCGGCACCCGCTCGGTGATTGCGGCCGCAGTCGCCGAAGGCGTCGAGCAATTGGTGTTCACCAGCTCTGGCGCGGCCTACGGTTATCATCCGGACAACGCCGAGTGGATTAGCGAAGACCAGCCGCTGCGGGGTCACGACACCTTTGCCTATGCCAAGCACAAGCGCGAGGTTGAGCAATTGCTGGCCAACGCGCGCATGGAGCATCCTCAGCTCAAGCAGCTTGTACTACGACCCGGTACGGTTCTCGGCAAGCAGGTCAACAATCAGATTACCGAGCTGTTCAAAAAACGTTCAGTGCTCGGTGTTTGGGGTTACGACAGTCGTTTTGTGTTCATCTGGGACAAGGATGTGGTCAACGTCATCTGTCAGGGTGTGGCGCGTCAGGTTGAGGGGATTTACAACTTGGCCGGGGACGGCGCGTTGTCGCTGAAGGAAATCGCCGGCTTGTTGCACAAACCTTATCGGCCGATCCCCTCGAGCCTGATCAAGCTTGGCCTGCGCATCATGCAGCCGTTGGGTTTAAGCCAATACGGGCCGGAACAGTTGGACTTTCTGCGTTACCGGCCGGTGTTGAGTAACCAGCGTCTCAAGCAGGAATTCGGCTACACGCCCCGCTATACCAGCTTGCAAGCGTTTGAGGAATTCCTTCGTGCGCAGGGCAACAGCTAATCGCTAAACGGCGCGGGAATCAGGCTTCGGCTTTGTGCTGACTGCGATATTCGCCGGGCGTGAGCCCTGTCCATTGACGAAATGCGCGAAAAAACACGCTGGGTTCCGAGTAGCCCAGCAGCAGCGCGATTTCAGCCGCAGGCAGATTGCCACTGCTGAGGTGACGCTCGGCCAGTTGCCGACGTGTGTCATTGAGCAGCGACTGGTAGCTGCAACCCTCATCGGCGAGGCGGCGCTGCAAGGTTCGCTCGCTGATGTTCAGCGCCCGCGCCAATTCACTGCGGTCGGGTTCACCATGCGCCAGCTGCTCGCCCAGAATAGCCACCACACGCACGCTCAAGCTTTCACTGGGCAGGCGCGCGAGCAGTGCTTCGGCGTGCTGGCGGAGCACTTGTTGTAACGGTCGATTGGCTTGAATCAGCGGTGCGCCGAGAAGCTCCCGCGGGATAAGAATGGCGTATTCGCTGGTGGCAAACTCGAGCGGGCAGGCAAATATGCGCTCATACGGGCTGATGTCGTCAGGCTGCTGATGCACGAACCGGGCTTTGCTCAGGCGGAAATTTTCCAGCAACGGATCAACCATCTGTACCCAACTCGCCATCAGTGACAGCACGCGGATGCGGGTGACTGGCAATTGCGGATGCAGCGGCCGGTAGAACAGTTCGATGGCGTCTTTGCGCTCGCGCAGCAGGACTTCGCCGCCTTCGCCGACCAGGCGCTGATAACGCAAAGCAGCTTGCAGGGCCTCGCCTAACGTTGTGCTGCTTTGCAGCAGGTAGCCCAGTACGCTGAACGGTCCAGGTGCCAGATTGCTGCCAATTTCAAGGCCAGGCTCTGGCAGCGGCAGGCGGGCGAGGGTTTGCCACAGTTGCAGCTGGCTCGAAAACGGCACGCGTGCATCGGGGTCCAGCAGCTGTTCTTCGCTAAGATCACTGTGCTTGAGCAGGCTGGCGCGGTCGAGCCCAAGACGCGTCGCCGCGTGCAGGATGGCTTGAGTGAGGCTGGCACTAACCGTGGCTTGTGACGTGCTGGAAGTTGAATTTTGCATGGCCTGATTTTGCCCAAAGCTTAAGGCCGAGGATAGCCCGACGCACCAGTAAGTTATGCTCTAAACGTCTTGATGACGCATTTTCAAGTGTTTCAGGCCGCTGAATATCCGTGCAACTTGCGCCTGAGCGGTTACACTTTCCTGCCTCATCGGGCTCAAAAGGTACCGATGTTTCAAACAACCACAAAGGAGCACTCCCATGAAAGGCAAATCCTTGGCATGGGTTCTGTCCGCAGCTCTCTCAGGCATTACTCTGGGTGGCACGGCACAGGCCGCAGAAAACTTCATCACCATTGGCACTGGTGGCCAGACGGGTGTGTATTACGTAGCGGGTCAGTCGATCTGCCGTTTTGCCAATCGCACCAGCAACGAGACCAACATCAAATGTAACGCGCCTGCCAGCGGCGGCGGTGTTGCTAACGTAAATGGTCTGCGTACCGGTGAGTTCACCTTCGGCATCATGCAGTCCGACCACCAGTTCAAAGCGCTCAAGGGCTTGGCACCATTCGAAGCCGAAGGCGCAATGGATGACCTGCGTGCAGTGTTCTCCTTGCAGAGCGAAGTGTTCACCATTCTTGCTCGCCGCGACGCCAACATCACCAGCTTTGATGACCTCAAAGGCAAGCGCGTAAACGTCGGTAACCCGGGTTCCGGTCAGCGTGACACGCTGGAAGAAATCATGCGCGTCAAAGGCTGGGACAAGTCGGTATTCGCCCTGTCTGCAGAGTTGAAGCCAGCTGAGCAAGCCTCTGCTCTGGGCGACAATAACATCGACGCGATGACCTACTTTGTCGGCCATCCAAATGGCGCGATCCAGGAAGCTACCACCACTACCGACGCAGTATTGGTACCGGTAACTGGCGCTGACATCGACAAGCTGCTGGCTGACAAGACTTACTACACCAAGGCTGAAATCCCAGGTGGCATGTACAAGGGCAACGACGCAGCTACCCCGTCTATCGGTGGTAAAGCGGTGCTCTCGACAACCGCCAAGGCAGACCCGGAAGTGGTCTACCAACTGGTTAAATCCGTGTTTGAAAACCTTGATCGCTTCAAGCGCCTGCACCCGGCGTTTAAAGACCTCAAGGCTGAAGACATGATCAAGGTCGGCCTGACCGCTCCACTGCACGAAGGTGCGGTGCGTTACTACAAAGAACGCGGCTGGATGTAATTCTCCGTGCGGCCCAGCCAGCTAATGGTTGGCTGGGCCTTTTCTTTGGCTAAAACCCTCCAAGCGCAATGCGCTCGACTAGCCTTAACGGTTAAGCCTGCTCGTAAAACAAATTACGGGCGTTGTCGTCTTTGATTACTCGAAATCAGGTTCCAGCCGATGGTAGACAAACAACTTACCACTGAAGAATTGATTGCCCAGGATGTTGGCGCGCGCCTGCCCACTGGATTGATGGCGCAAGCGATTGCCGGACTGGCCCTGTTGTGGTCGTTGTTCCAGCTGTGGATTGCTTCTCCACTACCGTTTATTTTTCATTTCGGTGTGCTCAACAACACCGAAACCCGCGCTATTCACTTGGCGTTTGCCTTGTTGTTGGCGTTTCTGGCGTATCCCGCGTTCAAAAGCTCGCCGCGAGATCGTGTGCCGCTGATCGACATTGCCCTCGGGCTCGTCGCCGCAGCGAGTGCTGCTTACCTGTTTATTTTTTACCAAGACCTGGCGATGCGTCCCGGCAGCCTGACAACGGCTGATCTGGTGACCGCCTGTATTGGTATTCCGCTGTTGCTGGAAGCCACGCGCCGCGCGCTTGGCCCGCCGCTGGCGATTATTGCCCTGATATTTTTGATCTACAGCCTTGCCGGTCCCTACATGCCAGGTCTGCTGGCACACCGCGGGGTAAGCTTCACGGCGATGGCCAACCACCAGTGGATCACCACTGAAGGTGTGTTTGGTATCGCGTTGGGTGTATCGACCAGCTTCGTGTTCCTCTTCGTGCTGTTCGGTGCGCTGCTGGAACGTGCTGGTGCCGGGCATTACTTCATCCAGCTGGCGTTCAGCATGCTCGGTCACCTGCGCGGCGGCCCGGCAAAAGCGGCCGTTGTCGCCTCCGGTCTGACCGGCATGATTTCCGGTTCGTCGATTGCCAACGTGGTCACCACCGGTACGTTCACCATCCCGATGATGAAGCGCACCGGCTTCTCGGCTGAAAAAGCCGGCGCAGTGGAAGTGGCCTCTTCGGTGAATGGTCAAATCATGCCGCCGGTCATGGGCGCTGCGGCGTTTCTGATGGTCGAATACATCGGCATGTCCTATGTCGAAATCATCAAGCACGCCTTTTTGCCGGCGGCCATTTCGTATATCGCCCTGCTTTACATCGTTCACCTTGAGTCCCTCAAGCTGGGCCTGCAGCCGATTGCCGGGCACAAGCCCAAGCCCTGGCTGCGTCGTCTGACCGGCTTTGCCTTTGGCGCAGCGCTGATCAGCGGCTTGTCGCTGGCGGTGTATTACGGCCTTGGCTGGCTCAAGCCGGCGCTGGGTGAAAATGCTCTGCCGGTGATTGCCGTGCTGCTGGCGCTGATTTATCTGGCGCTGCTCAAGGTGGCGGCCAGCGTTGCACCGCTGCCGCCGGAAGACCCGGATGCTCCACTGGAAACATTGCCGCAAACCCGCGCAGTGCTGCTCAGCGGTCTGCACTTCCTGCTGCCGGTTGTGGTGTTGGTCTGGTGCCTGATGATCGAGCGGCTGTCGCCCGGCTTGTCGGCATTCTGGGGCAGCATGATGCTGGTGATCATTCTGCTCACCCAGCGCCCGCTGCTGAGCTGGATGCGCACCGATGGTTCGCATGATCACGGCACTTTCCTCGACGGTTGCATTGATCTGCGCGAAGGCATGATTGCCGGTGCGCGCAACATGATCGGCATCGGTATTGCCACGGCCGCTGCGGGCATCATTGTCGGTGCGGTGTCGCAAACGGGTGTCGGGCTGGTGCTGGCCGATCTGGTTGAACTGCTGTCGATGGGCAATCTGCTGCTGATGCTGGTGCTTACCGCGGTGTTCAGCCTGATTCTGGGCATGGGCCTGCCGACTACCGCCAACTACATCGTGGTGTCGAGCTTGCTGGCGCCGGTTGTGGTCACGCTGGGCCAGCAGAATGGCCTGATCGTGCCGCTGATTGCCGTGCACATGTTCGTGTTCTACTTCGGCATCATGGCTGACGTAACGCCACCTGTGGGTCTGGCTTCGTTCGCGGCGGCGGCGGTGTCCAAAGGTGACCCGATCAAGACCGGGATCACCGCGTTCTACTACAGCCTGCGCACGGCAGCATTGCCGTTCCTGTTCATCTTCAACACCGATCTGCTGCTGATCAATGTCGACTTCTGGCACGGGGTGCTGATCTTCATTGTCGCCACAGGGGCGATGCTGATCTTTGCCGCCGGCACTCAGGGCTACTTCCTGGTGAAGAGCCGCTGGTACGAAAGCGTGCTGCTGTTGCTGATTGCGTTCACGCTGTTCCGTCCGGGTTTCTGGATGGATATCGTCCACGATCCGTATCGCAACATTGCCCCGGCAGAGCTGGCGCAAACCCTCGGTGATGTTGAGCCCGGCAGCAAACTGCGCATGCGCATCAAGGGTGAAGATGCGGTGGGTGATGCCCGCGAATTCTCCATCCTGTTGCCGGTACCGGAAGGAGCCAGCGGTGACGAGCGCATGGAGAAACTCGGCCTGATGACCTATGTCGACGGTGACAAGGTGCTGGTTGATAGCGTGACCTTTGGCAGCCCGGCTGCCGAGGCCGGTATCGAGTTCGATCAGCAGATCATGCTGGTGCGTGCGCCCACTCAGGGCTGGCCGAAGGAGCTGATGTGGATACCGGGCATTCTGCTGTTCCTGCTGGTTATCTGGATGCAGCGCCGACGCAAGCCTGCGCAGTCGGGCAACGAGTTGCCTCGCGCAACCTCCGCTTGATGCAACGCATTGGGGCTACGCCCTGATGCATAGCTGCTAGCCAGAAAGGGCCTCATGTTTGAGGCCCTTTTTTATTGCCTGCAGAGTGCGCTGCCAGGGTTCTTTGAGCTACTCGCCGCCCATGATTTCGACGCGCAGGGCGCCGCTTTCATGTTCTTCCAGCACCGCATAGGCGCTGCTGCAAAACAGCGAGTTGAGGCGTTTCATGTCGCTGATCAGGGTCAGGTGCAGCGAGCTGGTTTCAATGCTTTGAACCACCTGTTTATGCAGACGCGCCACGTGCGAGTGCGCCAGACGCCGTTCCTGTGCGCGGAAGCGGCGTTTCTCGCGGAGCAATTGCTGGGCACTTTCGCGATCCCCCGAGACAAACACCGAAAGGCCCAGACGCAAGTTGCGGGTGAGTTGGGCGTGCAGGTCGCTAAGCTCCTGCAAGCCGCTTTCGGAAAAGTCGTGGCGCTGCGCGGTCTTCTGATTCTGAACCTTGCTGAGCATGCGCTCGATGATATTGGCCGCCTGCTGAAGATTAACCGCCAACTCGAAAATCTCCGCCCAGCGCTGGCTGTCTTTCGGCCCCAGCGCATCACGCGGAACCTGCGCCAGATACAGCTTCACCGCGCTATAGAGCGTATCGACATCATCTTCCAACCGGCGCAACTCCTTGCTCAGCCCCGCGCCGTTGCTGTGCAGCACCTCCAGCAGATGATTAAGCATGGTCTCGACCAAATCGCCGATGCGCAGGGTTTCGCGCACCGCATTGGCCAGTGCCAGGCTTGGTGTGGTCAGGGCGGTGCGGTCGAGGTGTCGCGGTCGGGCAATACCTTCCTGCTCCATTTTGTCGGGCATCAGCCAGTTGCACAGGTTCGCCATCCAGCGCACGGTTGGCAGCATGATCAGGCAACGCAGGGTGTTGTAAAGCAGGTGAAAACTGATCACCACTCCCTGCGGACTCAAATCGAGACTGTCGAGCCAGCTGGCTACATGGTTGAGTATCGGAATCACCAGTAACAACCCGATAACCTTGTACAGCAGGCTGCCCAGCGCGACTCGCCGGCCGGCCGGGGTTTGCAGGCTGGAGGTGAGGAATGCGAGCAAGCCGCTGCCGATATTGGCGCCAATCACCAGCCCAATGGCCACGGGCAGGCTGATCAGCCCGGCACCGGCCAGTGTTGCCGTCAGCAATACGGCGGCCAGGCTGGAATAGGTGATCAGAGCGAACAGCGCACCGAGCAGAGCGTCGAGCAAAATGTCGCCGGTCAGCGATGAGAACAGCACCTTGATGCCATGTGCCTGCGTGATGGGCGCGGCCGCATGAACAATCAAGTCCAGCGCCAGCAGAATCAGGCCCAAGCCGATGCCGACACGGCCAAGCTGGCCGGCGCGGGTCTGCCGGCGCGAGAGAAAGAAGATCACGCCGAGAAAAATTAATAACGGCGACAACCAGATCAGGTCGAAGGTCAGCACGCGAGCCATTACTGCGGTGCCCACATCGGCGCCGAGCATGATCGCCAGCGCCGGAGCGAGGCTCATCAAGCCCTGGCTGACAAACGAGGTGACCAGCAAGGCCGTCGCGTTGCTGCTCTGGACCATTGCGGTCACGCCAATACCGGCCACGAAAGCCACGGGTATGCGGCCCATGTTGTTACTGAGGACGTTGCGCAACTGCGAGCCGAATACGCGCAGAATGCCGGTTCTTACAATGTGCGTGCCCCACACCAGCAGGGCGATGGCGGAAAGCAAGTTGAGTAGGGTCAACATAAATACGTACCCCAAACCAAGCCGGTAAATTATGACTGGACCCGGCGTGTGTTGAATCGTCAAACGCGTGGTAACCACGCTGTTGTTTTATCGCGGCGCCGTCTCTCCGTATGGGCGCGGGCAGGGATTACTGGTTTTTATCCCCCGCTGCTGTCGAAGTTGTCTTCATAGTTGCCGCCGAATTTCATTTTGAGAGACAGGTCGGTGCGTGAGTCGGCGTGCTGCAAAGCCTCTTGCTCGCTGATCAGACCCTGCTCGACCAACTTCAGTAGATGCTGGTCGAAGGTTTGCAGGCCTTGCTCCATTGCCTCGCCAATGGCCGCCCGCAGGGTGTGCAGTTCATCGCGCTGGATCAGGTCGCGAATATAGGGTGTGGATATCATCACTTCGGCCGCCAGCACGCGCTTGTTTTGCAGGCCCGGCACTAAACGCTGGCAGACCACTGCAAGCAGGTTGTTCGAGGCATCGGCCAGTGCTTGCGAGCGCGCACTGTCATCAAAGAACCGCACCAGCCGCTCAACCGCGTGGCTGCTGGAGGTCGCGTGCAGCGTGGCTAAACACAAGTGCCCAGATTCAGCATAGTGCAAAGCCTGGCGCATGGTGCTCTCGTCGCGGATCTCGCCGAGCATGATGACGTCGGGCGCTTCGCGCAGAACATTGCGCAGGGCGTCTTCAAAACTGTGCGTGTCGAGGCCGACTTCGCGCTGGTCGATAATCGACTTCTGATGGGTGTGAAGAAACTCGATCGGGTCTTCAATGCAGACAATATGCCCGCTCTTGTTGCGGCTGCGATGGTCGAGCATCGAGGCCAGCGTGGTCGATTTACCGGAGCCGGCCGGGCCTGTGACCAGAATCAGGCCGCGATCCTCCAGCGCCAACGCGGCAACAGAAGGCGGCAGGCCAAGGTCTTCAAGGTGGGTGATGTGGCTTTGAATCAGGCGGATTACCATCGCCACTTCGCCGCGCTGATAGTAAACATTCACCCGAAAGCGGCCGGCCTGTTTCTGGCTGACGGCAATGTTCAGTTCCAGATTGCGCTCGAATTCGGCGATCTGCTTGGGGTTCATCAGCTGGTACGCCAGCTTCTGCACATCGCCCGCCTGCAGCTTGCGCTGGCCCACGGGCTGGCTGTGGCCCTCGATTTTCAGGTGCGGTGGCGCGCCGACACTAAAAAAGAAGTCCGAACCTTTGTGGCGCTGCATGAAGTGCAGAAATGCAGCAATATCCAGCGCCGGGCTTCCCTGTTCTTCCGTCATGGCCATTCCTTGCGGTTGTCGTAACACTGTTACAGCAAGCATAGTTGGCTGCTGGCCAATTACATGGCGTTAAGCGGCCCGGCAGTTGGCAGTGAGGCGACACTGCGTAGGTAATCTGTTGCGACAGCAAATGTCGCTTGGGTGTGGGAGGCTGGTAACCTAGCGATATTCAAAGGATGCGAATCGTCGATGCTCAGTCTTTATCATGCCCCCGATCTGGAAACGCTTGGCGAGTTGGCCACCACCCTGCTCGCGCAACCCTTAAGCGACCCGTTTGCGCCCGCGCACGTCGTGGTTCCCAGCCAGGGCATGGGCCGCTGGCTGACGTTGCAACTGGCGCGCAAGCAGGGCATTGCGATGCAACTCGACGTGCAGCTCCCGGCGAGTTTTATTTGGGCGCTGTCGCGCACCGTGCTGGGCGATCTGCCGGAAAACTCGGCATTCTCGCCGACCACCCTGAGCTGGCGGATTTACGACTGGCTGTGCGAGCCCGGGCATTTGGCGCAAACCCCGCGTCTTGCGCATTATCTGGACGGCGGCGACGAGCGTCGACGCTTGTCACTTTCGGCGAAGATATCCGACGTTTTCGACCAATACCTGCTTTATCGCGATGATTGGCTGGCTGCGTGGGAGCGCGGTGAGTTGCTCGATCTGGGCCCGGATGAAGGCTGGCAAGCCTTGCTGTGGCGTGAGTTGACCAAAGACGGCCACCCGCACCGTGCACGGTTGCTGGATGACCTGCTGCGTCATCTGTATGCCGATGAACCGATTGCCGGCTTGCCCGAGCGCTTGCTGGTGTTTGGCATCAGCAGCTTGCCGCCGCACCATATGCGCGTGCTCGACGGTTTGGCGCGGCACACCGAGGTGGTCATTTTTGCCCTCAACCCGTGCCGTGAGGCTTGGGGCGAGATTCGTGACATTCGCGAACTGGCGCGTCAGCCTGAGCTGAGCCCGGATGAGTGGTATCTGGATGTCGGCCATCCGCTGCTGGCGAGCCTCGGCAAGCAGGGCCGCGATTTCTTCGACAGCTTGCTGTCGCTGGCGTCAAGTGAAGGCAGTCAGGAGATCGGAATTTATTCGGAAGACAGCGACCTGGCTGACAACAGCCTGCTGCATGCGCTGCAAAACGACATTTTGCGCCTGCACACCCGTGCGCTTGAGGAGCGTCTGGTGCTCGACAGCGGCGACCGTTCGCTGGAGATTCACGTTGCGCACTCGCCGCTGCGCGAAGTGGAAATTCTGCATGATCAATTGCTCGCGCGCTTTGCCAGCGACGCCGAGCTGACGCCGGATCAGGTGGTCGTGCTGACTCCGGATATCGAGCGTTATGCACCCTATATTGAAGCCGTATTCGCGCCGCGCGAAGGCGTGCCGCGGATTCCTTTCAGCCTCGCGGATCGCAGCATGCGCGCGGAAATTCCGCTGATTGAAGCGTTTATCAGTCTCCTGGGACTGGCGGACAGCCGTTTTACCGGCGAAGACATTCTCAGCTGGCTTGAACAGCCGGCCATCGCCCGCCGCGCCGGGATTGAAGCGGAAGACTTGCCGCTGCTGCGCGACTGGCTGCGTGATGCCGGAATCCGCTGGGGCCGTGATGCGCAACACCGTGCGGAGCTGGGCCTGCCCGCGGACTCGGCGTTTACCTGGCGTCAGGGGCTCGACCGGCTGTTGCTGGGCTTTGCCGCGCCGCCGCAATTAGCCGGTCTGGCCGCCCCGTTGCTGGGCGATAGCTGGCCGTTGGACGCGCTGGAAGGCGCGCGTGCGCAACTGCTCGGGCGCTTGGCGGGCTTTGTCGAGCGGCTGGCGCGCATTGCCGAAGACATGCAGCGCCCAAGGCCGTTAGCGACCTGGGCTGAAACCCTGCAAAAAATGATTGATGAGCTGTTTGATGAACGCGAAGCGGGAGACACCTTGTTGCTGCTTTCCAAGGCGTGCGCGGCGCTGAACGAGCAAGCAGAAGCGGCCGGTATCGAACGACCCATCGAGATGGCCTTGATTCGTCAGCAGTTGAGCGCTGCGCTGGATCAGGGCAACAGCGCGTCGGGCTTTCTCACTGGCGCCGTGACCTTTTGCACGATGGTGCCGATGCGCAGCCTGCCGTTTCGTCAGGTCTGCCTGCTTGGTCTTGATGACGGCGCATTGCCGCGGCGCACCCCCGCCGCCGGTTTCGACCTGATCAGTCAAAAGCCACGCCGTGGTGATCGCGCCCGCCGGCTGGATGACCGCTATCTGCTGCTCGAAACCCTGCTCTCGGCACGCAGCGGTCTGTACCTCAGTTATGTCGGCCGCGATCCGCGCAGCAACGCGGTGTTGCCGCCTTCGGTGCTGATCAGCGAACTGCTCGATGTAGTCGATCTCACGGCCGTGTGCAGCGATGGTGCGCCAGCCAGCGAATACATTTGCCTTGATCATCCGCTCCAGCCATTCGCTCCGGGTAATTTCAGTAGCGCCCGCCATGTCGGCTTTGCTGCGCCCTGGTTTCGCGCGGCTCAGCGCCTAGCCGAGCCTGTGCTGGCGCAGGCGGCGGTATTTGCAGAGGCGCTGGGCGAACCGAACGAAGACTGGCTAACCCTCGAGCCGAGTCAGTTGATCAGCTGCTTCAAACATCCGGCGCGGTTCCTGCTCGAACAGCGGCTGGGTTTACGGCTGGCGCAAAGTGAAGAGGCGTTGGCCGGAGACGAGCCATTCAGCGTGGAGTGGACGGCCTTGCACGGGCTGCGCAAGCTGGCGCTGCAAGCGGTCGAACAGGGCTGGAGCGAGCAGCAGGAACGCAGTGTTGCCGCAGCCTCTGGCTGGTTGCCGGTCGGTGAACTGGGGCAGGCGTACTGGGGGCAGATTCGCGGGCCGATCCGCGCCTTTGCGCCGACGCTGTTCGAGCAGCGCCCGCAAGATCCCGCGCAGCCGCTGCTGGTGGATATCCAGCTGGCAGGCGTGCGCATTCATGGCTGGCTCGATGGTGTCACCGCGGATGGTTTGTTTGATTACCGCCTGCGTGATATCGGCGCGTGGGAGTTGGCGCCAATGTGGTTGCGCCACTTGATGCTCAACAGCGCGGCCACTCCCGGTATCACTCGCCACAGCCGCCTGCTGTCGCCGAAAAAGGACTGGCAGCTGGGGCCGCTGAGCAATCCTCTGCAATTGCTGGAGCCGTGGTTGCGTGCCTATCGGCAGGCTATCTGCGAGCCGCTACCGGTGTTCGCCAAATGCAGTTACGGCTTTGCTCATAAAATGCGCAATCCGGGCCGCAAGGAACCGATTGATGCGGCGCGCAGCGAGGCGCGACTCATGTGGCAAGGCAACGATTTCATGACCGGTGAAGGCGAAGACCCGTGGAACGAGTTGGCCTTTCGCGGGCGTGATCCGCTGGATGAAACATTTGAAGCGCTGTCCAACGAATTATACGGCCCGGCCATGGATGCACTCGGCGCGGAGGATGACCAATGAGCAGCCAGCCACTGAACTTATTGCACGACTCCTTCAGCGGTCGCTCACTCATCGAAGCCAGTGCCGGCACCGGCAAAACCTGGACTCTCACAGCGCTGTTCGCCCGCTTGCTGCTGGAAAAGCAGCTGACCGTTTCGCAGATTCTGGTGGTGACTTACACCACCGCCGCCACGGCCGAATTGCGCGAGCGCATCCGCAAACGTCTGGCCGAATTGCTAGAGGTATACAGCAGCGGCCCCGGCAAAGATGCGTTGCTCAACGAGTTGTATGCGCAATACCCGGACCCGGCCAGCCACCGGCGCTTGTTGCTGGCGGTGCACGGTTTCGATGAAGCGGCGATCTTCACCATTCACGGTTTCTGTCAGCGCGCGTTGCAAGATGCAGCCTTCGAGGCGGGCGGCGATTTTGATAACGAGCTGACGCAGGATGACCGCGAGATTCTTGATGCGCTGTTGGCGGACTTGTGGCGCCATGAACTGGCAGCCGCCGAGCCCGAGTGGGCGGCGTTTCTGGTGCAGAAAAAAATCACCCCGCAGAGTTTACGCCAGCGTTTGCGCAATCACTTGGGCAAGCCGTACATGCGCGTTGAGCCGCAGCCGGGCGAGCTGGGCGATATGGCCGATCTGCAACACGCCTGGCAGCATGCACGGGATTTCTGGCAGCGCCAGAGCGCCAGCTGGATCGCCGAGCTAAGCGCATTCAGCGGCTTCAACAAACGCAGCTACGATGCTGCCAAGTTTGCCCTGTGGCAGGTCGAGCTGGACGGCTACTTCTGTGATCCGGCGGCGTTGTTCAGCAAGGTCGACGGGCTCAAGCGCTTATCCCGCGAAGCACTGATCAAAGGCACCAACAAGGGTTTTGAACCGCCGCTTGAGGCCGTGGCCGATGCGCTGCAAGGTTTGTGTGATGCGCTGGATGCTGCGCAACCCGAAGCGGAGATGCGCCTGATTGACCTGCAAGTGCGGCTTATCGCCCAGCTCAATGAGCAACTACCGGCGCGTAAGGCGGCGCAGCGCATGCTGGCATTTGACGACCTGCTCAATCGTTTGCAGCAGGCGCTCTATGGCGAAGGCGGCGAGCATCTGGCCAGAACCTTGCGCGAACAATATCCGGTGGCCCTGATCGACGAATTTCAGGACACCGACCCGATTCAGTATCAGATTTTCAGCACCATTTATGCCGCCGATGCGCCTGCGTCGAGCAGCACTGAGTCCGCTGATCTGTGTTTTGTCGGCGACCCCAAACAAGCGATTTATGCCTTTCGCGGGGCTGATCTGGCGACCTACATGCAGGCGCGCAGCGAAGCGGATCGTGAATACAACCTAGGCACCAATCACCGCTCCACGGCGCAATTGATCGACGCCTTGAACCTGCTGTTTGCCCGCGCGCGGCCATTTGCCGAACACGACCTGAGTTATCCACCGGTCGCGGCCAGCACCCGCTCGCGTGAACAACTGGTGCTGACCGGGCAGGATGAGGCGGCCGTCGGGCTGGTCTGGCTGGGCGATGAGCCGCTCGGCAAGGGTGAGGCGGGTGGTCTGGTCGCCACCGACACCGCGCGGCGAATTGCCGGTTTGCTGGCGGCGAGCGCACGTGGCGAGGCTTATTTCGAGCAGGAAGGCAGTCGCAGGCCACTGGCTGGTGCCGATATTGCGGTGCTGGTGTCGAGCCATCGTCAGGCCAGTGAAGTGGCCAGCGAGCTGACCGCACGCGGCGTGCCGAGTGTGCGCCGTGGCAAGGAAAGCGTGTGGCACAGCGAAGAGGCCACGGCATTGGCCGCCGTTCTGGCCGCCTATATCGAACCGGGCCGCGAAGGCGCGCTGCGCTTTGCCCTGGCCACTCGCTTGCTCGGGCGTAATGCCCGCGATCTTGCGGCAACCCAAGACGATGCCCGCGCGTGGGATGAAGAACGCGAGGCTGCCGAACGCTACCACCAACTCTGGCAGCAGCAGGGTTTCATGCGCGCGTTTCGCGCCTGGCTGGATGAGCAACAGGTTGCCCAGCGCTTGCTGGCGATGGATGACGGCGAGCGACGGCTGACCAATCTGCTGCATCTGGCCGAACTGCTGCAAACCGAGAGCCTGAGCCGTCCCGGTCAGGAGCAATTGCTCAGCTGGTTCAATGCCCAGCGCGAAGTGGATAACCACGGCGAAGATGCCTTGTTGCGGCTGGAGAGCGATGCCGAGCGGGTGCAGATCGTCACCATCCATACCTCCAAAGGTCTTGAGTACCCGTTGGTGTTTTGCCCGTATTTGTGGGACGGCGCGTTGCTGCGTAAACAGGAAGACATCACCTGTCACGCCGATGACGGCACGCCGCTGCTCGACCTTGGCGGCGAGCAGCTCGACCACCACCGCGAACGTGCCCGTCGTGAGCGTTTCGCTGAGCGGCTGCGACTGGTTTATGTGGCGCTTACCCGCGCGCGCGACCGTTTGTGGCTGCATTGGGGGCCGGTTGATAGCAAGCCGAAAAAAGACGGCACGCTGAGTGAAGAGGGCCTGCACAGCAGCGCGATGGCGTGGCTACTGCACGGTCGTGACTTGGCGGGCGAGGATGCGCTGAGTGAGCTGGCAGAGCACATGCGCACCTTGTCTGCCCAGGGTTTGCTGGCAGAGCTGGAGCAACTGGTGAGTAGCAGTAACGGCCAGTTCAGCGTGCTCGCGCTGGCGCAGGATGAAACGCACAGCGCCGGTGAGCAACGCGCTCCGGCCCCCGAGCAACTGGCGCATTTGCCGCGTTCCTTGCACAGCGCCTGGCGAATTGGCAGCTTCTCCGGTTTGGCGGCAGGCATGCACATGGAAGCGCCGGACCGCGATGGATTGGTGATTCCCGATGCCAGCGAGCCCGGCAGCGGTTTCTACGCCTTCCCGCGAGGCGCGCGCGCCGGTACTTGCTTGCACGCGATTCTCGAAGACTGGGCCATGAACAAGGCGCCGCTGGCTGACTTGGTCGAACCAGCGCTGGCAGGCCACGGTATTGATACTGACTGGACTGCCGTGGCGCAGGCGCATTTGCAGTTAGTGGTGGACACTAATCTGGACGGCAACGGCCTGACGCTGGCAACGCTGCAAGCCGCGCGCCGCTTGCCTGAGTTGGGCTTTACCTTCCCGGTTGGCGGGCTGGATGTGCAGCGCCTGCGCAAGATTCTCTGTGACCCGGCGTATGGTCTGGACGAGCCGATGCGCGACGCCGCTTCACGGTTGGAATTCGACAGCCTCAAGGGCTTTCTCAAAGGCTTTATCGACCTGACTTTCGAGTATCAGGGGCGCTGGTATATCGCCGACTACAAATCCAACTGGCTTGGGCCAGATGCCAGTTACTACGGTGGCGAGCGCCTTATTCAGGCGCTCGCGGCAGAGCATTACTACCTTCAATACCTGATTTATCTGGTCGCCTTGCGGCGCTTCCTGCGCCAGCGCCTGAGTGATTTTGAGGATCAGCAACTGGGCGGCGCGTATTACCTGTTCCTGCGCGGAATGCCGGGCGCGGGGGTGTATTTTGCGCGGCCCAGTGACGCGTTGCTGGATGCATTGGATCAGTTATTTGCGGGTGAGGCAGGCGTATGACTCTCGACAAGATCGACCTCGGCCCGCTGGAGCGCGCACTGGTCAACAGCCTGCAGCGCCTTGATCCGGATGCCAGTCCAGTCCTGCTGGCGTGCGCCGCATTGCTGTGCAGTGCGCTGGAAAAGGGCGATGTGTGCCTGCCGCTGCGGCGTATCGCCGGACTGCGACCCTGGGCTGATCAGCCGTTCAGCCTGCCGGGGCTGCACGAATTACTAGACGCGCTGAACGCATCGCAGCTGGTGGGCCCGGCGGGTTCGTTCAAGCCGCTGATTATGGTTGGCGAGCGGCTGTATCTGTCGCGGTATCAGGCCTACGAGCAACAGTTGGCGGAGCAGTTGCTGGCGCGTTGCAGTGATATTCCGCCGGTGGATGAAGCCGTTCTGAGTGCTAGCCTGACCCGCCTGTTTGCGTTTAACAGCCAGCAGTCGGACTGGCAGCGTTTAGCAGCGGCGCAAGCGGTGCGACGTAAGTTGGCGGTTATTTCCGGCGGCCCCGGTACGGGCAAAACCACCACGGTGGTGCGCTTGCTCGCGGCCCTGTTGGAGCAACCTGATTCCGGGCATCTGGCTATCGGTTTGGCAGCGCCGACAGGCAAGGCGGCGGCGCGCATGGCCGAAGCCATTCGCAACGCCAAGGCGCAATTGCCGGTGAGTGATGCGGTTAAAGCGGCGCTGCCGGAAGAGGCGCGTACGTTGCACCGCTTGCTCGGCAGCCGGGGTGACAGCCCGCAGGTTCGGCACAACGCCGCCAATCCGTTACCGCTGGATGTGTTGGTGGTGGACGAAGCGTCGATGGTCGATCTGGCGCTGATGGCCAAACTGGTGGATGCGCTGGCGCCCAGTGCGCGGCTGATTCTGCTGGGTGACAAAGACCAGCTGGCGGCTGTGGAAGCGGGTGCAGTGTTTGCCGAGCTATGCGAGGGACGCGGTTTTGATGCGCAGGCAGCGGCCGACTTACAGCGTATTACCGGCCAGCAGGTGGCAGTTGAACAACCGCGCTCAAAGCTCGGGGATGCGGTGGTTCTGCTTACTCACAGCCATCGCTTTGCCGGTGACAGCGGCATTGGCGAACTGGCCCGGCGGATCAACGGCGGCGATGTGCCCGGCACCTTGAAAGTGCTCAGGGAAGGTCGCGAGGATTTGGCCTGGATTGAGACGCCGACGCCTAATGATCTGCTGGTGCGGTTGGAGCAAGGTTATGCGGGCTTTTTGCAGGCGGCCAAAAGCGCTGACCCAGCGGCAGCCTTTGCGGCGTTCAATACCTTTCGGGCGCTGACGGCGCAGCGCGAGGGCCCGTGGGGCGTCTCCGGGATCAACGAGGCACTGGAAGCGCGCTTTAAGCGGCGTCTGCAGGTTGCCAGCCGTGAGCGCTGGTACGCCGGGCGGGCGGTGATGGTGCGCCAGAATGACTACGCGCTGGGATTGTTCAACGGCGATATCGGCATTTGCCTCATGACCGAGCACGGGCTGCGCGTGGTGTTCGAGGCCGAGCAGGGTTTCCGCCCGTTTGCCCCGGCACGATTGCCCAGCCATGACAGTGCCTTCGCCATGACGGTGCACAAGAGTCAGGGTTCCGAGTTTAATCAGGTGTTGCTGGCGCTGCCCGAACAGCCGAGCCCATTGCTCATCCGCAGCCTGTTCTATACCGGTATTACCCGGGCCAAGAACAAGGTCGAGATATGGGGGCTACCGGTGCGTCTGGCCGAGGCGGTAAGTACCCGCGCCGAGCGCGCGGCGGGGCTGGCCGAGCGCCTGCAGAACGGCGTGCCAGCGCCGGCTGCGCCGGTGCAAACCCCCGCTGCCACGCCCGCAGGCAATCAACTCGATCTGTTTTGAGCCGCTGCTGAGTCAGGCCCGCAGTGGCCTAACTCAGCAGGGTTAGAATAATCGGCAGGCTGGCCGCTGCCAGCAGCGTTTGCAGGGTAATTACGCCGGCCATCAACTGGCTGTCACCACCGAGATGACGCGTCAGCACATACGCGGTCGGTGCAGTCGGCAAGGCGAAGAACAACACCAGCACGGTGCTTTCCATTGCTGGCAAGTGCAGCGCATAGGCCACCAGCCAGGCCATCAGGGGCATCGCCAACAAGCGAGCGAGGCTGTTCCAGCCGAGGGCCGGAATTTCGCCGCCCAACTGCTCGGGCCGCAGTGCTGCGCCCACACAGAGCAGACCCAGCGGCAAGCTGGCAGCGGCAAGCAGGCTGAGCAGACGGTCACTGCCAAACGGCAGGCCAATCCCGCTAAAATTGATCAAAGCCCCGGCAAGACAGGCCAGAATCAGTGGGTTTTTGGCAATCGGCAACAGCAGGCTTCGCGCACTGACGCCACGCTCAGCGGTTAGCGACCAAACTGACAAGACGTTGACCGTTGGCACCATCAAGGCCAGCATTATTGCGGCAAGGGTCAAACCCTGCTGGCCGAACAGGCTGCCAACGGCGGCAAGCCCCAAGTAGGTGTTGAAACGCAAAACGCCTTGGGTAAATACGCCGAAACGTGCCGCTGGCCAACCGCGTATACGACGAATGACAAGCAATGCGACCCAACCGATAGCGAGGGCGAGCATGACCGCAAGACCCAGACGTGGCAGCGCCGGATTATTCAGCGGTGCACGCGCTAAACTGCTGAACAGCAGTGCCGGGAAGAGTATGAAATAGTTGAGGCGTTCAGCGCCTGGCCAGAATTCTTCATTGGGGAAGTTCCAGCGGCGCAGATAGAAACCCGCGATGATCAGGGCAAAAAGTGGCCACAGCGCCAACAGCAGATCAAGCACGATCACCTCCCAAGTAGTTAGGGAGCTATCTTGATCAGCGCCAGCGTGCAAAGCAAGTAAAGAGGCTTGATCAGAGCGTTTATAGAGGAGAATTTATGAGCGATTTACACACCGGTGGTTGTCAGTGCGGCGCGTTGCGTTATCAATTCGACGCGCCGTTGCACGATATCGCACATTGTCATTGCGCCACTTGCCGGCGCAGCAGTGGCGGTATTGTCACGACCTGGATCACGGTGCCGCTGGAGCGTTTTCAGTGGTTGCAGGGCACGCCAAGAACCTTTGCTTCATCGTCCAGTTGCGTGCGCAGTTTCTGCGCGGATTGCGGCGCCCAGTTGGCGTTGTTCACCACGCTTAGCCCGAACACGCTGGATGTAACGGTGGCGACGCTGGATACGCCTGAACTGGCCCCGGCAGATCGGCATATCTGGGTGCATAACCGGTTGCCGTGGTTGCAGCTCGATACGCATCTGCCCGAAGAGCATGAAGAAGACATTGATCCCCTGATCTAGAGCGCTCAGGGCAACATCAGCCCGCCGTTGGCTTTATGCACCTCGTGCAGGTGATTGGCGAGTTGCTTGAGGTTAACCCCGATGGCTTCCATTTCAGCCAAACGCTCGGGGTCGAGCAAGTTGCGAACCTCCTGATTGAGTTCTTCGCTAAAGCGCAACATCAGCTGTTGGCGGCTGCTGCTGGAGTCGCGCAGGTCGTCCAGTTCACTCGCCTGCGGCAGGCCGTAGCCGCTGCTGAGCAGCTCTGCCGGACGGCTGAGAAAACCTGAATTGGCCAAGAGCTGTTCCAGCGCATTGCCCGCCTTCTCAAGGCTTGGGTCGTTGCTGTCGTTACCGCTCAGATAGCGTTGTTTGAGTTCGTCCTGAGCCAGCAGCAGTTGTTTGCGCTGCGCCGCTTTCTCCAGCAATAACATGGCCGCGCTGGCGCGCATGTCGGCTTTTTCGAACCAAGCCCGGCGCTCGGTTGCCGGCAGTGTCAGCCAGTCTTCAACGGCTTTTTGCGGGATGTTCAGGCGCTCGTGAAGCACCTCGAACATTTTCTGGTAACGGTCGCGGTAAGAGTCAAACCAGTAACCGAGGCGCATGGCTTCACGGCGGTCATCGAGCACTGTGTTGTCGGCCAGATTGTGTGCATCGAGTACTTCCAGCAAGCCGTTGGGCATGATGCTGTCCAGCGATTGCATTGGTGCCTGATTGCCGCCGGTACGGATCAGTTTGAGCGTTTCGACCGCACAGTTATTCGACAGGAAGAAGTAGTCGCCGTCATAACTCCAGTGCAGTTCGAGCGAACGGGTTACCAGATCGTTGATCTGCTGGCGATCGAGTTTCAGCGGCACCGAGGCCAGGCTGCGTAATTCGGTTTTGGTGTATTCATCGATTACCTGCGCCAACGGCAAGACAAACAACCGCGACGGATACTGGCCAACCAGTGCGCCCCAACTGGAGAGCTGAACATCACCGAGAAAGGCGCGATACGACAGCACCAGATGCTGGTCCAGATCGAGCCGGCAGGCAGGCCCGCGTGGGCGGCCCGGTGCACATATAACCAGGCGCAGCATGCTGTGGCCCCAACGGCTGGCGAGTGCGTCGTTGGCTTCGGCAAGCAGGTAATCGACTTCATAGACCCGCTCCGGATCGAGCATGCCGAGCGGTTCGCGGGCAAAGTCACTGCCGGCATTCAAATAAGCCAGCTCGTTGCCGCAAGCAGTCTGCGCGCTGGGCGACCAGTTGAAATGTTGATTGAAGTACGCCGCGAGTGAAGGTCGGCGGCAGGCATAAGTCGGGTCGAGAAGGTAGTACTCCATGTTCACGGCCACAAACTCGAGCGGATTGGTCAGCTCGTATTCATCAGGGCTGCGGACATTCTGATGGTTTTCATCTTCACGCTCACCGCGCCGCCCGACATATTGCTGCCAGCCGGCCAAATCCAGCAGGCGTGGGTCGTCACTGAGGGTGAAGCGACGCTCGGTCTGGCCGCGGCAGCCATCTGGCAATCCGACCAGTCCGCTGCTGTGCGCGCGTTGCTGGCAGTGGCGGAACTGCTGGCGCTCGGCGGCAGACCACAAGCGTTCGCGGTCGTAGAGATGCGTGAGTTCGTGAATCAGGGTTGCCAGCAGCTCTTTGCGCACGGTGCCGTGTGGGCGCTGGGTGGTTTGCGTCGATGCGCTGCCATCGACCAGTGCAGGCAGTAACCGCTGATTAAGAGTGATCCCCGAGAAGCGTCCGGCCTGACCATAGATTTCGCTCGGCAGCGGCTGCCATTCAATAGCAACGCTGCGATCGAGTTGTTGGATAAATTTCGGAGGGAGTGCGGCAAAGGCCTGCTTGATCAGTTGCTGGCTGGCTTGTTTTTGCGCGTCATTGAGCGCGCTGTCTGCCAGTTCCAGTTTGAGAGCTGCATAGCTGCCGGAGCTGGCCAGCAGCATGATCAGCAGCAGGCTTTTGCACAGCCAGCTCACAGAGAAAGAATGGCTTCTGCGAGTTCCTGGTCTGAAGCAGTTTGCGCTTCAGGCACCTGAGCGCGAATGGTCGTGAGCGCGGCTTCGAGGTTGGCGCCGCGAATTTCGCCTTGGCTGGCGACAAAGCTGGCGGCGTCTTCATGCGCCAGCTGAACAATTTTCGAGTCGCGGATCGACGTGGTCGTGTCCGATGTAAAGTCCAACGAGCGATCAAGTGCCCGAATCAGTACATTGCTGGTGGCAATGATGGTTTGAGCCTGGGCAGTGCCGGTAATCAATGCAGTGGCGGCAACAACAGCGAGGAGCGGACGATACATGGACGATATCCGATAAGCAGAAATTGGTTTGGGTACAGCGTGCGCATTACAGCGGGGAGCTGCTTGGGGCGCAATAGCCTTGACGCGATTGGCTGCATTAAAGCCCGCGTTGCTATCAAATAATCAGCCAGCCCCATGGCGTGATGCGTTGGGGCTGGCTGTCTCTGTTACAGGCTGAGGATAGCCTGAGCCAGTTGCATGTCATTGGCTTGCAGGCTTGGTGCGACCTGACGCACGTGGACCAGAGCAGCCTCTAGGTGGGCGCCACGGATGGAACCCTCGCTGGCAACGAAGCTGGCGGCGTCATCGCGGGCGGCGAGCACAACTTTGTCGTCTTTGAATGAGGAGCTGACATCTGATGTCGCATCGGTTGTGGCGCCAAGTGCGCCAACGGTTGCGTCGGTGGTTACCACAAAGCTGGTAGCAGAGGCGCTGGTTGCAAGTGCAAACAAGGCGAGAAAGCTAAGACTGCGGATAGGATTCATCCTGAAAGCTCCAAAGGGTTTATAAAAGCACGCCATTTTGCATGCTTGTCGAATAATAGATTAGCTCAGCTGCGCCGAGACGCACGGCGATAACTCTACACATAAAATTTCAGCCAGCGACTGGGATTAGTCTGGAAAATGTGACAAAAGTTGCGCCGCGTCTTCATCATGTTATGAGGGGCTGGCCAAATCGGCCCGAATGCGCGTGTTGATTGGCCAATATAGGCTGCGAGGAGAGTTTAGATGTTGGTCCCTGTTGTGCTTTCCGGTGGCGCTGGTACGCGGTTATGGCCAGTGTCCAGAGCGGGCCAGCCCAAGCCGTTCATGACCTTGCCGGATGGCGAGTCGCTGTTGCAAAAGACTTATCGCCGCGCAGCCGGGCTGGCAGGCAGCGGCGAGATCGTGACGGTGACGCATCGCGATTACTACTTTCAGAGCCGCGACCATTGGCACGCGGCCTTGGGCATCGGGCAACCAGCGCATTTCATTCTTGAACCCTGTTCACGCAACACCGCCCCCGCGATTGCTGCGGCGGCGTTGGCCATTGCTTCGCGCCACGGTGATCAGTCCATTGTTTTGATTATGCCCGCCGATCACCTGATCGCAGACGCGGAGGCGTTTGAGCGGGCGGTAACGCAGGCCCGCAATCTGGCTGAGCAGGGTTATCTGGTGACCTTTGGCCTCGAGCCGCAATCCGCCGAAACCGGCTTTGGCTACATTCAGGCCGCTGCAGGGTTGGGCGGGCAGGGTTGGGCGATGGTTCGCCGGTTTGTTGAAAAGCCCGACCGTGTCACCGCTCAGGCATTTGTCAGCAGCGGGGAATACCTTTGGAACTGCGGCATTTTCTGCGCCACAGTCAGCACCCTGCTAAGCGAGCTGCAAGTTCATGCGCCAGAACTGCTGGCTGAAGTTAAGCGCTGCGTAGACCTGAGCCCTGCATTGGCCGCCCCTGCGCTGGTGCAGCAAGAGCTGAACGGCGCGCATTTTAGCCAGTGTGCAGATATCTCGATTGATTACGCCTTGCTTGAACAAAGCACAAAAGTCGTGGTGGTGCGTGCCAGTTTTGACTGGAGTGATATCGGCTCATGGCCGGCGGTGGCGGCACTGATGCCGCCCGATAGGGCCAATAATCGGGTGCTCGGTGATGTGCTGCTGGTCGATAGCCAGCGCAATTTAGTGCATGGTGATTCGCGGCTGATCGCCACGCTGGGCGTTGAGGACCTGCTTATTGTCGACACCGCCGATGCTGTGCTGGTCGCGCATGCAAACCGAGCACAGGATGTGCGGGTGTTGGTCGATCAGCTCAAGGCCACGGCGCATGAAGCGCACCTGATCCACCGCACGGTGCAGCGGCCGTGGGGTAATTACACGGTGCTTGAGCAGGGCCAGGGCTTCAAGATCAAGCGGGTGGTGGTGCGCCCCGGCGCGGCTCTTTCGTTGCAGTCGCACCGGTTACGCAGTGAGCATTGGGTCGTGGTGCAAGGGCAGGCGCGGGTAATCAGCGGTGATACCGAATGTGTGCTGGAGCGGAATCAGTCGACCTATATTGCCGCCGGCCAGCGCCATCGTCTGGCTAATCCGGGGGAGTCGGATCTGGTGCTGATCGAGGTGCAGAGCGGTGATTATCTGGAAGAGGACGACATTGTTCGCTACGACGACGATTACGGTCGCGACGCTTGAGCGGCTAGCTGGATGACTGGTTTAAGCGGCGCCACTGAGCGTGCTGTATAGGCGCCATACCGCGTTGGGCGTGGCTGCTCAGATAGGTTTGGATGATGCGCTGAAGCTGTACGGGTTCGCCGGCCCTGAAATGCAAAAAGCCCCGTTGTGCTTGGCACTGGCGGGGCTTTTTTGTCATGCGAATCTAGCGGCTATTGGGCCAGTCGATTCGGCGTTCGGCTTAACGCCAGAACGGCTTGCTCAGCTCGCTCATGCGCTGCGCTTCGCTGATACCTGCGTCTGCCAGCAGGCGGGAGTCAAGGTGAGCCAGTTGACGGCGGCTGGCCAAACGGCGCTGCCAGAGAACCAGAGTCGATGCCAGGCGTAGCGGCAGCGATGCAGTAGCTTTAGATGAAGACTCAGCAAAAACCAGATCGGAACTAAGGGTACGTTCCATGTTGATATCCTTCCGCTTGTGGCGGCGTTGGAGTGACTAATTAGGGTGAATTAATTATCGCCAAATACAGTGATACGCAGTAGTCACAGCTGCGCTCAATTACTATTTAGATAGCTAGCTTGCTTTGTAACTGTATCTGCCATTTTTGACTCAACTGTACTGCCTGTAAGTTAAAGGTCTGTTTAATTCTAAATTAGCGAGATTTATCACTGCTGCTGAGCAAGGTGGTAGTGACTTGCTATAGGTACAGTTGCAAATTGATCGAGATTATAACTTGACCGCTAATTCAATTTTTTGCCTTCGATTTCCCACTTGTCCACGCCCAGTTTGGCAGCAGAATTTTGTGCCAAGCGAAAGGTTGGTCTTGCTGTAATGAATTGCCATGGACGGGCTCTATAGCCACTCTGAGTCAGTAATTCCTATAGGCTGCGGGAGCCCGAAAGCCTCGTACGGCGGGATGGGTAACGCTGTATTTGGCCGCGCCAGATGCTAGGGTCCGCCCGGCGGATTGTTCACTGCGTTGCGGCTGGTATCAGGGAGCTAGGCCACGTGCCATGGCGTGTTGCGGGTGCAATCCCAGCAGGACGCGTCATTTATTAAGGAGTGATAACCGTGAAAATTACAAATACGCTGACAAGTGCTTTGATCATCGCCTCATGTGCAGCTTTGCCTCTGGCGGCCCAAGCTGAAACGGGCTTCTCGAATAGCGTCGACGCCAAGGGCAACATCAGTTTGCCGGCTGATTTCCGCGCAACCATGGTCCATCTAGGCTCTTGGTATGTGCCTGAAGGCGGCGCCAGTGGTTTCCATGATGTTTATCTGGAGCCGGATGCCGTGGGTGCTTTCCGCAAGACCGGCAAGTTCCCGGATGGCGCGGTCATGATCAAAGAGTTGCGCCACGGCAAAGAAGGCGACTACACCACTGGTAAGGGTGTGAAGTACGCGGGTGATGTAAAACAAACCTTCGTAATGGTGAAAGACAGCACCAATCGCTTTGCTGAGAAGAACCCGATGTGGGGCGAAGGTTGGGGTTGGGCTTTGTTCAAAGGCGATAATGCCAAGAACGTTGCAACCGACTACAAGAAGGATTGCCTTGGCTGCCACGTACCCGCCAAGAAGAATGACTGGGTCTACACAGAAGCGTATCCAACGCTGACCGCCAAGTAGTCAATCGCGCCACGCACGCGATAAAAAAATGCCCAGCCCGATCACTCGGGCTGGGCATTTTTATTTGGCCTGGCTGCGATTACTCGACAGCTTTAACCATGTCTTCAATGACTTTCTTGGCATCGCCGAAGACCATCATGGTCTTGTCGAGGTAGAACAGTTCATTGTCGAGGCCGGCATAGCCGCTGGCCATCGAGCGCTTGTTGACGATGACGGTCTTGGCTTTGTAAGCCTCAAGAATCGGCATGCCAGCGATTGGCGACTTGGGATCGTTCTTCGCGGCCGGGTTAACCACGTCGTTCGCGCCCAGTACCAGCACCACGTCGGTCTGACCGAACTCGGAGTTGATGTCTTCCATCTCGAACACTTGCTCGTAAGGCACTTCGGCCTCAGCCAGCAATACGTTCATGTGGCCAGGCATACGACCGGCAACCGGGTGAATCGCGTACTTAACGGTAACACCGCGATGCGTCAGCTTCTCGGCCAGTTCCATCAGTGCGTGCTGGGCACGGGCTACAGCCAGACCGTAACCGGGCACGATAACCACGGTGTCGGCGTTGGTCAGCAGGAAGGCGGCATCGTCGCTGGAACCTGATTTAACCGGACGCTGTTCTTTGCTGCCCGTGGCAGGGCCGGCATCTGCTTCGGCGCCGAAGCCACCGAGGATCACGTTGAAGAACGAACGGTTCATCGCCTTGCACATGATGTAAGACAGAATCGCGCCGCTCGAACCCACCAGCGAACCGGCGATGATCAGCATCGAGTTGTTCAGCGAGAAACCGATACCTGCAGCCGCCCAACCGGAATAGCTGTTAAGCATCGACACTACAACCGGCATGTCTGCACCGCCGATCGGGATGATGATCAGCACGCCGATGACGAAGGCGAGGATCAGCAGCAGGGTGAACGCGGTGATGCTACCGGTGAAGGTGAAGTACAGGCCCAGCACCAGAATCGCGATACCCACGGCGAGGTTGATCTTGTGCTGACCGGCAAACGATACAGGCGCGCCCTGGAACAGGCGGAACTTGTACTTGCCCGACAGCTTACCGAAGGCGATGACCGAACCGGAGAAGGTCACAGCACCAATCGCAGCGCCGAGGAACAACTCCAGACGGTTGCCCGCCGGAATCGCGTCACCCAGTGCCGCCACGATGCCCAGTGACTGCGGCTCGGCGACAGCGGCGATAGCGATGAATACCGCGGCCAGACCGATCATGCTGTGCATGAAGGCAACCAGCTCAGGCATCTTGGTCATTTCAACGCGTTTGGCCATGATCGAGCCGGCAGTACCGCCAGTCAGCAAGCCAAGGATTACCCAGCCAATGCCTGGCGATGTGGCTTCGGCGCTGAGTTTGTACATCAGGCCGATGGTGGTGACGATGGCCAGGCCCATACCGATCATGCCGAACAGGTTGCCACGGCGTGAAGTGGTTGGGTGCGACAGGCCTTTAAGGGCCTGAATGAAGCAGATCGAGGCCACTAAGTAGAGAACAGTGATGAGGTTCATGCTCATGATCAGTGCTTCTCCGTCGGCGCTGCTTTAGGCGCCTTTTTCTTGAACATTTCGAGCATGCGTCGGGTGACCAAAAAGCCACCGAAAACGTTAACCGCTGCCAGTGCAACGGCCAGTGTGCCCATGATCTTGCCGAACGTGGTGACGGTCAGCGCTGCTGCGAGCATGGCGCCGACAATCACGATCGCCGAAATGGCGTTGGTTACAGCCATCAGCGGCGTGTGCAGGGCCGGGGTGACGTTCCAGACCACGTGGTAACCGACATAAATTGCCAGTACAAAGATGATCAGGTTGTAGATACCGTCGGAAATCATATCCATGTCTCTACTCCTTTAGCCGTTGCTGCGGACAACTTCACCGTCGCGGCACATCAGGCACGCGGCGACGATATCGTCTTCGAGGTTGACGTTGAACTGGCCATCTTTGTCGATGACAAGCTTGAGGAAATCGAGCAGGTTGCGTGCATACAGGGCCGAAGCATCGGCTGGCACCAGTGCCGCCAGATTGCTGTGGCCGACGATGGTCACTCCATGCTTGACCACAACCTTTTCGGCTTCAGTCAGCGGGCAATTGCCGCCCTGAGCAGCTGCCAGATCGATAACCACGGAGCCCGGCTTCATTTCCTGCACGGTCGCTTCATGCAGCAGCGTCGGTGCCTTGCGGCCCGGAATCAGTGCTGTGGTGATGACGATGTCTGCCAGTTTGGCTTTTTCGTGCACGGCCTTGGCCTGGCGCTCCATCCACGAGGCCGGCATCGGGCGGGCGTAACCGCCAACGCCTTGAGCCGCGTCGCGCTCTTCATCAGTCTCGAACGGCACGTCGACGAACTTGGCCCCCAGCGACTCGATCTGCTCCTTAACGGCAGGGCGCACATCGGAAGCTTCAATCACCGCACCCAGACGCTTGGCGGTCGCAATGGCCTGCAGGCCAGCAACACCAGCACCGAGAATCAGAATACGCGCGGCCTTAACGGTCCCCGCAGCAGTCATCAGCATCGGCATGAAGCGTGGATAATGGTGAGCAGCCAGCAGCACAGCTTTATAGCCGGCAATGTTGGCTTGCGAGGAGAGCACGTCGAGGCTCTGCGCGCGCGAGGTGCGCGGGGCAGCTTCGAGTGCGAAAGCGGTAATGCCGCGAGCGTTCATCAGGGCAATGGTTTCGTTGCTGAACGGGTTGAGCATGCCAACCAGTACAGCGCCGGAATTCATCTGCGCTAATTCTGCTTCAGACGGAGCGACGACCTTGAGCACCAGTTCGGCACCAAATGCAGCGCTGGCGCTGCCAATAGTCGCGCCTGCTGCTGCAAACGCCTCGTCGGTAATGCTGGCTGTAATGCCGGCACCGCTTTCAACTGTCACCTGATGGCCTTGGCCAACCAGCTTCTTGATGGTTTCGGGAGTCGCCGCAACGCGCGTCTCGCCGTCATGGGTTTCGAGAGGAACACCGATGTGCACTTCAAATCTCCTGCGTGATCTTTTTTTGTGAACCGACACACTACGGGTGGCGTGTTGGCAGAGGGGGATCAGCACACTCCCGCAACAGCATTACTGTTATTAAGGCGGGGGCGGCATTTTGCAGGTGAAGCGCGAGGGCATCAACAATTTCTGGAGTAAAACATTGCGATAACTACAAGTCACAGTGTGACTATAAGCTTATAATTTTTGGTTAAGCTATTGAAAAAATTGGGGTTTATACGGGTTTAGAGGTTTTTGTCGAGTGTTTTCCCGGGGGTGAAAATGTTTAGGAAAAATAATGTCGCATAAACAACAGAGTAGGCGTGGAGATGGCGGCCTGTGGCCTTCCGATGCACTTAAGTGTTCAATAAATTAAACAGTTCTTTGGGCTGGAAGGTAGCGCTTTGTAGCGATTTATAATTCTGACTACGGGGTCAGTAATAAGCGCTAAGCCTTTATTTATAATGGAAACAGGCGATTCGTCTCTGCTGCTTTTCAGCGCCGGCAGATCGAGTTAGTTTGCAGGGTGTCATTTATTTTAGTCCATTGGCGTCGGCATAGAGCTCCGCTTCCCGGATTAACCAGTCGCGAAAGGCCAGCAGCGCTGATGATTCGACCCGGCGCTCAGGGATCATCAGATGATAGGCCTTGTCGCTCCGGTAACCGTGCGGTGATGCAATGACCAGGCGACCTTCGCTCAATTCGCGCTCAATTAAAAATGGCGGAATCAGGGCGATGCCCATCTGGTGCATGGCAGCCTGAGCGAGCATCGAAAATAGCTCGTAGCGTGGGCCGCTCATGTCGCGCGCAATGTTCAGGCCTTGTGCGTTAAACCACTGGCGCCAGCCGTAGGGGCGCGTGGTTTGTTGGAGCAGTGGCAACTCGGCAACGGCTTGCGGGGTCAGTTGCGCTGCGCCGGCGAGCAAGGCCGGGCTGCACACCGGCATCGGGTTCTCGCGCATCAGGGCATGTGCGCTGGTGCCAGACCACACACCATCGCCAAAGTAGACGGCTGCATCGAAGTCGGTGTCAGCGAACAGGAATGGCCGGGTGCGGTTGGTCAGGTTTACCGTGACTTGCGGGTGCAGGTTCTGGAAATCCTTGAGGCGTGGCAGTAGCCACTGTGTGCCGAACGTCGGAACAACCGCCAGTTCTATAGTCATGGCGCCCTGTTGCCCGATAACCGCCAGCGTGTCGCGCTCGACGGCATCCAGTTGGCTGGCAATCCGGCGTGAGTAGGACACTCCCGCTTCGGTGAGCACAACGCCCCGACGCGAGCGGCGGAACAGTTTGACATTAAGAAACTCTTCAAGCCCGGCGATCTGCCTGCAGATGGCGCTCTGGGTCAGTGCGAGTTCTTCTGCCGCTTTGGTGAAACTTTGGTGGCGCGCAGCCGATTCGAAAGCGATCAGGGCAGTGGTGCTGGGTATTTTTCGGCGCATGGTGGGCTGTGTCTTGGTTGGCTACCTGCTGACTATGATCAGGGCGTCGCTGTGCTTTGGCCAGTTATTCCTTTCTTGCCCAGGTTACAGCGCTCGTGTGTCGGCGCGCTGGCTCATGCCTGCCTTAATGCGTGACGGATGAACGACTATCCAGTTGGAGGCTTTTGTGTGCGCATCTACGGCATTGCTGAACATGACCCTGCACGGCTGCGTGCACGCCTTGACGCAATTTTTGGACGTATTTTTCACAAGTTATTCATGTCGGCCCAGACAAGATGCGCTGCATTAATTCATCCGTGTAACGCTGTAAGGCCAGCCTTAAGTCAGGCTTTTGCAGTTGATAAGGCGTTACCAGCTTCGAGTCGCCTGGCCTTTTCGGTGAGCAAACCGGTTAGGCCAAGTGGCTTGGCAGCGATTGATGAGTGCTCAGGCGCTCTGGAGTGGGCTGATGTTGAAAGTAGATGCCTATGCAACACCTGCGAAGCTGCCGCGTCAGCTTCAGGTCGGGGCAATTGTGGCGCTATTTATCGCCGCATTTTTTGCGGTTTACGCAATGCTCAAGGTGCCGCAGGTGCCTGAGCTGGCCAGCGCGGGTGCGCAAACGACTGCCGATATGCTGGCGCAGTGGAAGCAGGGTCACGTGATTGTGTTGGTTCGTCATGTTGAGCGTTGTGACCATTCGAGCGCGCCTTGTCTTGATCGTCCCGACGGCATTACCGCGCGAGCTAAAGAGGTTGCCCAATCGATTGGCCAGAGTTTTATGCGCCTCGGCGTGACTAACTCGGACATCTACACCAGCCCGCTAACCCGCACCGAGCAAACAGCCGGCTTCATGTTCAACAAGGCCGTGGCCAGCCAGAGCTGGCTGGCGGAATGTCGCAACGGCATGCTCGAAAATGCGCTTAAACATAAGGTGCGCCAACGCAATCTGGTTCTGGTGACTCACAGTGAGTGTTTTGACCAGATGGAAAAAGAACTGGGTGTGCATTCCCCGCTAACTCCGGCGTACGGCTCAGTATTGATGATTGCGTCCGGGGAAGTGGATGGCGCTGCCCATATTCTTGGCTCGGTCAACGAGCAGCAATGGTCGAAAGTACTGGCTAATTAATCCGGCAGAGCCCCTGCCTGCATTGACTCACGACAGGTTTATTCATGCCCACTTCGTCATCGCGCACCTTGTATCTGTTCAATGTCTGGCTACCGCTGCTTTGCGCTGTGGCCATTTTCGTCATCTTCGACATGACCAACATAGACGTGGCCATCAGCAACTGGTTTTACGACCCGGCAACTCACTCATTTGTGTTGCAGCACAGTGTGCTGTTTGAAAAAGCCACGCATAAATGGCCGCGGATTATCCCGAACTGGACCGGTGAGTTTGCGATTATCGGCAGCCTGCTCTCGTTTGTGTGGCCACTGTTGAGCAAGGGCCAGCACCCAAAAATGCTCGGCACCTTGCAGCGTTTCAAGCTGGCCGGGCCTTTGCGCTGGTTTGCCGAGCACCGCCGCGACCTGCTGTTCATTGTTGTGTCATTTGCCATCACGACGGGTTTTATCCATTACTTCAAAAGCCACACGAGTATTTATTGCCCCGTCGAGACCACGTTGTATGGCGGGCTGCAGGCAAAAATGGAGTGGTATGAAAACTTCACGCTGCTGAGCAAGGCGGGTGACGGTCGCTGCTGGCCGGGCGGCCATGCATCGGGCGGCTTCACCATGCTCGCGCTGTACTTTGTGGCGCGCCGCTATCGCTGGCAGCATGCGTACAAGTTACTCGGTGCGATCATGCTGCTCGGCTTCATCTTTGGCACAACCCGGGTTTTCCAGGGCTGGCATTACATGTCCCATACTTTCTGGTCGGGCGTTGTCGTGTGGTTCTCTATGCTGCTGACCGCGCTGACGTTCTATGGTCGCGAGGCTTTGCAGCAGCCACTGTTGGGTGCCGATAAAGTCCCCGTGGCTTCGCGTGAAGCATCACCAGAGGCGTTGCCAGCAAACTCGTGAATCAGCGGTCTTAATCTTTCGGAGTGAGTATTTCGCACAAGTTAGTGCGAAATACTCGTTTGCTTCAACCTGTCTGCGCGCCTAGGATCACTCCACAAGATTAATACGTGGAGTACTGGCGCCGGCCTGTTGCTCCCTTGCTCAACTGAGGATTTCGCGATGGCCAAGGCAAGCTTTAACTGGATTGATCCCCTGCTGCTCGATCAGCAATTGACTGAAGAAGAGCGCATGGTGCGTGACAGCGCCCAGCAGTTTGCCAATGACAAGTTGGCCCCGCGTGTTCTTGAAGCCTTCCGTAACGAGCAGACTGACCCGGCGATTTTCCGTGAGATGGGTGAAACCGGTCTGCTCGGCGCGACTATTCCCGAAGCCTACGGCGGCAGTGGCCTGAACTACGTGAGCTACGGCCTGATTGCGCGGGAAGTTGAGCGTATCGACTCCGGTTATCGCTCGATGATGAGTGTGCAGTCGTCGCTGGTCATGGTGCCGATCTACGAGTTCGGCAACGAAGAAACCCGTCAGAAATACCTGCCAAAGCTGGCCAGTGGCGAGTACATCGGCTGCTTTGGCCTCACTGAGCCCAACCACGGCTCCGACCCTGGCGCGATGGTCACCCGGGCGCGTGCAGTGGACGGTGGCTACCGCCTGACCGGCAGCAAGATGTGGATCACCAACAGCCCGATTGCGGATGTATTTGTGGTCTGGGCCAAAGATGATGCCGGCGAAATCCGCGGTTTCGTTCTTGAGAAAGGTTGGGAAGGCCTGAGCACGCCGGCGATTCACGGCAAAGTAGGCTTGCGCGCCTCGATCACCGGCGAAATCGTCATGGACAACGTGTTCGTGCCAGAAATTAACGCCTTCCCGGACGTGCGTGGCCTCAAGGGTCCGTTCACTTGCCTCAATTCTGCGCGCTATGGCATCAGCTGGGGCGCGCTGGGCGCAGCCGAGTTCTGCTGGCACACCGCTCGCCAGTACACGCTGGATCGTCAGCAGTTTGGTCGCCCGCTGGCGGCAACTCAGCTGGTACAGAAAAAACTCGCAGACATGCAGACTGAAATCACCATGGCTCTGCAGGGTTGCCTGCGCCTGGGTCGTATGAAGGATGAAGGGACTGCGGCCGTTGAGATTACCTCGATCATGAAGCGCAACAGCTGCGGTAAGGCGCTGGACATCGCCCGCGTCGCCCGTGACATGCTCGGTGGCAATGGCATTTCGGACGAGTTCGGGGTGGCCCGCCATCTGGTCAATCTGGAAGTGGTGAATACCTACGAAGGTACGCATGACGTCCATGCGCTGATTCTTGGTCGCGCACAAACCGGTATTCAGGCGTTCTTCTAAGCCTTCGTGGCGGGTGGTGAATCATTGATTCCTCACCCGCTCAGGTTGCTTCGCGGTAAAAATCCCCTTCTCGTTAATAAGGAAGTCATTGCGATGTCTGGCGCTCTGTCTCATCTGCGTGTGCTTGATCTTTCTCGTGTGCTGGCTGGTCCATGGGCCGCGCAGATCCTGGCGGATCTGGGTGCAGAGGTGATAAAGGTGGAGCGCCCATCGGTGGGTGATGACACGCGTCACTGGGGCCCGCCGTTTCTCCGCGATGCGCAGGGCGAGAACACCCGCGAGTCAGCCTATTTCTTGAGCGCCAACCGTAACAAGCAATCGGTGACCATCGACTTCACTCAGGCAGCCGGGCAGAAACTGGTGCGCGAGTTAGCTACCAAGTCCGACATTCTTATCGAGAATTTCAAGGTTGGCGGTCTGGCCGCTTATGGGCTGGATTATGAGTCGCTGCGAGCGCTCAACCCACGGTTGATCTATTGCTCGATTACCGGCTTCGGCCAGACCGGCCCGTATGCTAAACGCGCCGGTTATGACTTCATGATTCAAGGCTTGGGCGGGCTTATGAGCCTGACCGGGCGAGCCGAAGGCGAAGAGGGCGCAGGCCCGGTGAAAGTGGGCGTTGCGCTCACCGACATCATGACCGGTCTGTATAGCTCATCTGCCATTCTCGCGGCGCTGGCGCACCGTGATCAGAGCGGTGAAGGGCAATACATCGACATGGCGCTGCTTGATGTACAAGTGGCGTGCCTGGCGAATCAGGCCATGAACTATCTGACCACGGGCACTGCGCCTCGTCGCCTCGGCAATGCGCACCCGAATATTGTGCCGTATCAGGATTTTCCGACCGCAGATGGCGACTTTATTCTGACCGTGGGCAATGACAGTCAATTTCGCAAGTTTTGCGAGGTCGCCGGCTTTCGGGAGTGGGCCGACGATCCGCGTTTTATTAGCAATCAGGCGCGCGTTGCCAACCGTGCCGCGCTGATTCCGTTAATTCGCCAGGCCACGGTGTTCAAAACCACGGCGCAATGGATTGCCGAGTTGGAGCAGGCGGGTGTGCCTTGTGGGCCAATTAATGATCTGCAGCAGGTGTTTGCGGATGAGCAAGTGGTTGCCCGCGGCTTGCGCGTGGATATTGCGCACTCTTTGGGCGGCACGGCGCCATCTGTGGCCAGCCCGATTCGGCTGTCTGCAAGCCCGGTGCAGTACCGCAATGCGCCGCCTTTATTGGGCGAGCATACGGATGAAGTGCTGCAAAACTGGTTAAGCTTGAGCGCTGAAGAGATCGCCGAATTGCGCGAAGGGCGGGTGCTCTAACTCAAATACGAGCGGCTCTATGGCGCGCGTTTTCGGAGGTGTCAGATTAATTACCTGATGCCAAATTAATGGCGCCTATGAATATTCGAGATATCCAGATAATTATTAATAATTTAATTTCACGCCTACGCAAATACTTACTATTCTGACTACTTGGTCGTCAGAATAACCCTACAGGGCTGTGGATGTTTAGGTATTGCTGTATTCGGTCCTTCGTGATCTTCACCGCTTCATTTCTCTCCTCATTGGTCCATATTCCGCTTACTTTAATCAGTAAGAGACGGCACCTTTTGGCATGCTGCTGCGTGCTGTTTACCGGCAGCGCGCTGGCTCAGCCGCAGGCACCGAAGAGCGTGGTGTTCTGGTACGCCGACTCGCCGCCACTGGCCGAACTCGCTCAGTTCGATTGGAGCGTAGTCGAGCCGGCACACTTGACCAGTGCCGATGTCAAATATTTGCGTGACCAAGGTTCACAGCCTTTTGCTTACCTTTCTGTTGGCGAATTCGATGGCGATCTCGATAAGCCAGAAAATAAAAGCCTGCAAAATGGCGCCAGTCCTACGCGCAACGAGGCGTGGGAAAGCCAGGTTATGCGGCTCAGCTCTGATGTTTGGCAGCGCCACCTGTTGGCCCGGGCCAAGGCCCTGAAAGCACAGGGTTACAGCGGTCTGTTTCTCGACACCCTCGATAGCTTCCAGTTGCTGCCCAAAGATCAGCAAGAAGCTGAGCGTATTGCCTTGCGCGACTTCCTCAAGCAGTTGGCCAGGCAAGAGCCCGATCTCAAATTGTTCTTCAACCGCGGCTTCGAAGTCTTGCCGGAGCTACCAGGTGTTGCAGCCGCTGTAGCGGTCGAATCCATCCATGCTGGTTGGAACCCGGACAAACGCACTTACCGTGAAGTGCCGGCCAGTGACCGTGAATGGCTGGAGGGACATCTCAAGCCGCTGCGTGAACAAGGCATCCCGCTTGTCGCGATCGATTACCTGCCTGCCGAACGCCGCGATGAGGCGCGCAAGCTCGCGGCCAAGTTGCAACGTGAAGGCTTTATCCCGTTCGTGACAATGCCGGACCTGAATTATCTGGGCATCAGTTCAATTGAGGTGACATCCAGGCGTATCGCCCTAATTTATGACTTACGCGAAGGCATGCTCTATCAGTCGACCGGTTTCAACATTCTCGGCGGCCTCCTTGAATACATGGGCTACCGGGTTGACTACATCCCGGCCGATGAGTTGCCTGAAGTGCCTGCCGCCGGCCTCTATGCCGGCGTTATTACCTGGATGAACACCGGGCCACCGGTGAACTCCAGCGTATTCAACAAGTGGATCAATCAGCGCCTTGATGAACATGTGCCGTTGGCTTTTATGCAGGGCTTGCCCATTGGCGACCCGCAGCTTTTGCGTCGTCTGGGTATGCAGTTAAGCAACGAGGTTATCAGCAAGAGCGCGACGCTTGGCAGTTATGACAAAACCTTGCTTGGCAGCTTTGAAGCGCCGGTGAAAATGCGCACGCGTGAATTGGCTTCAATCAGTGTTCTGGAGGATGGCCCCAAGCCAGCGCTGACCGTGCACGACCAGGACAATCAATACAACCCGGTCGCTCTCGGCGATTGGGGCGGCATTGCACTGAGCCCCTTCGTATTCGAGGCGATTCCGGATCAGAAGCGTTGGATTATTGATCCTTTCAAATTCGTCCAGCGCACCTTGAAGCTGCAAACCCTGCCGCGCCCTGATGTGACCACCGAGAACGGTCGTCGCGTGGCAACCGTGCATATCGACGGTGATGGTTTCGTCTCGCGTGCAGAGGTGCCGGGCAGCCCGTATTCCGGTGAGGAAGTGCTCAAGTCGTTTATCCAGCCTCATCCTTTTTTGACCTCGGTTTCGGTCATTGAAGGGGAAGTTGGTCCGAAAGGCATGTACCCGTTCTTGTCTGCCCAATTAGAGCCGATTGCGCGCAAGATTTTTGCCGAAGACAAAGTCGAGGTCGCCACTCACACCTTTAGTCACCCGTTTTTCTGGCGGCCGGATGATGCGCGCAACAGCGAAAAGTTCGATCCTGAATACGGCTTCATGATGGCCATTCCCGGCTACAAGAAAATTGACTTCAAGCGCGAAGTAATCGGCTCTACCGACTACATCAACGAGCGCCTGACCACGCCTGAAAAGCCGGTGAAAATGATTTTCTGGTCGGGTGATGCAATCCCCGATGCCGCCACCGTCAAGCTGGCCTACGACAAAGGACTGGCCAACGTTAACGGCGGCAACACGGCGCTGACCAATGCCTTCCCTTCGCTGACCAACTTGTCGCCGCTGATCAAGCCAAGTGCGGGCGGCGTGCAGTACTACGCGCCGGTAATCAACGAGAACATCTACACCAACCTCTGGCACGGTCCTTATTACGGTTTCCGCGATGTGCTGCAGACTTATGCGTTAACTGATAAGCCACGTCGCTTGCGCGGCCTGCATCTGTATTACCACTTCTATTCAGGCACCAAGCAGGCCTCAATTAAAGTGATGAACAAGATTTATCGCTCGATGCAGGACGAGCATCCGATTTCGCTGTGGATGAGTGATTACATTCCGCGCATGCATGGTCTGTATGAAACCAGCATGGCGCAGCGCGCCGATGGCAGTTGGCAATTTCGTGGGCTGGATAAATTGCGCACCGTGCGCATTGATCCCTCAATGGGCTGGCCAGACCTCACCCGCTCCAAGGGTGTAGCGGGCGTGCGGGATCTGCCGCAGGGGCGTTATGTGCATTTCAGCAGCGAATTTCCGTTGCTGGCGCTGCGTGATAAGCGTGACCCGCGCCCCTCCCTTGAAGAGGCAAATATTCCGTTGACCGGCTGGACTTACCAGGACGATCAGCGCGTACGCATTTCCTTTTCTGGAGAATTCCCCTTGCAGTTCAGCGTCCGCGCCAAGGGCGCCTGTACGCTGGATGTCGCGGGCAAAAAGCACGCAGCCAAGTCAGTTAATGGCCTTTGGCAGTTCAATCTCGATCAAAAACAGGTGAAAGATGCGCAACTCACCTGTCGCTAATAAGACCCGGTTGCTGAGCCCCTGGATTCTGCTACTGATTGTCGTCGTAGTCGGCGCGTTATTGGTCGTCAGTTTTTCCGGTAAAGACGCCTTCTTGCCCGATGACGGCAAGCCCGACGCTGTTTCGGTGAACTACGCCGAGCTGTTGCTAAAGGCAGATCCGACCAATCAGGCGCTTCGCGAAAAACTCATCGGCCAACTGATCGAGCTTGGTAATTACGACGCTGCACGCCGGCATATTCAAGAGTTGCCGCAGTCCAGTGATGGCCTTAAAGATTTCCTCGCGCTTGAGCTCGACACGTTGCAAGCGTTGTCTTTGAGCGGCGGTGTTCCGGCCAAGACTGGCGCCGAACTGGTTGCACGCATGCAGGCGCTGTCACTCGACAGCCTTACCCCAGAGCAACTCCGGCGTGAAGCTACATATGCCCTCGCGCTAGGCGCACCGGTTGTTGCCGCGCCGATCTATGAAGTGTTGGCAGCGCGTGAGCCCGAGAAAAAGACCGAGTGGCTGACCGAGGCGGCCAAATGGCACATGGCGGCGTCTGAGTCCGAGCGCGCTGCGCTGATCTATCAACAATTGCTGGCAGATGAGCAGGTTGCCGAAAAGCGTCTCGATTTGATTCAGCAAGCGGTTATGGCCCTGCGCGGAGCGGGCCGGGAAAGTCAGGCAGCAGAGTTTCTGGCTGAGCATTTGTCTGAGCTCAGCGGCGATGACTCGATCCTGCTGGATGAAGGCTTCCATGCCGCGCTGGGCAGCAATCGTTACGATCTGGCCGAGAAGTTTGTTCAGCTCTGGCGCGAGCAACAACCGCAAGACATGCAGGCCATCAAGGCCGAGTTCGATCTGCGCATGGCCTCGGGCGATATTGTGGCGGCGTGGCCGTTAGGCAATATGCTGGTGGATAACGACCCGGAAAACCCGGAGCTGCTGCGCACCATGGGCATGCTGGGTGAATGGGTTGGTCAATCAGTCGAGGCGCTGGACTATTGGGAGCGCTTGCTCGCTATGGAAGAAGACCCCGTTATTCGCGAGCACTCATGGCGTCTGGCGGCGCAGTTGTTCGAATTTGAACGGGCTATTCCCTTGTTGGTAACGCTCAGCGAGATGCGTCAACTGACGACGGAAGAGCTAGACGCTCTCGTCTACAGCTACGAGTCGCTGGGTGAGCCCGAAGAAGAGGAACAATGGCTGCGCAACTACCTCAAGGCGCAGCCGAATCAGCAGTTGGCATGGGTGCGTTTGCAGCAATTGCTTGAGCGTACTCAGCAATTCCAGGCAGAAACCGAGGCGTGGGCGCAGCTCGACAAGCGCTTTGGTTTGTCCCCGGCCGACCGTGTTAGCTGGGCGCAAACACACTGGAAGCTGTTTGACGAAGATGCCGCCTGGCGCGTGATGGCTGCCAAAAACGCTAATGCCGAGAAGATCACTGATCCCGAGTACTGGCGTGTTCGGGCGGAGCTTGCCTGGATTACCGAAAACGATCAGGACACCCAGGATTCTTACGAGCGTCTGCTGGCATTGGGTTCGCCACTCTACAGCTCTGACCGCGAACAACTGCTGACCATTTATCAGACCTCGAACCCGCAAAAGGCTTTGGCATTGCTGGTTGAATTCTGGAATGCCCGGCACAAACCGGATCGTCTGGTCAGTGCGCTGGATCTGGCTGAAAAACTAGGTGACTGGGAACAATACGCAGCGTTGGTTGAGGGCGCACAGAAAATTCCGGGCACCGAGAAGTTGCCGGTTCTCTGGAACGCACGGGCGGTGCTAGCTATGCGTGCAGGCGATATTGCTGCTGCAGAGCGCATCTACGCGCAGGCGCTCAGTCGCTTCCCGGAACAGAACATTTACCGTGAGCAACTGATGTGGCTCTACATCGAGCAGGGCCGGCGCGAAGACATTCAGCAGTCGTTGGCCAAGTGGCAAATGATTGCCCGCGCCGATGGCATCATGTGGCTGCCATTCGCCAGTGCCAACTTGATGCTCAACCGTAACGAACGGGCGCTGGGTTGGTTGAAGCTGTACCTGCAAGGTAACCCGAACGACCTTCTGGCTAATGCCACCTACGCCGATGCCCTTGACTCGGCGGGTTATAAGGACGCATCGCTGCGATTGCGCACCCGCTTGCTCAAGCAATTGCAGGAACAACCCCTGCCAGCAGATCCGGAAACCCTGCGCACCTACCTTCGCCTGTTGAGCAGTTCCCAGTCTCCGGGCGCGGCCAGTTTGCAGGCGGCTCAAGGGCGCGGCGACTCTAAAGCCATGCTGCAAATCTGGTACGAGTACTTCACCGCACAGCTGAGTGCTAACGGCCAGGCCGATATCGCTTCGAACTGGGCCGGCTGGGCGCGGGGCCAGGGCTTGCAGATCGAGCGTTATGAGCAATTGGCACAAACGCTGCGTACGGTTAATCGTCCAATGTTGCAGACCGAGCTGGACAAGGGCGGGCTCGACCCATTACAGCAGGTTGAAGTCCTCGCAGCGCTGGGCGAAGAAGGCCGGGCTAATGCATTCGCGCTCAGCCATATCTCTGATGTATACCCGCAAGATATCAGTCATCAGCTCAGGGCTACAGCGACCAGCATGCTGGAGCGCACGCCGCAGGGCGCACAACTGGGCTGGAAAAGCGAGGACTTCGGTGGGTTGAAATTTGAGGGCGCGCGCGGCGCCATTGCGCGCAATCTCAATGATGACTGGTACGCGCGGCTGGATATGGCAGAGGGCCGATATGACTCCTCAAGCCTCGATTCCAGTGTGATCGGTACTGAGCGCAACGCTGAATTGTCGCTACAGCGCACGCTGCGTGATGGTTTGCTGGGTATCACCTCCGACAACAGCTGGCGTGATGACGAAGACCGCTTCGGTTTTGGTCTATTTCGCACCCTGCAGCTGACATCGCGTGATGTGCTGCGCGTCGATCTCGATTATCACCGCGAAGCGGATGAAACAGGGCTGCTCCGGGCGCTGGGCATGCGTGATGGTTTGACCATTGGCGGCCAGCACAGCCTGACGGCGCGTGACCAGCTCTCCTGGTCGATTGGCCAGCAGCATTATCAGACCCGTCAGGGCGATGACATCGGCCGGGGCCAGAACTACAACCTTGAACTGAACCATGCGTTGTTCTTCGAGGGGCCGGCCTGGTTTATTCGTGGCGGCGTGACGTATCAGCGCAACAATCTGGAAGACAGCCTGCCGGATGATCTGCTGGTGCGCAAAGAGGTGGTCAACGACAACGGTGATGACTTCTTCATTCCGCTTGGCGGCGCTTTGGCGGTTGATGACGCAACGCCGGAGACCTTACTTGAAGAACGCTACGGCCAACTTTATCTGGGGACTAGCTGGCAGCGGGGCTTGCCCGGTTCATTGAACCGCAGCCACCCACAATTCACCTGGTTTGTTGATCTGCAGGCCGGTTGGCAATGGGTCGAGCAAGACATCAACTACGCCGTTAGCACCGGCGTCGGTGTTGAAGTGCTGGGCGATGATGAGCTGGCATTTTCCATGGGCTATCAGTCGGCACCGCAAAACGGCAATGGCGAGCCGGGCGGTACGGCAGCAATTACTTACAGCTCCCGCTTTGGGCGCTGAACAACGATTTAAATGGAGGAACTGACAATGTTGAGTATTCGTAAGCTGGCTTTGTTGGCTGTGGTTGTAGCTGTCTCGGGCTGTTCGAGTTTCACCAGCCCAGATGGCCAGGTGTTCCCGCGCGCGGCTCAGTGGGGCGTGCTGCCAATGGTCAACTATTCGCAGACTCCGCAAGCCGGTCAGCGCAGTGAGCAAATTTTGCTCAGCGTGCTGTCGGAAGAGGGCTTGCATCCGCGCCTTTATCCGGCAGGTGTGCAAAGCGAGCTGCCGCTGTTGGATGACCGCGCCCGACTGGACGAAGCCCTCAACTGGGCACGTAAAGAAGGCCTGGATTATGTCATCAGCGGCAGTGTTGAAGAATGGCAGTACAAGAGCGGCCTGGACGGCGAGCCAGCGGTCGGCTTGAGCCTGCAGGTGTTGGAGCCGGCAACAGGGCGTGTGCTCTGGAGCAACAGTGGCGCTCGCGCGGGTTGGTCACGCGAGAGTCTGTCCGGTACCACGCAGAAAGTACTCCGCGAATTGGTCGGCGAATTGCAGGTTGAATAATGGCAACTGAGTCTGCTCACAAGGACTTTGTCCTGGCGCCGCGCGCCAGTGGTCAGGTCTCCTGGATTGAAACCATTTTGCTCAGCGTGGTCGTTATCGCGCTGGGCTATTGGTTGTCACCCGCCGATCCGCTGCTGGTATACGGCACGTTCCCATGGCTGATTCTTGCCCCGTTGCTGCTGGCTGTGCGCTACGGCTTCATGCGCGGGTTGATCAGTGCGCTGATTCTGGTTGCTGCGCTGTTTGCATACCGGGCCAGTGGCTTGGGCCTGTATGCCGAGCTGCCGGCGCCCTTTGTGGTGGGCGTGATGATCAGCACGATGCTGATTGGTGAGTTTCGTGACATCTGGGAGCGGCGCGTAGAGCGTCTCGATCTGGCTAACGAATACCGTCAGCTGCGCCTTGATGAGTTCACGCGGGCGCACTACATCCTGCGCATTTCCCATGACCGTCTCGAGAAGCGCGTTGCGGGCAATGATCAGAGTTTGCGCAGTTCCTTGCTGGGTTTGCGCGCCAAGATGCGCGATTTGCCTCGCGGTGAAGCCGCTATTTCGGTGCTCTCCGAGTCGATTCTTACGCTACTCGCGCAATATGGCTCATTCCGGGTCGCCAGCCTGCATAAGGTCAACGCCGATCACTCAGTGGTGCTTGAACCTTTGAGCAGCATGGGCGAAGTGCGCCCGATGCCGGCAGATGATTTGCTGGTGCGCCAGTGTTTGAAACAAGGGCAGTTGGTCAGTGTCCGCGAGGAATTGATGGAGCGCGGCGAGAATCGCAAGTTTTCCCAATACCAGGTGTGTGTACCGCTGAAAGACACCGAGGATCGGATTGTCGCCCTGTTGGCGGTCGAGCAGATGCCGTTCTTCGCCTTCACGCAGCGGGTTCTGAGCCTGCTGATGATCCTGTGCGGGCACATTGCCGACTTGCTGCAGACCGATCAGCAGACCCTGCAACTTGCCGACATGGATGCGCAGGATTTCAGCAAGCAGCTAAAGCGTTCTCTCAATGACGCAGTCGAGCATGATCTGGAAGCGCACATGTTCGCCATAGAGGCCAGCCCCGGTGAGCACCGTGATGCTTTGCTACGTCTGGTCGAAGACAGTCGCCGTGGTCTCGATGTGCAATTGCGGGTGGATAACGAGCACGGCAATCCCTGTGTTTTGGTGCTGTTGCCGCTGACTTCGGCTGATGGCGGGCAGGGTTATCTGACGCGTCTCAACGGCATCATTCACGAGCGTTTTGGTCTGGATCAGAGTTTCGAGTCGCTAGGTATAAACATCCGCGAGTTCGACATCAGCGGCCAAGGTGGTCGCGAGAGCTTGCGGCGTTTCCTGTTCAACGAGTGTGCGATCAATGATCAGCAAGTGGCTATTTAGCGGGGCGGTATTATTTGAGGTCAGCAGCTTTGCCGCTTTCCTCGATAAGTTATCAATAGTTGAGGCCACCCTGCTGTATATCTCAGCGCATGGAGCGGCTAGCGCGCTGCTGAGTGCCGGTGTCTGGTTGTTGTTGCCTACCCGTTACAAATTTCCATTGCCGTGGAGCCCGTTGGTGCTCTTCAGCTTGTCTTTCTTTATGCCGATTCTCGGAACGCTGGGCGTAGTGCTGGCAGTGTTCCCGGCGTTGTATCTGCCGCGTCGGCAAAAAGAGTCGGTATGGCGCTCAATGGGTGTGCCGGAATTGCCATTCCGGGCTCAGGAGGCAAGCGGCGAGTTGATGTTCAACGATGGCGGCTTGCAGGATGTACTGCGTCATGCGCCGAACCCGGAGCGCCGCACCATGGCGCTGATGGCGACACGGCGAATGAATGGCAAGGACTCCATCCCGATTCTCAAACTGGCCCTGCGCGATCCATCTGATGATGTGCGCTTGCTGGCCTATTCGATGCTTGATCAGCAGGAAAGTCAGATCAACCAGCGAATCGAGAAGACCCTTGCGCAACTGCAGGCGGCGCCCGAGCAGCAGCATGGTCCCTTACATTCGACGCTGGCCCGCTGGTACTGGGAACTCGCCTATATGGGATTGGCGCAAGGCAGTGTACTGGAGCATGTACTGAGCCAGGCGCGTGAGCATGTGGAGTTGGCCTTTGCTCAGGGTGTGGGTGATGACGCGCATCTCTTGGCGGCTCGTATTGCCATGGAGCAGGGTTTTCTGGATGAGGCGGTCAGTCATTTGCTGACAGCCAAGGCAGCGGGTCTGGCGCAGGAAAAGATTGCACCGTACAAGGCAGAGATTGCGTTTCAGCAAGGTCGCTACACCGATATTCCTATGTACCTTTCCCAGCTTTCGGCCGAAACCCTGAAGCGTCCACCGTTTGCCGAGCTGGCGAGATACTGGTTATGAAGTTCAAAGCGCAAGACACTGCGCCGATTGCTGATGTATGCCTGTTGCTTGAAGGGACCTGGCCTTATGTTCGCGGCGGTGTTTCCAGCTGGGTTAATCAACTGATCCTCGGGCTACCCGAACTGACGTTCTCGGTTTTCTTCATCGGCGGGCAGAAAAGTGCCTATCCCAAGCGTCAATATGCGATCCCGCCCAATGTTGTGCACATCGAAGAACACTTCCTTGAGAGCTCATGGACCGCTGGGCGAGCAGTCATGTCGGCCAAGCGTGAAGGGCCCAGGGATGAGATCAATGCACTGCACGAGTTCTTCCATCATCCCGGCACGCCATTGCCTGAAGACGGTGCGCGCGTGCTGGATATCCTCGCTGCAGGCAGCGTGACACTCGATGACGTTCTGCACAGCCGCGCCAGCTGGGAGGCTGTGACCGATGGTTATACCCATCACTGCAGCGACCCCTCTTTCGTCAATTACTTCTGGACCGTGCGCACCATGCAGGCGCCGTTGATGATGCTCTGCGAGGCCGCCATGCGCATGCCGCGTGCGCGTGCCTTGCACTCGATCTCAACCGGATACGCCGGCTTGCTGGGAAGCATTCTGCAGGCCCGTTGGAACTGCGCCTATTTACTGAGTGAACACGGCATATACACCAAGGAGCGCAAGATCGATCTGGCGCAGGCCAACTGGATCTCCGAAAGTCCTGATGAAGCGCTGAAAACCGGCATCAATTCGGATGTGAACTATGTCCGGCGCTTGTGGATTCGCTTCTTTGAGCGCATTGGTTTGTTGGCCTACCGTTCGGCGAATCCAATAACGGCCTTGTATGACGGTAACCGTCAGCGTCAGGTTGCCGATGGTGCGGACTTTGCGCGCACGCTGGTAATCCCCAATGGGATTGCCATGGACGTTTGGGCCAGCTCGATCGAGCAACGGCCAGCCGGTATTCCCTTGACGGTGGGCTTGGTTGGCCGTGTTGTGCCCATCAAGGACGTAAAAACCTTTATCCGCGCTATGCGCGGTGTTATCAGTGCGATCCCTGAAGCCGAAGGCTGGATTGTCGGCCCAGAGGAAGAAGATCCGGATTACGCCAGCGAATGCCACAGCCTCGTGGTGAGTCTGGGGCTGCAAGACAAGGTCAAGTTTCTCGGTTACCAGAACATCCGCGAACTGTTACCCAATCTCGGCATGATGGTGCTGACCTCTATCAGTGAAGCGCAGCCGCTGGTGATTCTCGAGGCGTGGGCGGCAGGCACGCCGGTGGTGAGCAGCGATGTGGGCTCGTGTCGCGAGTTGATCGAAGGTGCTGCGGGGGAAGACCGGGCGCTTGGTTTTGCGGGGGAAGTGGTCGCCATTGCCGATCCTCAAGCGACATCGCAGGCCATTGTCGGCCTGTTGAGCGACTCTCAACGTTGGCATGCAGCTCAAGCCGTCGGCCTCAAGCGGGTTAACACCTATTACACCGAGACCTTGATGCTGCAGCGCTACCGCAATCTTTACCTTGAAGCTATTGCCAAGGAGGCACAATAAGATGGCTGGCATTGGCTTTGAACTGCGCAAGATTCTTTCGCGCGACTCCTACACCTCGACCTTACGCGCCTATGTATACGCCGGGCTGATCGGCTCCGGCCCCTGGGTGCTGTCGATTCTCAGTGTGATGATGATCGGCGTGCTGAGTATTGGCATCGTTGTGCCGGAGTTGCTCATTCGTCAGTTCCTGATCACCATCACCTACTTGATGGCTAGCTCGCTGATTATTACCGGCGGCATCCAGTTGATGTTTACCCGCTTTATATCGGATCAGTTGTTCAAGAAAGCCAATGACACGATCTTGCCCAATCTGGTGGGCATGTTGTTGGTGACTACTGTCATTGCAGGGCTGCTGGCCTTTGTGCTGATGGCAACGCTATTCGATGCTTCGTTCACCTATCGCTTGCTGGTCGTCTCGATTTTCGTGGTGCTGTGCAATCTCTGGTTGGTTATTACCTTCCTCTCGGGCATGAAGGCTTATAACCGCATCCTGATGGTCATGGTGCTGGGTTATTCGTTAATGCTGGTGTGCGCTGTACTACTGCGCTTCCTGAAAACCGAAGGCCTGTTGCTGGCGTTCCTTATTGGTCACGCCAGTTTGTTGTTCATGTACCTGTTCGACATCCTGCGCGAGTATCCGTCCAAGCAGCTGGTTGCCTTCGACTTCGTCAAGCGCGGACGGGTGTTCTATAGCCTCTTCATTACCGGCTTCTGCTACAACCTTGGTGTGTGGATCGACAAGTTCATCTTCTGGTACACGCCCAGCACGTCCAGCCAGGTCATTGGGCCTATGCGTGCCTCTCTCTTATATGACTTGCCAATCTTTCTGGCGTACCTGGCCATTATTCCGGGCATGGCCGTGTTCCTGGTGCGTATCGAAACCGATTTTGCCGAATGGAACGAGCGCCTGTACTCGGCGATTCGTGGGGGTGAAACCCTGCAGCACGTGGCTCAGTTAAAAGAGCAGATGGTCTTGTCTATCCGTCAGGGCCTGCTCGAAATCTGCAAGGTCCAGGGTGTGACCATTACGCTGTTGTTCCTGTTGGCGCCACAGCTGCTCGAGTGGCTGGGCATGTCCAGCCACTATTTGCCGCTGTTTTACGTGGACGTGGTGGGCGTGAGTATTCAGGTGGTGTTCATGGCGCTGCTTAACGTCTTCTTCTACCTGGACAAGCGCGCCATAGTGCTTGAGCTGTGCATCCTGTTCGTGGTGATGAACGCAGCACTGACATTGTTAAGCATCTATATGGGGCCAAGCTTCTTCGGCTACGGCTTTACCTTGTCGCTGCTGGTATGCGTACTGCTGGCGCTGGGGCGGCTATCCAGCTCGTTGGACGACCTTGAGTATGAAACCTTCATGCTTAGTCGTTAGGTGGGTTGCACCTGGCATAACCACTATTTGAAACAAATCCGCAATAAACCCTTGACGGCAAAACTGAGGTGCCTATAATGCGCACCTCTTCCGGCGTCGACCTCTCGGAAAACTTCTTATAAAACAAGAAGTTGGCTTAAAAAGAGGGGTTGCAAAACAGCGAAGGCTGTGTAGAATGCGCCGGGCTCTGAAGGGTGGTTTAAAGCCTTTTAGAGTGATCGCCACGGTGATCGAAAGCGGTAAAAAACGAGGTGTTGACAGCGAGTTTGAACGCTGTAGAATGCGCCTCCCGCTGACGATAAGCTGG